>DHGW01000038.1 GCA_002402965.1 Bacteroidales bacterium UBA4788
ACCTGAATGACGCACGGAGAAATACCTTTTTGAGGCTCTATTCTGACGGTGCTGTACATATTCCCTATGTTGCAGGTGAGTCAACCTACCAGGGCGCCGTACTGAACAAGTTTCTAGGTATTGTAGATGTTGATAACCTGAGGAAGGATTACAACAATGTTCCCCTTTACCGCTATGCTGATGTGTTGCTTATGCTTGCCGAAGCAAAAAACAATCTCAGTCAGGATCCTTCTTCGGAGATCAATGCAGTTCGTCAGAGAGCATACGGGGCCAATTATGGTGCAGCGTATACCTACGTAAACGTTAGCCCGTCAGTGAACGCCAAGGCAATACTTGATGAAAGACTGAAGGAATTCATCGGCGAAGGCAAGAGATGGTGGGACCTGGTGAGGGCAGGCAGTACCTTTGTTTTTGATGAAGTAGCTGCTCTGGATCCCACAGAAGCATATAAAATATACTACTCGATCTCACAGTCTATGCTGGCAAATGATTCAGAACTGGTACAGACAGAAGGTTACTAAAATGGTTGCGGTTTTTCCGTTGATTTAGGGTGGACAGGCGAAGGTCCCGGCCGTTGAAGGCCGGGGCCCCGCCTGTTTTTTTTCTGAAACTTTTTTTAAAGCTTTGTATTTATGAAAATTTCATTCCTGCTGGTGCCCTTAATATTAATGGCAGCCAGATGCGAAAAGAGCCCGGATCCTGATTCCGGCTGGAAAATCGGTGAGCCTGAGATTTCCATAAAGTCGGAGCCGCTCTTTGTCGAAAGGGAACAAAATGACCTGGTTACCCTGATCATAACGGCAGAAGGTACAGAAGATCCGTTGTCGGTTGACGGAATAGAGGTGCAATTTGCCCCGGAAAGTTCAGTCACCTCGCTGGCTTCAATCTCTGCGTGGTACACCGGGATAGTTCCCGGAGTACCACGCAGAGTATTGATTGGAACTGTCAATAATCCGTCCCATACCCTTCTTTTTAAGGGAAACCAGGCAATTACTGCAGGCAAACATACCTTTATGCTGGATTTCAGGGCCAAACCTGATTCTGATCCGGCTGGAAAACTGCGGATTGAATCGGTCATTCTCTCGTTCAGTAACGGTGCCACGGCCAGGTATACTGCTGCCGCCACCGGATCTGTGATAAGGTTCGGAAAAATAGTGAGAGCAGCAGGCCAGGACGGATGTGATACCTATCGGATACCAGGGCTGGTAACCACATCTGCCGGGACTCTGATTGCCGTCTATGACAACAGGTACAACAACAGCAAAGACCTTCAGGAGGATATCGATATAGGCATGAGCAGGAGTACGGACGGAGGCAGGACATGGGAGCCGATGAAGGTGATCATGGATATGGGAGAGTACGGAGGTTTGCCTCAGAACCTCAATGGCGCAGGAGATCCAAGTATCCTTTACGACCAGATTACGAATACATTGTGGGTAGCTGCATTGTGGATGAGCGGTTCAGCGCCTGACAAAATGCTCTGGTGGGCCTCACAGCCTGGCATGACTCCACAGGAGACAGGTCAGTTCATGCTTGTGAAGAGTACTGATGACGGCCTGACATGGTCTGACCCTGTAAATATCACTGAGCAAATAAAGGACCCTGCCTGGCAGTTGCTTTTACAGGGCCCAGGCCGTGGTATAACCATGAGTGACGGGACCCTGGTCTTCCCTGCCCAGTTCAAGACTGACATCGGAGTCAAGGCAATCGACGGCGGGCAGTATACCTGCCACTCAACAATCATATACAGTAAGGATGGCGGCGATACTTGGCATATCGGTACCGGAGCTAAATCGAACACCACTGAGGCACAGGTGGGCGAGCTTTCTGACGGCAGCCTGATGCTTAATATGCGCGATGACCGCAATAGAAGTGATAAAAGCGATTCCAACGGGAGGGCAGTGGCGGTTACTTCTGACATGGGCCGGACCTGGACAGTCCATCCCTCTTCAAACTCAGCACTGCCGGAACCAAACTGCATGGCCAGCCTGATTGCATCTGACCTTTCCGTTGACGGGCTGAAGAAGAAGGTGCTGTTCTTCTCCAACCCAAATGACAAGGCAAGCAGGGTAAATATGACTGTTAAGGCAAGTACTGACGAAGGTCTGACATGGCCGGAGCAACAACAGGTAAAGCTTTTCGGGCCTGCAGGTTACGGCTATTCATGTCTTACAATGGTTGACGAGGAACATGTCGGGATACTCTATGAGGGCGTTAAAGAACTCTACTTTCAGAAAATCCCTGTATCCGATTTCTTTGACAGCAAATGAGCAATCACCCTAGCTAGCTGCCATGAACCTGCTCACAAAAGGCTGTCATCTGCTGTTCCTGTTAATCATTTTAACAGGTCCTGACATTGCTGCCAGCCCCGCTATCGGAAAGCCGTCCCTGTTGCCGGCGCCCCGGATTGTAAAATGGACATCGGAAAAATTCAGGTGCAATGCGGAGGACCCGTTGATTGATCCCAGGGTAAGAAGGGTGACTGTGGCTTCGATTCATGAAGCCTCGTTAAACATGGAAGAAGCATACCGTCTCGTTGTACGTGCTGATTCAGTTCTGATCTATGCAACCGGTGAGGAGGGGTTCTTCAGGGCACAGGCTACTCTGAACCAGCTTTCCGGAAGGGACAGCAGCGGTCAATTCCTGGCGGGATGCTCCATAACAGACTGGCCGGCGTTCAGGATAAGAGGATTCATGCATGACTGCGGCAGGAGTTTCATCCCTGTTGATGAGCTGAAAAGAGAGGTTCAGATTCTCTCCGCGTTCAAGATCAATACGTTCCACTGGCACCTGACTGAAGACATTGCATGGCGGCTGGAAAGCGAAGTTATTCCCGGACTTACCGGAGAGGGTGTCAGCCTCAGGGATAAACAGGGGTTTTATACCAGGGAGGATATAAGGGATTTTGTCTCCTTCTGCAAAAAACATTTTGTCGAGGTCATCCCCGAGATTGACATGCCGGGCCACAGTGCCGCGTTTACGAGGGCAACCGGACATACCATGCAATCACACGAAGGAAAGGTTTTGGTTGAAAAACTCCTGAATGAAGCATGCCGCCTTTTCGATGGAGATTATTTTCATATCGGCACTGACGAGGTGAAGATAGCCGATCCGGACTTCGTCACTGACATGATGTCGGTGGTGAGAAGCCACGGCAAGGAGGTGATTGGCTGGCTTCCCGGTGGAGAAATGGACCGGCAGGCAATCCGGCACCTGTGGGCTGATGTTTCAATGCCTCAAAACACGTCAGTTATAGATTCAAGATATCGTTACCTCAATCATACTGACTATTACTCTGACCTCTTTGCGCTGTACAACTCCAGGCTATGTGATTCTCCTTCGGGATCGGACCTGCTTGCCGGGGGCATCTGCAGCATCTGGAACGACAGGAAACCGGCATCGGTTGAAGATATCCTTGTATCCAATGCTTTTTACCCGATGATGCTGGCCTTTTCCGAACGTGCATGGTCGGGAGGCGGTGATGATATCAAGACACGCGGCGTAAGGATGGGGATGCCCGGAGACCCGGCCTTCGAGAGGTTCCGGGATTTTGAATCGAGAATGATGGCTGTCAGGGAAAGATCACTGACAGATGTTCCCTTCCCCTACCTTGCTCAGTCACAGATCTCCTGGAAAATCAGCAGCCAGATCCCAAACTACGGAAACACAGGCTGGGCCGCTCCCTTTGAGAATGAACTGGTAAAGAATCCGGGTGATGATGTCAGCCCCTCTGTCAGGTTTGCGCCTGCCGCAGGTGCTGCCGTCTACCTGAGGCATGTCTGGGGTGATAAAGTGCCTTCATTCTACAGTGATCCCCGCCCGGATCAGACAGCATATGCCTATACCTGGGTCTACAGCCCTTCAAAAGGGGAGGCAGGCCTTCATTTCAGTACTCATAACTACGGAAGATCTGAACTTGATGCCGCTCCACCCGCAGGCGAATGGGATTACAAGCGCAGCAGGGTGTGGTTCAATGGTGAGCCGGTCACTCCCCCCTCGTGGGACAATCAGGGGATCAGACCTGATCATGAAACACCATACTCAAACGAGGATATATGGAGCAGGCCACCGGTCAGCATAAACCTCAGGGAGGGATGGAACAGCCTGGTAATAAAACTACCTGTCGGCCGGTTCTCAACTCCGGAGACGCGGCTTGTGAAGTGGATGTTCACAGCCATGATTGTCANNTTCTCCCGGAAGAAAGGATAGAAGTAGCATGTATCGGCAATTACGGAGGTTTGAGCCTTCCTGAAGCCTGGAGCGACAATATGGTGCTTCAGCATGACAGAAGTATAAGCCTGTCCGGAATGGCTGACAGGAACGAGCCGGTTGAGGTTTCGATAGCTGAAAGGGTATATGCGACAAAGGCATCCGCGACGGGTGAGTGGAACGTGCAGCTTGAGCCTCTGAAGTCAGGCGGGCCATATCAGTTAAGGGTCACGACACCTGATGATTCGGTTGTCCTTCGAAATATCCTGGCAGGCGAGGTGTGGCTTTGCTCCGGACAGTCGAATATGGAGTGGTCTGCCGGCAATTCTGATGGCTGGGATGAGATCCCCTCATCATACTCAGACGAACTCCTGCGCATAAACAACTTTAAGCACAGACAGGTGAACTGGAACGAATCATGGGATTCCCTGACTTTATCGGAAATCAACAACCTTGAGTTCTTTGAAAAGGGAGAGTGGATGGTTGCTTCCAGGGAGACAGCAGATGATTTCTCAGCAGTTGCCTGGTACTTTGGACGAAGGCTGAGGGCCGAGCTCGGTATGCCTGTCGGACTTATAGAGCTGGCTGTGGGCGGCTCCCCGGCTGAAGCCTGGATAGAGAGGAAAGCGCTGGAGGTACATCCACAGCTGGTGGATCTGTTATATGATTACCGTAAAAGTGAATACCAGGACAAATGGGTCAAAGACGCAATTGCGTCAACCCTTCAACTGACGGATAATCCAAGGCAGCGTCATCCATTCGAGCCTGCTTACCTTTTCGAGGCAGGAATTTCGAAGCTGGCAGGCTTTCCCGTCAGGGGATTTCTCTGGTATCAGGGAGAGTCAAATGCCAATTTCCCGGAACTATATGAAGTGATGTTGCCTGAAATGGTCCGTAACTGGAGAGATGTATGGAATGATGCCCAACTGCCATTTTACTATGCCCAGCTCTCGAGTCTTAACAGGCCGTCATGGCCTGCCTTCAGGGATTCCCAGCGCAGGCTTGCCGGAGTCATTCCTTTCTCAGGCATGGTTGTCACCACTGACGTCGGTCATCCGACAGATGTCCACCCAAGGGATAAGAAGAGTGTCGGAGAACGCTTTGCAGATCTTGCCCTTAAGGAAACCTACGGTAAAGGTGAATTCAGGAGGAGCCCGGAGCCTTATAAGGCAGAACTGAAAAACGGTAAAATTATAATTTCATTCAGGCATACCTGGAAACTGAGAACATCCGACGGGTTACCGGTCAGGGAAATTGAAATTTCTTCAACAGGCAACTATTACATACCGGCAAAGGCAGTAATTAGCCGCAACCGCATCATGATCGAATCCGCCGATGCGGTTTCAGTGAGATACGGCTGGAAGCCATACTCAGAAGGCAACCTTGCCGGAGAATCTGGTCTGCCCGTTGCAACCTTTAAACTAAAAATTAACTGATCATATGAATACAGAAAAAATATCCGGCCTCATTGCCGCACCTTTCACCCCGATGCATCCTGACGGTGAAGTCAATGCTCAGGTCATTGAAAGATACCATGGCCTTTTAGCCTCAAATGGCGTCGTTGGGGCTTTCATCAACGGTTCAACCGGTGAGGGCGTTTCAACAACAACCCGCGAAAAGCTGATTGTTGCAGAAGCGTGGGCCAAGGCTACTTCAGGTGGAAACATTAAAGTAATAAACCACCTCGGTGGCACCTGTTACAAGGATTGCATTGAACTTGCGAAAGAGTCAAAAAAGTTGGGGCTGTTTGCGGTGGCTTTGACATCACCCTCATACTTCAAGCCGGCAAATGTGAAGATGCTGGCGGAATTTTTCAGGAAGGTCGCAGAGTCAGTTCCTGATATGCCGGTCTATTATTACCATATTCCGGTTCTGACAGGAGGTTTCTTCAATATGATCGATTTTGTCCGCGAAGTGGCACCGCGGGTGCCAAATTTTGCGGGCATAAAATACACTCATGAGGACTTCATGGACTTTCTCAGCTGTCTGAACTATGACGGTGGCAGGTATGACATGCTCTGGGGCCGGGATGAAAATTTCCTTTCGGCACTGATCCTCGGAGCCAGGGGTGCCGTCGGCAGTACATATAATTATGCGGCTCCGCTCTATCATAAAATGATTGAAGCCTTTGATCGCAATGACCAGGCAGGCGCACGGGCCCTTCAGCAGAAATCTATTGACATGATAACCATTCTTGGCAAATACGGCGGCATCGCTACCGGGAAAGCCTATATGAGATATATCGGACTGGATTGTGGCGAGTTCAGGCTGCCTGTAAGAAATATGAGCAGTTCAGATTACCAGGCCTTCATAAGGGATGTAAAGAACCTTGGAATGGATGACCTTTTTTCTAAGATCTGACCTGCCGTGAAAAAGATCCGGTCGTCATGTTTTAAAACTGTCTTGCTGATCAGTATCTCCTTAATCTTTAATTCCTGCAACAGAATGAATGTCGAATGGAAAGATATTTCTCCGCTTCCGCCTCTCTCTGCCGGCAGTATCCAGCCTGGCGTCGCCGGACCATTTGCCGGTTTGCACGGCAATACCCTCATCGTTGCAGGCGGTGCCAACTTTCCGGAAACCATGCCATGGCATGGAGGAAAGAAAGAATACCATACTGAGATATATCTTCTTAACCTGTCTTCTATAACAGAAGACTGGAAAACGGTACTGGGCGGGGAGGGACTGCCACGTCCGGTTGCCTACGGCGCCTCCGCTTCGGTCAGTGCCGGCCTCGTTTGCATGGGAGGCGAGACGGAGACCGGGATGACGGATGAGGTTTTCATTATATCAGTTGCAGGCGGAAAACCTCTTATAACTCCTCTTCCACCGCTTCCTGTTCAGCTCTCCGGAGCTGCGGCAGCATCGGAAGGATCGGTAGTTTTTATTGCCGGCGGAGTAACCCCCTACGGTTCTTCGAAAGCACTCTGGAGCCTTGATACGGAAAATGTCGGGGCAGGATGGAAGAAGCTTCCTGATCTGCCCTTGCCTCTGATCAACAGCGTTATGACGGCGGTCCCGGGAAAGAATCCCTCACTATGGTTGCTTGGAGGCCGGACTCGCGAAGCTGGTGATGATTTTTCGGAAATCAGGTCAGAGATATTCAGATACTCCCTGGCCGGTGACAGTTGGACCCTCGAGGGGGACCTTAGTGATGGCAGGGGAATACTGAAGCTTGCAGCCGGCACCGGTGCAACGGCAGACGGGAAGCATATCGCTCTCTTCGGGGGCAACGACGGCTCGGTTTTCAACAGGGTGGAGTCAATACTCTCTGAAATGGCACGGGAAGCTGATCCGGTACGACAGGCGGACTTGAGAAAGGAGTATATCTCACTGCAGGAGAGCCATCCGGGCTTTTCCCGCGATGTCATTATCTATGATACTGAAACTGGAAGGTGCTCCCGGATAGGTGAAATTCCTGGCCCCGCGCAGGTGACCACGGCAGCCGTGGAGACGCAATGGGGTATAATAATTCCCTCCGGCGAAATCAAACCGGGTATCAGGACTCCTGATGTCAGGATAGTAAAATTCAGATAGAAGCAGATGAAAAGTACGGATCTTAAGGGTGTGGCCGAACGGTACAGGAGTACCTTGCTTGATGATGTCATCCCATTCTGGATGAAATTTTCACCTGATCTCGAATCCGGCGGTTACTTCACATGCCTTGACCGCAAGGGAAGTGTGTACGACACTGACAAGTTTGTCTGGCTCCAGGGGCGGGAGGTGTGGATGTTCAGTCATCTTTACAATAATGTGGAAAGAAGGACTGAATGGCTTGAAATGGCGTTGTCCGGTGCCAGCTTTCTTGAGAAGCACGGACGCGATCCGGAGGGTGACTTTTACTTCTCTCTCACCCGTGAAGGCAAGCCGCTGATCCAGCCTTACAATATTTTTTCAGATTGCTTCGCTGCAATGGCCTTCGGTGAGCTGTACAAGGCCACAGGAATCGCCCGCTACGGTGATATATCCCTCAGTACCTTCAAAAATATCCTGAAACGGGCTGATAATCCCAAGGGCCGATGGTCGAAGATCTATCCCGGCACAAGGCCCATGAAGGGCTTCTCCCTGCCAATGATCCTCAGCAACCTTTCCGGGCAGATAACTCATCTCATTGATCATGAAACAGTTGAAAGAATCGCTGATGAGTGCATCCATGAGGTGATGGATGTGTTTTACAGCCAGGAGCACGGACTAATCCTGGAAAACGTGTTGCCTGACGGTTCCTTCTCGGACAGCTTTGAAGGCCGGCTTCTAAACCCTGGCCACGCCATCGAGGCGATGTGGTTCATGATGGACATGGCTGCCAGCAGGGGTGACAGGAAGCTTGCACACAAAGCCGTTGATATTACCCTCCGGACTGTTGAAAAGGGGTGGGATGAACAGTATGGAGGAATCTTTTACTTCCTGGATGTCAAAGGCTGTCCCCCGCAGCAGCTTGAATGGGACCAGAAGCTCTGGTGGGTACATATCGAAACGCTGATCTCTCTTGCAAAGGGATACCGGATGACAGGCGATCAGCGGTGCCTCTACTGGTTTGAAAGGGTTGACGCTTATACCTGGAGCCATTTCCCGGATCCGGAATACGGAGAATGGTATGGGTATTTTAACCGCATGGGAGAGGTGCTTCTGCCTCTCAAGGGCGGGAAATGGAAAGGCTGTTTCCATGTGCCGAGGGGATTGCTGCAGGTATGGCAAGCATTCCGGGATGATGAAATAATTAATACTTCAGGCAAATGAAGGAGACTTTATCTGACAGAAGATATGCGTGGTTGGTCGTAGCATTGCTCTGGGTGGTGGCTTTGCTTAATTACATGGACCGCCAGATGCTGTCAACCATGAAGAGTGCCATGATGGTTGACATCATTGAACTGGAGAAGGCCGAGAATTTCGGAAGGCTGATGGCCGTATTCCTGTGGATTTACGGTTTGATGAGTCCTGTTGCAGGCATCATAGGCGACCGGCTCAACAGGAAATGGCTGATAGTCGGCAGCCTGTTCGTATGGTCCGGAGTCACATTCGCCATGGGTTATACCAACGATTACAATGTACTTTATGCACTTCGTGCAATAATGGGTGTCAGTGAGGCTCTATATATACCTGCCGGGCTGTCGCTGATTGCCGATTATCATCAGGGCTCCACCAGGTCACTGGCGGTGGGCATACATATGACGGGGCTTTACATGGGACAGGCCCTCGGGGGATTTGGGGCCACGGTGGCGGAGAACCTGTCGTGGCAGAAGACCTTTCACTACTTCGGGATAGTCGGGATCATTTACAGTGTAATACTGATTGTACTGCTTCGTGAGTACAAATACAGGGAAAAGATTAAAAAGGCCGCACCGGGAATTTCCGGCATAAGGTCTGTAGCCTCCGGGCTCTCACTCCTTTTCGGTATGGTCAGTTTCTGGATGATCCTCTTTTACTTCGCTGTGCCAAGCATTCCGGGGTGGGCCGTAAAGAACTGGATACCAACGCTCTTCTCTTCGAGTCTTGGGATTGAGATGCCCGTGGCGGGGCCTTTGTCTACTATAACGATTGCTGCTTCTTCGCTGGTGGGAGTGATCTTCGGAGGCATCCTCTCTGACAGGTGGATCATGCGAAACCTCAGGGGCCGGATCTATACGGGGGCCATCGGCCTCTCCCTGACCATACCGTCGCTGCTGCTGATAGGGCTGGGACACAGCTATCTGTGGATAGTGGGAGGGGCGGTCATCTTCGGAATAGGCTATGGGATGTTTGATGCAAACAACATGCCCATTCTCTGCCAGTTCGTACCGCCACGCCTCAGGGCAACGGGATATGGGCTGATGAACATGACCGGCGTCTTTGCGGGCGCCTTCATTACAAGACTGCTCGGACGGTCGATGGATTCAGGCACCCTCGCCAGGGATATGGCGCTGCTTGCTATTCCTGTGCTTGTAGCTGTCATCCTGCAGCTTATAGTACTGAGGCCTGCTTCGGCAGACATGTCGACGGGGCAGGAGTAGAGGCACCGCAGAGTACGGCTTGATAAGGCTGGCTGCCTGAAAAAATAGTTGACATCACTGTTCCATCGGTGTACCTTTGTTCAAGCCATCAGGCAAAGGGAATGAAACCTTATGTCATTTTGTGAAGAAAGAGGTTGAAAATCAATGAACAATTACCATAGAAGCAGGTAATGCAATAACTAAAAATCAGGACAAAGGTCTGACACAAAAAATCCCTTAATCATGAAAAAAGTGTTTGGTATTGGTCTGGTGGCTGTGTCGTTGCTTATGACGGGCAATTCTTACGGTCAGAGTTTCGTTGAAACAATTGAAGACGCCGGACTGGCGGCTTTATAAGGAAATGAATGCGTGGTGGCGCTTCAGTGCGGTGAGGAGATCACGGGTAAATTCACAGGAGGAGTCTATGTGAATAACGGGCTTGCAAAGATCAAGGTCAAGCTCGAAAACGGTGAGAGCGCAAAATTCGTCCCGGAACAGGTTGCCTCCCTGAAGGACAAGGCTTCAGGCCTCATGAAGCTGAGCATGATTTCTGATGCGGGCAGCTCGATAAAGGAGTTTGCAAACGCCGACCTGAACGGTATTGTTGAGCGGGAATGGGTCCTGTTTGAAACGGCAACCACCCCGCGCCAGAAGGAGACAAAAAGGATCCTTCAGCTGCTGAATCCGGGGTTTGACAGTAAAATAAAGGTGTTTGCCGGGCCAAATGCCAAAACCGGAGGATTGAGCCTGGGTGGAATCCAGGTCACCGGCGGCGAGGACAGGGTGTGCCTCTTTGTTAAGGGAGGGGAGGAAGCATTCAAGGTGAAGAAGGGATACTACAGGGAGAATTTCCGGGAACTCTATTCGGATTGCCCGCAGATGCTTGACCAGTTCCAGGGAGAGAAGATTCGCTGGGATGATGTGGCACTGCATATCTATGCCTGCAACGAGCTCTGTAAGTAGATCATTGGTCCGACCGCTCCGGATCTGTCAGAAGACAGGTGGTCTGCCTGCTCCGTATCTGTAAGCAGCAGGCAGTCTGCCTGCTTACCTGCCGGTAACCCGGAGTAAATTCTCATCGTTCAGGAATACACTCCGGCAGTTGCGAACTGGAACGCGGTTCCACTGTCTTGAGTTTGTCGTTGCCAATACGCTATCTGTTAGTATTATACGTGATGGACTAAAAAAATAGTCAAAATTTATGCAAAAATAGTTGCATGACTAAGAAGTTAGTTATATATTTGCACTGAAGGATTGACAGTACAGATATGAAAACATTGCAACTAACAAGGGCAGAGGAGCAGGTGATGCAGATCCTGTGGGATTTGGGAGAGGGGCTGGTCAAGGATATCCGCGACCGGTTTGATGAACCCAGGCCAGCAAGAAACACTGTATCGACTGTGGTAAGAATTCTGGAACGGAAAGGATTTGTGGATCATAAGTCCTACGGGAATGTCTATCTCTATTTCCCGGTTGTTTCCAGGGAGGATTATTCACGGCACCAGCTCTTTGGGCTTCTTGAAGGTTACTTTGACAACTCGTTCCCTGCCATGGCATCATTCTTTGCACGTGAAAAGGATCTTACCGTGGCTGAGATGGAAGAGCTGATCAATGAGACGAAAAAGGAATTATCGGTCCAAAAAGAGAGTAAGTGATGGAAACGATAGGCTTTTATCTGTTCAGGTCAGCAGTATGGATAACCGGATTTGCCTTGGTCTATCTTCTCTTTTTAAGGAACGAGCGGTTTTTTCTTCTGAACAGGATATACCTTATTGCGGGAATCCTCAGTTCGTTTATCCTTCCATTGGTTACCGTCCGGTATGTCGTAGAGGTGCCTGTTATACAGGCCAGTGCGACTTCCGGGCCGGTTACGGCAGCATTACATGACGGAGGTTCCTGGATGCATATTCTGACAGTGACTCTCTGTGCCATCTGGCTGACCGGTGTTGTGGTCATCCTTGCCCGTTACGCGGCGCAGGTTATCTATGTGCTTCGTGCAGCTGGAAAGGCAGATATGACACCTGGTTATCCTGTAAAGGTGATTAGGTCATCTGAGTTTGCCGGCTCATTTTCTTTGTTCTCCTTCGTCGTTGTCAATCCTTCAGTATCAGAGACCGAGACAAGGGAGATAATGAATCATGAGTTGGTGCATATCAGACAGATGCACTGGTTTGACCTGGTTCTTTCATCTTTTTTGTGTGCAGTTCAGTGGTTTAATCCTGCCGCCTGGATCTACTCCAGGCTCGTCAGGCAGAACCACGAGTACCTGGCCGATGAGGAAGCGCTGCAGCGTACCTCCGACCCGGCTGTCTACAGGGCTGTTCTTCTCAACCAGATCGCCGGCTCGCCGGTCATTGACCTGGGTAACTTTTTCAGTTATTCACTTAACAAAAAACGTTTTACGATGATGAAAAATACAATCATTTCACCCTACAGGAAGCTTAGGCTGCTCCTGGTCCTGCCAGTTGCAGCACTGGTACTCTATGCCTTTGCGAAGCCGGAGTACAGGATTACGGCAGGAGGGACCGAAACACCCACTGAAGCCGTCATTACGTCTGACATCACTAAGAGCGTCAGCGGTGTGGTTAAGGATGACAGTGGCAATCCCCTCGAGGGAGCTGTGATAGTGGTCAAGGGAACGACGATCGGGACGACCAGTGACGCCGCAGGGCGGTTCGCACTGAAGGATGTCCCGGATGATGCCGTTCTGGTGGTTTCCTACGTCGGATTCGAGACTAAAGCCATAAAGGTGAAAGCTGCAGGCAGCAACCTTGATATTCCGATGCAAAAAAGCACTGTGGTCATTGACACTGTCAATGTAGGTACTGTACCTCCGCCACCTCCGCCACCTCCGCCGCCACCGGCAGGAGTTCCGTCAAAAGCACTGGTAGTGCTGGACGGAGATGTAACCAGCAGGCCGCTTTCGGAGATTGATCCGGAAGAGATAGCTGAAATAAAGGTGCTGAAAGGAGAGATGGCAGTCCTGAAGTATGGAGAAAAGGCACGGGAAGGCGCCATTGAGATCACCACAAGAAAGGGCGCTGCTGATGCCGCAGGCACAAAGGAAGATGTAACAGTGACAGGGTATGGAAAGAAAGCAAAAGAGGATGTCTTTGTCGTTGTCGAGGAGATGCCACAGTTCCCGGGGGGGGAGGAGGCCATGAATTTATGGGTTGCTCAGAATGTCAGGTATCCCGAACTGGCAAAACGTGAGGGTATCAGAGGAGTGGTGGTTGTCAACTTTGTTGTCAGCAAAACCGGCAAAGTGGGTGATGTAAAGGTGATAAGATCAGTTCATCCACTTCTGGATGCTGAGGCAATCAGGGTAATGGGGGAGATGCCTGACTGGAAGCCCGGCACTCAGAAAGGCAAGGCGGTGGATGTAAAGTATACCCTGCCCGTCAAATTCAGCCTGGATGTCAAACTGAAAGTCGATAAACTGTAACTGTTTTCTGGAATAAATCTATATGGAGAGGCCGGCTCAATCACCGGCCTTTTCTGCTTTCATAGCGGGCCGGCTCAATCTCCTGCCTTTTTCCCGCTCCCTGCCGGCCGGGAAATTTCCGTTATGCTTTACGGCATAACATGGGTATTTTATATGCTATTTAGTCCTGGCAGGGGAAGGGATTCCCTATTATTTAAGTAAATTTGATATTCTCAATAACATTTCAGAACAGCAGATAAGATATGATTCTTTTAAACAGCGAAGTTGGTAATTATATAATCAGCAACGGCAAAAAGTACTCCTACTTTGCAGGAAACAATTACCTGGGGTTGGCCGCCAATCCTCAGGTCAAGGAGGCCGTTATCCGTGCAGTTGAGAAATACGGTGTGAACTTCGCTGCTTCCAGGCATACAACCGGAACTGCAGATCTGCACCTGGAACTCGAGAGTGCCCTGTCTTCGTTCAAGGGCCAGGAGGATGCAGTTGTCTTCGCATCGGGTTACCAGGGCAACAGTATCCTGCTCGAAATCCTCAAAGGAAGCTATTCGACAATATTCATTGACCAGTTGGCACATGCAAGCATTATTGCTGCCATCCCGGCAGACGTGGTCAAGGTTATGTATTATGATCACTGTGATGCGGGTCATCTCGATTATCTTCTCGATTACAACAGGGGGTCAAGCCCACTGGTGATCACAGACGGGATCTTCGCCCTTTCGGGGGAGATAGCGCCGCTGAATCAGATTTATGAGGTTGTCAGGAACCACAACGCAATCCTTGTGGTTGATGATGCGCATGCCACTGGTGTGCTTGGCGACACCGGAAAGGGTACCCCGGAGCACTTTAACCTGCCGGCAGACGCAAATGTCCATCAGACTGAAACCATGAGCAAGGCTCTGGGTGGATACGGGGGGTTTATCTCGGGAAGACTTGCGGTCACTGAAATGATACGTGAGGGATCGGCCACCTACCAGGCCTCAACCGCTCTTCCGCCTCCGATTGCGGCAGCAGGAATTGCTTCGCTGGCCATCCTCAGAGAAAACCCGGAGTTGCGTACCCGGCTACTCGACAAGGCCTGGAGGATCAGGGAGGCGGTTGCCGGAATGGATTTTCAGACTACCCATTTCAGGACCCCGATCGTTCCTATCATCCTCGATTCCCGGGAGAAGGCAAAGGGTCTGTCGCTTTTCCTCGAGGAGAGCGGTGTGATAGCACCCTTCATGAACTATCCCGTCAGGAAGGCAATGCACCAGATAAGGATAGCCGTATCTGTCACCCATACGGATGATCAGATCAGTCAGTTACTTGGGTTATTAAAAAAATGGAAGGATAAAAATGAAAGCAATTAAGATCAAAAAGGTAATCATTGAGCCGCTGAATCTTGACCTCGAAGAGCCGTTCCGGATTGCCATTGGCACGAAGTACAGCATCGAAAACGCACTGATAACTGTTGTGCTGGAAAATGGCATCGAGGGGTACGGCGAAGCTGCACCGCTTGAGCCGATAAACGGTGAGAACCAGGCTACAGCCCTCGCAACGCTGAAGAGCTGCGTTGATTTCATCAAGGGGAAGGATGTAACTGATTACAGGGCAATATCTGCCATCCTGCGGAGTGTCTTCCATGCACAGGTGACGGCCCGATGCGCCATCGAGATGGCACTCATTGACGCATACGCGAAGGTGCTGAACATTCCGCTCTACGAATTCTTCGGCGGAGCCGGAAACAAAGCGGAGACTGACTATACAATTGATATCGTACCACCTGATATTGCGAAGAAGAATGCCACCAAACTGGCGAAGGAGGGATATACCGTTCTTAAAACCAAAGTGGGGAAGAAGCTGACGGACGACATCGACCGTCTCCTGGCAATAAAGGAGGGTGCACCCAAATGCGGGATTACCATAGATGCCAACCAGGGATATTCGCCCTGCGAAGCGGTACATTTCATTGAGGAGATGGGAAAGAATGACATCAGGCCCATCCTGTTTGAACAGCCTGTCTCAAGGTTTGATCTGCAGGGGATGCGCTTTGTCAAGGACAATACATCCATTCCGATAGCAGCAGATGAATCGGTCTTTACCAGCGCTGATGCCATCAACGTGGTGCGGACAGGGTGCGCCGATTATATCAACATCAAGCTGATGAAGTCAGGCATCATTGAGGCGATGGATATTGCCGCCATCGCGCGAAGCGCAAACATCAAGCTTATGGTCGGATGTATGCTTGAGTCGAAGCTTGCCCTGGGCTGTGCGGTGCATATGGTGGCAGGGATGGGTTGTTTCAGCCACGTGGATCTTGATCCGCATATCGAGCCAGAAAAGGAACCCTTTACCGGAGGGCCGGTTTACAAGGCGCCTTTCTACACTCTCTCTCCGGATCTGCCTGGAATAGGGTGCAAAAAGAAGTAGGACCCGGGGCTGAAACCATCAGTCGATTTTCTCCAGTAAAATCTGGTCGAGCAGGAACTCATTGATCTGTCCATCCATATTCCTGTTGAAGTTCTCATATCTGATAATGAGGAGGTTCTCGCCACTATTGAGTTCAATCGACTCCGGGTATGAGTATCCCCAGTCTGACCACTCATCCTTCCCGCGCTGGGGAAACACCAGGGAACAGGTGAACGAGCCGTTGACATACAGCGACCGAATTCCGCAGTTGTTGTCGGTATTCACCGGGCCGGTTCCGTTGGCATAGCGCAAACGAAGGCGATATCCGCCGGCCACGGCATTAACCCTGACAATCAGCTCCCTGATGTCATTCAGGCTGATCATGATATAGCCCTCGCCTGAGAATCCCGGAAATTTGCTTTCTCCCGGCACGTTGAAATCCTCAGCCTCGAGTTTAATCATTGTGTGCGCCGGTGACACCGTCACAGGATTGCTCAGGAAGGACCCTGTCCCGTTGCTATCGAAAGCCAGAACCTGGTACTCATCGGTCATGCTGCTTATGGTGGTGGACAGGACCGTATCCGGTAAAGATGCAATCATCTCCCCGTTCCTGAAGACCCTGTACTCAGTGGCACCACTGACCTTGTTCCAGAAAATTCTGCCGTTGTCTGCCGTCAGGGCAGGGGTTTCCGGTGCCGTGTAATTTTCAGCATATTTGTAACCATGCCTGCTTGTCCTGCCGTTCATTACTATTTCTACAGTGTGGTCGCCGGACAATGTAGCAGGGATAAAGTTATCCGGTGATTTTGCTCCGTCTATTTTGAAGGAGTCAATCCCGTCACCCCACCCTTTGACGGAGATGTTGTATGTACCGTTGCGGTATCTGAAGTTCCTGAGAGTATAAGACCCTCCGAAACTCTCCGGTATCACAGGGTTGAACTCCATCCTGTCTTTTTCAAAACTGATTCCCAAAAGTACGCGGTGGTGCATTGCCAGCATTGCTGCCACGCTCCACAACTGCCTGTCGGAGTTGACCTCGGTCCCTGCAAAGTCCCCGGTTGCGGCAACGAAATTCTCCTTGTTGGTCAGAAAGAGTGCGGCAGGGCGAATAATTGATGCAAGTCCTGCTTCAACTGCTTCTGCCTGTTTGTTCTCTGCATTAGCCATGATCCAGAATGCCTGCACAAAAGGCCATATCCCGTTGTTATGATAGGGGGGTATACCAGGTATTTGAGGATAGATGCATGTTATGCCGAACGGAGTAACTGGTGTGTTCCTGAGCACCTTTTGCTTCCTTTCATCACCGGCAATATCAAAAAGAACTGTGAATGCTTCTCCGAGAGCCTCCGACCGGGGTGAGAGAGACCGGAAATTTCTGCCGTATAGATACTGCCCATAATAGCCCTTATCCTCAAGCCACAGATGGTTGTTGATCTTTTCACTCAGCAATTCTGCCCTTTCTGACCATTGATCTTCCCGGCCAAGCTCCTGCGCCATCATGCCTGCAACTTTAAGGGCCTGGAAGTAAGCTGCGTTGGTTCCCAGGTTCAGTGATCCGTAAATATCAGCAGGTTCCATCCACAGAGGGTAAGTCTGCTTCCGCCAGTCGAGGAATGACGATTCACCTCTTATCAATCCTGTAGCAGGATCTATAATGGTCTTGCTGTCAGCATCCAGGCTGTTCCTGACAATCTCAAATGCCTTTTCCAGCCAATCCGCATTGCCAGTATATTTGTATACCTCCCAGGCAGCCAGCGCCCACACCATCCTGTCAGACGAGACCGGCCAGGCGCCCCCGGTGCCGGTGTCCTGTATTATCCGGTTATCCGACACCTTGAGCATGAGGCTGTTCATGCAGCGCTGAGGATCAAGGTAAGCCATGGCAAGCACCGTGGCATAGCTCAGGTCGCGGGTCCAGACGCCCGGCCACGCTTCCCCGGTCCGGAAAGTGCCATCCTCCTCCATAAGCATTATCATCTCATCGAGCGACATGTTATGGAGAGCTTCCAGCAGGAGGAAAGTGCTTTCAAACTGCGGGTACTTTGATATATCGTTGGTGAGCTTCCAAGTTGAGGAGGTGTGCGCTGAAGGGTCGTATACATTGAATGTCAGTTCATTTTCAAAGATCCCGTCACCGTCTGGGTCTTTCATTTTCAGGAGCGGGTTTCCGGGTATGTTTTCGAAATCCCAGTTAAGCGGATAGGTGTCACCTGCAATGTACAGTCCCTTGAAATCAGCAGCAAAGATGCGGTTGCCGAGGATGTCATCATAGAAACCATTCTCCCTGAAGGCCTCCATCACCGGGTTGAAGTCGACCCTGAACCTGACACGGGTATTCGGAGGCAGAGGTTGCGAGGCATCATTGTATGACCCGATGTCTGATCGCTGGCCGAAAGTCACTTCCGCTACCACAGCTTCGTCGCCCTGAGGAATAATATTTGCCTGGTGGTTCACCCCGAAGGCCAGCTCATTGTCGCGACCGTTTATGCTGAACTTGAACTGTATGACGGGGTCAATGATTGCACTGAGACTCATGTAATCCGAGGTCATCTCATCAGCGCCCGGCGCGCTTGCCGTAAACTTGCCCTGCGTAACGCGGTCAGGGTAGATGGCATATTTGTCTGATTCGAACATGGGCGAATCCTTTTGGGCGCACGACGAAAGTGCTATTAAACAGATGGTTAATAAAGCTGCAGTCTTAGTCGGCATTATCATCATTTTATCAGTGTTATCCAATATCCTGTGTTTCAAATTTACTGAAAGCCGGGAAACAAAACCTGTAAGTGCATAAACTCTGTATGTGCCACCTTTACCGGCTTTGTCACCATTTTTGCATCGTTGTTATAATTTATTGAAAATAAATAAAATATATGGATAAAAAATCGTACATTGCCCCATATTAATAAAATCAAATAATGAGTAAAGGAACAGTAAAATTCTACAATGAATTCAAAGGATTCGGGTTCATTAAAGAGGAAAATTCACCAAAAGAGTATTTTGTGCATTCATCTGGATTAAAGGACAATATCAAGGAAAATGATGTTGTTACATTTGACCTGGAGCAGGGAAAAAAAGGATTAAATGCGGTAAATGTTAAACGTGTATAGTTTTAATATAAACATTTAAGTTTTTTGGGTCCCGCCGGTGACGGCGGGACTTTTTATTGTAATAAATGAAATTATGATTGAGAAGAAGCCTGTTGTTCACAGCTCGCCGGATCTGTCCAAGATGCAGGAGGTTATCATTGACCACCGGACAAAAATTTACATAACCCCGGGCGCTGACGCCGAAGAAGCCAAGTCACGCTACCTTGCGAATCTCAAGAACAGGAAGAGGTAGTTTCAATTCACATCTGTTTTTCTCCTTCCTGCCGCGCTCAGGCGTCGGATGTTACTCGCTAAATTTCCCTTCTTGCCGTTCAGGCGAAAAAAATAATCATTTTATATCCTCTGTTTGTCAAAATTTAGAATTTTGACGCTATTTGTTGTGATGTATGGCTAATATGCATACATACAGGCGTTTAAGATGGCCTGATGTTTATAACTGCGTACTCCGCCGGGAATTCCGGTAAAAAGCACCCCGTTTTTGACGAATGTCCGTTTCTCCGGTGTAAATGGCCCGCATGAGTCAGTGGACCCCCCTATTTACTTGATTAAGGTTTTTTAACAATGTCGCAAAAGGCCACTATATGGGCCTAGGCGGCTTACATTGCATTGGTTTGCACCTTAACTTTGCCATGACTAAAGGACCAAAAATGAAAGTATTATTTCAGATTACATCAAAGGAAACCGGAAAGGTTGTTATCAGGCGCAGGAAGATTGCCAAGGCATTGCGCTGGTGGCTTCGTGAACGGGGCATAGTGTATGACTACACCTATTTCCTGATTTAGAAATTTAGAAGATCAATAAAGCTGAAGACATGGATACAGAGATAGTTGGAAAGAACTCAAATGCATTCGCAGATCAGCCGTTCAACATGAACAACATGAGAAGTCCGTTGGCTGCGAAGTCCAGGCTCAATACCCTGTTTGCCGAACTTACGGCTGCCGTGCGACAGGATCTGATCAGCTACCTTGAAAATAAGGGTCTGATCAATGATGCATCGATACTTGTCATCCCCTCAACCAGGCACTATTTCTATGATGAAGAGGATTTGAAGGGGGTGAAGACGATGGTTAACCTGAAGCCTCTCAACCATGTAAAGGAGATCAGGGATTTCCTGCGCAAGGTATCCGAGTTGCTGCCTCAGGAGAGTAGTTTCGTCGGTTGCTTCACTGACAACAGTTTGCAGAACGGTTTCTCCGACAAATACGGCAACCTGCCCAGAGACCTTTCGGAGAAGGCTGAAGCATACGAGAATGGGATCGAATCACGGATACCCTTTATAAACAGGATGTACAGCTTTATCGACCTTAAGACCAACCGGTATCTGACAAGGAGGACGGTCACGAATCTCCTCGAGGAAACCGGTCTGCAGATCATCGGGATGACTGAACTGAACGGACTGACCTACTTCCAGACGAAGAAGCGGTCGGCCCGGATCGGACTGATTGCATAACAGTAAAACAAGAACAACTAACAGTATTATTTATGGTGAAACAATTAAACACGATTAAAATCAAGGCTGAGATGAAAAAACCAGGTTATCTTTTTGCAGCGATCATAATGATCGCGGCGCTGGGATCCTGCGAGCAGGATAACAGCGAAATTATCCTGAAGAAGGGCAATTCAGATAAATATGGAATGAGTCTGCCTCTATCACAGGAAGAAATTATCCCTGAGGTGATTGACGGCGCGAACAATGGAGGCAACAGGACGTGTGCCGAGGTTGCAGAATGGTTTGGGACTGATTTTGATTACTGCGGTGACAGGATCAATTACACAGATGGCATGTTTGACAAAGAGTTCCCGGAAGGGCTGAAAGTGACAGTAACTGATGGCACCTTTGTGGCATTCGAAGTAGCCGATTTCATTCTCATAGGCGACAAATACTACATGGTTGGTGCCGTGATTGTTAAGGGCAGCAACCAGGCCAATGTTTACTGGTATCCGGATGGCTCATTCGGCGACAGCGGCCTCGCTGCTCCCGCGAATGCCTCAGGCAAGCCTTCAGGGCTCAGCAACCTTACTTTCTGCCTGATTGAGTTTGTGCCGGAGTTTCCTGAGCTCGTCATTGCTCTCAAGACCTATCTTGCTGTACCGGTAGTTGGAGATACCGTGCCTTATAAAAGGGTTTCCTGGGCTGTAAGTGGCGGACTCGGAGTAGAAGGAAACTCGCTTTTTATGGGTTACAATTTCTATAATTACAATGGTGAGAATGAGTTTGACCTTGTCAGGGCAAATCTGTCAGGTATTATTGGTACAATAGGGTCAATAACTGCTGAGGATTACTGGGAAGAAGGCGTGCACTATCTTGAGATAGTCATTGACCTTGATACTGATGAATTTATGATTGATGATACATTCCTCTATGTGGGGTCGTTGAATGGTTACCTGGGGAAATACTATACTTCCTTCAAGTTCAAGGCAACTAATGACATTACGGGTCAGAGGATATTCAAGATTCCATTCAGTCAGATAACACTGTAGCTTAACCTGAAACAGGATACCTACAGAAAGGTCGGCCGGTTTGGCCGGCCTTTTTTTGGTGGTGCGCCCGGCATGGGCGATAACTTTAGGGTGAGAGTCCCGAACGCACCCTGACAGTGGGAAGCGTTAGCTGATGGCAAGGGTGCCTACCGTGAGGTAGGATCTGAAGGAAGCCGGAGGCTACGTATGGTTATNNGGAGGCAAAGTCCTGGTCTGACGAACAGGAATTTCATACAAGGCTTAAGGTTGTGGGATGAGTTTGCCAAACAAAACGAAGTCCGATACTGTCCGGAGCAACCAAAGTAAATGAAGCAGACAGATGGGATGAAAGATATCGTTCTTACCCGGGGAGATCTCGGGGACATGCGGAAACGGAGTAAGAAGCATGGTCGAAAGAAGGTTTACCGTGAGAAGACAGCCGAGGACATGAGGGAGGACAGACTGCGGATACACCCCAAAAGCGTTGCAAAGATGAAAGCCCGTATCAAGGAGCTGACATCAAGGAGTAACGGCTGGGAGCTATATCCTCACCAGAACCATTACCACGGAACGTCTCAGGTTAGCTGGTTACGTTTTCTTTTCGGACTACTTCAATATGGTGAAGGTTGTTTCTTAAGGAACCGCCGTATACGAGACCCGTACGTACGGTGGTGTGAGAGGTCGGAAAATGAAATAGGAGGAAACCTATTTCATTTTCCTCCTACTCGATTGTGTCTCTTCGCGGAGTCATACAATGACAGCAGCCCTCACTTTTCCGCTCTCCTCTCCGGAGAGCATTTTGGATTTGTGAGGGCTGCCTTTCAAAATTAAAAAGGACCTTCGGAAACATAAAGTAAGTAAATATGAAGGACCTGGCAATGATGTAATAAGCTGGTTTTGACTAATATAATATATTACATGATGAACGTGGGCAACGGTGTGACAGACGAGTATCCGGCAAGTCCTGTCTTAATCCTCTGTTTAAATTGTCCGTATTTTTTTTAAAAACTTTTTTATAAAATGCGCCTGTTATAAGTATGTTTTTATAATTTTGAAATACGGCAGTTCCAGCACGTACGCTAGTCGGACAATTTTTTCATCTTTACTATTCTATAAGAATGTACGTGGGGGGAGGAACTGCCTTTTTTTATTTATCGGCAGCCCGGATCCGTATATCTTGTAATCACCTGGTATAACCCACCAGGGCAAGGCTCAGATGGACCATCAAAAAATGAAAAAAGCCCCGCTTCAGCGGAGCTTTACCCTCGTTGTGGGCGATGTAGGAATCGAACCTACGACCCCCTGCTTGTAAGGCAGGTGCTCTGAACCAACTGAGCTAATCGCCCGAAATGAGAGTGCAAATATAATCCCTATTTTTTATTCCGCAATAGTGCTCCTGAAAATTAAAAATGACACTTCCGGAACAAATCAAAATCGTCTGCGTACAACCATCCGGATCCCTGAGGGTCATGTTATTAAGTATGTTAATTAACCATAAACCGGGGATGATACCAATAATGGAAATTTAATTATATTAGCTTTCGGTACTTTTTGAATTTGAAAGAGTTACAATTTGATCTTAAATGCTTTTAGATTATTAATTCAACTGTTTGATAAATAGTGTTATATGTTTCCCGAACTCTGAACCTGCCAGTCATGAAACAAATACGCCTGCTAACATTTGCTCTTACCTTGCTTCTGGCTCTGCCTCCGCATGCAGCGGATGCCCAGGTTGGTCCCGGGGGTGTGGGGAGCCTGATCAATACACAGCTCTGGCTCAGGTCAGACAGCCTGATAGCAATCCAGCCTCTCCATTACGTCACCAGCTGGATTGACCTCTCCGGTCATATGCGTGATTTCGGAGCAGTAGTTACAGGTCAGACTGTTCCTACATTGACGGGGAATGTCATTAATGGTTACCCGGCTGTGACATTCTCTGATCAGGGTGGCATAGGAGGCGACTTTTTGGGTTACAATGGTTCTATAGGCTTAACAGGATCAGATGCGGCGACAGTGGTTATTGTTGCCAGAAACACAACCACGACTGATGAACAGAACGGTGGTCTCTATCTGGGGCAGAAGAATGCCGGTGGAGTCAATGCCGTCAGGAGTTATGGCCTCGAGTACTCTGATGCTGTACGGTTCAATGGGCAAAACCAGGTTTTCAATGACGGGCATACTGAGGGAGACTGGAAGATAATATATTACACCAACCCGGCAGGTGCGTCTGTTTCTGCCTATGGCGCCTTGCTCAACGGCACCCCGCTGACAGGCAACTCCACATCCTCTTTTGTGCCATCGCTGGTCGCCAACTACGCATTGGTGGGTGCCACCCAGATGAACGGTACCTACAACCCGGCAGGCTTTTTCAACGGGGACATGACGGAACTGGTTGTCTTCTCCGGACAGCTCAACGATGCCGAACGGGTGGTGCTTCAGAATAACCTCGGGGCGAAGTACCTGCTGCCAATAGCGGATGATCATTATGCATGGGAGGTGACACACTCTCATGATGTATCAGGAATTGCGGCATATAACGGCACGACTTTCACAAGTGCCTGGTCAACAGGCATGATATCAGTAACATCCCCGACTGATCTCAGCGAGGGAGAATATCTTTTCTTCGGCCATAACAAGGCAGGAGCCAAAACATGGACTGCTGACGAGGTGCCTGCTGCCGGGACATTCCGTCTTCCAAGGGAGTGGAGGTTTGACGAAACCTCCGATGTCGGTACCGTCACCATCAGTATACCTGCATCATCGCTTCCGGCCCTGCCTGCCGGTTATCCCACGGTCGGAATACTGATTGATGATGACGGCGACTTCAGTTCAGGCGCAACCATGCATCGTCCGGCTCTTTCGGGAGGAGTTTATACCCTTGACCTGAACATCACGGACGGCCAGTTTCTGACCATTATCGCATTCCGTCCGGAGGTTAATTTCACTGTACCGTCAGGTTCTGGTCCGGAAAACATTACCAGTGTCAGCGTGCAGGTTTCTCTGAACTATCCGCATACGAGTGACATCTCATTAAGTTTTGCAGCAACAGGAGGAACGGCAACGGCAGGTGTTGACTACAACCTTGCTCCGGGTACTGTTACCATTCCATCTGGATCATTAACCGGTTCATTCACCATAATCGTGATCAATGATGCGCTCGTAGAGCCCTCTGAGACTATCATAACCGGTATTTCGAATCCCTCTCCGGGATTGTCGATCGGCTCACAGAGCAGCCACACGTACACTATCTTCAATGACGATAACGTCTACGCATCGTTCTCTTCGGCCACATCCTCCGGTCCGGAAGGCAATGCCGCTGCTCCTGTCTCTTCACTGCAGATAGTCGTCAGTGGAGGCATCACCGGCCAGCCCGGCAGCCTTATACTGATTGTCACCAACGGTACGGCCTCAGCGGCGGACTGGTCACAGACAACTAACCTGATCTCCATCCCGGCAGGAGACTACACAACGCCGGTATCGATATCCATCCCTGCGTCCGTACTTACCATCCTCGGAGATCTTACCGTAGAGCCGGATGAGACCATTAACCTGAGCATGAACACGTTCGTCACGGTAATAGCAGGACCGGCAGTCAACTCTGTTTACACAATCCTCAACGACGACAACTCGACAGCCAGCGTTTCCGCTACAACCCCGGTAATAGCCGAGGGTGGTCCGGGAGCAGCAGGCACAGGCACCTTCGCGTTTGCATTCAGCAACCCTGTCTCAACAGCCAGAACGGTCTCATATACCGTGACCGGCACAGCCACCTCAGGAACCGACTTCGTAACTCTTCCGGGGTCGTTTGTCATGCCGGCAGGTGCACTGACATACAACCTGACCCTGACTTCAATTGCTGATCTGCTCGTTGAGGGCGACGAGATGGTGAGGGTGACGATAACCGGTATCTCTGGCTCACCGGCTGTCTCAGTAAACTCAACGCCGGCAGTGATCACAATCGATGATGATGATGTGCCGGCGATACTCTATTCACCTTCTGCGGTGAGCATGGCCGAGGGATCCACGGCCACCATCGAGGTATGGCTGCAAAACGCACCTGCAGGCACCGTAACCATAAACATCTCAACGCTGATGGCGGGACTGCTTAATATCAGCCCGGTAACCCTGACCTTCAATGCATCTAACTTTTCAGCCCATCAGTTGATTACCCTACAGTCGATTGAGAATGAAGTTCTTGGCGATCAGACAGACAATGTGATTCTGACGGTGAATGATGCTCTCTCCTATGATCCGTTTGATCCGCTTCCGGATATAATTATCCCTGTAGCAATAGTAAACAATGACGTTCCGTCTATAGTGGCCAATCCGGCAAGCGTAACCGTTGCCGAGAACGGCACTGCAGTCTTTACGGTGTCGCTCTCTGCAGCACCAGCATCGGGCAGCGTGGTAGTGGATATGGTGAGCAACAACACGGCTGTAGCAACGATAGACATCGCGCAACTGACATTTACCACAGCCAACTACAATGTTCCGCAGACCATTACGGTGACGGGAGTCAATAATAATACAGTCCCTGATGCATCCACAACCATCTCACTTGCTGTCAATAATGCGCTTTCAGATGACGGTTATGACGGTGTTGCCACAACAGTCAATGTCAATGTCACCAATGATGACCTGGCCGGTTTTGTTGTCACACCTCTCGTGCTGACAATAAATGAAGGAGGCCCTGCAGGGCAGTTTACAATTACACTCACTGCACAACCCCTTGCGGATGTTGTGTTTGATCTTGTCAACGCAGCGCCTGTGAATACTGTGCATCCGGCACAGGTAACCATAACACCGGCGAACTGGAATGTTCCCGCAGTGGTCATGGTCACTGCCGTAGAGGATATTCTTGATGCGGACCGCACTGATGTCATTGCCGTGACCGTGAACCTGACTCTGTCGGACAACAGCTTTGACGCCCTGGCTTCGCAGAATGTCATGGTCAATATTGAAGACAATGATCCTCCCGTAATCACAGGTTGCCCTGCAAACATAACCGTAAGCACTGATCCCGGGGCATGCTCGGCAGTGGTTAGCTGGACAGCTCCCGTATCGACCGCGCCCATGGTTTCGACTCATCTTCCCGGCGCAACCTTTTCTGCAGGTGTAACAACGGTAGTTTATACCTCAACTGATGCTGACGGGATGATTTCGACCTGCACCTTTACCGTGACAGTGAATGACACTGAGTTGCCTGTAGTCAGCTGTACAGATATCACAGTACCTCTCGATGCCTCCGGCAATGCAACTATCGTTGCTTCAGACCTGCTTACAACTGCAGCCACAGACAACTGTGCGATAGCTTCAGTCACCCTGAGCAGAAATGCCTTCACCTGTGCGGATCTGGGGAATGTCAGCGTTACCGTCACAGCAACCGATGCAAGCGGAAATGTGGCAATCTGCAATTCTTCGGTTGCTGTAACCGATCCTGCACCGGCACCTTTCGATGCCGGATCTGATGATGCGATATGCGGATCAGAGACTGGTTTCCAGGTAACCGGAGCCTTCCACACTATGGGTACAGTCATCTGGAGCAGCAGCGGCACCGGCTCCTTTGATGACAACACTGTTGATAATCCATATTACACCTTGGGTGCGGCCGATTATTCAGCAGGATCGGTAACCATAACAATGACTGTAACCGGAGGCGGAACCTGCGGCCAGGCAACCTCATCTGCCATTATAACAATAAATCAGTTGCCAGTGATTAATGTCATCGAGCATCATCAGATAACATGCAACGGTCTGACTGACGGCGTGATACGTCTCGGCATCACAGGTGGCCTTGCACCGTATTCATTCAGTATTGACGGAGCACCATTCCAGCCATCAGGTGATTTCACGGGACTGGCGGCAGGAACCTACCTGTTTGAAGTCATAGATGTCAATGGATGCGGCTCCGACACGACCCTGGAAATCACTGAACCTCTTCCATTCACAGCTATGATTGACGGAACGGGTAATGTTACCTGCAACGGCGGTTCGGACGGTATCATCAACACCACTCTTGCCGGCGGCACAGAACCATACAGCATCAGCTGGACCGGTCCGGACGGATGGACAGCATCCACAGCAACAATTACCGGCCTTTTACCTGGCACTTACACCCTGACCGTCACTGACCTCAACGCCTGTGCCAGCTACAGCTTTATCGAGGTCATCACGCAGCCCGACCCGATTGAGATTACCGGGGCTACTGTGTCGGATTACGGCGGTTACGGGGTTAACTGTCCCGAATCAGCAAACGGATCAATTGCCGTCACAGCCCAGGGAGGCACTCCTCCGCTCGCCTTTGAATGGAGCGGTCCTTCCGGCTTCACATCCGATCAACTATCCCTCACATCCCTGAGAGCGGGTGCGTATAATCTGACAATTACTGATGCCATTGGCTGCTTTCTGACAGAAGAATACATTATGACAGCGCCTGAACCAATGAGCATAACAGCCACTTCAACGGACGCTTCCTGTCCGGATACACCGGATGGCAACATCGATCTGACCGTTACCGGAGGCTCCGGGACACTGACGTACCAGTGGGATGACGGTCCTGCTGCGGCTGACCGCACTTCGATCCTGCCGGGTGACTATACTGTTACTGTCACCGATGAAAACGGGTGTGAGCAGACCTTCCAGGTCACCATCGGAGTAAGAGGGTACGACTGTCTAAGGGTATACGAGATCATTACACCAAACGGGGATGGCCGGAATGACACCTGGCATCTTCGCAATGCAGAGCTGTATCCCAATGCCGAGGTCTTTGTATACAACCGATGGGGCAAGCTGGTATATAACTCCAGAAATGCCACTGATCAATGGGATGGAACATTCAACGGCAAACTGCTGCCCAATGACTCGTACCACTATGTCATTCACCTGAAAGACGGCTCAGAGCCGCGTACGGGAATAATCTCTATTATCAGCAAATAACCAGATAACCGGAAGGAGATATGAAATCTTTGAAAATAATAGCAGTGATTGGTCTTCTGGCGGTTATGCCTGTTCTGTCAGCACAGCAGTTCCCGCTGTACAGTCAGTATACCATGAACGGATTCCTGATCAACCCTTCATTTGCTGGCAGCGACTACTACACCACCTTCGGCCTGACGGTCCGTGAGCAGTGGCTGAATCTTCCTGAAGCGCCCAGTACATATGCTGCCGCGTTTCAAACGAGGATACTGAATGACAGTTACATAACGAAGTCGACGGCGGTCAGGAAGAAGATAGACAGGCCAACTAAGGGAGGCAGGGTAGGAGTGGGCGGTTACCTCTTTTCGGATCATAATGGTATCATGCACCGGACCGGATTGCAGCTGGCATATGCCTATCACCTTCCGATCGGCATTGATCAGCAGCTTTCGTTTGGCCTCTCGCTGAGCGCCTACCAGTATTTTGTGGATATAAACGGGGCGGTTATGCCGGATGATGTACAGGATGAGTTGCTGAACAATTATGACCAGGTGGTTTACATCCCGGATGCCAACTTCGGTGTGAGTTACATGACCAGGAACTATTATGCTGGCTTTGCAATGACCAACCTCTTCAGGGGAGCACTCATGATCGGCAACGGAGGTGAAAACGGCAGCTCTCAGCTGGGACACTATTTCCTGACCGGAGGATTCAGATTTTACCCGGGTGTGGATTGGATCATAGAGCCGTCGGTAATGCTTAAATCATCTGACATGGTCTTCAAGTCGTTCCAGGTTGACCTTACAGGAAGGGTTTATTACAAGGATGACTACTGGCTGGGGCTATCATACCGCACAAGCGATGCCATTATTTTACTTGCCGGAATCAAAGTTGACAGGTTTTATCTCGGCTATGCCTTTGATTTCACCCTGTCAGAGATCCGCAGCTACACCTATGGGACACACGAGCTGACTGTAATGGCACGCTTAGGAGACAACCCGAGGCGGTACAGGTGGATCAATAAGTACTAATGAGGAACATCGCATTCCTGGTTCTGTTTGCCGCGGCCTGCCTGGGCTGTGACCCTCTTGCCGGTCCTGTCAGCGGACGCCTCGGTTTCTCCTCGGATACCATATCATTTGATACCGTTTTTTCAGGTTTCGGATCGGCTACTCTGGAGTTAAGGGTAATAAACCTTGAAGAAGAACCGCTTCTGATTGACCGCATCTGGCTGGGCGGAGCCGGGTCATCACCCTTCAGCCTGAATATTGACGGTGATGCTGTTACGGAAGCCGAAGATGTTGTAATTGCCAGGGGAGACAGCCTTTTCGTCTTTGTCGAAGTTATGATTGATCCAACCGGTGACGATCTGCCGGTATCAGTCATCGATTCGGTAAATTTCCACTCGGGAAGGGTTTCGCGAAGAGTAATTCTCGAGGCATGGGGTCAGGATATCACGCTTGTGGATGGAGATGTACTCAGCAATACAGTCTGGACAGAAGGGAAGCCTTATGTAGTTAGCGGTCCGCTGCTGATCGATACCCTGGTCACCCTTACGCTAAATCCGGGTGCCAGGGTTTATATGCATCACGGGGCCTCAGTCACAGTAGCAGGAACGATTCATGCCAACGGTGGACCGGACAAACGGATCATATTTGCCACTGACCGTCTGGAAAAGGAATACGAGGATGTGCCGGGACGATGGAAGGGGCTGAAGTTTCTCGGCTGCAGTCGTGGTAACGTATTGAATTATACTGATATAAGAAATGCAGAGGTTGCAATTAAGATCGAAGGTGAGGCTGCCTCTGTTCCCGACCTTTTCATGAATGGAACAATGCTCATGCACAACTCGGCATCGTCGCTGTCAGCCCGCCATGCAGATCTTTTTGCAGTCAATTCGCTCTTTGCCCATTCAGGATTCAGCACCGTGTCGCTGACGGAAGGAGGCAGCTATGAGTTCATTCACTGTACCCTGAATAACAGGTGGGAGTACAGCCATCGTACTGATCCTGTGCTCTTCATTGCTCCCGGTGACGGTGTGATGCCGTCGGTCTCGGTAGTCAATACCGTCATCAGCGGCAATCTTACCAATGAGCTGATGATCAATGCATCTGCTGCAACCGCAGCAGAAGGATTCCATGCAGACAGTTCAATGATAAAGGTCGACACCCTGGCGGCTGGCTGGTACTCAGCGTCTCTGTTCCGGGATGTTATCACCACCCCCGCGCCCCTTTTCATTGATGAGGCAGCCTGGGATTTCAGACCTGACAGCCTCTCACCCCTTCTCGACCGTGCAGGCAGGACAGAGATGGCAACCTGGCCGGTTGATATAAGGAACAAGCCCCGGCCGGCGGAAGCGGGTCCTGACATCGGGGCGTTTGAAAGACAACCGGGTGAGAAGAGTGAGGAAGAGGGAAAATGACCACTTACCCGGTAATGAAAAAATAGGGAAGAGTTTTCGCCCACCCGGACAAGGAAAAAGAACCAGAGTAAACCCGACCCCGGACCATGAGGATCATCGTCACCATACTGCTGATATCCCTGCTTACCGTGACTACTGCAAATGGGCAGGAGTTCAGCATAATGTTCTACAATGTCGAGAACCTTTTTGATACGGTTGACGATACAACGAAGAACGATGATGAGTTCCTGCCAGGTGGAGAAAGGCGGTGGACGGCCTCCAGGTATAACAGGAAGCTGAATGCCCTCTCCCGTGCCGTGGCAGCTGCGGGAGAGTGGGAGCTACCCTCACTTATCGGCCTGTGTGAGGTTGAGAACGAAGAGGTATTGAAGGACCTGGTCTACGGCACCATCCTTTCAGCTGGCAACTATGGCATCGTGCACCGGGAGTCGCCTGATCCGCGGGGAATTGACCTGGCGCTCCTGTACAGGCGCGACCGTTTCAGTGTTGAGGAGGTTAGAGCCTGGCTCCCTGAAAGTCCTGACAATATACCGGTAACAACGCGTAACCTGCTCTATGTCAAGGTTTCCGGCGGTGATGATACTCTCCACCTGATACTCTGTCACCTGCCCTCGCGAAGGGGCGGCGTGCTTACAGCAGAGGGTCTGAGGGAGAGAATGATAAGGTTGGCTGCGGGCAGGGTTGATTCCATCATAAATGCCTCAGGCGGAAGAGCCGCAGTGATTGTCATGGGCGACTTTAACACCACGCCGGAAGATGAACTGATGGCAGCGCTGACAGGAAACGGGAATCTTGTTAACCTCTCCGCCAGTCTCTCAAGGGAGGGGAAAGGATCATACAAATACCAGGGCAAATGGGAGATGATAGACCAGGTACTGGGTTCACATTCCTTGGCGGATTCCGCGGGGGTCTGGCATGCGGAGCCGGGCAGCTTCCGGGTGGTGGATGCTCCCTTCCTTCTTACCGAAGATGAAACCTACCCGGGTGTCAGGCCGCTCCCGACTTACGGAGGTTACAGGTGGACAGGCGGTTACTCGGATCATCTCCCTGTAATAGTCAGGGTGATGCACAGATAAGTTTCACGCTGGTGTAAGTCCCAGTTCCGTACCTTTCTTAATCATGAACTCCCTGGCCGCCGAATATTCATTGGGAATAACGCCATCCAGGATGGCCTCCTTTATGGCGGTTTTGATGATGCCCACTACCGGGCCCGGGGGGATGCCGAATGTGGCAATGATCTCCTCACCGTGGACCGGGGGCTGGAATGTCCGCACTGCATCCTTCTCCTCTATCTCCTTCAGTTTTCTGCGCACCAGCGCGAAGTTTTCGCGGTGTCTGTGCACCTTCATCCTGTTGCCGGATGTGATGTCCGCCTCGCAGAGCAGCATCAGGTCGTCAACATCTTCACCCGCTTCGAAGAGGAGCCTGCGGACGGCTGAGTCGGTCACCTCGTCCTGCACAAGTGATATGGGTCTGAGGTGCAGTCCCACCAGCTTCTGCACATACTTCATTCTGTCGTTGAGCGGGAGTTTGAGCCTTTTGAATATATCCGGTACCATTTTGGCTCCAAGGAACTCATGGCCGTGGAATGTCCACCCGGTGCCTGGCACGAATTTTTTGGTCGCAGGCTTGGCTACATCATGGAGGAGCGCGGCCCAGCGCAGCCACAGATCGTCGCTCTTTGCCGCCAGGTTGTCAAGTACCTTTATTGTGTGGTGAAAATTGTCCTTGTGTCCTTTCCCTTCCTTGTCCTCAACTCCTTTGAGCTTCGCGATCTCAGGCAGGATGAGGTTCAACAGGCCGGTCTGCTCCAGAAGGAGAAGCCCTGCAGAGGGCGTGGCCGTAGCCATAATCTTGTTGAGTTCAATGGTTATCCTCTCAGCGGAAACTATTCTTATTCTCTCCGCATTGCGGCTAATGGAAGCCAGCGTGCCGTCAGCGATCGTGAATCCGAGCTGGGCGGCAAACCGTACAGCCCTCATCATACGCAGCGGATCGTCGCTGAATGTGGTATCAGGATCAAGAGGGGTGCGAATAACGCCGTTATGTATGTCTTCAATTCCACCGAATGGATCAAGCACCTCCCCTGGGTTGTCCCTGTTCAGGCTGATGGCGAGGGCATTGATTGTGAAATCGCGCCTGTTCTGGTCATCCTCCAGGGTCCCCGGTTTCACCGATGGCTTGCGCGAATCTTCCGAATAGGATTCCTTGCGTGCACCCACGAACTCGATATCATAGTTCTGGTACCTGAACATTGCAGTGCCGAAAGTTTTGAATACGGTGACCTTTATATCCCGGCTGATTTCACGGGCTACGGCACGGGCCATCGACGGACCGTCACCGATTACCACGATGTCAATATCCTTGTCAGGGTGGATCCTGCCAAGGATATGATCACGGACATAACCGCCGATGACATACGCCTCCACATCCTCTCTTTCGGCCACGCGGGCCACTATCTCAAAAATCCTGTCATCAGGGAAAATCTTCATTATCAGTATGACATTTTAACCGAAACCGGTGACAAAATTACAATTATTAGCCTAACTTGAAGAAAATTTGATCTCCGTAACCCCTCGGCACGCCTCTTGTTAAGGTTGAACTTTACCCGTAAAAATCTGTTAAACAATTAAAACAATAAATATGGCAGAACATTTGACAAAAGATACTTTTCTTGAGAAAGTATTCAATTATGAACAGAATAAAGAGTGGAAATACAGTGGTGACAAGCCCTGTATAATTGATTTTTATGCCGACTGGTGCGGTCCCTGCAAGATGGTGGCTCCGATCCTCGAGGATCTGTCAACAGAATATGAAGGGAAATTGTATGTTTATAAAATTGATACTGAGGCTGAACAGGAGCTGGCGTCGGTATTCGGCATCAAGAGTATCCCCTCACTGCTTTTTGTGCCCCTGGAAGGTCAGCCTCAGATGGCAATGGGAGCCTTGCCTAAGGAGGTGTTTGAAAAAGCCTTCAAGGATATATTTGGAATAGAAAAAAACTAAAATGTTGAAAAATAATTAACTTTTTTTGCGTTTTCACGAAACAAAGGTGTACCTTAAGCGTTATATTTAACGAAGGTAGTTTTCTAACAGAAGAGTTAGTTTTCTGGAATTTAGGTTAGGGTTTCGAGTTGAAGGTTGTTTCGAAGGAGACAACCTTCCTTGATTTATTCCTGTCCTGACACAGGATCATCTCCCGGTTCACACGGCTGTCTGCCGGCTCACTTCAGTTCCTCCATTATCCCGTCAATCTTTTCCCCGGTTTCGCGGAGGCGACGCCTGCATATCTTGATAAGTTCAGCGGCTTTTTTGACATCTTCTGACAGCCTGTCAATATCCGGCTCGCCGTCTTCGATATTTTTCAGTATCTCTTCGATACCCTTCAGAGCTTCGTTGAACCCGATCTCTTTCTTTGCCATGACTATTTCTGTTTTGTAATCTGTTTGACTGTGCTGTTGGCTGTTCCCTCTGCGAAATGTGTCTTTATTGTGTCTCCCTCTTCAAGTTCTCCGGCCGAGCGAATGATGATCCCGTTTCTGGAAGTGAGGGTAAATCCTCTTCTCAGTACACCGGCTGGATCGAGGTGACGCAGTGAGTCTTCGATCCTGTCCGTAGCCTCCTTCGCCTTGCGTATCGTGTTTATAGCGGCGCGACGGAGAGTCTCAGTATGATAGACAAGCTTTTCCTGTTTCACTCTTACGATCAGCCTTGCCATGGAGGAGGTGCGGTTCTGAAGGGAGGAGAGCTGTTCTCCGGCCGCGTCCAGCGCTCCGGTCACTGCCGATGCCAGCGTTTCAGCCATTCCTATAATCCGGTTCTCGCACTCCATGGTTCTCTCCACGATGAAACCTGCAACGGCGGTAGGTGTTTTAAGCGCTTTCCATGCCACCATGTCAGTGACTGACTGATCCTTCTCATGTCCTATCCCTGTCAGGACCGGCAGCGGGAACTGTGTTACATGGTATGCGATCTCATAGCTGTCGAACCAGCTCAGATCGGTCGTCGACCCCCCTCCGCGGATTATCACTGCCACATCGTACTTTCCCGTCTCCTCTGCGATACTGTATAGTGCATCGGTTATCGACACCGCAGTTGATTCTCCCTGCATGACGGCCTCGTAAAGTACCGGCTTGAAGACATACCCATAAGGATTGTTAACCAGGTGATCGATAAAGTCCTGATAGCCCGCAGCCTTTGACGAGGAGACTACGGCAATATTCCTTGGATAGGGGTTGAGCGGCAGCCCGGAGTTCATTGAGAGCACTCCTTCTGTTGTAAGTCTCCTTATTATTGCCTCACGGCGAAGGGCCATATCGCCGGCAGTGTATGCCGGATCGATGTCAGTTACATTCAGACTGAGGCCGTACAGCTCGTGATACTCCACGGTAGCCTTGAAGAGGATGGTTATTCCGGTTCTGAGAGGTATTCCCGTGCTGGCATTGAAGAAGGTATTGAGTGATCGGTATTTTGAGGCCCATATGGTTGCCCTTGCACGGGCAGTCACCCTGCCGCCGGGAGTGTCGCTGCCGGTGAGCTCGAGGTAACAGTGACCTGCTGTTTGCACTTTCATCTCGGCAATCTCAGCAATCACCCAGAATGAACCCGGCAGTGCCTCATAGATCCTGTCGCGGATCAGCCCCTGCAGTTCGGTCAGTGTTATCTTACCCTCCCCGCTCATCTGCTTACCCGTATCATCTTGAAAACTCTATCCTTCTGACCTGTAGACACCTTCACAAAAAAGATGCCCTGTGCGAGGTTTTCAAGCCCCCCTAGCCTGAATGACCGTGCCACGTAAACCGGATAGTTCATCTCCATTACCTTTGTACCGTTGGCACCGGTCACAGTGATCCCGAGGTGGCCCGGTGATTCACGAAACCAGAACGATATCTCGCTGTTGAAGGGATTTGGTCCGGCAGTCACGGTACCGGAAGGCATGACAGTATATTTCTCCTCAAGGAGTCTCAGTGCCTTGAGGAAGTCAGGCAGACCGTAGCCGTAAAGTGAGTCGGGCTGGTTGTACCTGTCACTGCTCCGGTGCAGTGCATCAATTATCTCCGCCGGAGAGGCTCTGGGCACCGACTGCATCAGTGAGGCGCACATGCCGCTGATGACCGGGCACGAGAAGGAGGTACCGCTTCCGCTGTGCCACAATCCCGGTTCAAACTGAATGGGAACGGCTACTCCCGGGGCAACCACGTCAGGCTTGACCTGGCCGTCTGCTGAGTAGCCTGACGATGAGAAGTCGGAGATGGCAAGGTCAAACTTAATCGCCCCGACGCACAGCACGCTGTCACCGTCGGAAGGGGCAATGATCCGGATCCACTCCTTGTTGCGCTCGTTACCGGCGCTGTTGACAACAAGAACTCCCTTTGAGGCTGCCATATCCGCCCCACGTGTGATGACCGGACTGTCGCCGTTCATGTCATGGAAAGAATAATCCATGGAATGGTCATCGAAGATGAAGTACCCGAGTGATGAGGTGATGATGTCAGCCCCTGCACTGTCAGCGTATTCCGCTGCTGCTATCCAGTAATCCTCCTCTACGGGAAACTCAGAGTCGTCATCTTCGGTGCGGAGGAGCAGGTAATCAGCGCCGGGTGCCGTACCGTTGATGATGCCCGGCAGTGATCCGGCAAGGATCGAAAGGACGGAGGTGCCGTGCGATTGGTAATCATACACATGACCGGTACCGTTCACAAAGTCGCGGGTTGCTATTATTCCTCCTCTTTGCCTCAGTGGTCCAAGTGATTCAATTACGTCTGCCTTTGCGAATCCGGCGTCAAGCACGGCTATAATCACGTTCCGGCCTGTCAGTCCCGACTGGTGCAGAACCGTGCCGTTCAGCGGAGCACGTGGGTCGGAAGCAACAGGTCCGGCAAGGGGTACGGTGATGCCGTATTTATTATAGCTCTTCTTTACAGGATCAGACGGATGTCTGACCAGTTGAATACTGTCAATAAAATAATAATCTTCGAGGGCTTCGATGTCTTTTGGTGAGGCGGCTGAAAAAAGCGCGGTATTCAGCCACCTGGAAGTGCACCTGAGTCCCAGCCCCAGCCGTGACAGGGTGATTATATGCTGCCTGCTGACCGGGATGTCACTTTCTTCTATAAGCGGGATGTCATATTTCTCTCTTCTTGCTATGGCGGCAGGGGAGAGGAGATCTTCCGGGAAGTAATCCTCAGTGTCGCCGCTCTTTTCATTGAACCATACCCTGTAAAACCAAAGTTCAGTGTCCCCCGGGGATACCTGTGCTTCAACAGGCATGAGACCGGCTAACAACAGAATAAATGCCGCCAGGAAAGACGATTGGTGGTTCATTTTATGACGGCTCCGGTAATGTCCGTTACTTCGACCCTGCCCTTTTTCTTTTCGAGCTCATCGAGGAACCTTGTCTCCTGGTCGGCCAGTTTAGGGTCCGCGGGGACACCGTCCTTATATGCAATGACTTGCTTTAGCGTACCATCCTCGTTGAAGATCATCCAGTCGCCTGTCCTGTGGTCCTCTTTATATCTCCCTTCGTATTGTAGTTTGCCGTTGGGATGATAGTATGAGAATGGTCCTTCCAGTTTTCCGGCCATATACTCGGCTCTCAGGCATACTGATCCGTCAGGGTAGTATTGGAGCCATTCTCCGCTCCGGTTTCCCATGTCCCATGCAACCTTGTCCGCCAGGGTACTGTCAGGGTAGTATTTAAGTGAGAGTCCATGCCTCTTATCCTGGTGGTAATACTCTTCAGAGATGAGGTATGGAGGCTGTGTTGCCGACCAGAATCTCCAGAGGCCTTCCTTGCCGCGGGCAACATATATACCTTCGGCGGCCTTCGTGCCGTCAGCGTAATAAAACACTGCCGCAGCTTCATCTTTCCCGTTACTGTATGTCAGTTCCGAGAAGAGAATGCCCTCCTCTGTATATCTTTTGAACAGTCCGACAGGCTTGTCGTCCTTGAATATGCCTTCATACATCAGCTTGCCGTTGGGATAATTTTTGACCCAGGGTCCCTGCTTCTTTCCTGCAGCGTCTGTCATATTCTGCGCGAGAGCAGTTCCGGAGAGGATGAGCAGTGAAAGAATAATGACAAGTTGGTTTTTCATGATTTCAATCTATAGTGCAAAGATATAACCAAATAATTGGTAGTGTTCGTATATGTGATGCATGAAAAGAAGGCCGCGTCAGCTTGTGCTGCCGCGGCCTTCGGTAGTGGTATATATAGTGATTACTTGACCTCCTCGAAGTCGACGTCGGTCACCTGCTCGTCGCCGCCCTTGCCGCCGGTCTCGCCACCGGCCGGGCCTGACTGCGGGCCTGACTGCGGACCTGCCTGCTGGCCTGCCTCCGGTCCGGGGCTTCCCTGAGCTTGTTTGTACATATCTTCGGAAGCTGCCTGCCATGCTGCATTGATCTCAGCAAGTGCACGGTCAATGCCGGTTATATCCTTGTTCTTGTGAGCTTCGCGGAGCTGGCCGAGGGCATTCTCGATGCGTCCCTTCTTGTCTGACGGAATCTTGTCGCCATACTCTTTCAGCTGTTTTTCGGTCTGGAAGATCATGCTGTCAGCGGCATTTACCTTATCGGCCATTTCCCTGGCAGCCTTGTCGGAAGCTTCGTTGGCCCTTGCCTCATCGCGCATGCGGCGGATCTCCTCTTCACTGAGACCAGAGGAGGCCTCGATGCGTATCCTCTGTTCCCTTCCGGTTCCTTTATCCTTTGCAGATACATTGAGTATACCATTGGCGTCGATGTCAAAAGTGACCTCGATCTGAGGTATGCCTCGCGGGGCTGGCGGGATCCCGTCAAGGTGGAAGCGGCCGATGGTCTTGTTTCCTGTTGCAATCGGTCTTTCGCCCTGCAGGACGTGTATTTCCACAGAGGGCTGACTGTCGCTGGCCGTTGTGAATGTCTCGGTCTTGCGGGTAGGTATGGTGGTGTTCGATTCGATGAGACGGGTCATTACACCGCCCATAGTCTCGATGCCGAGCGAAAGGGGAGTGACGTCGAGCAGCAGAACATCCTTGACCTCTCCGGTGAGCACACCGCCCTGGATGGCAGCGCCGACGGCGACAACCTCATCAGGATTGACGCCCTTGGAGGGCACTTTGCCGAAGAACTTCTCCACAATCTGCTGAATGGCCGGGATACGTGTTGATCCGCCAACGAGCAGTACCTCGTCAATGTCCGATGTCTTCATACCGGCATCATCAAGCGCCTTCTGGCAGGGTCCGAGGACCGAGTGGAGGAGCTTGTCGGTCAGTTTCTCAAACTGTGCTCGTGTCAGTGTCTTTACAAGGTGTTTGGGAATACCGTTGACCGGCATTATATACGGGAGATTAATCTCCGTGCTGGTGGTACTTGAGAGCTCAATCTTGGCCTTTTCAGCTGCTTCCTTGAGACGCTGCAGCGCCATGGGATCCTTGCGCAGATCGATGCCTTCCTCTCTATTGAACTCATCTGCAAGCCAGTCGATGACCAGATTGTCAAAGTCGTCACCACCGAGATGGGTGTCACCGTTGGTCGATTTGACCTCAAAGACGCCGTCACCCAGTTCAAGAATTGATATATCGAATGTTCCGCCACCAAGGTCGAAGACAGCAATCTTGAGGTCATGGGCTTTTTTGTCGAGGCCGTAAGCCAGTGATGCTGCCGTAGGCTCGTTGATTATACGCTTGACCTTCAGACCTGCGATCTCACCGGCCTCTTTTGTGGCCTGACGCTGTGAGTCATTGAAATATGCCGGAACGGTAATGACAGCCTCAGTGACTTCCTGGCCCAGGTAATCCTCAGCAGTTTTCTTCATCTTCTGAAGCACTATTGCCGAGATCTCCTGGGGAGAGTAGTTGCGGTCATCGATCTTCACCCTTGGGGTGTTGTTGTCACCCCGGATGATCTGATAGGTCAGTTTCTTCATCTCATTTGTCACCTCGTCAAAGTTCCTGCCCATGAAACGCTTGATCGATGAAACGGTCTTGGTCGGGTTGGTGATAGCCTGTCTCTTTGCAGGATCGCCCACCTTACGTTCGCCGTTTTCAAGAAATGCAACCACCGAGGGGGTGGTGCGCTTGCCCTCACTGTTGGGGATGACCACGGGCTCATTGCCCTCCATCACTGAAACGCATGAGTTGGTGGTTCCCAGGTCAATACCGATAATTTTTCCCATTTTTATTCTGATTTATATTTTAAATTTCAATCTGATACTCCCCTAAGTGACAATGTTTGTGCCACAGCGTCTAAGTGAGGGTTATTATGAAATTATGTCATGGTAGGGCAAAGCTGCCGGCAGACATATATTTCCGGATTATGACAAAACGGCAGGCCGTGCCAAAAGAATGGGCAGTAATGTTATTCCACATTCTTATTTTGTAGCTTTGCAGTTGACAAAAAACAAGCAGGGATGACAGTACAGAAGACGGTTAAGTTAGTCACCACCCACGTGCTTTACGAGATGAAGCTCAAGGGTGAGAAGATATCGATGCTTACGGCATATGATTTTTCGATGGCGAGGATACTTGATGAGGCAGGCATAGACGTGATCCTTGTCGGAGATTCAGCTTCCAACGTCATGGCGGGGTTTGACACCACTCTGCCCATCACCCTTGAAAACATGATTTACCATGCTGCATCGGTGGTAAGAGGAGTAAAGAGGGCGCTGGTTGTGGTTGATCTTCCTTTCGGGACCTACCAGGGCAACTCACGTGAGGCGCTTGCATCAGCCATACGGATCATGAAGGAGACCGGTGCCAGTGCGGTGAAGCTTGAGGGCGGCAGGGAGATAGTGGAATCCATTGAGCGTATCATGTCAGCCGGGATACCCGTGATGGGTCATCTGGGTCTCACCCCGCAGTCGATTCACAAGTTCGGGACCTACGTGGTTCGCGCACGCGATGAGGAGGAGGCGAGGAAGCTCAAGGAGGATGCCAGGATAATCGAAAAGGCAGGATGCTTTGCCATAGTGCTGGAAAAGATACCGGCAGCACTGGCAGGAGAGGTGGCCGAGTCCGTAAAAGTTCCGGTAATCGGGATAGGAGCTGGACCGCAGGTTGACGGACAGGTGCTGGTACTGCATGACATGCTCGGCATAAACATGGAGTTCTCACCGCGCTTCCTGAGAAGGTACCATAACCTGTACGACGAGATCAAGGGTGCGGTGCATCATTATATCGCTGACGTGAGATCAGGCGATTTTCCCAACGATAAGGAGCAGTATTAGGGGGAGTCGAAAGTCGGAAGTAGAAAGTAGAAAGTCGAAAGTCGGAAGGTCCGTCGCTTCGCTTCTTCTTGCGGTCTTGCGGTCTTGCAGTCCGGGGTGAGGAAGTGGAAATAACAGTGATAAAATAAGGAAATAACTGATGGGTAAGGAACAACCGGAAATACTGTATGAAGACAATCATATTATAATTGTCAACAAGCGATCATCGGACCTGGTGCAGGGCGACGGCACCGGGGATGAGTCGCTGGACAATATTGTAAGGGCATACATAAAGGAGAAATACAACAAGCCCGGCGATGTGTTCCTTGGCGTGGTGCACAGGCTTGACAGGCCTGTCAGCGGATGCGTGGTCTATGCCCGCACATCGAAGGCTCTGACCCGCCTGAGCGAGCTCTTCAGGACCCGCGAGGTGAAGAAATATTACTGGGCCATTGTCACTGACCGGCCGCCGGCTGAGGAGGGGATTCTTTCCGGTTATCTCAAAAAGAATGAGAAACAGAATAAGTCATATGCCTATGACAAGGAGGTGAAGGGATCGAAATTGGCGGAGCTGTCTTACCGCGTCCTGGCGCGTTCCGAGAGATACTACCTCCTGGAGGTAGACCTGCAGACCGGCAGGCATCACCAGATAAGGGCTCAGCTGGCCGCGGCAGGATGCCCGATAAAAGGTGACCTTAAGTATGGCGCTCCTCGGTCAAACGAGGGAGGGGGCATATCACTCCACTCGCGGAGAGTTACATTTGTTCACCCGGTGAAAAATGAGGAGATCACTGCCGTAGCCCCGCTTCCCGACGACAAGATTTGGAAGCTGTTCTCGAATGTGTGATCCGGGGTATGATCTCCTGGCTGATTTCATGCCTGATTACCGGCAGTAAAAAAAAGAGAGAGGAGATGCCTCTGCCGCATCCCCTCTCAAGCTAACCCAAAACTAACCTAAATCAACCACCTGATGGTGTTCCGCTCCCGGACGGGAGCGTCAGAAACTATTGCTGTTATTTCTTCATCAGTATCTTTTTAACCTCACTGAGGATCTGATCTGCCTCCTTTGTTTTCTCCTTCGGTGCCCTGATGTTTACCACCACGCCGTCCACGGATATGTGATAGCTGACACCCTCATCCTCTTCCTGCGCCCGGTTCAGGGCTCTCCCAGGAAAGACTCCGGGTGCTGCTGCCTGCCCGGGAAAATAGCCCGTATTACCGGCCCACACCATCCTGCTTCCCACTCCGGGTTTGCGGATAATCTTCCTTCCATCCCTGGTTTCAATAATAAGGTTACCCCCTTCGAATTTAACAGTGTCACCCTCGATCAGTGTTGTATCCTTTGTCACGCCGTCATCTGCAACGGTGACAATAACCGTCTTCTTTTCGACCTTCTTCGTATCCTGTGAGAAACCTGTCGTCACTGCAAAAAGGAATACTGCCAGAGTGACTGTTGTTGTCATGAATGAATTTTTCATTATTCTCGTCTTTATACCAGTAGGCAATACAAAAGTAGTGCAGAATATCCGCAAGGGGGTTAAAGTGAGGTTAAATCTGGTTAACAAAAAGTTAAAACGGAATTCAGCATTATTTATATGTATAATTTTGCGCCATGAACAAGCGGAAATTCACAGGCCTGATAACGTTGATGGTGGTCTCCATCCTGGTGATCGTCTGGGTTCAGGTGACATGGATCATCAATTCCGTCAAGTCTCAGAACGAGCAGTTCGATTTCTTCGTGATAAACAGTCTTCGCAACACTGTTCACTCCATGGAGACGAACCGCAGGATGAATTTCCTTAACGAAATGTTCATCAGGGGATATTCAGCCCTTCCTCAGGCCATAAATCGCTCGGCCAATCCGGGTATTTCCACGGACCGCTTCAGCATTCAGAGCAGTTCAAGCTCTGATTCTGATTCCGTCGAGATCATCATCTCCACAAATGACAAACCTCCGGTAAGGATGAAGGTGACACGTGAAGAGGCCAGGAACAACAGCGGGAACAGTGTGGTGGTAGGCTCCGATGAGTATATGCGATGGATGCAGCAGCAGGCAGTGGAGTTCCAGTCGATGAGCAACCAGCTTGTTTCCGAGATGTTCGTATGGGAGCGGAATATGGCTGTCAACAAGGAGGAGTTGCTTCATACGCTGCAGGGAGAACTGTCTGCTTCAGGCATCGAGACTCCATTTGAGTTTGCGCTTATCAGGGGCGATTCAATTATTGACGGGGTATGGTCCAGGGTTAAGAAAAAGGATTTTCAGGAGAGCCCCTACCAGGTCAACCTCTTCGCACAGGGTCTGCTCAGAAAGGGTGAGACGCTCTCGGTTGTCTTTCCCCGCAAAACCAACTACGTCCTTGGCACCATGGGTCTGATGCTGGGCGGTTTCGGGCTTTTCCTGCTGATAATCATCTCAACCTTCGCGTTGAGCCTGTGGTTCATAATCAGGCAGAAGAAGACCTCTGAGATGCAGGCCGACTTCATCAACAACATGACTCACGAGTTCAAGACGCCTATTGCGACTATCTCTCTCGCGGCCGACACCATTACCAACAGCCGGGTCATTACGGATGAGGAGAAGGTGCTCCATTTCGTCAGTATGATCAAGAAGGAGAACTCACGCATGAACAGGCAGGTGGAGAGCATACTCCAGATCGCCACCCTCGACAAGCACGAGATGGATTTTTCATTCACCGAAACCGACATGCATGAGGTGATCAGACATGCTATTGATACCATTGAGATACAGGTTACTGACAGGGGAGGAGTGATACACCGTCACCTGGATGCGGAAAGGAGCATCATCACCGGTGACGGGGAGCATCTGCGCAACCTGGTTCACAACCTTCTTGACAACGCGAACAAGTATTCAGATGTCACTCCTGATATTACAGTGAGGACCCGCAGCAATGACAGCGGCATCTTCCTTGAGGTGGCTGACAAGGGTATCGGGATGAGTAAGACGGTTCAGAACCGTGTCTTTGAACGCTTTTACCGGGAGACGACAGGCAACATTCATAATGTCAAGGGATTCGGGCTGGGACTCAATTACGTTAAGGCCATAACCGATGCGCATGGCGGCACAGTGACCGTAGACAGTGAGCAGGGGAAAGGAAGTATTTTTACTGTATTTTTACCATATAAGAACGAATCAAGGGCATGAGCAAGAAGAGCGCAAGGATTTTCCTGGTTGAGGATGACGTGAGCTTCGGATCGGTCCTCAAGTCATACCTCGAGATCAATGATTTCGATGTAGACCTGGTGGACGACGGGAAGACGGCAATTGAGACTTTTCGCAAGGGGGTTTACGATCTCTGCATACTCGACGTGATGCTGCCGCATGTTGACGGATTCACAATTGCCTCCGAGATCAGAATCATGAACTCTGTCATCCCTATCATCTTTCTTACGGCGAAGAAGCTGAAGGAGGACCTGTTGCGGGGATACGGCGTTGGTGCCGATGACTATATAACCAAACCGTTTGACACTGACATCCTGCTATGCAAGATCAAGGCAATCATATCCAGGAGGGATATCCACGAGGGCACGCGCGACATATATGAAATAGGGAGATACATTTTCAATGCCAGGCTGAGGAACCTGATCCTGGGCGACCAGGAGAGGCAGCTCTCACCCAAGGAGGGGCAGTTGCTGGAGTTGCTTGCCTTATCACCCAATGCGCTCGTGAGTCGAGAGGCCGCATTAAAAAAGATCTGGGGCGCAGACGATTATTTCACCGCCCGCAGCATGGATGTATACGTGACCAAGCTGAGGAAATACCTGAGTGATGATCCGCAGATCATGCTGAAGAATATCCACGGCAGCGGATTCCAGCTGGTTGTGGGAGAAAAGGGGGAGGAATAGGTTATTTCCTGAGATTGCTACCCGTAAAGCTCAACGGCATCAATGCCTGGCTGGTTTCCAGGACATAAACGGCCGACTTGCCAGCCAGGATCACCTGTATATGACTGCCACTCCTTTGTTCCTCCTCGATCAGCATCTGCCTGCAATTGCCGCATGGTGGAACGGGTTCTTCGGTCATTTTGCCATCAGCCAGGGCCGCAATTGCTATTGCGAGAGCTTTCCTGTCACCGTGATTTGCAACCATGTATGACAGGGCTGTTTTTTCCGCACAGCTTCCTGACGGGAAGGCGGCATTCTCAACATTGGCGCCCCTTATCACGGTGCCATCATCAAGCAGGATGGCAGCCCCTACCATGAAATGCGAATAGGGCGCATAGGCTCCGGATGCTGCAGCAACAGCCTCTTCCACAAGTTGCTTTTCCGCAACAGGTAACTCGTCCCTGTTATTATATTCCAGGTAGGAAATACTCACTTCTCTCTTCTTCATAAGCGATAGCAGTGATTTTTAGAGCGATAAAAGTAATAATATTTTTACCTCCGATGTCAGTAATTACAGAGGGTAACGACATTTTTATATTTTTGTCAAAAGCCTTTTGATGAAAAAACTTGCGCCATATACAATTCTTATCATCATTCTGTTTCTCCATTCATGCAGCTCAACGCGAAGGGCTGCAAGGAGTACAGCCCCCCAGGGGCCTGCTTCCGAATATGCCATAGGGTACATGAACAGATACAGTGCGCTGGCAGTAAGTGAGATGAAAAGGACCGGCATCCCGGCCAGCATCACCCTTGCTCAGGGTATGCTTGAATCGAACTACGGGCGCAGCAGGCTGGCCATCCAGGGCAATAATCATTTCGGCATCAAGTGTCACAGCAACTGGACGGGAAAAAAGGTTTATCATGACGATAACCGCCGGGGTGAATGTTTCAGGGCCTACGGATCAGCTGAAGAATCCTTCAGGGATCACTCCGAGTTTCTTGTAAACGGTTCCCGGTACAGGGAGCTGTTCAGCCTGGGCAGCACTGATTACAAGGGGTGGGCGCACGGTCTGAAGAAGGCAGGATATGCCACAGACCCCAGGTACCCCGAACTGCTGATACGCAAGATCGAGGAGTACAGGCTCTGGGCCTATGATACGGGCGCAACGGGACCAACTGTCCCCACGCAACCGGGCAGGAGTGCTGCCGTGCCACCCCGCACCACTGTATCCGCACCTGCTGATTCTATGCCGGTACAGCCTCCGGTGAAGGATCCGGACACTGTTCAGGCGCAACCGGTTCCGGCACGTGCCGCTGACACCCGGGAGGAAGAGGAGCCGATAAAGGTGATCAGCCTGAATACCGGCAGAAAAGTAATGGAAAACAATAATGTTGAGTATATCATTGTTGAAGAAGGGGATACATATGAATCGCTGGCAGAGCGCCATCAGCTTTTGTCATGGGAGATAACCCGTTACAATGACCTCGCTCCGGGGAGTATCATTAAGCCCGGACAGGTAATCTACCTCCAGCCGAAACGATCGAGGGCTGCCCAGGGTTTTTCAGTGCATACCGTGGAAGCCGGCGAAACGATGCACGGTATCTCGCAGAAATATGCTGTCAAGCTCTCATCACTTTACAAGATGAACCTTATGGATGAAGGCTCAGGATGCCGCCCCGGACAGAAACTCAGGTTAAGGTAAAGTTAATTCAGGGCTGAATAATAGGTAGTCGTAACAACAAAGCCATTATCAGACCAGTTCCCATCCTGCCGGATCAAAACCACGGAGAAAATCGGAGGCGCTCATTCTCTTTCGCCCCTCAGGAATCAGTGTGAGAATCTCTATGCCGCCTGACACGCATGAGATTATGAAGCGATTCTTGCCGGTCACTATTATCGTTCCCGGAATCTCCATGACATCATCCCTGAGGTTACTTTCGAGAATCTTCAGTCTCAACTGTCTGTCGTCCCTCAGCAGCAATGCCATTGCACCCGGGTATGGCGATAGTCCTCTTACCAGGTTGTGCACCTTTACCGCAGGCTCTCTCCAGTTGATTACTGTGTCTGCAGTGAATATCCTGGGCGCCTGTTTGAGTATCTCTCCTGGTTTGCTCTTCTGGGAGACGGGGCTCAGCCTGCGGGCATATAATCCGGTTGCAGTCTCCAGTGCAAGTTCTGCCCCGATCTGCATGAGCCTGTCATGCAGGCTGCCTGCGTTTTCATCAGGAGCGATCTCCGTTTCCCGTGAGAGGAGTATTTTGCCTGTATCTATCTCTTTGTCGATGAGGAATGTGGTTACTCCTGTCCTTGTCTCGCCGTTTATGATGGCGTGATTTATCGGGGCGGCGCCCCTGTATTGAGGAAGGAGTGAGGCGTGCAGGTTGAAGGTGCCCAGCGGCGGGATGCTCCAGACCGCTTCAGGCAGCATGCGGAAAGCCACAACTACAAACATGTCGGCATTGAGATCCTGCAGCGAAGATATGAATCTGTGACCTCGCAGCTTTTCAGGCTGCAGGATGTTCATACGATGTTCAAGTGCATACTCCTTCACCGGGCTGAGGGTGATCTTTTGCCCGCGACCGGCAGGCCTGTCCGGGACGGTGACCACTGCGGCGATGTCGCACCCGGCCTCATGAAGGACCCGGAGGCTTGTTGCAGCAAACTCCGGAGTGCCCATGAATACTATCCGTGGCAGGCGATCAGTCATTTTCGCCTTTGGTGGGCGTTTTGTAACAGGCCAGGCTGTGTCCCATCTTGGTAGCCTTGGTTTCGAGATAGAAGGAGTTGTAGGGATTTGGCGATATCTCGAGTGGTATTGTCTCGACAATGGTGATGCCATATCCTTCAAGCCCTGCCCTTTTCACCGGGTTGTTGGAGATGAGCCTTACCTTTCCCAGCCCGATGCTCCTCATGATATTTGCACCAATACCATAGTCACGCTCATCCTCCCGGAAGCCAAGCTCAAGGTTAGCCTCAACGGTATCACGTCCCTGTTCCTGCAGCTTGTAAGTTCGTATCTTATTGATAAGGCCGATGCCCCTGCCTTCCTGACTTAAATAGACGATAGCACCCTTGCCTTCTGCCTCAACCATCTGCATTGCCTTGTGCAACTGCGGACCACAGTCGCACCTCTTTGAGGCGAATATGTCCCCTGTGAAGCATGATGAGTGGACCCTGACAAGTACAGGTTCATCCTTGGTCCAATGTCCCTTGACCAGTGCGGCATGTTCCAGACCGTTGCTTGTCTGCCTGAAAGGTATAAAGTCGAAGTCGCCGTATTCGGTTGGCAGCTTGACCTGTTCACCCATCTCCACAATCGATTCAATTCCGAGACGGTAACGAATGAGGTCACGGATAGTAATTATCTTTATTCCGAATTTTTCTGAAAGCTTGAGCAGGTCAGGCAGTCGTGCCATAGACCCGTCCTCGTTCATTATCTCCACCAGGGCTCCCCCCGACTGCAATCCCGCTAGTCTTGTAAGGTCTACGGCTGCCTCTGTATGGCCGGCTCTGCGGAGTACGCCCTTGGAACGTGCCTTGAGAGGGAATATATGTCCGGGCCTTCCCAACTGGTAGGGTTTGGTCTCGGGATCTGCCAGTGCCTTGATGGTAAGTGCCCTGTCCTTGGCAGATATTCCAGTGGTGGTTTCGGGGCTGAGGAGGTCGACGGAAACAGTGAAGGGTGTCTCGTGAAGGGAGGTGTTATGGCCGACCATCATATTAAGTTCAAGTTCTTCGCAACGCTCTTCGGGGAGAGGAACGCATATAAGACCACGGCCATGGGTGGCCATGAAATTGACTATCTCAGGGGTGATCAGCTCAGCTGAACAAATGAAATCGCCTTCGTTCTCCCTGTCCTCGTCATCCACAACAATTACAATCCTGCCCGCTCTGATGTCTTCGATGGCTTCGTTGATTGTATTCAGCTTTGTATCTTCAGTCATGCTTAAACTCGTTTGGTGGGTTCCCATATCCCGGTTTCTATCCCTCTTACTGCCTTCACAAACCCTGCTGCCAGCGCTGCATTCATAAGCAGGAACTGGGTTACAAATCTCTGGATTCTGACCCTTTTCCCCTGCCTGTCAAGCACCAGGTCGAGCGCTGACAAAATTATAAAAATCATCTGAATTGATGTCAGACAAAAATAGACAACAGACCGGCCGGAAAGAATGACCGTTGTCATGAAAAATACGCCCAGCAGGAGAGGAGTTAACCATCTCATTATCTTGTGGGAAAAGAATGTGAAACAGGTGCTGAACCTGCGGGAAGGACAGGGGCCGAAGCGGAACAGATTCTGGAATGACCCGGCGGCGATCCTGATACGCCTCCTGAACTGAGCCATCATATCAGGCTGGGTGTCTTCATAAACGTTCGCCCCGGGGTTGTTAACCGATCTGAAATTTTGCCTGAGTACTGATAGTCCGACATAGAGATCGTCAGCAAGTGTGTTCTCCGGAAGCCTGGGGAATAGTCTCCGCCGTACCGCGTAACAACCGCCATAGGGACCGGGCATGGCTCCCCACAGATCACCCTCCGCTCTTTTCAATGCTGTTTCAAAACGGCTGTACAGGTTCTCCTGCCCCGTTATGCCGGTGTAATCCCCGGAGAGACTATTCACGGTGGCATCACACAGTCCGACGCCGGGGTCAGCAAAAGCTTCCGCCAGTCTTCTGACGGTAGCCGGAGTGAATATCACATTGGCATCAGTCACCACCAGTATCTCCCCCGTCGCCTTTGCAACAAGATCATTAAGCATTGCCACCTTGCCTCTTCTCTCTGCGTGAATGATGCAGTGGATACGGGAGTCCGTGGCTGATAATGTGCTGATTATCGCGTTGGTGCCATCACCGGAGCCATCAGACCCTATAATGAAGTCCAACCGTTCACCCGGATAATCTGAGGCCAGCATGCTTCTGATCTTTGCCTCCACGACCTTGTTTTCATTATGGAGTGACATCACCACGGTGACAGTCGGAAGGGAGTCCGAGTGTAATGGCGGCCCCGGTCTGCTTCTCATCTTCTTCCCCAGGCTTGCAGCAGCTATTATCCCAACTGGGTATATGACATATGTCCATGCCAGGAGTGCTGTTGCGATAATCAAAATGATTTCAGCTGCCATGGGTCAGTTCCCTGTAAAATTCCAGCAACCGCGCCGCAATGACGCTGTTATCAAATCTCTCCCTCACAAGTTGCACTGCGGACGTACCCATCGAGGCTCTCAGCGCCGGGTCATTCAGAAGCCTGACGAGCTGGTTGCAGAATGACCCGGGATCTGATACCACGGCCAGATGCCTTCCATTTTCGACCGGCAGTCCCGCCACTGCCACGGGTGTGGCAACCACCGGCCGGCCAACTGACATGGCTTCGATGATCTTTATCCGCAGTCCGCTTCCGGCGAAGAGCGGTGAGATCATCACGTGGTTAGATGCCATGAATGTGCGGGCATCCTCTGGCTCGCCCTCAAGGACAATGTTTTCCCCTCCGGGCATGGTTGCTCCCTGCTTACCCAGTCCCCTGCCAGCGATATGGAGGGTTGCTTCCGGTATCTTTTTCAGGACGCCGGGCCAGACATTGATGATGAACCACTTTACTCCTTCGATGTTAGGTTGCCAGTTCATGGCTCCTATGAATCCGATCCTCGGATTAACGCCGGCGGGTTCCGGCATGCAGGCCGCTCCTTCAACACCCGTCTCCGACAGGTAGACTGGCTTTCCTCCGTCGGCGGCGGAGAACCATCTGAAGTCAGGGCCACTGATGGGAATCACTGCATCAAACTGTGCAGCAGCTTTTCTCTCAAGTGACCGGAGCCTGCGGGAGAGGTTCGTGAGGTAGGCTCTGCGGACCGGGAGGGAGGTGCCGGCCGCCATCATCTCCCTTATTTTGTGCTCTAGGTTATGTGCGCGCAGAACCACGGGGGTGCCTGTAATACCTTTTATCTCATCCAGATATTGAGCAAACGGAAGTCCCTCGCACTGGATGATGTCAAATTGCCTGTTATTCAGCCAGTCACGGAGCACTTCTGAATACTCCTGAGACATGAAGCGGGTGAGGTCGTAGGGCTCGCCGGAAAAGAGCAGGTTGCGTATCATGGCAAGGGGCTTGATCCTGGTATCTACGGCGACAGTCCTGTAATCGGTTACGTAAGCCGGCAGATGATCTCCGGCGAGACCGTTCTCAGAGGAATGCTTCTCCGTTTTCATAGACAGGACTGACACGCTCACCCCGGCTTTGGCAAGTCCCCGGATACACTGCATTGTTGCCACCGTACCCCCGTCGTGCACGGGCCAAAGCGGTCTAGGTGCCAGTATCAGTACCTTCATCATCCTTTTCGGGCTTAATACCGGTCAGGAAGGTTCCTATCTTCCTGAAGAAGAGGATATATGTCTCGGCATTCATTATGGCAGCGTCGGTAGTTGCCTTGTAGGTCAGGAAAATTCCCAGGGGAAAGAGAATGATAGTGGAGGCGAGCATACCCAGCGGAACGCTTAATATCATTTCCTTTGCGAATTTTTCTCCAGACAGGGAGATCACGTAATAGAATACGAAGAAGAGCACCGAGATGACTGCCGGTGTTCCCAGGCCACCCTTCCTGATTATGGCGCCCAGGGGTGCCCCTATGAAGAAAAAGACCAGGCAGGCCAGCGGCAGGGTAAAACGCTTGTATCGCTCTGCTTCATATTTTCTGAGGTTTTTTGCCTCTGCCACCAGTGCCTCGCTCTTTTCCGTCATGAATGATGTGCCTTCGCGTGCAAAGCTCAGGGCGCGACTGATGGCGGTGTTCTTGTCCATATAGCTCAGGGTGTCGAAGGCCTCCCTGGCATTGAACTTATGATACTTCCAGACAACTGTGCTGTCAGCCTCCTTCTGAAATCCGGGGTTGCGATACTGTGCAGGGGTGAATAGCCGCATCTGGCTGAACTCTGTGAAATAGACCTCAGTCCTGCTGTTGAACCTGGTGGAAAGCGAGTCAATGAAGAAGGTCAGGTCGGAGGTATTGAGCATCGCATAGTTTGACCTGTAGATATCCATTCCCGACCTGTTGAGGCCGAAGCCTTCAAGTTCAATCACCATGGTCTGTTCGGCGAATCTATCACGCCGGAAGGGATATGTTCTCTTCTCCTGAGGGACGTTTTTTTCTTCAATGTCCTTATAGGCATAACCATTGAAGAGTGTCAGAATGAGTCCGCTTTCATCATCTGTGACCTTCATGTATCCGTACTCGGCATGTATGACAGCGGTGTTTCCTATTCCTTCCCGGTGGTCATAGATATAAATCCCGTTAAGACGATTTGTCTCCGGTTCCTTGTCGGTTATCTTGATACTGATGCCGTCAATGCCGTTGTAGAATGTCCCTGCCTGTATATCCAGTTCAGGTCTCATCCGGCGTATGTCTGTCAGCAGGGTTCTTGCCTTGCGCGTGGAGATAGGAAGGACGTAGTCTGCAAAGAGGAATGATCCGATAGCGATCAGGGATGCGAAGATGAAGATTGGCATCATGATCCGCTGGAGCGGGATGCCGGAGGATTTCAGGGCTGTCAGTTCGAGGAATTCACCCAGGTTTCCGAAGGTCATGAGAGAGGCCAGCAGGATTGCCAGAGGAAGTGACAAGGGGACGAAAGTCAGGGAGAACTGGAAGAGGAGTTCGCCGAGCACTTTGGGATCAAGGCCTTTTCCTGCGAGGTCATCGACATACATCCAGAGGAACTGGAGTATAAAAATGATGAGTACAATAAAGAACGTCAGGATCAGTGGTCCTATAAACGATCTTACCATGAACAGATCGATCTTCTTCATTGTCTCGGGTGTGGTGCAAACGTACGTTATTTTTAAGAAAGATGCAAAGCTCTTTCATTCGGTGAGGCCGAGCACCTTTTTAAGGTATGAGATCTGGGTGTCCCAGAGGTCACGTGCGTCATCCACCTCGTCCTCTTCAGCGTGGTCGGTTATCATGAGTGCGGTATCATTGGTGAGTTCATGAATGACGATGCGGAACTCGAAGAAGTTCGATTCGGTGTCGGCGAAGTCAAGCCAGTCGAATCTGACCGCCTTGTTTTCCTTTGCATAGGCAAGTCGTGCCCTTGCCTCTGTCTTGTCCCAGAAGAAGGTAAAAATGTCGCCGTCAACCGTGACATTATCTGCGAACCATTCGGCGAGGCCTTCAGGTGTGCTAAGCCTGTCGTAGAGTACTCGTGTAGGGGTGTTCAGGGTGTATTCGATTTCGAATCTGGCTCTCATTTCAGAGGGTGAGTGTCATGCAATATAAAAATAATAGATGAAAAGAAAAAGTATGTCAGGCAAAATGAAAAAATATTTATATTTGCAGCCTCGAAAAACCCGCCTTTGGCGAACGTTGGCGAGATAGCTCAGATGGTTAGAGTGTCCTGTCTCCGACGACAGAAGGATCGGGAAGGTCGAGAGTTCATTAAGTAGAAAAATATGGCGAGATAGCTCAGATGGTTAGAGCGCATGATTCATAATCATGAGGTCGAGAGTTCAATTCTCTCTCTCGCTACAACGGAAAGCCTGGCACGAAGTGCCGGGCTTGTTTGTTTCAGGATGGAGCTGAAAACTTGTTGTCAAGCGACAGAATGAAACAAACAAAGCATCTGCAGCGCTGGCGCTGCGGATGCTTTCCGTTGTCAGGCTCCCTGTTGGAGAATCACGGAGATTCAGACTCCGTAATTCTCATGCCGGCAACAAAACAATCATTTTTGCCTGGAGCCCGTCCAACCTTTGAATCATGGGATAACAACATGAACAGTCGCGATAAAGTGACAGTTATTTAAGAATGTCAACTCTTTCAGGATTCTGCTGCTCCCCAAAAATTTTTTTTTGGCAGAGACGACGAATTTGAATATTTAGTAATTTTAAGCTTAATGAATAAGACCTTTAAATAACGCTACACTAAATTTCCTGATAATATGAAAAGGCTCCAGTTTTTAATTGTTGTACTTATTATGTCATGTGCATCATCCATGACGGCACAGAAAAAGGTAATCTTCAATACAGTTCCGTCTGACGCTGAAATTTTTCTGGAAAAGAACAATGAATTCACGCTCCTTGCTCAGGGCTATTACGAGCTCAAAATAGGAGCGGACGAGGTGTACACCATCAAGGTGTGGAAGGAAGGATTTGAGCCTTTTGTTAAAACGTATACAAAAACCAACAACAGCGTCCTTACGGAAAATGTAGTACTTGTAAACAGGATGGTGAAAATTGTAGCTTCTCCTGTTTCCGCAGAGGTATATGCTGATAATATCTATGCAGGCAAAGGCGGTGAAGAGATTGACGTCCTTATAAAATATAATACTATGGTGAATGTGGAAGTCAGGGGAGAGGGGTACCGTACCATCAGACGTTCCTATTACAACATGGAGAATACTGAAAAACCGCCGGTCAAGGAAAACCTGGAGCTTGCGGACAGGCTTGTGAAAGTCATTGCGGATCCACCCGGTTGTGAAATCACGGTTGACGGCAAAATCGCCGGAGGAACATCGGCGGAAGTTGTTGTCCCCAAAGGTGAATGCATAACAATGAAAGTATCGAAGGATGGCTTCGCTCCTGTGGAAAAATCCTACTGCAATAAGCCGGAAATGGGCATGCCCCCGGTCACCGAGCAGATATCTCTAAAGGACAGGATAATACAGATAAACACTACTCCTGAAGATGCCGCAATCAGGGTTGATGGCAGGGCTGTCGGGAAAGGCAGTTACTCACTGCTTGTCAAGCGCGATCAATGTGCCGAAATTGAAGTGATGAAAGATGGTTTTGATACTAACAAAAAGTCATACTGCAACAAGGCGAATATGAGTGAGCCTCCTGTGACTGATCATATCAGGCTTGCAGAGGATGAGGCATGGCTTTCATCTATCAGAAGTGATCAGGCCAACGTCAACTTCTCGATCCCGGTCAACTCAAATCTCAGTGACGAGGCTGCCTGGAAAATCATTGGGCAGATCGTGATGGAAAAGTTCGATGTGATAGAAATCAGTGATCCTGTGACGGGTTATCTGAGAACTGCCTGGAATGTCAAGCTCTTTGGGAACGGGAAAACGATCAGGACGAGATGTATTGTAAAACTTGGCAACACCAATCCGTTGCGCTATGTTATCAAAATCGTAAGTGAGGAGAGCATTGTGCCGGGTACCAGCGTAAAAGAGGATGAGAATTTCAAAGAATGGGACAGGCTTTTAAACGCATATAAGGACATTATCAGCGAGATTCAGGCACGAATCAGTTAACGCTAAAAAGAGGACGCCCGTCAGTGGTGTCCTCAACAAGTCTGAGCTGGAGGCATCAGGTTTCCGCTTTTCTGCTTCCGGAGATTATCTCAACAATTCTTCAAGTGTGATTGAAGATGCTGTCTTCTGGTCCCTGTATTTAATGATTACCGGACAATAAAGATGGATCCCCTTATCTTTCCCAAACCCGTTTGTAACAGGTCTGCTTCCTGCTACCACTACTGCACCGGAGGGTATTCTAAGGGGCGCATCAACTTTTTTCCTGAGGAATTCACCGGTTGTATTGTCAAAAACAGGGGTTGCACCATTAAGAATTACACCAGTACCTATAACAGAGCTTTCCTCAATAACAACCCCTTCATAAATGCCGCAGTTGCCGCCGATGAATACGTCGTCCTCGATGATAACAGGCATTGCATTCACAGGTTCCAGCACTCCTCCGATCTGCGATGCGGCCGAAATGTGTACATTCTTGCCCACCTGCGCGCATGAACCTACAAGTGCGTGGGAATCAACCATGCATCCGCTGTCGATATAAGCACCCGTATTAATGTAAGACGGAGGCATTATCACGGTGCCTTGAGAAACGTATGCACCCCTTCTTACCGATGTTCCCCCCGGCACAACCCTGATGTTGTCCTCTGCAGCAAACTCCCTGACAGGATAGGTATTTTTATCAAAAAAGGAGAAAGCATCTCCGCCGTATTTTTCAATGACGCCGTACCTGAAGCCGGACAGGATCACACTCTTTACCCAGGAGTTGATAACCCATACTCCATCTTTTTTGTATGCCACTCTGAGTTCCCCGGCCTCCAGCAGGTCCCTGACCTTGTAAAAAAAAGCCAGAATTTCTTTTGGATTCCCGGACAGCGATGTCTCTTCAAATTCCCGTTCCAATAAGCTTATATTCATTGTTTTCTTGTTTTGTCCATTAAAGACATCCATACTCCTTCAGCAGTTTCTCCAGTACCAGATCGGTCTGCATAACCGAGGGCGTTAAAGGCAGTCTCAACCTGTTTTCAATTAATCCCATTAGTGACAGCGCTGATTTGACCGGAATGGGGCTGCATTCTATAAAGCATCCTTTGAACAGCGGCATGAGCCTGTGGTGTAACAGTGCAGCTTCTTCCGTCTTCCCGGCCGCCAGGAGCCCTGTCAGTTCAACAACGTGTGAGGGGATAATGTTGGCTGCAACGCTTATAACCCCTTTCGCGCCGGCACACATCATCGGGAAGGTCTCATCGTCATTGCCGGATAAGACTGCAAATCCGTCAGGTGCCTGTCGTATGATCTCGCTTATCTGTGCGAAGTTCCCCGAGGACTCCTTGATAGCAACGATGTTCCTCAGTTCAGCCAGGCGCAGGGTGGTCTCTGCCGTCATATTCGTGCCTGTCCTGCCGGGGATGTTGTACATGATGACAGGTATGGAGGTGGACTCGGAGACTGCTTTATAGTGCTGGAAGATTCCCTCCTGCGTAGGTTTGTTGTAATACGGAACAACGACGAGGAAGGCATCCGGCTGGTATTTAGAAAGCGTTGCCATACCTGATATTACATGCTTTGTACAGTTGGAACCTGCTCCAGCGACCACCGGGACCCTGCCGTTGTTTTGCTCCATTACGGTGTCAAGCAGCCTCTCCTTTTCATAGTCATCCAGGCATGGAGCCTCACCGGTAGTTCCCAACGGAACCAGGAAATTGATTCCTGCATCAATCTGTCTCCGGACCAGGATACGGAAGGTATCATAGTTAACTTCATAATCTTCATGAAATGGCGTAATCAGCGCCGTTCCACACCCTCTAATCTCTTTCATTGTGCAATTTTTGTCGGAGTTTTTCTGTTATAATTGTTCTGAAATCAAATACGCCTTTCAACCCGGGGGTCCATAATGCTGCAGTTGCTGCACCGGCTGCAAATCCCCTCCTGGAAAAGGCTTCGTGAGACAATGTTATTCTGTCGTCAGCAGATTCAAAGCCCAGGTTATGAATTCCAGGGATAAAGCCGCATCTTACTGATTGAACAGGTATCTCCCTGCCGGTTACAGTTTCTGCAATTTCCTTCAGAGTGACCGCTGTCCCGGAAGGGCTGTCAAGTTTAAGCTTATGGTGAAATTCGGTTATGTAGGAATCGTACTCACCTAAAGAAGAAAGGAGGGCCGAAGCGACTCGAGCGATTTCGAAGAATGCATTGACCCCGATTGAGAAGTTGCTTGCATAGATCATGGTTTTACCTCTTTCCTCAAAGCAGGCTGCAACCTCTTCCCTTATGTCATTCCAGCCTGTGGTGCCAATCACAGCTGCCTTGAAATTATCGGCAATAAAGCGGTAATTCCGGCGAAATGACTCTGGCGAGGTAAAATCGATGCAGACACTTTCGGCTGCTGCCTCTGTATCAAAAGTGCCTATGTCTTCTGTAGTGCAGAGCGAAACATCTTCCCTGTTCTGCAGGATGGAATAGATCTCCTTTCCCATCCTGCCGTATCCTGATATTACGATTTTTATCATTCGAAAAACTCTTTGTGAAGCGAGCTGACCACTTCGGCCAGGTCACTTCTGTTAACCACAAAGCTAATATTGATATCGGAAGCTCCCTGGCTTATCATGGTTATGTTGTGATCACTGATCGCACCAAAAATTCTTTTCCCGAGTCCTTTGGTCTCCTTCAGGTTCTTTCCTACCACAGAAACCTGTGATTTGTCCCTGCTCACGGAAACAACAGCAAAAAGTGATATTTCTGAAATTATTGCTTCCAGGTTGTTGTCTGAATTAACCGTAAGTGAGACGTTTACCTCAGAAGTGCTTATCAGGTCCACTGAGGTTCCGTATTTTCCGAATATTTCGAACAACCGGGTCAGGAATCCGAAGGAATTCAGCATCTTCATGGAAAATACATTTATCACGATGATATTTTCCTTGAATGAGATAGCCCTGACTCCGTTTTCACTGACTTCATTATCACTCCTTATCAGGGTCCCTTTTTTATGAGGTTCCATTGAATTGAGAACCCTTACCGGAATGTTCTTTTCAATGGCGGGTTGTATAGTTGCCGGGTGAAGAACCTTTGCCCCGAAGAATGATAACTCAGCCGCTTCGCTGAATGACATTACGGGTATGCTTTTCGTTTTACTGACTTTCCCGGGGTCGGTAGTGTGAACTCCGTCAACATCTGTCCATATCTGTATCTCTGTGGCATCAGCGGCCATTCCGATAAGTGCCGCAGTATAATCCGAGCCCCCTCTGCCGAGTGTGGTTGCTGTCCCGTCTATCGTGGCAGAGATGAATCCCTGGGTAATAATTATATCATTACCTTCAAATTCCCTTGTCAACAGTTCGGGAACCTTCCTGCAGATTACATTAATCTGAGGTTCACCTTTCAGGTACCTGGAGTCAGTGACAATAAAGTTGCGGGCATCGGCGAATGCGCACTTCAACCCGTAATTCAGCATCGCTTTATGAATTATGGTTGACGAGAGGATCTCACCGTATGACAGTATTTTTGCCATGGACATGTCCGAAAGCTCTTCGAGTATTGAAATTACCCTCACCATCTCATTGAGTCGTGCAAAAAGATGAATTATTGTATCCCTGACCTGAGTCAGTAAATCTTTGTTGCCGGAAAGCAGTTTTTCCGTCATCTCCAGGTGCCTCTCCTCCAGCTGAGCTGTTAGCCTGAGGGCATCCTCAACATGGCCGTTGGACGAGTGCTGTGCAATCTGAGTAAGAGTGTCAGTCACCCCTGAGAGGGCTGATACAACAACTACTGCTTTCTGAGGTGTTTTTTCGCTTACAATCGTGATGAGCCTTTCAACGGCATCGCTATCCCTGACGGATGTTCCGCCAAATTTCATTATTATCATTCGTAGTCCAGTTCTGTTTTAAGCGTTTTAAAGATTTTTTTCAGATCAGATATTGCTTTTTCTATGTCCGGAATTTCTATGAACTCGTTATCAGTATGGGCTACTTTTATGCTGCCCGGTCCGTAGAGGAGACATTTACCGAGGTTGTTCAGACAGGGACCATCGCTGCCAAATGCCACAGTGTCGCTGTCGAATCCCTCTATATAATAATACTCAAACGGTTTGTCCTCTCTTACTTTGATAATGGTGGTTTTCTCATCGGAGATGCTCCGCAGGCTGTCCTCAATTATAAGGTGCGACGCAAAAGTTGTCCTGAAATAGATCTTGAAGGTCACGAGATCCGGAAGGACATTATAAGCATTGTCTGAGGAGAGTTGCCCCACATTATATGTGGTTGATCCTGTTACCGGATCTTCCGGAAACTTCAATTCGGAAAGCCTGTCAAGAAAAATGCACATCCTCCCGATAGCATTGTCACCGAGCTGAGGGTAGCCGGAGTGACAGCTTAAACCACGGACCTGGACATGGTAAAGCTGGATTCCTTTTCCTGCCCTGATCAGTTTGTTCTCAGTTGGTTCACCAACAATCACATACCGGCAATCGCTGATCAGGTTATTTGCGACTTTTGCTCCCCTGGACCCGGTTTCCTCACCTGCCAACAGCAACAGGCCGAAGTTGGTTTCCCCTTCATTGTAAAGATCCTTGCACACGTTCCAGGCCGTAACTATTTGTCCTTTGGCATCACATGCTCCCCTTCCATAAACCCTGCTGTTCTCAGATCGTGGTAACATGTACGGAGGTACCGTATCAAGGTGCGTGCAGAAGATGATGTCTGGTTTGCCCCATTTGTAAAACAGGTTCACACTCCCGTCTCCGACTTCATGTTTGTCAAGAACTGCGCCGGGGAAACGAAAATTATCTTCAATGAAACGGGCAATTTCAACCTCCTCTCCGGATGTTGAGTTGATCATCATGATTTGTTCAAGTTCTCTTGCTATCATTATCTGATTCGGGCTTTACTATGCAAAAAAGGCACGAACCTGAGATTCGTGCCTGTACCTGTACACAAAATCCATCACCGTCTGTATTGTTTAATACTTCCATGTTTTATGAATGTTGTGTGGAAATTCATTTCGAATGCCTGATTGTTTATGTGAAATCGTCTGCAAATGTAAAAGGATTATACATTTCACCTCACAACTTCTTAAAAAAAATACGGTCTGCGATAGCGGCAGACCGTAAAAGTATTGACGGGAGGATGATCAGCCTGGTTCTTTATTCGCATTTGAGGTTTGTCCTCTGTGCCTTGGCTGCCTCGGCAAAGGGACCGTACTGTGCATTTTTGAATGATTCGCAGGCTGCGGAAGTATCTCCCTTGCCAACCTGTGCGACGGCAAGCTGATAGTAGAACATTGCCTTGGCCTCGGCGTCTCCTGTCTCAAGATCCAGTCCCTTCTGAGCATATGCTGCACCCTCGGTGAAGTTGTTCTTCTTGTTGTACACATCGGCAAAGAAATAGAACATGGTTTTATCGTCGCCGTATTTTGCAGCCCTGTTGAGAAGGGCCAGGGCCTCGTCAAGCTTGTTGGCATTGTTGGCCTTTGAGCCGGCAGCACGGAAATACTCCAGCGCCACTCCCTTTGCCTGTGTGGCCTTGTCGGCATCCTTTTCGGGATCGAGCTTTGTCAGGAAAAGATCAATGGTCTGTTCGAAAAGGTCAGCTTCATCACGGTTCTTATAAATCTGTGCCTTGTTGTAAATCGAGGCAATGTGAGCAGGGTTGAGAGCCAGCACGCTGTCGAATGCAAGCATTGCATTGTCATAGTCGTTTGCTGAGAAGAATTCCGAAGCCATCTTGTAATAACCGTTTACAAGAATTTTTTTCGAATTCTCTCCGTGAGTGGTGCTGCCGTACTTCTCAGCCATGGCGCCGGCGAGTCTGGCTGCCGAGATGACCTCAGCGGCTGGTTTCTTTTCATTGTAGGTAGTGGCGGCCAGCTTGTAATAGAGTCCGGGGATAACCTGTACTGCCTTCTGTTTGAGGTCATTGGCGGTCTCTCCAACCTGGTCCGAAAGAGTAATCACCTTTTCAAATGCGGTGATGGCAGCCTTAACATCGGTCTGCATGGCCTTGGCTCCCTCATTATAAGCGGTTATCACCTCGTTCCGGTCCTGCGCGCTGAGGCTGATACTGAAAAAGGCAGAAACAACTGCAGCAACTGTTATGATACTTCTTATTTTCATCTTCATTTTCAATTGTTTATCGGGTTATTAATCAAGCATATTCTGTTTTTCAGCCGGTAAATATAAAAAAACCGATTAAAAAAACTTCATTTATGATATTTTTATGATAATTCTTCATATGTTCAATTCATTAACCTGCACTCTTTTTGGCATGCTACAGCGATGTTTGATTCTGACGTTAAGACTCTGTTTTTAAACTGTAAAACCATCATCTGATGACTCTATACGGCAAAATGCGTACCAACGATGAGTATGTGCCCGGCATAGCATGGGCCGCTCATCGTGGTGCCAGCCCTGATACCGCTGCCAGGGCTGAAGGACTGATGAACAGAATACTCTCCCCCGGAGCCTTCAGGATGACCGACAGGCAGCCGGATATTATTCTGTTCATGAGTGGAGGCTCGGAGCGGCGTGCACTGGAGCTTGCTGATCCTTCGAGACCTGTACTGTTGCTAAGTATCAGGGGCAATAATGCATATGCCGCTGCAACTGAGGTGATGGCATGGATGGTGAATAACGGAAGGATAGCTCTGCTGTCTGATGCCGAGGACGCAGTGGAGTCAGGGCTTTTCGACCGCTGGAGGAGGGTGGCAGGTTCATGGACAGGACTCAGGGACTCCAGGGCAGGGTTGATAGGAACCGTTTCTGAATGGCTCGTGGCATCTGACGTACCGGCATTTATCCTTAAACATAAGTTCGGAATGGAGCTGGTTGAGATCCCCTGGAACAGCCTGCCTGATTATGCCGGACAAATCCCGGACAAGCCCCTGACGGAGCGGTTCGCAGGTCATAACGCCTCCGGACTCAGGGAGGCTGCAAAGGTTCTGACTCTCCTGCGCCGGGTGATACAGGAGAATGACCTGGATGCTATAGCTGTTGAATGCTTCAGACTGGTACAACAGCGCAAGGTTACGGCCTGCCTGGCCCTGGCGCAGCTGAATTCTGAATGCACTCCGGCGGCCTGCGAGGGCGATCTGGCCTCCATGGCCGGCATGATGATGATCAGGGCTGTTACAGGATCAGTACCGTGGATGGCTAACACAACACGCGTTACCTCCTCAACGGTAATACTCTCGCACTGTACGGCCGCATTCGACTTCGTGAGTTCGGTCAAGCTGCCCACACACTATGAGACAGGCTATTCCCTGGCTGTCGCCGGCAGGGTGGATGCCACTTGCGTGACCCTGTTCAGGCTTAATGACAGACTTGACAAGGCCTTTGTCGTTGAAGGAAAAGTGGTCAGCCACCCGCAGATACCTGATGCCTGCCGGACACAGGTTGAGATTGAACTGCCTGAAGATCAGATCAACATCTTCCGTGAGAAACCCCTGGGGAACCACCTTCTGGCAGTGCCATGCAAGTGTGAAGAGATTCTCAGTTTGTTGTGCCGTTATAAGAACATTGAGGTAGTCAGTTGATCTCTCAGATTATAAAGCAGTATCGGTAATCCTGATGCTTAATAATAAGGATTCCGTGAAAATCCCGGGCACACATTTTGACATGATACCTGCCGAAATGACTCGATTTTTTGTTATGTTACGACAGGTATTTTTTTATAGTTTTAATTTTTTTAAAATCAGGAAATGTAATTGTGTCAATGTTGAACTTCTTCCTTTCGTTTGTAATCTTTGGAGTTACTACCTTTTTGCTTGCACTGTCAGTCCGGTATGGGATAGACGGAGCAGGGCGTCTCGATAAATGGTTCTTATCCAGAGTCGGACACAGTTTTGAAGGGTTTGACTGGTATTTCCGGATTCCGACTGCCGCCGGAGCAATCCCCGAATATTTCTACGCTATGGTGCTCAGCAGGGAGCACTATTTCAGGAGTAACTGGTGGGCCCTGAAGATATCATCTTTTATATCTGTCCTGTTGTTTGCTGCAATGCTGAAGAGCAGAAGCGGAGTGGAAAGCTATTACTCTCTTGACCTGATCAGGAACCACGGTTTTGCTGCCATTTTTACCTATGGTACATTTATCTGGTATATGAATATCATTTCACTTCTGTATACTGTATTGATTGTTCTGATCACCCTGGAGAGCATAAAAGTTGCGGGTGTTTTTGCACCGTTAAGGACCCTGGTCTATCTGCTCCTTTCAATCATGATGGCAGCCCTTACAGTGGCAACGCTGGCTGTGATGACCTTCATGACCGTTATTTACATTGTCTGGAAAGTTATCAGTTTCCTGTTCTTTAGCAACAGGAGCAGTGTAAGTAAAGCTGGCCAGGGAGAAGAGACAGTGGAGGATATTCTAAGAGAGGGTTTCTCGGGATTTAAGAGAGATCTGGATGAATGGACCTCCGGGCGAAAGAGTCTCCGCCGTCAGGAAAAGGTTCCTGCGCAGAGGAACAAGCCGGTGGTCACACATAAGAGAGCGGTCCAGAGCGGTAGCATCATCGGTGATGACACTGATATCCCGAGGTTATATCCTGATTAAGCTCATCGGCGGAAATGATAACGATAGAAAAGGTACTTGAGAGGCTGGCTGCGTTGAAGGTTGATACTGATTATTATGCCCGCTTCAACTTACCTGCAGCCAGTGCGAAGATATTACGTTTTGAGAAAATGACAGGGGTCAGGCTGCCACTTTCGCATAAGAAATTCCTGAAGAGCCACAACGGTGGAATGATAGTTTTCACCTCCCTGACCGAAAATGACAAACACAAAGCTGAATATGTTTGTCTGCTATCAATAGAAGAGATCGTTGAGAGATACTCAGACCTGAAGAGCAGGAGTTGGAAAGTAAATATGGGGATGACGGATCTTTATCCCATAATACCATTCTGTTCTATGCCAAACAATGAGGTGTTGGTCTTTATTTACGGACAGAAGTCGGGTGAAGAGTCTCCTGTCTTTGATGCTTTTCATGAGTCTTCCCCATCTGAATGGGGCATTGTTGCACCTGATTTCACCTCCTTTTTGTCAACATATCTCGATACCCATGGGCATCCGGAGGTGCTTGGAGATGAGGAGGCAGGGGTAGCTTCTGATTATATTGACGAAATCGCAGTTACCAGGGAAACGGAAAAGGAGACAGTCAAAGAAACAGTCAAGGAGACGACGGATGAGACGCTGACGAGGACAGAGGCAGAGCTTAGGATAGATCCTGACTCGCCATTCACCTGTTATGAAAGAGCGCTCGCCCTTAAAGAAAAAGGAGATATTGAACAGGCCTATTTGTATATTTCAAGGGCTATAGAGATTGATGGTCAGGACGCATTTTACCGTTACATCAGGGGTGCCATACTGAGCGACGCCGGAGAGCACCGTGCTGCACTGATCGACTATGACGTATCGGTGAAACTAAAGCCTGATGACACCTTTTATCTCTATAGCAGGGCAGATTCATTCTTTCATCTGGCAATGCTTCATGCTTCACTTAATGACTGCAATAAGATCATTGAGATGGAAGATAATAACCTTCTGGCCTATATGCTGCGCAGAGACCTCTATGAGGCCCTGAATATGGAGGACAAGGCATCGGACGATCAGCAGGTAATCGACAGACTGCGTCAGGGTTAGCTCTGTCCAGTGAATCTGAAGCCCATTGAGGTTCCTGAGGCCTCATTCTTATATTCGAATGTAAGGACATCATCAACGGTGATCGCTGAGATCATTTCCGGTGTCCGTTCAGCCTTTGAAAGGCCGGCCATACGCAGCTCCTGGTTCCTTATTGTTTTATCTGCAATCTTTCTCATCGATCTGGCGTTGCCGAAAAACTGGTTCCTGTTAACGTAGAGGCATTCAATATATCTCTTCAGATGTTCTTCTGACTCCTTGTCGGGAGTGAGTCCTCTCTGCCCGAACATCCCGCTAAGGATTTTCCAGAGGTCCTCCGCAGAGAAATCATGAAACACATACTTATTGTCGAAGCGTGATTCCAGGCCCGGGTTTGATCTCATGAAGTGCTCCATGTTCTGGGTGTAACCGGCTACAATCAGGCTGAAGTTACCTCGCTGGTCTTCCATCTCCTTTATCAGCGCGGCGACAGCCTGTTTGCCAAATTCGTTACGCTCGCCGTCAGTTATTGAGTATGCTTCGTCAATAAACAGGATGCCACCCATGGCTCTATTGATAAGGTCCTTGGTCTTAAGTGCCGTCTGTCCGAGATAGCCGGCTACAAGTGAGCTTCCGTCGGCATCGATGAAGTGTCCTCTCTCAAGCAATCCGAGAGCTTTGTAAATCTTTCCGAGGATCCGTGCGACTGTTGTTTTCCCCGTACCCGGGTTACCTGTAAAGACACTGTGCATGGAGAACGCTTTGAGCAGGTCACGATTAATCTCCTTATAGTAGTATGCCAGCCTTATCAGTTCATTCATCTCCTGCTTTATGTTCTCAAGCCCGGTAAGCTCGTTCATCTCCCCGACAGCTTCATTAAGCAGGTCATTATCAATTGAAAGTGCTAGTTTCCTGGCGGGTGATGTTTCAGTGATATCCTCAATATCCTGTGGCTCGATGACAGAGAGAAGTTTCCTGTCAAGAGTTCCATGTTCATATTGTTTAACGACGCGAATGCCGAGGTTCATTTTGGCCTCGTCTATCATTGCGTTTACCAGACGGCCGTTGCCAAAAGTGCGGTCACGTTTGCGGTATGCTTCCGTGATAAGCATATGTATTCTCTCGCTGGCCTCAGGGCATAGTTCAACGTCTTTTCTTGCAGCCGCATAACGGGCTATATCGAGCAATTCGTCAGGAGTATAATCATCAAAATGAAAGTGGTGTCTGAACCTTGATCTCAGTCCCGGATTGGAATTGATAAATTTGTCCATCTCATCCGGATATCCGGCTACTATTATTGCCAGGTCACCCTTACCGTCGCTCATCTCAGTAACGAGCTCGGCAACGGCCTCCGACCCGAAATCGCCCGTAGCCCCCTCCTTGAACATCATGTAGGCTTCGTCTATAAAGAGTATGCCTCCTCTCGCAGAGTCAATAGCTTCCCTGGTCTTTTTTCCCGACTGTCTTATGAACTCTGACACAAGATCACTGGCAGAGACTGTATGAACGTTTCCTTTTGACAGCAGACCCATGGAATGGAATATCTGTCCGAGCAGTTTTACCACGGTAGTCTTTCCTGTTCCCGGATTGCCTGTAAATACGCTGTGGAGGCATATCTCATCCTCATCGTTGAATCCCATCTCCCTGCGATACTGGAGAAAGCTCACATAGTCAATATATTCCCTTACCTTCAGCTTTATGCTGTCAAGTCCTGTAAGACTTTCCAGGTCACCCATTATCTCATCAACAGGTCTGCAGTTTATGGCTTTTTCTTTCGCAGGAGCATCTTCCTTGCTGCTTTCTTTCTCAATTTTTTCCTGCCCGGTTTCGGATGGGGTATCTTTTTTGCCTTTTTTTAACTTTTTTGGAGAGACGTCGGCTGCATTATACAATTTGGAGACCTCCTCGTTCATCAGGGCCTCGTAGTCACTCAGGCGTTCCACCGTTTTGTCACCTATGGAGAATGGTATGACTGCCACCACTGTGTCCATGAAGACAACCTCCATGCGGTAGTTGTCAGCCAGCCATACACCGGTGTTATCTGTGCCATAACCGGAGGATATGGTGAATTTTTCATCTTTGCCTTCCCCAGGGGTTATTACCACCATTGTGTCGGAGACACCTATGCACTGGCCGGTGTCATCATAGTAGTTAAAGTACAGCTCGCAGAGCCACTCACCTTGAATTTTACTGCGGAATCTCAGCTCACCCATAATAAAGCGTGTCTCATCTTTATTGAATGTTCTCAGGTAGACCCTTTTTCCCTCGTCCAGATCTCCTCTGGGTGATTCGTATGTTCTGAGTGACAAGACCTCAAGATAGGGGTTGTTCTTTTCGGTTACCCGGCCATTGTTCTGGATAAAAAACTCCGCCATTCCCACCTCTTCGTCGTTAATCTCGGCTATCCACCTGTATCTGCCGGGCTCCCAGTAAGAACCCGGTTTATCATCGCCCCAGCCATAATGATATGTAATTATGTTTTCTGTAGAGGGAACCGGTATCTCCTCCTCTTTCAAGCATATCTGGTCTCCCGGCTTGCCGTTGGATACAGTGACTACCCTGAGCCGGATGAGTGCCTTCCAGTCCTCCTCATCGAAGAGTTTATTGTAGAAACAGAGCTCGGTACTGATAAAGCTTATTTCGTTTTTATCAAAGACACTTCTTGCTTTGAACTTGCCTGCCATTACCCTGTCGCCTGCATAGGTTCTCAGGCTTTTAAACAGGTAATTCTTCTCCTCCTTATTTTTTTTGAAAATCATATTCCGGTTAGATTGTATTACTAATTAGTTATTTTATCAAGATAATCTCTGGCTTTCTGTTTTGGTATGTGATTGGCAGGTTCGTCATCAAGAGAGAGTGCTTCCTGTAAGAACTGTTTTGCGAGCAGGCTGTCTCCCTTGTTATCATAGACTATTCCAAGCTGGAGGTATATGTCAGCGAACGCTTCCGTTTTCCGGATATCCTTCTGCTGCCATCTTCCCAGCCAGGAGTTGTATGCCCCTATTGCCTTTTCATAATCTTTATCTCTCATTGCTATCTGAGCTTCAAAAAGATCCATGGAGACATTATGTTCCAGGTTCCATTCATTGGTACGGATGAATTCATAATAGTACTTCATCATCTTTAAATCATTCCGGATAAAGCCCACTTCAAACTTATGATGCATGACGTTCATTACCCAGCGTTTTGCAGCATGATTGGTTGATTCGAGGTTTTTGAATACTTTGAATGCTTCATCTAAAGTGCTGTTAAAATCATCAATGGTTGATATGCCTCCGATGAATCCTATCCGTTTCATAACACATTTTGTTATCCACTCACCCACAATATTGTTGCATTGACGTGCATAGCTTATGCTTTGAGAGAAAGCATCATCAGCCTCTCGGAAATTGCCAGTCAGATACGATATATAACCAAGCTCATAATATGCAGTAGATAGTTGTCTTATAGCACCAGAATTGTCCGGATCACTTTTGACTTTCTCAATGTACTCTCCTATGATATCATGAACGTATGTTCCGGCCTCCTTCAGCCTTGATTTTCTTCTCAGGAAACCGACAAATGATGTAAGGAACAGAAGATGATAATCAGTTGCCAGTTTTGCATCGGAGAAGAACTCTCTGGTATACTCTTTTAGGGTCGCTCTGTTCAGAAACTCCTCGTAGAAGTTGCTCCGGTTCCTGTAGACGAAGTAAGCATGTATTATTTCAAAATCGAACAAGCCATTTTTCCCGGAGCTATACTTGCTGAAGAAATTTATAAGGGAGGCAAAGAGCCTCTCCTTTAGTCCGGCTGACTGACTGCCACAAGTATTAATAAGGATGAATGCCAGTTCAATATCATTCAGACAGTCATAGAACCTGCCGGCGTTGTGTTTCACCCTTATATAATCCTCTTCGATGAGCTCAAGGAGTTCTTCGGTGCGATCACTGTGGTACAGCTGGTAAGCCTGTTCAGAAAGCTTACGCAGGTTAAAAACTCCCTCAGATGTGACAAGCTTCTGTTTTTGAAAATAGTGTGCCAGCCGCAGATGCATATCCTTCCGGATATTTGTGTCGGCGATAATTTCAGTCTGTATGGCACTTCTGAATTGCCTGTGAAACATGGTTATCAGTGACACTTCATCAGCCGTTTTCTCAGCCAGGAAGGGCGACAGCTGAGTGTATAGCCTTGCCCACGGGGCCACAGGTATGTATCCTGAAAGATTTTTATGATACTGACTCTCAAATACTGCCATCACATCATGGTCTGAAGAGAGGATATCAAGAATCTCCTTCTCACTTAACCCGTTTCTGGAGCATTCAATGTATCCGAGGACTCTTGAAACAAATATATCCTGGTGATGGTATACAACTGACAGATCCCTGATGAAGGTTTTTATGCCACCGGTGACACTGGTGTCCAATGCGGTATTAATGTGTTGGTTAAAGCTTTTCCAGTTCCTGATCTCCTCAAGGGCAACAGTCATAAACAACGGTGAGCATCCTGATTGTTCAAACTGATCCAGGGCATATTCTTCCTGTTCATCTGTAACCGTCCGGTTCAAGCCCTTAAGCAGACCTGCCAGCATCTCTTTGCCATCAATTCTTGTCAGAGGTGGCAGCTGAATAAAGTTCTCGCGGTGCCGGTCTTCACTGTATATTGCTTTCAGCTGATCCAGGTACGTGCTGTCCTTCTCATAGTTCTTATCCTTCAGCACTGAGATGATCATTCTTAAGTGCGGAGGTAGGGTGGAGGGTAACCATTTGAGCCAGCTTTTCTCCACCAGCTGATCCAGGGCATCTATAAAAATGACTGTTCTTTCTTTTATTTCTTCAAGAGCCTTTGCTACCTTTTCACTGAATGTATCATCATTGAAGATTCGCTCAAGATCAGCTGCATCTGGAATTCCGGCCTCCCGGATGATGGAGAGCAGTAATTGGCGAATATCCCCTGAGTTCTCACTCACCCCCACAAATCTGAATATTACCTTCCCATTGTCTTTTTGCTCGGCATTATCAATGGCTTTGGCAATAAGGGCTGATTTGCCCATTCCCGACTCGCCGAAAACAACCAGAGGTGCGGTTGACGCTGATTGAATATACTCATCAATTCTCTCCAGTACTTTTTTTCTTCCTATAAATACCCTGATCTTCTCATCCTTAAACACCTGGTTTTCAGTGCATACTTTCAGTACTTCACTTACCTCGTTCATGGTGTCAATCTGTTTCCTGACTGATCCCGTCAGGAAATTGAGTACTGCTGCAGTAAAGAGGGGGAGGTAATGTTCATCAACCCTGGCTGGTGTAATAAGCCGGGTCTCAAGTTCAATTGTGTTTTTTGTTAAGAGCGTGCGGCGCAGGTTTGATTTGAAGCGATTGACCATTTCATCATCCGGGTCATGCCAGAGAGAGCCCTCTTTTCCCATATTCTTTCTGAGAATCTCCCTTATAAACCCGTAAACGTATTCAATATCCATCGTGCAATCTTTGCCGGCAGCTTCCTTTTTACACCTTTTGCCGCCTGTTGCATCGAGGTATGAAAACACCCCGTTGATGACCTCATGTTCAGTAGCAGAAAGGAAGTATTTGTCTCTCTCAGTTATGGTGCTCAACTCTGCGACAGCCTCCTGGAGAAGTTTTCTCAGCCTCTCTTCGACTGTAGCCCAGGCGTGAAAGTTTGTGAATTTTCCTGTTCTGGGCTTAAGCACAAAGGCTGTTGAACTGTTGCCAATAAGATGGTTGAGGTCATGCTCGTACCAATCATTGAGAAAATCTCTCTGTTCACTATTTTCCGGGTAATAGTCAAGTATCTTCTCAAACTCCGTTCTTTCAATTGTGTAGGGCAGGGGTATCCATCCATACCTGTTGCCTATCATTATCAGAAAGTTAGGATGGGGATAATGCTTGCATGTTTTTACCTCATTAAGGCAAATCTCAATAGTTTTCTGATCAAGCTGGGCCTCTTCATTCACTCCCCATCTCAGATCGATTGCCTGGAACTGGTAACCGAAAGATGCACATAGGGCTTCCACTGCAGGGAATACTTGTGTTTGCATGTACTCCCTCTCTCTTGAGAAGTCACTGAAAGTGGAGGAGATGAATAATCTGAATGTTTTATTGTGCATAGAGGTCACTGGCTTTTAAAAAGGTCTTTGTATGGTCGGGTGTAGCGGAATCCGAAGCTTTCTTTCATCAGGCAGGAATGGTTATTCATTTTCACCCAGCTCCTTACTCAGTTTCTCTCTTGTCTCTAAAAAAATCTCCTGCACTTCAATATTCTCCTTCTCAGCTACACGCTGCTGTTCCTTGAGCATTTTCAATGCTTTCCGGTACTGTTTCATTTCATATAATGCAAGTGCCTGGTAGCCGAGGCATCTTTGGAGTCCGTCAGTATAACGTGTTTTTCTGCAGAGTTTTTCCTCCTCTATGTGCAGTTTAAGGGCCTCCTCATGGTGGCCCCACTCCCTGGAAATAAGAGCCTGGTTACACAGACTGATGGCCTGACCTATCTTGTTGCCCTGTTCTTTAAAGAGCCGGCCTGACATAACATGTTTCTCCATTGCTTCGTCAAACCTGTCCAGGCTACTCAGTGTCAGGCCCTGGTTACCGAGGTTCATGGCAAGGTTCTCAGTCTTTCCTGTTCCGACCATTATCTGTTCCTGTTCTGCATACAGAATGAGTGCCTCCTCATGACAGTCGAGCTCATTCATCAGCTGAGAATGCGCTTCAAGATTTTCAATCAGTTCGTCAGTCTCGCCCAGATCAGTGCATATCTTTTCCATTTCATCATACAGGACAGGCATTTCACTCTGGCGGTTCAGCTCTTTCAACATGAGAATATGTGCGGAGAGAACGGACTTGAGATAATAGGGATTATCTATCTCCCTCAGCAGTTGCTCACTCTCCATGGTCAGCTCCAGTGCTTTGTCAGTCTCACCGTTATCAAAAAAAAGAATGGGTACCTGGTCTTTGAGGCAAACAGCCAGGCTCGCTTTGTCTTCCAGCTCCCTTAATACCTTCTCAACCTCCATGTAAATACTTAATGCCTTGGCAGACCCGCCAAGCTCTTCAACTATCTTTGCCTGACAAGCGAGGTTGATACTCAGTAAATTTTTGTTTCCCAATTCTCTCAACAGCAGCTCGGATTCCTTATACAGATCAAGAGCTTCCTGAATCATCTCCTTTTTCATCAATATCTGTGCATGGCTTGTCAGACTTATTGCCAGGCCTTCCCTGTCACCTGTCACCCTGTATGACTGTTCTATCTGTTTCAGCAGGCTTATTGCCTCGTCAGTACGCCCCATATCCTTCAGGATTATCGCTCTGTTCTGCAATATCAGCAATAGCCCGTCTTTGTTTCCGCACACCTTTGCCAGATGTTCTGCCTCTTCACAAAGGTGCATTGCCTCCACTGACCTGCCGCGTTGTTGGAGTATTCTGGACTGATTTGTAAGATAGACAACAAGACTGTACTTGTTGCCGGTCTGTCTTGCCTCTTTCTCAAGCTCCCTGAACAGATCATATGCCTCATCAAGCCTTCCCTGCATCCCTAGCAGAAGAGCCTGGTTGCTAAGGCTTGTCCTGATGTCATCCTTATCATCCTTTTCCCTTGCCTTCGTCTCATTCTTTTTATAGAGTGCCATGGCTTCGTCAATCCTGCCCCAGTCGCGGAGAATCGTTGCCTGGTCATTCCGCACGATACCGATGAACTCTGAATCCTCGTCCAGTAGTCCTGCCATACTGCTTAATACTTTGAAGGCCTCTGTTGTATAACCGAAGTGAATGAGCAGTCTGCTGGCCACCCATGTGCCGGGCAGGAACTCATCGGTGCAGTCAATAATATCCCTGAAGGCATCTACTGGTGACAGGCCGGTATACTTTGCTGTAAGCACCCAGTATTCCCGCACCTCATATTTATTGATATCCCATGCTTCTGTCAACAGCTCCTGGTCCTGCATTACTTCTGCCAGTCCTTCCCAGTTGCCGGCTTTCACAAGTTGCCATGGCAGTTCATCTGCCTTACGGTAGTCGAGATGAGAGTTCATAAAGAAGGAGGCTATCTGCTGATGCCAGAGTCTCTCATTGTTTTCGCTCAGTATGTATCTGTCATAAACTGCCTGCCTGAAGTAGTCATGGAAGAAATTCAGAAGGCCGTGCTTACATATCAGCGACTCCTCAATTGCCAGGAAGAGGGGTGACCACAGTGCCTGAGGCAGGGAGTCGCCTTCAAAGCCGAGCATGTTTAGCAATTCATTTTCTGAGAGACCTCTGCGGGATGACCAAATGAGGGAGAGAGCATCTCTCACAAGTCCTGGACGGTTTGTCTCATAGTCCTTCTCAAGCCGCTCCAGGATCTTGTCATACAGCTCGGCAGGAGATTCTGAGGCAAGGTAGTGACTGATCTCTTCATCAAGCTTTTCATGGACACCAAAGACCCTGAGCTCATCGAGCAGAGCCTTCAGGAACAGGGGATTACCCGTCTGTTCCGACTGCGTGATAGTAGTCAGTTGCCTGTTGCTAAGCGATTTCCTGTAACGGGACAGGTATTCTGTTATCAGGAGATTCCGTTCATCAAATTGCAATGGGGTGACGTTATAGAAGTTCCAGTCTTTCTCTTTAAGCGCATTGAAAATTTTGCCCGGCAAGACTGAGACAATGACTCTGATCTCCGGCGGGAAGGTGTCAGGTAGCCACCATAGTTCATGGGCGTTACCCGTATCCTCAAGTTGATTGAGACCGTCAAGGACAAGCACCATGCGGCCTTTCCGGGCCACTCTGGCGAGCCATTGTGGAAATGTCTTCTTCAACTCCTCAGGGTCATCGGGCAGCTTGCCCGGAAGGAGGAATTTCCTTCTGGCCTCCAGGATAATCCTTTTTATTATGGCGATGTGATTTGCTCCTTGCTGTGAGCTGCCCACGTAATGCTGGATAATAAATATTTCAGGATTCTCTTTCCGGTATCTGTATACCCAGTTGGCTATCAGGGCACTCTTACCCGACCCTGACTCTCCGGTGATTACCAGTGGCTTATCATCGGATTGCACGTGGTGGTCCAGTCTCTGAAAGTACTCTTCTCTTCCTATGTAAACTCTTCTTCTGAATTCAGCAAACTGTTCATGATCAATGATCTCCTGGTCCAGTGGACCGGGGCGTGATCCGGCAGGGTATTCTTCGTCAATTATCTTCCACAGGTCTTCAAGTATATAATCTGTCACCTCGACGGGATCAGAGTAGTTCTCCCTGAGCCTGCACCCGGAAGTGCGTATCTTTTCCTTCAGTCTCTTCAGACGCTCTGTCTGGCCGGGATCACTGTCTCTGAAGTCGCCTGAGAGGGCATTTTTTACTGAGTTGATATACGAAGAGTCACGGAAATAGAAGAATGCACGGTTGTTCATTACCGGATTGGCAAGCACACCGTGGATTATCTCCATCTCTGTCACACTCTTGTCAGAATGTTGTGCGAGCCAGGGCTGTATTTCGAGCAGAGAGGCGCTGATGGTCCCTGATGGTGGCACCCATCCATATCTTTCCCCCAGAAGGCAGATGAAATATGGGCGAGAATTCTCGATCTCCTTAAGACATATAGGCAGAACCTCACCTCTCTCTGCCTGCTCCTCGGTAACACCCCATCTCAGATCGACCTCGGTGAATTCAACACCACGTTCCCTGCACCTCCTTCTCAGTTCCGGGAAGGTCTTCTTTATAAGCAGGTCTCTCTCAGCCTGCATGTCCCTGAAGGTGGAGGAGATAAAGACACGGATATGGCGCTTTTCTGATATAAGTTTCATTTGTCTGGCGGGTTAAAAATGAAGGAGATATACATTGGGAGATTGGTGCTCTGAAGATCTTTCACTGAACAGCCGATCGATATTTGCCAAGAAGTAACGGGATATTCTTAACGGCATTTCTGTCATAATCTTTTATCCCCTCAGAAAGCTGTTCATAGGGAATAAGGTCTGTATGTTTCTTTTTCAGGTCGTCTTTTTTCTCGCTCAGAGTCCAGCCGCTGAGTGCCATGTGAGCCCACCAGCGGTTATGTTCCATCCTGGCAAGCAGTTCGGCTTTTTCGGTAGAGATCACCACTGAAGAGGGGTCTGATTCCAGATCATAGCCTATTGCCCTCAGCTTGACGCCAAGGTGATCAGCCTGATCACGGTTCTGGTTCCTGAAATCGACCGGCAGCTTACTCCATGGTCTGTGAGATGCCCTGTCCGGGTCAAGAGACTCTCTCTTGCTGAGATAGTCTTCATGAATAACCATGGCTAGCCTGTCAAGCTCTTCAAGGATCAGCCCTTGTTTTGTAAAGGTTTCCCCGGTAACATTGAATTTATGGAGAGTGATATTCTCAAAATTCTTTTCGGTAACCCATCTGCCAAGCATGCCGTCGGGGTCATTCAGAGCGAGGATGACATTCATTTTTACCCCGGTGTCAATCTTTGATATTTTATTCAGTATGCCTGCAGCGGCTGCATCATTTTCACAGAGCAGGTAGACGGCGGAGAATCGGGCAGAACTGTTCATCCGTTCAAACTCCTCTGCATCAAACAGATCGTGTGGTTGATTGATCAATTCTATATCGACGAAGTTCCTTAATTGCCTGAAGCTGCGTTCCAGTCTTGAGGCCATGGAAGGTTCCTCCTGGAAGAGACAGACCTGCATTTTTCTGAGGTTTGCAAAATGACCCAGCCTGGCAAAACGGATAACCATGCTCTGCGCCAGGCTGCCAGACCCGATCACTGCTACTCTTACCTGGTGATCTGAGGGTGATGTAACCCTTGTGAACCGATCCGGAGAGTATTTGTTAAAAATTATCCGAGTAGCTCTCTCACATGCTGAAAATATTCTGATCTCGCAGTTACAATCAGCCTCATTTCTCATAGTATGATCTTCAAGCAGATGTAGTCCCCTGATCTCATCAAGCTTAAGATCATCTGAGATGTGGGTATAAAGTATTTGATGCCTTCCTTTTCCTGACACAATCAGAAAATTATGAATTGCTATGGCATCTGCCACATTCTTTTCATCATTTTCTTCAACAAGAACGAAGAATTTGGCTCTTGAAGCGCCGAGATAGCGCAGGAAGCTCTTAATTGTCAGATCACCTTCAATAATTATGGCACCCTCTTTTTCCAACGGGTCAAGTCTCCATGCGTGGGGGATGGCACCGATCACTATCACTTTTACACCGTGTGCAAGCAGATCGGAAACCAGGTGTCTTGAGTTGTCACTGAGGCCTGATACTATGACATGATCACGGTAATAAGCCACGAATGATGATTTAATTTCCCTCCTTAAAAGATAAAGGATTGCCTTTATAGCGGTATAGATCAGCACCCCCGGGGCCAGCCACCTGGCAGTTTCAAGCTGCCATGGCAGGGGAGAGGGGTAATCATCAATAATATCCATCCCGAAAACTTTGATGGAATGGTATATCAGGTCGGGAATAGTTCTATCTGTTCCAGCCTCATAAAAAATAATATTGAATCCGGAGAATGCCAGCACAAAGGCGACAACTCCCATTGTTCCAACTAGCCACCACTCAAGATCACGAAACTTCATTTTGCCAGGTCTGTATAAAAAAAGAAGGTTATACTAAATTAGAAATTATCCCACCTGCCGCTGTCTGTCCTTATCAATCTACTCCTTTATCTGTGCATGACAACCAAGATAGTTTAAGATCAATAAAATAGGAATCACTGATTTTCTCATGAGAGCAGGTATTCCGGTATTGGTTAGTGGCTCAAGCAGGTTATGATCAAAAGAACCGACAAAATAGTAAATTATGTTTATAATCCCGACTAATGATGATGCACAGTATAAAAAAAAGCGAAAAATGCGTTTTTCATCTTTCTTAAAGCAGAATCGGAGTGCAGATAGCAGATGAAACGGGAAGGATGACCAAGGGTATTGTTTGAAGCCACCGCAGGTCACAACTAATTTTATATCTTTATTTCTCTGAATAAAAGCCGAATTATGATAGTGACAGGTATTCATATTAAGGTAAAGCCTGAGAATCTGCAGGAATTCATTGAAGCTATGGTAGAAAACCACAAAGGCTCGGTCATGGAGCCGGGAAACATTCGATTTGATGTGCTTCAGCAGGCTGACGATCCGTGCCGGTTCATGATCTATGAGGTCTTCGAATCTGAGCAGGCTGTCAGGGTACATAAAGAGACATCACACTATCTCAGATGGAGAGAGAGGGTAAAGGATTACATGGCCGAAGATCGCTACGGTGTCCGTTACTCTGTCATTGAACCCCGGAAAAAATCGATGTGGTGAATCCGTTCAGGTTTGCACGATTACCTTTAATAATTTTCGGAGGTGGCAGGATCAGTGAACTGGCTGGGATTGTCAGAGAATCCGGTAATATAATGCTGCTGGTTACCGGGGCCAGCTCTTTTACCGGATCTACTAATGCAGGTAACATTTTGGGTCAGTTCCGGGATAATGGGATTAATGTCCACCATATAACTGTGACAGGAGAGCCTTCTCCTGAGGTTGTTGATGAGGCAGTGATGCGCTTCAGGGGTCAAAAGCCAGATACCGTTGTAAGTATAGGCGGCGGGAGTGTTATCGATGCCGGCAAAGCGATTTCTGCAATGCTTAATACTCCGGGGTCAGTAAAAGACTATCTGGAGGTTGTCGGGAGCATGGAACATCCTGGCACCAAGGTTCCGTTCATAGCTGTTCCGACAACTTCAGGTACAGGAAGCGAAGCGACAAAAAATGCCGTGATCTCATGCGTCGGCAAAGGGGGCTTTAAGCGGTCGCTGCGTCATGACAACCTGGTACCTGACATTGCGCTTGTTGACCCCGGACTGACACTCAGTTGCCCGCCTCATATCACTGCCGCTGCAGGCATGGATTGCTTCACGCAGCTGACAGAGGCTTATCTCTCGACAAAAGCCAGTGGATACACTGACGCGCTTGCCCTGGAGGGACTAAAGGCGGTGAGGCGATCTCTCAGGAGGTCCTTTGCTCACGGTGATGATCTCGGGGCAAGGTCAGACATGTCTTATGCGGCTCTTACATCAGGCATCTGCCTTGCGAATGCCGGACTGGGAGCGGTACACGGACTGGCAGGGACCATAGGATCGATGTATAAGATACCACACGGTGCTGTATGCGGAACACTGATGGCTGTTGCCAATGAGGTGACAGTGAGAGAACTGCGAAAGATTTCCGGAAATCACCCCTCGTTAAAAAAATACGCGGTGCTGGGCAGACTCTTTTCCGAAAAAGAGAGAAAGAACGATGAGTACTATATAGACAGTTTTATCGGCTGTCTGCAAGAGATAACCGACGAGCTGGACCTGCCCCGGCTGGCAGGTTATGGTATCGGGGTCGAAGACCTGGCAGTGATATCCTCAAAATCGGATGTGAAAAATAATCCGGCAGAGCTGCCTGCCGGCATCCTGTCAGAGATCCTTGCCATGAGACTGTGATCAACGAGAAAGAATGGATTTATGAGCCGTGCTCATTTCAGATTCTATGAGGAGCTTAACGAATTTTTACCTCGGGAAAAAAGAAAAACCGAATTCGTCTATCAATTCAACGGTACTCCTTCTGTCAAGGATGCAGTAGAAGCTATAGGAGTCCCTCATGTTGAAGTCGACCTTATTCTTGTAAACGGAATTTCAGTCAGCTTCTCCAGGAAGCTCAGTGACGGAGACCGGGTTTCCGTGTATCCTGTATTCGAATCATTTGATGTTTCTGCTGTGACACACCTGAGGGCAAAGCCTCTGCGCGAACCCGGGTTCATACTGGACGTCCACCTGGGGAGACTGGCTAAATACCTGAGATTATGTGGATTTGATACCTTGTACAGCAGGTTCTTCGAGGACCATGAGATAATTGAAACGGCACTTAGGGAGAACCGGATCATTCTGACCCGTGACAGGCAATTGATTAAGAACAGCAGGGTAACGCATGGGTACTGGATCAGGTCACAGGATCACAAAGAACAGTTGACAGAGGTGTTCCGGCGCTTTGATCTGAGGGAGCGGCTTGCATTGTTTTCGAGATGTATCAATTGCAATGCCCCTCTTGAGGAAGTCCGGAAGGAAGAGATTATCGACCGTCTTCAGGCAGACACCAGCACGTACTTCTCGAAATTCAAAAGATGTCCCGTCTGTGACAGGTTATACTGGGAGGGATCTCATTTCGACAACATGAAGAAGATTATTTCTCAATTGCTCTGAAGCACTCCCCGTCGGCAGTCATTTTTTAATTACAGTGCAGCACGTATAAATGACAAACGTCTTTATAGAGTCAGTTAAATTTAACCGGCCAGGCCACGCCAAGCAAAGTAATCAAGTACAGTTTACGGTCATTTAAACGTCAGAGATCGTACATTATCATAAATATACTGGGCCTTTCCATTGGAATAGCCTGCAGTCTCCTCATCGCTATTTTTGTATTAAATGAGGCAAGCTATGATAAATATAATGAGAAAAAGGAGCGGATTTACAGGCTGGTGCTGAACGGCAAAACAGGAGGGCAGGAGATAGTCGGAGCATTCACTCCGGCCATTATGGGCCCCACCATGCTTGAGGAGTTTCCAGAGGTGGAGGATTTTCTTCGGATGACCGGTTCGGGTCCTACAGTTGTTGAATACGATGCACATATTTTTACAGAAGACAATCTCATACAGACCGATTCATCATTTCTGAACTTCTTTACAATACCGGTCATCATGGGAGACCCTCAGAAGATGCTTAACGCCCCTCACAAGGCTGTCTGACCGAAACAACAGCAAAGAAGATTTTCGGGGAGGAATCGCCGATTGATAAGGCATTGAAGATCGGTTCTGATACAGTACGTTACATAGTCACGGGAGTGATCAGTGATGTTCCTGAGAACTCCCATTTTGATGCCAACATTATCACCTCTTTCATGACAAATCCCCGGTCCTCTCTACTGCCCAGGCATCGAGGAGAGCTAAGGAGGTGGGGATCAAAAAAGTCGGAGGATCGACAAGGAGTATGCTGGTCACTCAATATCCTTACAGAATCATTTATCCTTTCGTTCATCTCCCTGCTGTTTGCCCTCATAATAATAAAAGTGAGCCTTCCTTACTTCAGTAATCTGCTTGGCACGCGGCTGGAGCTTAGTCTGCTTTCCTACTGGTATATAATTCGGGTAATGCTGCTTTTTACAGTTGTAGTTGCTCTGATTGCAAAGAGTTACCCTGCCATGTTCCTTTCCTCATTCAATCCGTATGAGGTTCTTAAGGGAAGCATCTCGGGAAGCATGAAGAACGGCAGGATGAGAAGGGTACTTGTCGTATTCCAGTTTGCGGTCTCGATTTTACTCATAGTCGGAACAGTCGTGATGTACAGGCAGATAAGCTTTATGCTCAATAAAGATGTGGGCTTCAATAAAGATCAGCTTATCGTGATTGAAAGGGCTCATGTACTCGGGCCGCGGTGGAAGGCATTCAAGGATGCAGCCAGGGAGATCCCGGGTGTTGTGAAAATTGCAAGCTCAACTGCCGTACCTGACAGGAACAACAATAACAACGGATACCTTATTGAGGGGAGGAATGATGAATCATTCCTTATGGCAACCAACTGGGTTGACCCTGATTACCTTGATACATACGGTATGAAGCTTGCCTCAGGCAGATTCTTCAGCGATTCCCACTCCACAGACAGGGAAGCCTGCCTGGTGAATGAAAGCGCTGTGAGGGAGTTTGGGCTTGATCAACCCGACCAGACCAGAATCATCAGGCCAGGTGATGAAGGCCGTTTGCTGAACATGTCAATAATCGGCGTTGTCAACAACTTCAACCACGAGTCACTGCGCAATCCCATCCAGCACTATGTCTTCTGCTTCAAGGGTGATGATAAGATGTGGGGCTACCTGACTGTGAAGCTGGCGGCACAGAATTATTCAGAGACAATAGGTAATATTGAAAAGCTCTGGAAAGAGTTCACTGCCAATAATCCATTATAGTATTATTTTGTTGACGATGACTTTGAGAATATGTATAAACAGGAGAAGCAGAACGCGCAGATGACTGTTATTTTTTTCCATCCTGGCACTCCTGATTGCAGCCCTGGGACTGTTCGGACTGACATCTTACACTGTCGAACAGCGTACCAAGGAGATCGGGGTGAGAAAGGAATCTGACCGGTCGGGTCAGATTTTGCTCCGGTGGCTTCAGAGGGAATAATCAGTTCCCTGGCCATCATAACTCACAAATTCAACCTAAATTTGCAGACCACATATATTG
>DHGW01000049.1 GCA_002402965.1 Bacteroidales bacterium UBA4788
AAAGGGGAGGCTTATGGATCTCTCACGGCCCCGGGTGATGGGTATTATAAACATAACAGACGACTCCTTTTATGCCGGGAGCCGTCATACAGGGGATGAAGAGATATTATCAGTCGCCTCCCGGATGCTGGATGATGGCGCGGATATCCTGGATATTGGAGGATGTTCCACCCGTCCGGGATCAGAGGCGGTGTCAGAACCGCTTGAGAAGGAGAGGGTTTGCATGGCAACGGAGCTGATTCTGAAGCGGTATCCGGATGCTGTCATTTCGGTCGACACATACCGTGCCTCGGTAGCGGAAGCAGCGGTGGTAAGTGCGGGAGCATCGATCATCAATGACATTTCCGGCGGGGAGATGGATGCCGGTATGTTTCCCCTGGTTGCAAAACTGAATGTGCCCTACATATTGATGCACATGCAAGGCACTCCGGGGACTATGCAGACAGATCCTGTCTATGATGATGTGGTTGCGGATATCCTCGAATGGTTCGGGAAACGGCTGGTGTGGCTGAAGGCGGCGGGGGTAAAGGATATAATACTGGATCCCGGCTTCGGCTTCGGGAAAAATGCCGGGCATAACTTCGGGATGCTGAGAAGACTGTCCGAGTTCCGCATTGCAGGTTTGCCTCTTCTCGCAGGTCTGTCACGGAAGTCGATTGTTTGGAAAACGCTCGGAGTAACGCCTGAAGAAGCCCTGAACGGGACCACGGCGCTTAATATGATCGCCCTTGTCAATGGTGCATCGATACTCAGGGTACATGATGTGCGCGAGGCACGCCAGGTGGTAACTCTTTACGAAAAGATTTATCCATCAGGCAGCCTTTTTGATCATTATTCTTAAATTTGTCGGTCACCTCACGCTGACATATGCTCGAATTTACAGTCCTCGATATCATTGACATATTCATGGTAGCCATCATCTTCTACCAGTTGTATCGTCTTATCAGGGGCACGGCGGCATTCAGCATCTTTTTGGGCATTTTCTTCGTCTACCTCTTCTGGCTTGTGGTTAAGGCCCTGAATATGGAGCTGATAAGCGCTATAATCGGGCAGGTAATCGGAGTGGGTGTCATCGCGCTCATCATTGTTTTCCAGCAGGAGATACGCAGGTTTCTCCTCGCAATCGGGAACAGGTACATGAGCCGCAACAGGTTTTCGTTTGACAGGTATTTCCCGTCAGGTGCAGTAGATCAGACAACGAGCCAGATCGTTGAGGAGATCGTTCATGCTGTGGAGTCAATGGCTCAGTCGCGCACCGGAGCCCTTATTGCTGTTGGAAGGACCAGTTTGCTGGAAATATACTCCGACGGGGGAGAGTTGCTCAATGCACTAGTCACTGATGAACTGCTGAAAACCATATTTTACAAGGGATCACCCCTCCATGACGGGGCTGTCCTGATTCAGAACGGGAAGATATTCGCCGCACGATGCCCCCTTCCTTCCACGGATCAGTCAGGACTCCCGGCACGTTTCGGGATGCGCCACCGGGCAGGCATTGGATTGACGGAACAGACCGATGCAGTCGTCATAATCGTTTCGGAAGAAAGGGGCAGGATATCCGTTGCCGATGCCGGAAAGATACAGGAAGATGTGACTCCAAACGAGCTTCGCCAGTTGCTGCTTACATTACGTATCTGACCCGGACTTACCTGGTTATTCGTACCTCAGCCTCAGATCCAGGATGTTATCATAGAGGTAATAACAGGGCTCTTCACATGAAGTTTCGTCATACCTCACGTTCGGGCATGCTCCGGCGGTAATGATATATTTCTGGCCGTCCTTGTAAAATACAAGCGTTGCAGAATAATCCTTGTACAGGATGGCATTATAGTCAATATATGAAGTGGGGTCTGTAATATAGAACTTCTTCAGGACGATGCTGTCACTCACCTTGCCTTCATACAGTGTGACCACCGGATGGTTGGGCATGTAATCAGGGTTACGGTATCTGATTCTGAGGATCACCCTGTAGTCATCACTGTAGCATTGATTGCAATCTGTGATAAATCCCTCCTCGCAGGAAAAGAGGAGCAAAAGAAAGGCAGCAATTGTCAGGCTAGTTTTGCTCATAGTTGTATAATCTGACCTTTTTTATAGAGAAATTGCCTGTGGGGCGTGTGAGAGTATAGGAAGCCTTGAGTGTGAACCATAATGGTCCGGTCTTGTAAAAGGGCAATTTCGCATATGTAAAGCCTGCACTGACACCAAGGTTACGCCTGCTGAACAGAAGATCCGCAGCCGGGATTATAATGATGCTGTTGTCAGGCCTGTCTTCGGTACCCTCATAATGGGAGTGAAACCTGTAGCCAATGTATAATGCAGGCACAGCGTTGACTGTAAACTCACTGTAAGGCTGATTCAGCAGGAACTCCCTGAAGAGACCTGCATAGATCATATTCGTTTTGACCTTGTACTGGTATATGATATCATCATCACCCTTTACAAGCATTCGCTGACTCAAGGGATTGGAAGCGGCGCCGAGCGTTATCCCGGTTCGTATCCCCGGATTGGTTGCTGACACTGATCCTCCTGCCATCTGATAGTATGAAGTGAGCATTCCACCGGCCGAGACAGAGAGTTCACTGAATGAGAGAACCCCTTTTGACTCCATCCCGTTGTCAAGCATCATCTTAAGTATCTCTTTCCGGCCATATTTGTTTGCAAGGGTCAGTGGGTCGGTTTTTGTGCCGTAGTTCTGACTCCACCGGTTACCCTTATCGAGAAGGTATGCCACGGACTCCTTCTGAGAGAAAAGGACAGCGACGCCCAGTGCGTCCAGAGCCTCAGCGTTAACCGCGTACAGATTCGCGCCGGCATCTATCAGGAGCCTCATCATAAGGGTATCTCCGTTCTGCACTGCAGCCATAAGCGGTGTGAATCCTCTCTTGTCCGCCGCATTGGGGTCTGCGCCTGACTGAAGCAGGAGGTCGGCGATATCATGATAACCAAAGCAGACTCCCGTCATCAGGGGAGTGTTCCCCTCGCTGTCATGTACTTCAATGGGCGAATCATAATATAGGAGCATATCAGCCATAATGAAATTGCCCAGGGCAGAAGCATGATGAAGCGGAATCGAGTTTTGCCTGTCGCTCCCGGTCAGCATGGCGCCGTAGCGTATCAGCTTTTCGGCGATCTCAATGTTATTCGCACGAACTGAGGCTATAAGCGGCGTGTTACCGTACATATCCTTACGTTCAGGATCAGCTCCCAGCAGCAGCAGTATCTCCACTGCCTCCCATTTGCCTGAATTGACTGCATAATGAAGGGGTGTGGCAGTTTCCCCTGCGAAGTTATTGATATCGGCACCCCTGATATAGAGCCTGATGATCTCATTGCACGAACCGAGAGAGGCAGCGGTCTGCAGGTTTATATCGTTAGCATCGAAGTCATTTTGCACATAATCCGATGTGTCAAAGAAAACCGAATGGGCACTGTACACCTCCAGGATGGCCTTTATTCTTCCTATCACAGAGTCTGTCAGAAGAGAATCATTTTGACCCTTAAGATAAGTCCCGCAGAGAAACAGGGCAGAAATTATCACAGTTTTTTTTATTGCAGGGGTCATGAATACAAATTTACTCTATGTTTGTTTTTTAGCTCATTTTGTTGATATTTTTTTTTGCCGGTTGACAAAAATGACACTGTTGTTGGGTTTAAGATGGATAATATTCTATTTTTACCGCCGTTTCCAGTACAGGAAGTACCTTATGAATCTGCCGTTAAAATCAATGCGAGTAATAGTTGCCATAGTCCTGGTATTGTTCCTGTTTGTGCCCAAGGTTGGCACTGAGCAGGTTTCCGGACTGGCGGGTACATATCTTCCAGCGCATCTGCGAATTGACAACACTCTCCTTAAGGGCGAGATGTTTGATGGAGCGGATAAGGCGGTTGAGTCGTTTTTGAAGACCTGGGACATTAAGGGGGCATCCATTGCCGTGGCAAAGAACGGTAAGCTGCTCTATGCCCGTGGCTTTGGCTATGCTTCAGTTCCGGACTCTCTCCCGGTTGAGCCTTATCACCGTTTCCGTGTAGCAAGTGTCTCCAAGCTTGTCACGGCAGTGGCTGTGATGAAGCTACAGGAGCAGGGCAGACTCTCTGTGACCGAAAAGGTGTTCGGAGCGGGTGCAATACTGGATGATACGCTCTTTGCCAATCCGAAGGACACCCGGGTGTATGATATAACGGTAGGGCATTTGCTTTCGCATGAGGCAGGGTGGTCACAGCGATACGGTGATCAGATGTTCATGCCTGAAGTGATAGCCCGCTCACTTGACGTGCCGATGCCGGTAGACCTTAAGACCATCATCAGGTTTGCACTGAGTAAGAACCTGCATTTTGCTCCCGGTACAGGGCAGTCTTACAGTAATCTTGGATACAGCATCCTGGGCCTTGTGATCGAAGAAGCCTCGGGTATGGATTATGAAACGTTCTGTCAGAAGGAGATACTTGAGCCGCTTGGTATTTATGACATGGCCATAGGGCATAATCTGCCCGCGGACGCGCTTCCCCTCGAGGTATCCTACTACGAGGTGGAAAATGCCACTCCTAAACCCTCAATTTACGGTACCGGTGAGATGGTAATGGCCAGCAGGGGAGGGAATGACATTGAGACCCTCGGTGCGGCAGGAGGATGGGTTGCCACAGCCCCTGACCTGATGAGACTCTTGCTGGCAATTGACGGTTTTGATTTGCCCAGAGATATTCTTGCACCTGAGAGCATCGAATTCATGACAGATGTCTATAACGGATATGCTCCTGTAGGATGGAGGGCAACTCTTCCCAACGGGACATGGTGGCGGACGGGTTCATTCTCGGGCACCACTGCCATGTTGAAGAGAATGCCTGACGGTATTGCATGGGTCGTGCTGATGAATAGCAGTTCCTGGAACGGCCCCGAGCTGACAACAGAAATTGACCAGATGATGTATAAGTTCCTGCAGCGGGTCAATCAGTGGCCGGAAACTGATCTTTTCAGTTATTCTGCTCCGGTCGCACTTAGATTCTGACTGCCGCTTTCACAGAAAGCATAAAGCTTGCACTTAAATGTGTTTCACAGTTAATTTAAATATTGTCAGGGAAGAGCTAGAGGAGCGTTACGGCAGTGAGCTGATTGATCACGACAAGTACCGTCCGAGTTTCTACTATCATGCATACAGTTTGCCTTCAATGCCGGTTGTCTGTTCTGACCGCAGCGCAGGAATCAGGCTTTTCAGGTGGGGACTAATCCCATCCTGGGTTACCGGCGAAAATGAGGCCAACGAAATCATGCTCAAGACCTTTAATGCCCGTTCGGAAACCATTGCTTCCAAACCTGCATTCAGGGAATCGTTCGCATACAGGCGTTGCCTGGTTCCCGTGAGGGGCTTCTTCGAATGGCAGCACCTGGGGGGCAGAAAGATCCCGTGGTATATCACCCTCAGGGGAGAAGAGATCTTCTCACTGGCAGGTATCTGGGACTCATGGACCATGCAGGGAGGTATAACTCTTAACACATTCTCAGTGGTTACCACCCGTGCCAACGAATTAATGGAGGAGATACACAACTCCAAAAAACGGATGCCGGTGATCCTCCCGGCTGCTGCGGAAAGCCTCTGGCTTAAGGAGGGAATTCCAGGAGATGTGCTTGCTGCACTTATGGAGCCTGCCGGATCAGACCTGCTTGCAGCACATACAGTAAGCCCGCTGATAACAAATTCACGCGCCGACCGCAACCGGCCGGAGCTGATCATGCCCTATAACTACCCGGTACAGGGCTCCCTTTTCTGATTTATTTCAGTTCTGTGATACGAAAACGAATGTGAGAAAGCCTCCCTGTTTTTCAGGAGCGTTCTGGTCCGAATTGAACCTTGATTTGTAAGCATGTTCAACTGCCGTCTCCGTGAGACATGGATCTTTGGTGGATGAGAGTTTAGACGCTGGTTCAGCCTTGATTACCGAGCCGCTGCGATCCACCACTATGGCAAGAGTTATCTGTCCCGCACCTTCGCATTTATAGATCGGAACCGGCAGGAATACATGCTGACGCCCGGCAAGGTCATAGAAAATACGTGTCGGGCCCCTGAAGGTTCCCTTTTCTGCAGGCTTCTCCTTCTGCTCAGTCACCTCGGGATTTACCTCCTCTTTCGGTATGGCAAGCTCCTCCATTCCGGCTTCCTCTTCAATCTTACGGTCATCAATGAAGTTTTTTTCATTGAGCAGACCGCTCTTAATCATCTCCTCCTTGACCATGTTCTCGTACTCCCTGGGGTCAATATCCATGGGTTTGTCGGCTATATTCTTTATGATGTTTACCAGCTCCTCTGCGCTTGCCCCCTGAAACTGGTCGCTCTTGGCCAGTTCGAGCGCCTTCTCCATGTCGGGATCGGGAAGCTCCTCCTCGAAGGATAATATGATCTCGGCGGCTATCTCCCGATGCAGAGCCGAAATTTTTACGGACATAAAGACGACAGCCACAGTCAGGTGAATTATGATTGTGGCCATAATGGCCGTGAATGTGATTTCAAACCTGTTCATCAGGGTACGAAATTAGGAATAAATGTAACTCTGAATACCTTATACGTCAGAATTGTGCTGTCAGTTTCAGATTGAGGCTTCTTCTCGTGAGATAGTTAGGTACAGCATACTCTCTTGTTTCTCCCTGGCTGTTTCTGACAGTACGGATCCAAGTATATGAGATCGTGTTCCTTATGTCGGACAGATTGAAGATCTCAAATCCGGCAACCAGCTCTTTCATGAACGACTCCTTCCTCTTTGCTGAACCACCTGAGAGCACCTTTGAGAAGCCTATATCAATTCTTCTGTAGGGAGGCATCCTGAACCAGATGTCCCATTGATCAATTCCTGGTGGCGAAGTTGGAATGCCGGTACCGAATGCAAGATTTATGTGGGCTCTGAAATCAGGGTGAGAAGGGAGGTAATCCTGGAAGAAGATGCTGAAGTGTACCCTCTGATCAAAGGGAGAGGGAAAACGTGCCGTGGAAAGCGAGGGTATCTGCATTTCCGATTTCATCAGGGAGAGGCTGAACCACGACTCAACACCGGGAACGAACTCTCCATTGACTCTCATATCTATTCCGGCCGAATAACCTCTGGCAATGTTGCCACCGTAGTACACAAGCCTGACATTGTCAACCAGGTATGGTACCAGGCGGTCAAAGTGTTTGCCCCATGCTTCTGCAGTGAATCTGAATGGTCTCTCCCATGCAATGAAATCGTAGCGTGCCCCTGCCGTCAGGTGGTATGAGCGTTGTGCCTTCAGGCGCCTTGCACCGGTTCCTTCTTCGAGCATCAGCTCTCGTCCTGCCGGAGGCTGATGGTAAGCACCTGCAGCGATATATAATAAGAAGCTCCTGCTCAGCTCCGTCCTGACAGAGATGCGGGGTGAGACCAGCAGCTCAGAGCTGTAGGTATCATATGACGTCCTTATCCCGGCATTGAGGTCGCTTGCCCTGTCTGCAATCATGAAACTGGCCCGGCTGATGATCCATCCCCCGGCGGTGAAGCTTCTGGCTGCAACTCTCAGCTCAGACCGTGAAGTGAGCACAAGTCCGTCACCTGTTCCTCCAAGTGTAAAGCCTGCGGAGTCTACCCTCAGCCATTCGTCACGGTGTGAGTCATTGCTCTTGTACCTTGCAGTCAAACCCCACTCCAGGCCGTTTCTTCCGGAGAGGATGGATCCCTGGTATGAAACACCTGTCAATGTGCTCCGGAAAGAGTTGCGGGCGTGAGAGAGCCAACTTCCAACCCCGGCATTGATCAGAGTGTCGGGTTTGTTCTCACTGCCTATATTCTGGTCAAGCGAGAAGAGATTGTACGCACCCCTGATGTCATAGTTCTCATTTTCCCCTGCAATTTGAGCTGAGATAATGAATTTGGAGGCAAGGCGTTCATTGTGTTTGAGTTCGAGTGTGATAGCGCCTCCGCCGCTGTTATACCTGTCACGTTCCCCTCCTTCAAAGAAGGTATAGAGACGGTAAGCCTTCTCAAATGTCCCGAATGTAGTAGTCCGGCTTTGCGGTATAAAGATGTAGTTGTTTGATGAGCCCCAGAGAGAAAGGGTGAGTTTAGTGTTCATGTCAGGCTGATAACCGCCAATGGCCTGAATATCTGCAAAATGAGGCCGGTATGCGCCGCGGTCCTCAAGGCTGCCCAGGAGTATGGCATTGGAACGGTACCGTGCACCGGCAATGAACCAGAGCCTTTCATCCCTGCTCCTCGCACCGGCATGTACCGAAGAGGTAAGAAGGCTCAGTGAGACTGATCCTTCTCTGTTCTCAGGCTCACGGTAGTTTATATCGAGCACTGATGACATCCTGTCTCCGTATGATGCGCTGAATCCTCCGGGGGAGAAATTCACCGAGGCAGTCAGGTCGGGATTGATCCTGCTCAGACCCTCCTGTTGCCCGGTCCGGATGAGGTAAGGCCGGTATACTTCGACACCATTGATATATACCAGGTTTTCGTCATAGCTGCCACCCCGGACCGAATAGCCTGAGCTAAGTTCACTGTATGAGGCAACTCCCGGCAGGGTTGCTATGGCAGCTTCAATACCCCCGGTTACTGATGGTATCACAGCTCCTGCTACCGACGGAATACTTATGACTGTAATATTATCAGGCCTGGTGGCGGTCACTTTCACATCGCCAATGCTGATTACTTCCGGTAACAACTCTATCATGAGCTGGCCGGCCGGCTTTGCAGCAGCCATGTCCAGAGTGTCATTTATGTATCCTAAAGATGAGAAGATGAGAGTAATGCGGTCACCGGCGCCAGGGTCAAAAATCAGTCTGAAGGTGCCGTCTTCACCGGTAACGGTACCTTTGTTGAAGTCAGGCACAAAGACTGTGACTCCGGGGATATGAAACCCGGCTGTGTCAGTGACGGTACCTGAAATAACCCGCTCCTGTGCCTGGACCAGGGAGGGGGCGAATATACCAGGCAAAGCAATAATAAGGGGGAGTATTTTTCTGGATGACCATGTCATCAGTCATTCTTTTTCTTCTTGCGGCTCTTGCTCTTTTTTACCTTATTGGTCTTGGAGGGCTCGTTCTTCAGCATCCCGTCCTTGACTCCCTTTACGAATTTCTGCCATGCAAAGGGGTTAAGCAGGTTATTGGCCGGCATCTGGCCTCTGGTATAGAGATTGTCAGACATCTGTTGCATGGTGTAGCGGTATGCCTGTCCGGGTGTCGGGGTCATGTCACTCCATATCTGTTGCTGAACCATTGCCAGGTTATATTCCATATTCTCCATCAGGGGATCAACCGGCTTATTTTCCAGAACTGCCCTCTTGAACTCTGAGTAGGTCTTCCATGGCAGCACAAGCACCTCGCCGATCCGGATGGTGTCAGTGACCATGAGTACGTCCGTAATGTAATGGTCTCCTGTTGTGGTGACGGGAACTGTCAGTAAGGTCGATTTGTAGCCTATTGCGCTGAAGAATACGGTATCGCCCGGGGCGCTTATTATTGAAAAGATACCACGGTGATCACTGGCTGCTCCGCGACGCAGATGCTTAGAGTAAATGCTTACGTCGGGAACAATAAAACCGTTCTCGTCAGCTGTCAGTCCATCTATCTGTATATACCTTTTTTCTCCTGCCTGAGAATGGAGCCAGGACAACGGAAATGCCAGCATGACACAAATCACCAAAAACTTCTTCAACGACAGATAATTTTGTGACGTAAAGTAAACAATAATGACATTTACTTCTTGATTTTAACTTAACTTTAATGATCTTTACTGTCGCCGTAACGAAAACAAATAAATGCTAAATAAATATGCAGAAACTCTTATTACTTGGAGATGAGGCTATTGCACAGGCTGCCCTGGATGCTGGTCTGAGCGGCATGTATGCCTATCCGGGTACGCCATCAACAGAGATAATGGAGTATATCCAGGCCTCCCAACAGGCAGCTTCGGACAGTGTGCACAGGGAGTGGTCTTCAAATGAGAAGACCGCCATGGAAGCTGCACTGGGTATGTCATATGCCGGCAAGAGGGCCATGGTGGCCATGAAGCATGTAGGGCTGAATGTTGCTGCCGATGCCTTTATCAACTCGGCTGTGACTGGTGTGAATGGAGGCCTGGTGGTTGTTGCGGCAGATGATCCTTCGATGCACTCTTCTCAGAACGAGCAGGACTCACGTTTTTACGGAAAGTTTGCACTGGTTCCCGTCATGGAGCCGCGAAACCAGCAGGAGGCTTATGACATGATCTTTGATGCCTTCGCTTTATCTGAGAAATTCAGGCTGCCGGTCCTGTTCAGGATTACGACGCGCCTGGCTCACTCAAGGTCAGCAGTAGCCAGAAGGGAGAAGACCATGCAGAATACCCTCTCCCTGCCGGGCAATCCACGTCAGTTTGTACTTCTGCCGGCTATAGCACGGAAGCAATACAGGGCGCTTACGGGTATATACGAGACACTTCGAACTGATTCAGTGCTGGATGGTCATAACAGGCTCCTCGAGGGCAAAGGCAGAGGTACGGGTATCATTGCGTGCGGTATTGCTTTCAACTACCTGATGGAGAACATAGGTGATAACTACGGTGATTATAATATACTTTCAGTCGGGACCTATCCCCTGAACAGGGATAAGGTGGCAGCCCTGGTCGGCAGGTGTGACAGGGTGCTGGTCCTTGAAGATGGCTATCCCATGATAGAGGAGCATCTGAGGGGTTTGCTAGACAGGGATGTCACTGTGCTCGGACGCCTGGATGGTACAGTGCCACGTGATGGTGAGCTGAATCCTGCAATCGTGGCGTCAGCCCTGGGCCTGAAATCCACCTGCGGCAGGGATGTGCCATCGCTGGTACGTCAACGTCCACCATCTTTCTGCAAGGGGTGCGGTCATGCGGATCTCTATTCCGCCCTGGCCGAGGTGATGGCTGAAGCAGGACCTGGGCGGGTATTCTCCGACATAGGTTGCTATACCCTTGGAGCACTGCCTCCTTACAATATGGTCAACTCCTGTGTTGACATGGGAGCCTCGGTCACAATGGCAGTAGGCGCTGCCGATGCCGGACTTTTTCCGGCAGTGGCAGTCATTGGCGACTCCACCTTTACCCACTCGGGAATGACCGGGCTGCTCGACGCTGTGTTAAAAGACTCTCCCATAACACTCATCATTTCAGACAACTCCACCACCGGTATGACTGGCGGACAGAAGTCGCAGGCTACAGACAGGCTGGAAAGCATCTGTCTGGGAATCGGGGTTGATCCTGCTCATCTGAAGGTGATTGTGCCACTCAGGAAGAACCATGAGGAGAATAAGTCAGTTATCGGCGCCGAGCTGAAACATAATGGTCTTTCGGTAATACTTGCGAGGCGGGAGTGCATTCAAACAGCATCACGAAACAAAAAGGCCGAAGCGGCAGAGAAAAACAAATCCGGGGAATAACATGAAATGTGATATTATATTGGCAGGTGTAGGCGGACAGGGTATCCTCTCCATAGCCGCCACGATTGGTCTAGCAGCCGTTGAGCAGAATCTGTTTCTGAAGCAGGCCGAGGTACATGGCATGAGCCAGAGAGGTGGTGACGTGCAGTCACATCTGAGGCTCTCAGACAGGGAGATCTGGTCCGACCTGATCCCGCATGGAGGGGCTGATCTGATCATCAGTGTTGAACCGATGGAGGCATTGCGTTACCTCCCGTGGCTCTCCTCAGGGGGCTGGATCGTAACCAGTTCTGTTCCCTATGTGAACATCCCCGACTACCCTGAGGCTGGCAAGGTGCTTGCGGAGCTTGACAGGGCTGGCAACACAATTGTACTTGATGCGGATGGCATTGCCAGGGATCTGGGATCGGCAAGATCTGGCAACATGGTAATCCTCGGTGCGGCATCATCATTCATCTCAATGCCGTTCACATCGTTGGAGAATGCCGTCAGAAAGATGTTCAGCCGCAAGGGTGAGGAGGTTGTGGCTGTCAATCTTAAGGCATTGCATGCCGGCAGGGATGCTACGGGCAGATAACGGATGCTGGCACAATTGCGTCCAAACCAACGACAGCAGACAGTTGACCGGGGGCCAGCTGATTATCCGGGCATCATTTCAGTCACCCGGGTTCCGCGGACAGCAAACAGGCCCCGGCACACTACCGGGACCTGCCAGCGAGACATCCATACATCACCACCCGACCCCACAGCCATTATGGTCTGCCTGAGACGGTCCCTGTACCGGCTTACTTGCCCCGTCCCTTACCTCCGCGACCGGCAGGATCGCTGCCGGTGACAGGTTCCACCTCATGATCCGGTTCAGGTTCACCGGTTATCAATTCCCGTGACCTGTTTCCCGAGCTGAGCATCACCAGGTCTGAAGCCACGATCTCTGTGACATTCTTCTGGTTGCCGTTCTTGTCTGTGTAGCTGCGGTAGCTTATCCGTCCCTCAATGCAGACCTCCCTTCCCTTGCTGAGAAACTTCGAGGAGAGCTCGGCAAGTCCGTTCCACGCTACGATGCTATGCCAGGTGGTCTCATCGATTTTGGCACCGTCAGCATTCTTGTAACTCTCATTCGTTGCGAGATTGAAGTGAGCTACCTTCTTTCCGCTCTCAAGCGTTCTGATCTCCGGATCCTGTCCCAGGCGACCGATCAGTTGTACCCTGTTTCTTAATGCATTCATGACCTTTTGTTTTTAGTTAATAATGCTGTTAACGGTACAAATTTGCACCCTCTCCGGCACATGATCCGGTTATTAATCATTTCTATCCGTTTAGCAGTCGTTTATATCCGTTTGAAAACGGATTACAGAATAAGAATCAGACTGATATGAGATCTTGAAATGTATATTTTATTTATCTTTATGAAAACATTCGCTGTGGAAAGAGTATGTCTTGACTGCGGAGCCAGGCTCCTTGGACGGTCTGATAAGAAATTCTGTTCCGATCAGTGCCGCAACAACTACAATAACCGTATTAACCGTGATCAGAACAATTATGTTCGCAATGTGCACGCCCAGCTCAGGCGCAACAGGAAAATTCTGTCCGATCTGCTTGATGACGGCCATCACCGTATCCACCGCGATGCCCTGATAGCCCAGGGATACAATTTCACATTCTTTACGCACCTTGTGGAAACAAGGGAAGGAACAAGGTGGTCATACTGCTTTGAGTATGGCTTCCATGAGACTGAAGAGGGCTATCTTGAGCTCCGGTTGTGCAGCAGTTACCTCGAGATGCCCGTGGAGGAGGAGTGAACCGGGAACGGATACCAGGGGAAAAGTTATACTGTGTCCGGGATATCCTGAACATCCGAATGATATTTGACAACTGTTAAGTGTTACAGGATTTTTGTAGTTTTGGGGCTCAAACGAAACGGATTATGAAAAGAACTGTTCTATTGGCAGCCATACTATTGTTGGGATTCACTGCAGGATTACACGGGCAAAAGGTATACGAACATAATTACTTTGTGAAGGTTGGTGATACCGCACCTGATTTCACCATAAAAGAGGCGGGAGGGACAAGCTATAAGCTTTCAGACCTCCGTGGTAAGGTTGTTATGCTGCAGTTCACTGCCAGCTGGTGCAGCGTCTGCCGCAAAGAGATGCCCTTCATTGAGGAGGAGATATGGATTCCAGGGAAGAAGCAGGGACTGGCAGTCATCGGCATAGATCGTGATGAGCCAGAGGCAACGGTGAAGAAGTTTGCCGCAGACATGAAGATAACATATCCGCTGGCTCTCGATCCGGGAGCAGATATTTTCGGCCTGTTTGCAGAAAAGCAGGCAGGTGTGACCCGCAATATAATTATAGACCGGAATGGCAAAATAGTATTCCTGACCCGCCTTTTCGAGCGCGAAGAGTTCGATAAAATGAAGGAAATCATCTTCTCGGAACTCGCTAAAAAGTAAAAAAAAGAGCCTCTTTATCTGTTTCTGTGCAACCTTTGGCCTGTTTATTGCGTTTATCAGGACAGCAACTACTGTTCTTAAACTAAAACTGAGAGAAATGAAAAAGTTCATTGTCATTGTTCTTGCACTTGTTCTTGCCGCACCGCTCTTTTCACAGGTAAAATTCGGCCTGAAGGCCGGGGCAAGTACTGACTTCACCTTTACCAGCCTCAATCTGTCCCAGGCAAATGTTGATGTAATTCTTCAGAATGCCAAAACTGCAGAATGGGGATTCCAGGGAGGCGCTTTCCTGAGAGTATCATTTGCTGGATTCTACCTTCAGCCTGAGTTTTTGCTGGCTACTGCAACAAACTCCATGACCTATGAAGGTGTGATTGATGGACAGCCTGTAGATGAGCTGCTCGAACAAAAATTTACAAAACTTAATATCCCGGTTCTCCTTGGTTTTAAACTGGGACCATTGAGGGTTAATGCAGGCCCGGCTGCTTCGATTCTGCTTTCCGAACCGTCGGATATGGCTGATATTGCTACCTACAAAACAGCTGCATTCGGTTACCAGGCAGGCGTTGGATTGGATATCTTCAAGAAGCTCACCCTTGATCTTCGCTACGAAGGAAATCTCAACCAGTTTGGAGACGGGATTACAATAGGAGGAGAAGAATTCGAGTTTGACGACAGGACAGGTGCCATCCTGATCCATGTGGGGCTGATATTCTGAAGACTGCAACATCCATAAGAACTCTTCCGCTGTTTCCGGAAGAGTTTTTTTTATATTTACGGTAGCAAGTTTAAGGAGTATAAATGATTCTGGCTGGGAATACCATTTTCGTTCTGAGGAATGTCCTGACGGTTGTCTACCTGATTTCGGTCTTTGTTATCTGTCTGATGATAGTTTTTGAGAACAGGAATCCGGTAAAGACCCTCTCATGGCTTCTGGTGGTCCTGTTTGTTCCCGTCATAGGTGTGATAGTTTATTTCTTTTTCGGCCGCAACTACCGCAAGCAGAAGATTTACAGCCGCAAAAGCATGGCTGACAGTGCCAGGCTGGCTGACCATGCCGATCGCCAGGTCAAGCTCCTCTCATCATTTCTTGCCGGTGAGAGCGAGGCCGTGAGGTCAAAGGCTCACCTTATTCACTTGATGCTCAGGAATAACAGGTCGCTTTTAACCATTGACAACAGAATAGACCTCCTGGTCAACGGCCAGCAGACCTTCCCCGCCATGCTCGATGCCATTGCCTCGGCTACCCATTTCATTCACCTGGAGTTTTACCGCTTTGAGCCTGACAAACTGGGAATGGAGTTCAGTGACCTGATGAAGCGCAAGGCGAAGGAAGGAGTAAAAGTGAGGGTCATTTATGACGACGTGGGAAGCTGGAACATCCGAAAGCCTTATATCAAAATGATGCGCGAGGCCGGAGTGCAGATACACACCTTCCATCCTGTCCGTTTCCCGAGTTTCTCCAGCAAGATCAACTACCGTAACCACAGGAAGATACTTGTGGTTGACGGAAAGGTGGGCTTTGTAGGGGGACTTAATATCGCAGACAAATACCTGCGCGGCCTGCCTGATCTTGGACCCTGGGTTGATACCCACCTGAGGCTGGAAGGAGAAGCCGTGGCCGCCCTTGACAGGGTATTTATTGCGGACTGGGATTTTGTTACCGGTGAGGAGCTGCCGCCTGACGGCTCACTTGAGTATGTGGTGCGCACCGGCAACAAATGCCTCGTACAGGTAGCATCCAGCGGTCCGGATACAGACTGGGCAACAATTATGCAGGTCTACTTCTCTGCCATCTCCACAGCGAAATCGTCAATCTACCTCACTTCTCCATACTTCAGTCCCGACGAGAGCCTGCTGACGGCACTCAAAACAGCTGCCCTGAGCGGGGTTGATATCAGAATGATCTTTCCGGAGTATACCGATTCGATCATCGCAAACTGGAATACCAGGTCATACATCTCCGAGCTGCTCGAAGCCGGAGTCAGGGTATTTCTATACCGGGCCGGATTCATTCACTCCAAATATCTGCTTGTTGACAACATTTTCTCCTCGGTAGGATCACCCAATGTCGATGTCCGAAGTTTCGACCTCGATTTTGAAGTGACGGCTTTAATCTATGATGAAGATTTCGCACTCAGACTTGGAGTGCTCTTCGCCGAAGACCTGAAGAAATGTTCCGAAGTGAAGAGGGAGGAGTGGATGAAAAGGCCGAAGCGGGTCCGGTACAAGGAGTCGATTGCGCGGATATTCGGCCCGCTTTATTAAATTCGCAGCCGATGAAAAAACTGATACTGACACTTTTTTATATAATTCTTATCGCAGGAATCGCATTTACAGTTTTTCTCTGGGCGATAGTTCTTAGGCAGAATGTGAAGGCTGAAGAGCCGGTGAGGATCTATGTTCCTTCCGGATCTGACTTCACGGCACTGACTGACACACTGGAGAGCGCCGGAGTTCTTCGCAGCCGGAGCAGCTTTGTGCTGACCTCCCGACTGAAATCCTTCGGACGCAGTGTCAAACCCGGTTCTTACATTATTGAGCCTGGCATGAGCAATAACAACATAGTCAATGTATTGCGTTCCGGACGGCAAGCACCCGTCAATGTCACCTTCAACAACATAAGAACCCTTGAGGAACTGGCCGGCAAGATTGGCCGGCAACTGGAAACTGACTCCGTTTCTATTTCCGCATTCTTCTCTGACGAGACCAACTATGCAGATGACGGATTCACGCGGAATACGCTCATTTCGGTCTTTATCCCTGACACATATCAGCTGTACTGGTCTGTTGACGCCCGGGGCTTCTACAGGCGTATGCTAAAGGAATACCGCGACTTCTGGACTGAGGAGCGGAAGGTGCTGGCGGAGGAGCACGGGCTAACCCCGGCGGAAGTTTCCGTTCTCGCGTCTATTGTTGACGAGGAGGCATCGAGGGAGGATGAAAAACCGCGCATTGCAGGAGTTTACATCAACAGGCTCCGTCAGGGAATGCCATTGCAGGCAGACCCGACCGTGAAGTTCGCAGTCAATAATTTTTCCCTGCGGCGTATCCTTAACAAGCATCTTGAAGTGGATTCGCCTTACAATACCTACAAATATCCGGGCCTGCCACCGGGTCCCATCCGATGCCCCTCGCGCTCCGGTCTTGAGTCTGTACTTAAGGCGGAAAGCCATGAATATCTCTTTTTTGTTGCCAGATATGACGGCTCAGGGTATCATCATTTCTCACGCACCCTGGCGGAGCACAACAGATATGCCGCTGCCTACCGGCGGGAGCTTAACAGGAGAAGAATATACCAGTAAGGCCAGGTACGCTTAGTTCTCAGGCGTGTAGCTATTCAGAGATTCGATAATTCTTCTGGCATTGATGGCATTGTCGGCCACTTCTGAAAGAAGGTGGCTGCGCTGTTTTATTTGCTCATCCGTAAACTTTTGCTTCATGAGCCTGTCAGTGATGGTGAGCCAGTCCTCCGGCTCAAGGGCGATGTTACAGAGACTCCCGAGGTTCGTTCCGGCGACAACTGCCGGTGATGCAACTACGTGACGGCCATTGCATAGCGCATTGATCAGTTTTAGCTTCATCCCGGTGGGCTGTGATGCATTGAGCAGGCATACCTGTGCGTTGGCTATCAGCTCATTCATCTGGTTCATTGAGGGATTGGAAACCATCTTAACATGCCTGAGTGATGCGGCGACGCCTGACAACTCTGCTGAGGGTCTTTTGCCGGCAATGACTGTTCTGTGCTTCCATTTTGGTGCCACCTCCTTCAGGATATAAAGGGCTGCGGCGTTATTCTCTGCTGTGGAGAAGTCGCCGTGCATCAGCACATAATCACCAATACCTTCAATTGCACAGCACCCGTCACCCGGATGGAAAGGTCCGATAAAGACCGCATTGCCGTACCTTGAGCTGAAGTATTCCGTGTCTCCGGGAGAGATGGAAAGCAGGTAAGAGGCATCGGCAAGCCTGGGCTCATAACGCTCCAGTTTTCTGGCCTCTGAATTGTAATAGTATTTTCTGAAGGGGTTCTTTTCGGTCGAAGCCAGATTACGGTAGTAGACATGCTCGATATTGTGCGTCCTGACCATGGTTATCCTTCCTGCCAGGGCTGGATCATCAAGATAATGCGTAGTGTGCAGCCCCTCGAAAATGATTGGGTTATTATCGGTGCTCAGGTTTTTCAGAAGCAGGTTGTTCTTCCTGGAGAGGACGATGAATGGCTCCCTGCGGAAAAGATGAAAGAGGTTTAGCTCACGCCTGTAATAATGCACCCTGAGACATTCTCGCTCCAAAGTACGCGAACGGCTCCGGCCATAACTGAAGCAGTGAAGGATCACACCGACACCCTGCTTCTTCAGTGCGGAGATCTTATAGAATACATCAATTATGCCGCCATAATCAGGCGGGTATGGAATATTGAAACTTACGAGGTGTACTATCCTGTTGCCGGGGGTTTTGTCCATGAAGAGTAAAAACAATGTACAAACATAGCTAAAAAAAATTCTTTTGTATCTTTCATCCGTCCTGATAACCTGAAACATTCAGGAAGTATTCCAGCAAACAGACAATGAAAGCAGTAATTGCCGTGATTAGCGACCTGTCGACCGACATGAGGGTCATGAAACTGGCACTGCTGATGGCTGAAGAAGGGATTGAGGTTACTGTTCTAGGACGGTCTTCCGTCACTTCCGTTCAGCCGCCTGGTATGCCCGGAGTGAAGGCAATCAGGATCAGGGTGCCCTTTAGAAAAGGTCCTGCGATGTATCTCCTGTTTAACCTCTTTCTTTTCTTCAGGCTTATCATCAGACGGTTCGATATCTGTGTGGCATCAGACCTTGATACGCTGGTGCCCTGTTATTTAGTCTCCGGAATGTGCAGAAAAACCCTGGTTTATGACTCTCACGAATATTTCACCGGGCAGTACGGGCTTGAGAAGAGACGCTGCAAGCACTTTCTCTGGAAAAGTGCGGAACGGATGACGGTACCGCGGGTAAGGTACATGATAACGGTAAGCAACTCCATTGCGGAGCTTTACAGGCACGAATACGGGGTTGAACCTGTGGTGGTCAGGAACGTCTCCCCGGATGTCAGTCACCTGCTGCCACATGACAGGAGTGAACTGGGTGTTGCTGAGCGGGAGTTGCTCGTTGTTTTCCAGGGCTCGGGGATTAATCCAGGAAGAGGAGCGGAAGAACTTCTGGCAGCAATCCCCCTGACTGAAAGGGTAAGGCTGATGGTAATAGGTTCGGGAGATATCATTGAAAGCATTCGTGTTGCAGCTGCAGAGAGTGAGGCGTCAGAACGGATCATCTTCATCCCGAGGATGCCCTGGGAGGAGATGATGCGTTATACGATGTGCTGCGATGCAGGCCTCTCGCTTGACACAGACACATGCATCAACCAGCGTTTCAGTCTTCCCAACAAACTCTTTGATTATATTGCAGCCGGAATCCCGGCAGTCGTATCACCACTGCCGGAAGTGACAGCGCTCGTTGACAGATACGGCTGCGGAATTGTGCTTGAGGAAGTGTCGCCGAAGGCTATAGCACAGCAGTTGCAAAGACTTGCTGACGACCGCCTGCTGCTACTGTCACTTAAGCAGCGGGCTGTGGCTGCCCGGAGGGAACTGAACTGGCAAAATGAGAAGGTAAGGGAACAAGAGCTGATCAGGAGTGTTATCAAGTCAAACCGAAATAAATGAACAAAGCATTTTTAAAGAAGTATTTGCCTGAAATTATCGGAACGCTGCTGGGTGCAGTGGGAGGGTACATCTACTGGAAATTTGTTGGTTGCGTCTCGGGTACATGCACTATAAAGTCGAACTGGTACCTGATGGTGCCATGGGCAGCTGTGCTCGGTTTTCTTGCAGGCTCGGTGGCAGGGGATATAATAAGGAAGAGGAAGAAGCCTGCCGGGTCCGGCGAAAACTGATTCCTGCCTTTTACAGGCCTGGGACTATGCTTTTACAACACAAATAGTGTTGACGGTTACCGGTAAAAAGGAACCGGGGAAGTTTGTATATTGCATACATAATACCATATAAACTAACCCGTACCCATGAAAACCAATCGCAGGAATTTCCTTCGTACTGCAGCAGTAGCCGGGGCCGGCACTATTACTGCAGCCTCTGTGGCCTCATGCTCCCGCCGTGATAAGCCGACTGAAGCCATGCCTTTTGTCAGTGAGGCAGTCAGGGCCAGACATACCCAGAGTTTCAACATGTCAGGTTACGCAGCACCGCCACTGGAGAAAGTGCGCACAGCTTTTATCGGACTCGGTATGAGGGGTCCTGGTGCCGTGGAGCGTATGGCCCACATCGAGGGTGTGGAGATAGGCGCACTGTGCGACAAGTATCCCGACAGGGTGGAAAAGGTTCAGGCGATTCTTGCCAAGTTCGGTCTCCCGCGGGCAAAGAGTTTCAGTGGAAGTGAGGAGGCATGGAAGGGAGTCTGCGATGACCCTGACATTGACCTGGTGTACATCTGCACACCGTGGGAGTGGCATACACCCATGGCGGTCTATGCCATGGAGGCTGGCAAGCATGTGGCGGTGGAAGTGCCGGCAGCAAAGACGGTTGATGAATGCTGGCAGCTGGTGGAGGTGTCAGAACGCACGAAGCGGCACTGCATGCAGTTGGAGAACTGTTGTTATGATTTCTTCGAACTGCTGACCCTGAATATGGCCCGGCAGGGGCTCTTCGGTGACATCGTCCACGGAGAAGGGGCATATATTCATGACCTGCGCTGGGACTTCACCTATGACAAGAACGGCTATGCCGATATGTGGAGACTGAAAGAGAATGTGCGCAACGGGAATCTCTATCCGACCCACGGTCTGGGACCGGTATGCCAGGTAATGAATATCAACAGGGGCGACAGGATGGAATACCTTACATCGCTCTCCACAAACGACTTCGCCATGGGTCCGGATCTTGAGCAGTTAGCCAGGGAGGACCCGTTTTATACTCCTTTTGCAGGAAAGACATACCGTGGAAACATGAACACTACGCTCATCAAGACAAATCTCGGCAGGAGTATCATGATTCAGCATGACGTCTCCAGTCCGAGACCCTATTCGAGGATTCATCTGATAAGCGGCACCAAGGGATGCGCCAGGAAGTGGCCCTCGCCTGCCAGGATAGCCCTTGGCCACTCATGGCTGCCGGCAGAGAAAATGGCAGAGATTGAGGCACTGCACACACCGGAGATCGTAAAGAGGGTGGGAGAGATGGCAAAGGCTATCGGTGGTCATGGCGGTATGGATTTCATAATGGACTGGAGGCTGACCGATTGCCTGCGGAACGGCCTTCCGCTCGACCAGGATGTCTATGATGCCGCCCTCTGGAGCGTTATAACCCCGCTCAGCGAATGGTCCGTCGCCAACAGGTCAGCTTCGATCGATGTGCCCGACTTTACCTGCGGAGCATGGAAGGCTAATGCCCCCTTCGATCCGAATCTCCCGGCAGGAGGAAACACAAGGGTTCTTAAGCCGCAGGGAAGTGAATCCCAGCTTGAGGTTTAAATCCACCTTTGCGGCAGATAAACTGATTTAAAGAATATTCAGGTAATATATTTTTTACATTTGCGGGCAAATTCCCGCTTCAGATGTTCAGCACCGTTACTTTTTTGATCATTTTGCTTTTAACGTTGCTGGTCTTCGCGATTCCTAAACCGCTGAAGTACCACTACACGCTGGGGTTGCTGGTTGCAGGAACGGCACTGACCACCGCCTGGAGCATCAGTGTGCTGACAGGGACGGAAATATTAAAGGAGATTCCCCTGTTCACGCCCGCTGCCGGCAGCCGTTTTGTTCTGGTAATCGATCCCCTGTCTGCATTCTTCATTCTTGTAATCAATATTACAGTACTTATCGGGTTCCTCTATGCCAGAGGCTATCTCGCACCATATGGACAGAGGATGAATGCCCTCCGCTTTTCGATACATTACTTCTCATACCTGTGGCTCTGGCTGTCGATGCTGATGGTGGTAATGATACGCGACGGCCTTCCGTTCCTGATTGTATGGGAGATAATGGCCCTCTCATCCTTCTTCCTGGTAATCTTTGACGCGGAGGAGAGGAGTATCATGAAGACCGGCATAAGCTACCTGATCCAGATGCACGTCGGGATGTTCTTCATCCTGGTGGCCTTCCTGCTGCTTCAGAATGAGACCGGAAAGATGAGCTTCGATGCTCTGGGAGAATACTTCTCCGTGCATCGCAACCTGCCGCTCTTTCTTCTTTTCTTTGCCGGGTTTGCCATCAAGGCCGGTTTTATTCCGCTCCACACATGGCTTCCGGAGGCGCATCCCGCTGCCCCGTCACATGTCTCAGGGGTGATGTCGGGAGTGATGATCAAGATGGGAATTTACGGTATTTTACGGGTACTGATTCCGATGCAGTCTGACCTGCTGGAGACCGGTGTCATCATCCTTGTTGTCTCGTTAATCTCAGGTATTATGGGAGTGATGATGGCTATAGTGCAGCATGACCTGAAGAGGCTGCTGGCCTATCACAGCATAGAAAACATTGGCATCATCGGCATCGGGTTAGGCCTGGGGGTGATAGGACAGGCCCTCGGTAATCCGGCGCTTGCCCTGCTGGGATTCTCAGGTGGAATCCTGCATATTCTGAATCACTCCCTCTTCAAGTCACTGCTCTTTTTCAATGCCGGATCTGTGTATCATGCCACCCACACCCGCAATATGGAGCAGTTGGGAGGAGTGATGAAGAGGATGCCGTGGACTGCCATGCTGTTCCTGACAGGTTCACTGGCCATATGCGGTCTGCCTCCCTTTAACGGCTTTATCTCGGAATACCTGATATATATGGGGATGTTTAACAGCCTCTCCGGAGCGACACTCTTTCACTCCATAATGATAGTGGGATCTGTTGCATCGTTGTCACTCATAGGAGGACTTGCCATCTTCTGCTTTACCAAGGCCTTCGGGGTGGTCTTTCTCGGCGAGCCGCGGTCTGAGGCTGCAAGACATGCCGGCGAGGTCAGTGGCTCCATGATCATCCCACAGCTCTTTACCGTGGCTCTGATACTGCTCATCGGGTTGGGCTCGCCATTGGTGGTGAAGCCGGTTTTTAACATCGTTACCCGGGCCTGGAACCTGGGCGGCCAGCCAATGATCACCGGAGCCTTTACCTCCAACCTGTCACAGATAAGCATTGCCGGAGGAGTTTTTGTCGTCACCCTTGCAGTACTGCTGCTATACCGCAGGTACCACCTCAGCCGCAGGAACGTTACGGCCGGTCCTACATGGGGGTGCGGCTACACTGCTGTTACTGCCAAACAACAGTATACGGCCACCTCGTTCGCCTATAACTACAACCACCTGGCCAAACCGGTGCTGCAAACACGGAAGGAAATTGACGAGATAGGGGAGAGCGAGATTTTTCCGCGGAGGAGGAAATTCGTTTCGCACAGCGATGACCTCTTCAGGAAGTATCTGATAGACAGGCCTGTGGATTTGGTCGCCGGGTTGCTCAAGAGAATCGCTGTGATGCAGACCGGGCAGATAAGGCATTATATTCTCTATGCATTTGTATTCATGCTGCTGGTACTGCTGCTGGCAATGTTCAATATACTGTGACTATGGCAGGATTTATACTGATAGTGGTTGCAGCATTCTTCTTCCCGGGGATCATCCTCAGGACGAAGAGCCTCGCTTCGGGGCGGAAGGGGCCGGGCATATTCCAGCCGCTGAAGGATATAGTCGTGCTCTTCAGAAAGGGAAGCGTCTTCAGCAATACCACCGGGATTATATTCCGCATAGCGCCTTCAGTAACGCTGGCAACAGTGTCAGGCGCCATGCTGCTGCTTCCCTTCGCAGAACAGAAGGCGGTGATCTCCTTCGAGGGCGACTTTATCTTTTTCGCATACCTGCTGGCTCTTGGGAAGTTCTTTACAATCATTGCCGCGCTGGATACGGGCAGCAGCTTTGAAGGTATGGGCGCAAGCCGTGAGGCTCTCTTCTCTATGCTCGTTGAACCGGCATTCTTTGTGCTGCTGGCAACCTTCGCCATGTTCACGGGGTATACGTCATTCTCCGTGATTTTCAACCACTTTTATGTCACTGGAAATGATTACGTATTGATTTATAGTATTATAGGTGCGTATCTTTTTGTGCAGATCGCCATGGTTGAAAACAGCCGGCTCCCGGTTGATGACCCGAAGACACACCTGGAGCTGACAATGATCCATGAGGTAATGATACTTGACTACAGCGGTTTCGACAAGGCTCTCATACACATTGGGACATACCTGAAATTTGCCATTTACGGATCTCTGATCTATAACCTGGTAGTACCGGCGGGGTGGAATATCATGTTGCAGATCGGGCTTTTCGTGGCCGTTCAGGGTTTATTTGCCGTAGTGATTGGTTTTACGGAATCGTTCAGGGCAAGGAACAAGATGAACAAGAACCCGAAATTCATTTTAACCCTGTCGGCGATTGCACTCATAGCATTTATAGTGATACTGATACTGACTGATAAACTTGCCTGAAAGCATTATGGTAAACTATCTCATAGTACTGTTTGCAATCACACTGATGTACTTCGCTTCGGCAGAGAGGCTGACAACCTATGTCAGGCTCGTGGCGCTCCAGGGTCTTCTGCTCTGTGGCATTGCTGTGTTTGAGCTGAAGGAGGTCAACCTGGCGAATCTGCTCTTCATCGTGGCAGAGACACTGCTCTTCAAAGCAGTGGTGCTGCCTTACCTTCTCAGCCGGATAATAAGAAAGTCGGGAGTGACGAAGGTGCACCGCCAGGCTGTCCCGGGCTTCTACCTTCTGCTGTTTTCAATTGCCGGGTTGGTTGTAAGCGTAATCCTTGCAACGATCCTGGTAAATCCATTCATCAACCCGATTTACCTGGCGATTGCTCTTTTCACACTATTCACCGGGCTTTTGCTGATTGTCACTCATAAGCTGATCATTTCCCATTTGATCGGTTTCCTGGTTGTGGAAAACGCTGTATTTCTCTTTTCACTGGCGATAGGTAATGAGATGCCGATGCTCATCAACGTCGGCATCTTACTTGACCTTTTCGTGGGTGTTCTGATACTTGGTTTTTTCGGGTTAAGGCTCAAACCCCACACGAATGAGCTTACGATGTTAAAAGATTAGCGATGATGTTGTTGCTTTTCTTCATACTATCAATAGCGCTGAGTGGCGCGACGCTCCTTTCCCGTGACAGGACCGTCACGAAGGCTATTGCACTGGCCTTTGCAGCGATGCTCATCGCTGTCACGGTGCATGCCTGGATTAACACCGGCAAAACTGAACTGATATATTTTACTTATGACAGCACGGCTGTACTGCTTCTTTCGGTGCTGGCGCTGCTAACGATGCCCACAGTTTACCACGGGTTCATCTATACGCGTGACGATGCGGTAAAAAAATATAATATCTACCACTCCGGGCTGATCGCGCTTATGACCTTCATGGCAGGAGCCTACCTGGCAAATACAATGACGGTCCTATGGATATTTGTGGAGGCCACCACCCTGGCGGTTGCTGTGCTCATCTATCATGACCGGACAGAGATGTCCCTGGAAGCTACATGGAAGTACGTATTCATCTGTTCCACAGGTATTGCACTTGCCTATCTGGGCATACTCTTCCTCGGGTTCATCAATGGCAGGGGTGACGCACCCAACCTCTCCTTCTCATCATTCGGCCTTGTGATCAGCAACGCCGACCCGATGTACCTGAGGATAGCCTTCATATTCGTGCTGGTGGGATTCAGCACAAAGATGGGTCTCTTTCCGATGCATACCGTCACAATAGACGCTCACTCTGTGGCGCCTCCGCCGGTGAGTGCCCTCATCTCAACCACCCTCATGAACGTCGGATTCCTGGCCATATACAGGGTTTATACACTCTTCTCATCCACCTCAGTGCTGCCCTTCATGAATCATGTGCTGGTGCTGGCGGGCCTGCTTTCACTTCTCGTCTCCGCGGGCTACATGCTCAAGGCGAAGCACCTGAAGCGCATGCTTGCCTACTCGAGTCTTGAGAATATGGGCCTGGTGGCCATAGCCCTCGGCACCGGGAAATATGGATATTATGCGGCGTTACTGCTGATCGTGCTGCATTCACTAGCCAAATCAAGCCTGTTTTACCAGATGGGGCAGCTTTCGAGGATACTGCACACCTTCAGGCTTGACGAGAGTGGCAGGTACATGAAGCTTTACCCGGCTGGAGCAATGGTCCTGCTGACGGGTATGATCTGCATCCTGGCCATCCCTCCGTCAGGGATGTTCATATCGGAATTCCTGATTTTCAAGGCTATGGTCAGTAACGGCCAGTGGTTCGTTCTGGCGACAACCATTATCCTGCTCTGCTTCGTCATTTACGCAATGAGCACGAGGATAATGCATGTCAATTTCTCCTCCCCGCGAAACGGTACTGAGCTGAAGATGCCCGGCAAAGTAAGTCCCGCCGAGACTGTCAGCCAGTTCGTTCTGCTTACACTGGTAATCATGATCTGCTTTTACCAGCCGCCATTTCTGGTTACCCTGATCAATAATAGTATAGCCCTGCTTCCCAGATAGAAAAGATGAGCAGCAACTTATATACAGAAGTAAGGAACGGATCAGGTCCGGTTGGGATCAGGGAGATCCCGGTACTTGATTACGGCCGTTTTTATGAAGAGGTCATAAGTCTGCTTGGCAATGAGCGATACCACTGTCTGACCTACTTTTGTTACCCTGCGGGACCGGTCCTGAAGTTTATCTGCTGTATCGCCGATGACGGATCCGGGACGATCAGGATACTGAGCCACGAAAAAAGTGATGACGGAGCCCCGCTGCGCTCACTGACAGAGTCATGTTACGCGATGCATATCTTTGAGCGTGAGATACATGAGAACCATGGCGTGAAGTATGATGGGCATCCCTGGCTGAAGCCGGTGAGGTATCCGCACGACAGGGCTGACCGGCAGAATGTAATGGCCAACTATCCCTTTTATGAGATGGAGAGTGAGGAGCTTCACGAGGTGGGGGTGGGGCCCATTCATGCCGGTGTGATTGAGCCTGGTCACTTCAGATTCATCTGCAACGGAGAGAAGGTGCTGCATCTGGAGATACAGCTTGGTTACCAGCACCGGGGGATTGAAAAGCTCTTTGCTGATGAAGTTGATGGGCTGCGCCGTGCGATGCTGGCGGAAAATATTGCAGGTGACACAGCTGTTGGTCACGGGCTGGCCTATGCCCAGCTTGCTGAGTCGCTTGCCGGATACATGCCTTCCGGTTCACTGCAGGCGGAGAGGTGCATCGCACTTGAGCTGGAGCGTATCGCCGTACATATTGGAGATACAGCTGCACTCTGTGGCGATGTGGCTTATCAGCTGGGTCAGGTGGCATCCGAGGCGCTGAGGACCGTGGTTATAAATACAACGCAGAGCTGGTGCGGTAACCGGTTCGGAAAAGGATTGATTCGCCCGGGCGGGACAAATTTTCCTCTCGATGAAGAGATAGCCGGAGAGTTACTCAGGAACCTTGAGGTGGTTGACAGACGGTTCGGTACCGTGACTGACTGCGTCTACACCCTGCCCAGCGTCCTGGGACGGTTTGAGGAGATAGGCACAGTCACACGTGCCCAGGCAATTGCAATTGGCGCCGTCGGAATGGTGGCGCGCACCTGCGGGGTGCCGAGGGACACACGTGCAACTCACCCCTTCCAGTATTACAGGCAAATGGCGATCACGCCGGCAATGCAGGAGAACGGAGATGTGCTGGCGCGGGGGATGCTGAGGGCACTTGAGGTAAAGGAATCGGTGAAGATCATCCGCAGGCTGCTGGATGAGTGGCGGGCAGGAGAAAAGACAAGCGGACGACCCCGCTATGACCTCAGCTTCACTCCTGATAGTCTGGCGATCTCTGTAACTGAGGGTTGGCGAGGGGAGATCTGTCATGTGGCAGTCACCGACGGCGACGGCCGACCGGTGCTGTGGAGGATCAAGGACCCTTCAATGCACAACTGGATGGCATTGGCCCTGGCAGTACGCAACCAGGAGATATCTGACTTCCCGGTATGCAACAAGAGCTTCAATCTTTCATATTGCGGCAATGATTTGTAAATAAACTAATTGCGGAGAAATGCTAAAAGAAATCAAGATACTCGCCGATCACGGAAAACAGTTTGTGCCCGATCTCCGGAATCAGCCTGTCTCTGCCCGTTTCAGGGGAAGGCCGGTAATCTCCGAGGATATTACATCAGAGCAGGCGGAGAAGGCTGCGGCAATGTGTCCGGCTGGTGCAATTGACAGGCGCAGCGGCGCTACTGACCTTGGCAGGTGCACCTTCTGTAACGAGTGTGCACTGATGCTGCCCGGGGTGTACCGTTTTACAAATGACTACCGTATTGCTGCAACAAGAAGAGAAAGCCTCGTGGTTAAGCCGGGCCAGTCAGATCAGCTCAGGATTGACGAGACCGCAGTAAGAAAAGAGATTCGCAGGCTCTTCAGAAGGTCTCTCAAACTGCGCCAGGTCTCTGCCGGAGGGGACAACTCTTGCGAGATGGAGCTTGGGGCAGCGGGAAACGTAAACTTTGATATGGGCAGGTACGGTATTGAGTTCGTGGCCTCGCCCCGTCATGCCGACGGCATTGTGATCACCGGACCGGTATCTGCCAATATGGCTGAAGCTCTTGAAATTTGCTACGACGCTACTCCTTCACCAAAGGTTATAATCCTCGTCGGCACCGATGCCATCAGCGGCGGGCTCTTTGCCGGCAGCCCTGCGGTGAAGAGGAATTTCATAGAAAATCATCACATTGATCTTTACTTGCCGGGCAACCCGGCTCATCCGCTGACATTTATCAACGGGGTGATGGACCTGCTTAAGCTTTGAGTCTGCTGTCCTAAATATACTGATCGCAGGTTGGAATTGGGGAAAATATGGAATCTGCCTTCCTGAACGGGGCTTTTTACTACCTTAGTTACTTCATTGCAACAACACTGTAATATGAAAAAGTACTTATTAATCGGAACGATTGCATTTATGGGAACAGCTCTATTTACCTCATGCGGGAGGGCCGGAGAGAAGGCCGCACCTGAGGCGGAATTCACCTGGGAGGTTGACAGGTTTGAAGATATCAGTGTGCTCAAATACCGTCTGCCGGGGTTCGAACAGCTTACGGCAGGAGAGAAGGAGTTCATCTATTACCTGTCGGAGGCGGCACTCTGCGGCCGCGATATCCTGTGGGACCAGAACTTCAAACATAACCTGGTCATCCGCAAGACCATCGAAGCTATTATCGATACCTATGCCGGTGACCGCGAAAGCGATGAGTTCAAGGCATTCATAACATACGCCAAGAGGGTCTTTTTCGCTAACGGCATTCATCATCATTATTCGAATGACAAGTTCGTTCCGGGATTCCCGGCTGACTATTTCGCCATCCTGGTGAGCGGAACAGACGAATCGCGCCTGCCGCTGGGAGAGGGTCAGGATGCTGCTGTACTGGCATCAATGCTTACGCCTGTGATGTTTGATCCGTCGCTTTATGCGAGGAAGATTGACCAGTCGGAGGGGATTGACATGATCACCGCATCGGCCAATAACTTCTATGAAGGGGTGAACCAGGTCGAGGTGGAGGCCTATTACGCTTCTGTTGCTGATCCCGCTGACCCCAGGCCGGTATCCTGGGGGCTGAATACCAAGGTGGTGAAGACGGACGGAAAGATGACTGAGATACCCTGGAAGAGCGGCGGCATGTACGGACTGGCCATCGACAGGATCATTTACTGGCTGGAAAAGGCCCGAGGCGTTGCGCTGAGCGAAACACAAAAGAATGAACTGGACCTGCTGATTAAGTATTACAGGACAGCAGACCTCAAAACCTGGGATGAATACAATGTGGTCTGGGCCGGAAACACAGGCCTGTCTGTTGATTATATAAATGGATTTATAGAGACTTACGGTGACCCCCTGGGCATGAAGGCCACATGGGAGGCAGTTGTTGACTACAAGGACATGGAGGCCTCGAAGAGAACAGGTAAGATTACTGAGAATGCGCAGTGGTTTGAGGATCATTCACCGGTAGATCCGCAGTATCGCAAGGAGAAGGTAACCGGAGTAGCAGCAAGTGTCATCAATGTTGCGATGCTGGGAGGCGACTGCTACCCTGCTTCACCCCTTGGCATCAACCTGCCCAACTCCAACTGGATCAGGACTGAAGCAGGCTCCAAGTCGGTCACCCTGGCAAACATAACGGATGCCAAGGATAATGTGGCAAGAGGCAGCGGATTCCTTGAGGAGTTCGCCTTTGACCAGGCAGAGATTGACAGGGCGGTGCAATGGGGATCACTCTCTGATGCACTGCACACTGATATGCATGAGTGCATCGGTCATGCCAGCGGCAAGCTTGCCCCGGGAACCGATCCCAACGCGTTGAAGAACTATGCGTCACCCCTTGAAGAGATGAGAGCCGACCTTTTTGCCCTCTACTTCATGATGGACCCGAAGATGACCGAGATAGGACTTATGCAGTCAGACGAGCCGGCAAAGGCACAGTACGACAACTATATACGTAATGGTTTCCTGACACAGGTAGTAAGGATACAGCCAGGCAAAGATATCGAACAGGCTCACATGAGATGCCGCTCGGCCATCGTTCACTGGGTGTACGAAAAGGGAAAGGCTGACAATGTCATCGAGGTGATAAGGCGCGACGACAAAACTTATGTCAGGATCAATGACTACCAGAAGTTGCGCACCCTGTTCGGGGAGATGCTGAAGGAGGTTCAGAGGATTAAGTCAGAGGGCGACTTTGAAGCCGGCAAGGGCATGATTGAGAACTATGGCGTTAAGATTGACCAGGATCTTCATACAGAGATGCTGGAACGGTATGCAAAACTGAATCTTGCTCCTTACAGCGGGTTCGTAAACCCGGTGATGACTCCCGTAAAGGACAGCAACGGCAGGATCACCGATGTGAAGATTGAATACTGCTCTGACTTCCTTGGCCAGATGATGGAATATGGCAGGAAATATGCCTTCCTGCCGGCATTGTGAGCTTATTTATGAACGCTGAAGCCTATTCATAATATTTCTTGTTCATCCGTTCAGTCTTCTTATTTTCCGAGAGTACGAGGTAAACGAGGTATACTGCTGTTATCACCAGTAATGCCGGTATGCTGTACCGGATGATGGTTGCTATGCTCACTCCGTCACCAGAAGCAGCAGGCGGATTGATAGAGTGACCGACATCAACACCGAAGAGGTTTTTGACAAAGAAAAGCATGAGGAATGCCAGCACACCGGCTGCAACCGGGGTGGTTATCCATCCTGAAGCGATGCCTCCAAGCACCTTGATGTTTATGTTTCTGACCCCTTTATAGAGGCCGATGCCCAGCACGGAGCCCACTACCACCTGGGTGCTGGAGACGGGAACGAGGGGTATCGGCGGCAACCCTAACCTCACCATGAGACCAGAGAGTGAGGAGGATGAAAAAATGAACAGCACCAGCGCCTGGGACAAAACTACCACGAAAGCAGCCTCGGACGAGAGCTCCAGCAGGTTGTTGCCGACGGTCTGCATTACCTTTTTCGAGTAGGTGATAATTCCGGCAGCGATTGCTATGGCTCCCAGGAAGAAAAGCTGCTGGGCACCTGTAAGACTGAATATGCCAAAATCAGTTGCTTCCAGCGGGATACTTGGAACGAATACCCCCATTACGTTTGCTATGTTGTTAGCTCCCAGACTGTAGGCTCCGAATGCCCCGGCGATCATCAATCCTTTCCTGAGCCATGACTCATATTTTATGAGGTGTACAGTTATTCTCCGTCTCGTGATCCTGACAAGGTGATAGAGGCCGTAGGCGAACAGTGCCCCGAGTACCGGACCTGTGATCCATGTGGTCACGATCTGGGTAAGTGCACGTGTGTCAACTGCATTGTTGGTAAAGAAGTTCCATCCGATTATGGCACCCACTATTGCCTGTGTGGTGGAGACCGGCAGTCCGGCTCTGGTCATGAAATAGACCGTCAGCCCGGCGGCCAGTGCAACGGTGAATGCTCCCCCCATGGCGTTCACTGATCCGAGGCGGTCCAGCGTATCAGCGGCGCCTGATCCCTGCAGCACTGCTCCCAGTATTACAAAGGCGGATGCTATCACACCGGCCCTGGTGAATGAGACCATACGGGAGCCTACAGCCGAGCCGAACACGTTGGCTGCATCATTTGCGCCGAGTGTCCACCCCAGGAAGAGGCCGCTGGTGAGGAACAGGAAGATCATGATCAGAGCATTTGCCTTATGGCCATCGATGCCAGGAGATCTGCCGCAGCCTGTGCGGAGTCTGAGATATTCTCAATGTGATGGGTGACGTATCTTATGTGAGCCTTCTCAGCCAGTGAGAGGTCATGCATTTCATGAAAGACTTTCTTCTTCATCTGGAAGGCAGCCTTATCGGTCTCCCTCTCGAAGAAGTAGACTCTGATTAATTTCTCACGGACCAGGTGCGGCTCGCGGAAAAAGGCTCTTGCAGCAGGCATCAGTTCCTCTGCGGCATTGCCGGAGACCTCGGCCAGTGAGATGAAGTCGTGTGAAAGTGAAGCAGGCACGTAGGGCATCTCAACATAAAACTCGTTAAGTGATTTTTTGGCTGTGTCAATTATCTCGTCAAGCTGCCAGAGAAGCTTCACGATTTCACTCCGTTGCTGGGGCAGGATGGAGTGCACAATCATGTCATTCTCAATGCTTCGCTGAAGCTTATCAGCCTTACCTTCAAGGTCATCAATCTTGGAAATGTGATTCTGGAATGCATTGTTGTCACCGTTGACGTATGCCTTGATGCCCTCCTTGAAGATCAGTATCCCGATCTCAATGGTATCAAAGAATTCATCAATTCTTACAGTGAGTTCCCTGGTTGTGCGGGTGAATAGCGACATCTGAGGGTCAGTGTTGGTTAGGGCAAATATATTAAGAAAAGAGCAGTGGCATGGCGTATCAGAAATCAATAATTTTTTCCACCCTGTGATTCCTGAGGTAGCTCTTGATGATGACCTGAATGTCGCGATTATCTGCTGCCGGTTTAATACATTCATGCACCGCCAGAAGCCCGAATCCCACATCGTTGATGCTAAAAAAGCCAAAGCCGGCATACTTGCCGTTGACGATTTTGACTGCTGACCGTTCCTCCACGTCGCGTCCGTGGTCTATGATAAAAAAGTTCCTTTCCCTGAAGATAAATTCATCGAGGGCCATTAGAGCTCGCTCATTGTATGATTTCGGATCTTCCGTACCAGTGCATGCACCCCTGCAGAGGCCTACCTGGTGATGAAAACAGGCTCCTCCGGTCTCATACAGGCCGCAAAGTTTCTGGCAGAGGTTGTATGCGGTTATGATCTGCTCGAGCTTTCCCCGTGCCCTGTCGCGGGAGGTAAAAAGGGCAAGTGGCACCTCATCGTCGCTTACATTCCTGTAAGAAAACCTGATGTAGCCTTCTTTATCGGTATCGCTCCATATGCCCCAGCGGAATCCCGTTCGCCGCTGCGCCCTGTTGAAGCGCGGTTTTTTGCTTTTTATTTCGGCTGACTCCATCAGCAGGGCGATCAGCTCGCTGCCGGTCCTTTCCCAGGAAATGCCGGCTGTCATAGAGCGCATCTCCATCTCCCGGACGGAAGTGTTGTTGGAGAGATGGGTGTTAATTCTCTGGCTCAGGTTTCGGCTTTTCCCCACGTAGAGAATGTCACCCTTTTCGTCGTGAAAGAAGTAGATGCCAGGCTCTTCCGGAATATCCTTCAGGCTTTCCGGATTGAGGTCGGGATGAAGCTTTGCCGCCTTCCTGTTCCTGATCAGGCTGCCCGACCTTAGCGAGTTGTCCTTTTCAATCAGCAGTTCCAGAAGCCTGACCGTGGCAAGAGCATCACCAGAGGCCCTGTGCCTTCCGTTGATCGTGATCCCGAGGTCCTTGCACAGGTTGCCCAGACCATACGACTTATGTCCAGGGAGGAGCTTTCTGCTCAGGGCTACGGTATCAAGCATCGGCCGTTTGAAATTATAGCCAAGCATGCTGAACTCCTGCCTGATGAATGAGTAGTCAAACCTGGCATTGTGTGCCACAAAGACATGTTCCTCAGTGATCTCCACGATCCTGCGGGCCACCTCATAGAATTTCGGGGCATCCTCCACCATCTCGTTGGTGATGCCGGTCAGGGAGGTTATGAAGTATGGTATATTGCGTTCAGGATTGATGAGTGTTGAGTATTCCTCAACGATGCGCTCACCGTCATGGATGTATACGGCAATCTCTGTTATCCTCTCAAGCCTGGCGCTTCCCCCTGTTGTCTCTATGTCGATGACAGCATACATCCCTTCAGGAAAGCACTAAGATAACTACTTTTCAGGATGCTCCGGATTATTTATAATTTTGAGAAAAATATGTGCTATGGAGTGCTCTGGCCGCTTCTTCTTTCTTGACGGGGACATTATGCCGGCAGGCAGCAATGACGAGATCGCTTCCGGTGATGCAGCCTTCTATGAGGTTATCAGAACCCGCAACGGCGTGCCGATTTTTTTTAATGATCACATGAACCGTCTCAGAGAGGGCATCTCCACCAGGTATGACCTTCAGTCAGATATTGCTGCTGATGTCAGGCGAGGGCTGAACACACTGATCAGTCATGATCTCCATGAGGAGATAAATGTGAGGGTGACCGTGACCTTTACCGGGCAGGATCAATCTCTTTGCATATGCTATATCCCATCTTCATATCCCTCTGAAGCGATGATCAGGGATGGAGTGCCGCTCATTTTGTATCATGCCGAGCGTCTTGACCCGGGGGTAAAGATGCTGAACAACAGGCTGCGCCTCTCGGTAAATGAAGAGCTGGCGAGAAGGAAGGTTTATGAAGCCCTCCTGGTTAACCGCGAAGGACAGATCACAGAGGGGAGCCGGTCAAATATTTTCTTCGTCACAAACGATGGGATCATACATACTGCTCCTGACAGCATGGTCCTTTCAGGCATCACCCGCAGGTATGTGACGGATATCATCAGGAGGGAAGGGATTCAACTGGTCTATGAAGCGGTGAGGGAGAAAGAGGCTGGCAGATTCAGGTCAGCCTTCATCACCGGAACCTCGCCAATGGTGCTGGCGGTACGGTCGGTAGAGGATCAGGCGTTTATTGTGTCAGATCCACTCATCGGGAGGCTTCGCGAGGTTTATTCCACAATGGTGGAGAGGAGCATCAATGACTATCTGAAAGAATACTAAGGAGAAAATCTGTATATTTGTATCAAAATCAACACCAATGGCCAGTATAAAAAGTCTCAAAAAGGATATCGACTACCTCTTCTTCGAATTGATTTCCGACTGTTTCATGTTCACCAGCCTTCATGACGGACCGAAGAAAACGGAGGTTCAGAATCTCATAGAGGAAGCGGTGGCTTCCCGCAATGAAATGATTGACAGGGCAAATCACCCGGACGGAAAGGAGAATCCTGCAATTGTAAAAGCTTACTTCGCTTCCCTGCGAAAGGAGTTGCTTGAGAAGGTGGACGGCTATTTCGAGAGGCTGAGTACCATTTCGAAACAATAGTCGGCAGTCGGCTGGCGTGTGGGGTAAAGCATAGATATACAATGCTTTATGGTCTACGACCAAAGTACCGGGGGTATGCTTTCTATACAATTCTTTATCCCCTACGGGGAATCATGTTGCGTATCACATCAGGCATTGTATCGACAAATAAATCCACAGGAGTTGCGCGTAGCGCATCAGGCAATTCATGTGACAGACAAGCTACGGTTGTTGCGCGTATCGCATTCAGCATTGTAGACGAGTGGTCAGGAGATTATTTTTTCACCGCATTTCTGGCACTTGCCTTCATCAGTGAGCCCGGTTATACGTGTGGAATATCCTGATCTGCGGATCACCACCGACTGGCAGGAGGGGCACCGCGTGTCGCTGCCGCCATCCGTACCCGGCATATTTCCCGTATAGACGTAATCCAGGTACTCCTCAGCTATCTCCTTGAGTCTTAATATTGTCTCAGGCGGGGTCGCGGGATCGCTTCTGCGGTACATCGGAAAATACCGGCTCAGATGGAGGGGTACCCCTTTCCCGGCATTCACTGCTATCCATTCCGCCGCCTGCCTGATCTCATCAGGCGAATCATTCAGCCCGGGCAGTATCAGGGTGGTTATCTCCAGGTGCCGGCCCGAGGCAGAGATCATCTTGATCGCCTCCAGCACGGGCTTCAAAGTGGCACCGGTATACCTCCTGTAGAATTCGTTGCTGAACGACTTCAGGTCAATGTTAAAAGCATCAATGAGTTCCGTCAGCTCCTTAAGCGGCTCGCTCCTGATATACCCGTTCGACACCATCACATTCTTCAGCCCTTCAAGGGCCGCAAGCCTCGCACATTCAGCAATGTACTCATACCATATCACCGGCTCATTGTAGGTATATGCAATGCCTATATTTCCGCGCAGTTCCGATGCCTGGCGGACAAGTTCCTCAGGTTCAAGCCTGCGAGCCTCCCCTGAAGGGACATTCTGGGAGATGTGGTAGTTCTGACAGAAGTCGCATTTGAGGTTACAGCCGTATGATCCCACCGAGAGGATTACCGATCCGGGGAAGAAATGATAAAGGGGTTTCTTTTCTATTGGATCGAGAGCATAGCCCGAGATGACACCTGAGGTCATGAGCTTTATTTCTCCTTCACAGTTCTCCCTTACGCCACAGATCCCCCTTCCTCCGGGAGTAATGAGACAAAGATGGGGGCAGAGCAGGCATCTTATGTTCCCCTCGTTGTCATGTTTCTCCCATAGTCTCATTGCTTTCTTCTTTTGATCTTATAAATTTAGTGTTAATTTTGTTTGCCTCCAGGTTCTGGATCAGCCGGGGATTGTTTTATAAACCGTTCAACCTAAACCTAACACCATGAGTAACAGAAGAGACTTTCTCAAGAAATCAGTGTTTGTTGCGGCTGCCATTCCGCTTATTAACAGCGAGATGATCGCAGCTCCCAGACCCTCCGGGAGGACCGGGCTTGCACTTTACACCATCCGTGACGCCATGGGAAAGGATGCTTCAGGAGCACTGGCTTCGGCGGCGGAGATCGGATATGACTGGGTGGAAGCCGCAGCTCACTCTGACGGAAAGTTTTACGGGATGAAGCCTAAGGAGTTCGGGAAGCTGGTAAAGAAGAGCGGGATGGAGCCCCTGAGCTCGCACAGCGCTGTCAGAACGGAGAATTATGAACAGATGATTGATGATGCGGCGGAGGCCGGAATGAGGTATATTATACTGCCATCACTGCCCGGTGAATGGACCGGCACCATAGACGGTTACCAGCGTGCGGCCGACTTCTTCAACAAGGCTGGTGAACGCTGTAAAAAGGCAGGGATCAGGTTCGGGTTTCACAATCATCAGGTTGAGTTCATGGAGATTAACGGGCGTGTGCCTTATGATGTCCTGCTCGAGCTGACTGATCCGAAACTTGTGATCTTCGAACTTGACCTGGCATGGATAACCGCTGCCGGCAAGGACCCCGTGGCCTATTTCAGGAACTATCCCGGCAGGTTCGAGGTGTGGCATCTGAAGGATCTTACTCCTGAGAAGCAGGATGCCACCCTGGGCGAAGGCATCATCGATTTCAGGCCTATCCTTGCCGAAGCCCGCACGGCAGGAATGAAATACTGGTTCCTTGAGCAGGATGAATGCCGGACCCACACCCCGATGGAGAGCATAAAAATCAGCCGTGAATATTATCTGAAAAAGTTGCTGAAATAATCTTTACAGGGCTGTTCTGAAAGATCCGTTCGCGGAGGAGGCAACAACAGCTTCAAGGAACTTCATTCCCCTGACACCTTCATTTATGCCCGGGTAATCAGCCACTACGTCCGGATTCCTTCCCTCGTTCAGAGCTATAATGTGCATCATGAAATTTCTGTAGAGATTGGCGAAGGCTTCGATGAATCCTTCGGGATGCCCAGCCGGGATTCTCGTATGCATCGCCGATGCCCTGCCTGTTCCCGTGAAGGAGGTTCCTGTACGGACAAGCTGTACAGGAGCGTCAGGCCAGAGGAGGGTGAGGGTGTTTGGTTCCATCTGCCTCCATATTAAACCACCCTTTTCACCGTAGATCCTGATGGAGAGGTTGTTCTCCTCACCCGTGGCGACCTGGCTGGCGAGGAGTGTCCCGTTCATGCCGTTGCCGAAGAGGAGGGAGACTGTTCCGTCATCATCCAGCACCCTGCCCTGAACCACTGACCTGAGACTGGCGGAGAGAGCTTTTACCTCCTGTCCGGTAATATATTCAGCCAGATTGAATGCATGAGTTCCGATGTCAGCCATTGCTCCTGCGATGCCTGCCTTAGAGGGATCCGATCTCCAGATGGCCTGTCTGTTGTCTGTTTTCTCAAGAGGGGTGGTAAGCCAACCCTGGAGATACTCAACTATAACCTTTCTTACGTCACCCAGTTCTCCGCCGAGCACCATCTCGCGCGCCCGCTTTACCATGGGGTAACCGGTGTAGTTATGGGTCAGGCAGAAAAGGCGGCCGGTGCGTTCCACAGTTTCCTGCAGGTCTGCTGCTTCTGTCACGCTGATGCAGAGTGGCTTGTCACAAATGACATGAAATCCGGCCTCGAGGGCCATTTTTGCAGGTCCGTAATGCAGATGGTTTGGGGTTACAATTGTGATAAAGTGAGGCCTGATATCGAATGGCAGTGCGCTCTCGCGGATGATCATCTCCTGCCAGTTGTCATAAATCCGGGCAGACGGAAGTCCATCCCTGGCGCCAGTAGAAGATGAAACGGCGGGGTCACTGCTAAAGGCACCACAGACCAGTTCGGCTAAGCCATCGAGGCGTGCCGCCATGCGATGCACCGGTCCTGTAAGAGAACCTTCGCCACCGCCTATCATTCCCATCCTGAGCTTCATCGTCACACCCCGGTATCAGTTTTATTATCGCCCCTGATCTCAATGTTATTGCGCTTGCAGAACTCCTCCGCAGCTTGAAGTATCGTCGCCGTGTGTTCAGGATAATATGTTCCGAGTCTGAGGCTGATGCTGCCGGTTCTTGTATGAAATATTATTGTCAGGGGCCTGAACTCCACTGCCTTGAGCGATGTGGATGAGAAAATCAACGGAGGCCTGTAGAACTCCTGCCGGAGAATGATTTTATCATTGCCAATGGTTATGTACTTCCGTGTATAACCAAGTCCTGAGGCTATCATCCACAGTCCGAACAGCAGAAGGAAAGCGGTTGCTATCCATGCTGATCCGGTTGAGGATACTGTGCCTCTGATGCTGTACATGTACCAGACGGATGCTGCAAGGCATGCAACACCGAAGATGATCCTCAGAAGTTTTCCTGCTTTGTTATCCTCATGCAGGTCTATGTTGTATCTTGTCTCTGCCATATCTTTTTCGCCTGATGCAATTTACTTATTTTTGGGCAGGGAGGATGAGATTTTAAAGAGCTCCGGGTTTTATTTTCCCGATGAAATATTTACTTTTAAGGTTTATATAGAACTTTTAACCACCTGTAATATGAAAGAGGACAAAAGAACAATCACGAGGCGGTCATTTGTAGGCACTACTGGTGCCGCAATAGCCGGTCTTACCATCCTGCCATCCAATGTAGTCAGCGGTCTTGGCCACCGGGCCCCCAGCGATAAGCTGAACATTGCGGGCATAGGTATCGGCGGCGCAGGCGCCTCAAACATCAGGAACGTGGCATCGTCAGAAAACATAGTAGCGCTCTGTGATGTTGACTGGGGCTATTCAAAGAGGGTCTTTGATGCATATCCTGCAGCGAAGAAGTTCTGGGACTTCAGAAAGATGTACGATGAGATGGGCAATTCTATTGATGCCGTCATCGTTGCCACAGCTGACCATACTCATGCTATCTCTGCCGCCCAGGCAATGACGATGGGCAAGCATGTCTACGTGCAGAAGCCTCTCACCCACAGCGTATATGAGTCAAGGCTCCTGACGAAGCTTGCCGCGAAGCACAGGGTGGCCACCTCGATGGGCAACCAGGGTTCATCCGATGTCGGAGTGGACCTGGTACAGGAGTGGATACAGAACCGGGAGATAGGTGAGGTGACCAGGGTAGAGGCTTTCACTGACCGTCCTATCTGGCCACAGGGCCTGAACAGACCTGCAAAAGTAGATAAGGTGCCGAAGACACTGGACTGGGACCTCTTCCTGGGTCCTGCTCCCATCCGGCCTTACAATGCCATATATCATCCCTGGAACTGGAGAGGCTGGTGGGATTTCGGGACAGGTGCGCTGGGTGATATGGCATGCCATATCCTGCATCCGGTGTTCAAATCTCTCAAACTCACATACCCGACAAAAGTACAGGCAAGTTCTACACTGTTGCTGACCGACTGCGCACCAAATGCCCAGACCGTAAAGTATGTCTATCCGGCACGAACAGCACCATCACATTATAAGATTGATCTTCCGGAAGTGGAAGTGATATGGTATGATGGAGGACTGCAGCCTATGAAACCAGAAGGGTGGCCAGCCGGAAAGGATATGAATGACAATGGCGGGGGAGTCATTTTCCACGGAACAAAAGATACGCTTATCTGCGGTTGCTACGGATTAAATCCATGGCTTCTTTCAGGCCGGGTGCCAAATGCTCCTCAAACCGAAAGACGCATTGAGAACGCTACCCGTGGTGGACATGAGATGGATTGGGTGCGTGCCTGCAAGGAACCCGCAGAAAAGAGGATGATGACCAAATCGGACTTCTCCGAGGCAGGACCATTCAATGAGATGGTCGTTATGGGCGTGCTTGCCGTCAGGCTCCAGGGCCTTAACAAGACCCTCGAATGGGACGGTCAGAAGATGGAGTTTACAAATATTAATGACGAAGAAACGATAAAGATTTGCGTTGAGGATCATTTCAGCATCACCGATGGTCACCCGACCTTTAATAAGACGTGGACCGACCCGATCAATTCGAAGCAGTTTGCAGCAGAGATGATAAAGCATAATTACCGCAGCGGCTGGTCGCTTCCTGAAATGCCCGCATAAATTGTAACATAAACAAATACTTTAAAATTTACACCTTATGAAACTGATTAAAACAATTTTTGTACTCCTTCTGGCTGCCTCGTTCGTCTCCTGCGGATCAGGAAAGGAAAAGAAGAGTGCCGAAAAGAAATCGACAGAAGCCGAGGTCTGGACCTTCCTCTTTGACGGAACAACCACACAGGGCTGGCGCAACTACAACAAGGCCACCTTCCCTGAACAGGGATGGGAGATCGCTGACGGTACACTGCACTGCCAGGGCTCAGGCAGAGGTGAAGCCGGCGGTGGCGGCGGCGACATCATTTATGACAAGAAGTTTTCCAACTTCCACCTGAAGCTTGAGTGGAAGATATCTGAAGGTGGAAACAGCGGAATCTTCTATCTTGCTCAGGAAGTTCCTGAATGGGAGATATACAGGACAGCCCCTGAAATGCAGGTGCTTGACAATGCAAAACACCCCGATGCCCAGGCCGGAAAGGATGGCAACCGCCAGGCAGGTTCGCTATATGACCTGATTCCGGCAGTGCCCCAGAATGCAAAGCCGGCAGGTGAATGGAACACCGCTGAGATCAAGGTTTACAAGGGAACCGTATGGCACATCCAGAACGGAGAGACCGTACTTGAATACCACCTTTGGACTCCGGAATGGAATACCCTCGTTGCCGGCAGCAAATTTCCGGGACTTAATCCGAATTGGGCCAATGTTGCTGCGGAGGGCTACATAGGTGTTCAGGACCATGGCGATGATGTCTGGTACAGGAATATCCAGATCAGGGAGTTGTAATTCATTCATAATACCAGATTATCTGGTATACATGCACGTGGCGGCAGGTCTCAGACCTGCCGCTGTGTGTTATGGCCACAATCAATCGCCGCGATGCCGTAACGCATTATAACCAACGTCTCGCTTTGTGATACCGAAAGCGGGAGGTCTCAGGCCTCCAGCTACGTGATATTATAACATATATCCGGGTTACAGGGCAGGATTGCCCTTTAATCCGATCTCCTCCGCCACCTCCCGCATGCCCATAATTGTGTCAGTGATGAGATCATTAAGATCAGCACCAAGCATTGCAGCTCCCTTTTCGATCACGCTGCGGTCAACCCCGGCAGCAAACCTCTTATCGGTCCATTTTTTGCGAACCGACTTGGACTCCATGTCAAGCACGCTTCGCGAAGGCCTTACAAGGGCGCTGGTAGTCACCAGTCCGGTCAGCTCGTCGATGGCGAAGAGAGTCTTCTCAAGCAGGGTCTGAGGTTCAGTATCAGAACAGATACCATATCCGTGGCTGATCACCGCCCTGATATACTCTTCAGGCCATCCCTCCTCACGCATGATCTTTTCGGTCATCGTGCAGTGCTGATCAGGGTACATCTCGTAATCAAGGTCATGTATCAATCCAATAACACCCCACATCTCTTCATCCTCACCGCTTTTTCGTGCCATGTACCTCATGACCGCCTCTACCGAGAGGGCATGTTTGCAGAGGCTGTCCGACTTGTTGTACCGGAGGAACAGTTCGAGTGCATCTTTACGTGTTGGTCTGGCGCTTGTCATGTCGTGTTATTGCTTTACAATTTTCAGGTTTATGCTCCTGGATTCCCGGGTGAGACGGAGAGTATATACCCCGGCAGCGAGATGGCGGCAGTTGAAAGGTATCCTGTTATTTCCAGGTGATAGCTCTGCTTCGAATCGCATTACGACCCTTCCTCCAGTATCAATGAGCTCGACGGTGGCACGGTCACTGCCCTCATAATCGAGTTCGAGGGTGAAGCTCTCCCTGAATGGGTTGGGATGTACGGTCACTTTCCCTTCTGTTATGTCAGTCCCGGTGCCTGACAGCACGAATGAGACCATCGCCGTATCATTGCCTGCATATCCATCTTCGGGAAGGCGGTTGAAGATATAAATCCGGTTCAGTACGTCTTTCTGAAGGCTTATCTTCTGAGAGAAGGCTACATCAATCGTGTCTCCCGGGTCGATCTTTCTGTAGAAGGTCTCATTGACCAGATCACCTTCATTAACCTTATATGCCAGGGGGAAGCTGGTGAGGGCGTTCCTGCCGAAGTTAATCACTCTGCCTTTTACCGTAACGTCTGTAAGCAACGTTGTGACCTGCGGGGTGTATACCGAATCTATGTGCAGGTCAGCTTCGAGGAAGGCTATATCGGGGAAGGTCACCTGGTCAAGCCATGCTGCATCCATACCTCCGGAAAGAGAGACATCCTTGGCATAGGCCCATTCAAGCAGGTGAACGCCAGGCTTGAGCACCTTTTTCCTCAGCGCCCACGGTGTGTCACCGGATATCTGCATGTCAACCACACTGTCAACCCTGAAGGTGAGCTGGTCATAGATGGGTTCCGAGGAGACCCTGACATAGAAAGAGAGGGTGTCGGTCACAGGGTTATTGACATAAACCGAAAGGACTGACTCCGTCTTGTCAGGGATAGCAGCGGATCTCGCTGAATTGACATTTTCATATGACGATGAGGAGGTAATTATCCATGGATAGTCACCCTTCTGTATCCACGGGAAGACGTCGAACCGGTTGTATTCCCACGTCTCCCGTGTCTTACCGGTGCTGAGTGACCACCTGCCCGAGGCCTTATATTGTCCGCAGACGAAGCTGACATCATACGGGATCACCCTGCCTGATCCGGTAAGGATTGAAATTGAAGTTTTGAAGTAAATATCCTTTTCCTCGCCAGGCATCAGGGTATCGGTAGCCAGTTGCGGCTCCTCCACATTGAGCCAGGTTCCAGCCGGAGTTACAGTCACTGTGCCGCTGGCAGCAGAAGAACCTTCATTTTTGACCCTGATCCTCAGATGGAGAGTCTCGCCGGGATCCGGAAGGAAGTTCGAGTTGCCCAGTGAGGAGTCGTCATGCAGAGATGACACTATTTTCAGAACCGGGGCACGGAGGGTCATATCGATGCCGAACCTGTACTCATTATCGTTGTCTTTCACGATCAGCAGCAGAGATGCAAGTTCGCCATCCTCCACCTTGTCCGAGACGGTGAAGGTGAACTTCCCTGAGATGGTTCGTGATTCACCCGGCAAGAGAATACCAATGGGTGCCGTATTTGCCCCAACGGTAATCATGCCTGAGGCTACTGTGATCTGTGCGGTCAGATCAGCGGTGCTGACCTGGCCGATGTTCTTCAACGTGACCTTCAGGTTAATGGATTCGCCGTAATCGGGAATACCGTCTCCGTTGCCTGCAGAGTCATCGAACACTATATTCCCCGCTGTCACAAAGGGCTCAGAGACATTTCCGAAGTGGATGGTTTTATAGAACGGCAGCATATTCTGCCCGGTGACAATGAGGAGACAGGAGTCCTTCACGCCGGAAGGAATTGTCAGTGAGACATTTCCTGATGGACTGAGGTGGCTGGCGTCCCAGAGCGTATCAAAATCGGAGAGAGCAGCGTAAGCAAAGGGTTTCGCGAAGAAGCTTAGTGATGTCAGAGCTCCCGGAACCTTGTCAGGCAGGTCTATTTTAAAGGTATCTGGTCTGCCTATCACGGGAGAGAGGGAAGGATCACCCAGCAGGATGTAGGTTTCCCAGTAGTATTTTTTTCGTGGACTGGTACTGGCTGATACAGACATGTTACCAGAAAAGTTAATCTGCCCCATGGTGTGAAACCACTCCCCCGGAGGCTCATAATGTGTATGAAAAAGTCTGTCAAAAGCTCCTGCTCCGGTCGCTTCCCAGGTGAGATCAGGTCCGGGTGTTCCAGGCCCCACGGACCAGAAGAAGTCATCGCTCCAGTAGGAGTCGTTTGTGCAGCCGATAAAGCCTATTGCACCCTTTTCCGGGGTGGCAACCATAGTGGTGCCGAAGCAGGATGCGACATTAATCTGGGCAGTGCGGCATGCGTTGGCAATAATCAACGGGTATTCATTCTTATTAACCAGGTCTTTGACCATTGAAGATTTGAAAACCGGATCACTGAATCCCGTTGCCTCTCCATGACCGGTATAGTTCAGGAAGCTGAGGCCCTGATTGAAGACGGTCTTAAGTGAATCATCTTTCAGTGGTGAATCCGGATAGAGCCACCTGATGGCATTGAGTGAGGTGTCCTGTCCGAGGTAGTTGTTGAAGAGGTAAGATATCTGGCCGTTCATATAAAGCTCGAACCCGGGAGCGTTGCCGGCCGTTGCCAGGGCTCCGGACCAGAAATCGTTTTCCGGTGCGTACGTGAATGTCTCGTAATCAATTATCTTCTTTACCATGCCCTTCAGCTGGGTGGTGTCAATTGCAGGCAGCCTTCCGATGAAGAGTTCAGGTATGTAATCGCCCTCTCCGTCAAACTCACCGTAGTACAGGTCGGAGACATTTAAAGTTCCGCGTGAAGTGGGTATAACGTCCGGACCACCTGCTATAAGCAGGTAGTTTACAGGTACTCCCCGTGCCTGCAGGTTGAAATAGAGGTCGGATATCCTCTTTTTCAAGTCTTTGTAAACTGTATCTGCCGGTCCCGCTCCCTTGAAGATCACCGTTGTCTCAATGCCCTTCAGCATCTTCCACCGGATCAGCGGGGTCAGATGCTTTTTGAAGAGTGAATCAGTCACAACAATCATGTGCACCGGGCGGTCAGCATATCCGGGCACATATGAATCCGAAGCATAACCACCCTTGTTGAACTCCAGGTCGACCTCCTCTTCCCCCTTTGTGGCGGAGGGTTCAAACCGTATATTGAGTTTCATTGATGTTATCAGGTCCACATATCTTCCCTTCGGGTTGTAGAAGGCAGGATAGACTGCGATGTTGGCTATCCTTCGTCCTCTGAAGATTCCTGCATGGGTGATCGTGACAGTGTCATGCATGAGGATACCATCGGCCTCGTATGCCTTTCTGTCCTTGACAGTTACTTTTTCCTCCGGTGGCTCATTCTTTGTCCTGGCAGGCTGGACCGGGAAGATCTCGGCATCAGGTGCTCCGTGGTCGGCAAACCTGATTCTTTTTGATGATACGCCGGAGAGAGTGACAATCAGGCTCATTCCGTCAGGCACCTCAACCAGCCTGCTGTAAACAGGCAGCTCAGGCTTGCCTGTCTCATGGGTATGGTGGTGTCCCTGCAGCAGTATCCTGAAGTACCGGCCAGAAGGGTCACTGACAGTCATCAAACGTGGATCATCGGAACGGTACTGGATATCTGAAGGCTGACGAGATGGCCTGCCGGCGGGAATATCACCCGCAGACCTGCCGGCGTACGCCTGGGACTCTGCTTCGGGCAGGTTAACCAACATCAAAACCGCCGCCAGCATTATTGCGGTTGCCCACTGATTTACCCTCATAACCTGAATATGCGAAGCCAAGATAACTAAAATTACTTCAATTTATATGCCGGATGCTCTTCCTGCCGTTATATAAATTGAATTTGTATATTTAACCATTAATCCAGGGAGATTGTTCAGGGTATGAAGAAGGGGCTTCAGCTTTTAATATGCCTTTTATTTTATTCATTGTCAATAAATTCGCAGATCAACAGGCATGGTACGCCGATGATCAGCTGGTTTGATGCTGCTGAAACCCCCGGTGAGCTCACAAACCTGAGTATTACAATGGATGGCAGGGGTGTAATGTACTTTGGCAATGAGGGCGGAGGAATCCTGACCTATAACGGCAGCTCCTGGAACCTGATACGTACCCCCGGTACCGGCAGGATTACTGCCCTTGCCACTGATACCCGCGGGGTAGTCTTTGCAGGGGGCGAGAACGACTTTGGTTTTCTTCAGCCTGATCTGTCAGGAAGGCTGACTTGGTGTTCCCTTAAGGGAATGATAAGCGACTCCGTTGCTGCAGCGGGCACAGGTTCCATTATGTCAATAGCGGCTGACAGCAATGTCGTATGTCTGACTGATGGGAAAAAGATATACACACTGGTAACGGGCAGCGACTCCGTCCAGGTGATCGATATGGAAAGCGGATACGGCATAAGTGCCGTTTCAAGCCTCGTTGCCTTTGACAAGAGAATCATCATTGCAGATAACAGGGAGGGTCTCTTTGCATACAGTGAAGGCAAGATAAGCCGTATTCCTGAAAGAGAGAAGACCAAAAACACACGGTTTGTAAAAATTGTGCCATATGACAGGGATAACCTGCTCATCGCAGCTGCAGGTAAGGGTCTGATGCTGTTCAATGTCAGGACCGGTGTGCTCAATAATAACTTTACGGACAGGAGAGCAGATGCCATCCTGAGGAATGGGACCCTGACAGACCTGGTCATTCTTCCCGGCAATATGATTGCCGCAGGCCTTGAAGACAGGGGAGGGGTATACATTTTCAGCCATGAGGGGACACTTCTGCAGCACATATCTGAGAGGACGACCTCACTCAGGGAATCGTCCGTAACGTCTATGTACTGCGACCATTCCTCCAACTCCCAGCTCTGGTTCTGCACCAGGGGATTTATAAACATGGCCTATGTGTCACTTCCGGCAGGTGAGTTCGGAAACGCTGCCGGACTAACGTCAGGTGCAGGCTCTGTCATCGGATTTGCCGATTCAGTATTTGTCGGCGCAAATGACGGCCTCTATAAGAACCATGCTGACAAATCGGGTGTGATGTGTTTCAGAAGGGTCAGGAATCAAGGCTCAAGGGTAAACGACATAATAACATGCGATCTGTCTGACGGGAAGGTCCTTATCGCAGCCACGCCCAACGGTCTTCTTCAGGTTGACGCCGAAGGAGATGCAACCCGTTTCCTCAGCCGTATTGCTCTGACAACCATCAGAACTGACCGGGAAAATCCCTCAAGCATGATTGCAGGATCGGATGACGGAACAATCAGAACCCTGTGGTATGATGATTACGAGTGGCTGGTCAGCAACACCCTCAGAGGAAGTGTTGCCGGTACTGTTAAGGATATTGAACAGTCGGCACCGGGAGAGTGGTGGATAGTTACGGCTGCCCCCTCGTCACTGATTCGCATGCATTGTGAAGCAAATGATACAACATTCATCAGGTATGGAAGAGAGAAGGGTTTACTGTGTGACACAATCAACAGCCTTTCAGTCATTAACGACAGGCTTTACCTGGGTACAGGAAAGGGTATCTATCGCTATAACCGGCAGGATGATTCATATGAGAAGGACCATGACCTTGCCGGTGCCAACTTTGACAATGCCAGTGTAAGCATACTCTTTGGCACACCTGAAGGTGAGACAGTTCTTTCGGGATTTGATACCCGAAATTTCGATGCACTGGTCACAACGACGCGCCAGGGGCAGATCGTTTTCAGGCGGCAGTTCGATTTCCTGCCGGATATTGCCACCCAATGCATGGCATGGATTGACGGATCAATCTGGCTTGCCAAGGGGCGAAGCCTCTTCGTCCTTGACAAGTCGAAGCTCGCTTTCAGATACGGAACCTTCAAAACAATCTTTACGAGGATCACCTCGGGGAATAACGTACTGATGGACGGCACATTCTACACTGATACCCCGGAAGGAATCAGGGTTCCCACGGCTACTCAGCCGGACAAGCCACTGGTCAGGCTCATGCACCGTAACAACGATATTACTTTCAGATGGTCCACCACTTCATATGTGGGTGAGAGAAAGACTGAATACAAGTACAAGCTTGAAGGTTATGATGGTGATTGGTCAGGCTGGGAGGGCCGGACCTCCAGGGATTATACCAATTTGCCGGCAGGGAATTATGTCTTTCTGCTGAAAGCCAGGACCATCACCGGCCTTGAAGATGAGGATCTGAGGTATGCATTTACCATTTGGAAGCCATGGTATGTTTCGTTGATTGCACGACTGCTTTACGCAGCCCTGGCAGTCTGGCTGCTATACAGGCTCATCAGGCTCTATGCCAGGAGACTGCACATCAGGAACAGGCGGCTCGAAAACCTCCTCAAACAGAGGAACGAGGCCACGGCAAAGGGAAGGGATGAGGTTGCCGGACTTGAGAAGTATGCAGGAATTATCCAGCAGGCATTGCAGCCTTCTGACAGCAGACTCAGTGAGGCAATGCCTAACAGTTTCATTCTGAACAGGCCCATGGGTATTGTCAGCGGTGATTTTTTCTGGATGACGAACAGGGGAGATAAAACCATTCTGGCGGTGGGTGACTGTACCGGACACGGGGTACAGTCAGCCCTGAGAACTGTCATGGCACACTCATTTCTGGATGAGATTTGCGCCGGACCGGAAGCTGTCAGCACCTCAGCCGTTTTAAGAGAGTTCCGCAGGAAACTTTCTGAGACATTCGGATCGCTTACTGAACCAGAGGTAAAACAGGAAGGGATTGATATCTCTGTGCTGGCGATTGACCGTGCAAAGAAAACTGTCGAATACTCTGGAGCTGCATCTCAATGCTTCAGGGTCAGAGAGATGAGCGACCAGGAACTTGCCAGGTGGGAAAACGGTGAGTTCAAACCCAATGAGGGAACACTTGTCATTGGCAAACACCTGCTTGAGACAGTCTACGGAGACAGAATACCTCTGGGGATGCACCTCGATGGTGTTCATGAGTTTACCCAGCACACCTGGAAGCTTGAAAGGGAGTCGTCATACTATCTCTTTACGGATGGCTACTCCGATCAGTTCAACGGAGTCACAGGAAGAAAATTTCTTAAGAAGAACCTGAGGAAACTGATACTGGATATAAGGAACTTCCCGATGAGCAAGCAGAAGGAGATTCTGGTGGAACGTCTCGGGAGCTGGATGGGCAAATCTCCCCAAACCGATGACATATTGGTTGTCGGGTTAAAGATTGAGTAAAGGCACAGCTCCGAATTCATTGCTGAGAAGGTAAAAAATCCCGTTTTCATTCGCCTCATAGACTATCAGCCCGCATAGTATAAAATCGCTCAGAATCTTTTCCGCTCTTCGTGAATTTATTCCTGCCAGCTCACGGAATTCAGCAACGGTGATCCTTTCGTAGCTTCGGAGATGGTTGAGGAGGATGTTTTCAGTCTCCTCGAATCGCAGCAGAAGTCCGCGCGATTTACCGGTGCGCCTCCACACCTGAAGAATCACCCTGTCAGCCATGAAGTTCTGGTCGTGCTGCCTGAAGTAAGCCTTCCATCTCCCGTGTTCGTCCTTCGCCCTTACTGGTATTATTTCACTTTTGGGCACCACTACTTCGAGAATATTCTTGCCGTTGATAGTGTGATTCATGGTACTGATTGAAACTTCAGGGTCACAGTGAAGGGTGGCGGCAGAATCGATCATATAGTACTCCTCGTCTGACCTGACACCGGCAATAGAACCGTTGTCCCTGACACCGATGAGCAATTTTCCTCCTGCTGTATTTGAAAATGCAGAGAGTGTTCGGGCAATCTTCTGCGGGTCAGAGATGCAGTACTTGAAATCAAGTTTCAACCCCTCACCGCCGGAGATCAGGTTGTGGATATATCGCCCCATGTTTGCCTGATTTATTGCTGCGGGACAGCTCCACTAAAATAAGATAAAATATTTGTATATTGGCTCATTCACCTTAGGCTGCTGTCAGAAGAATAAAGGTTATTTATCAACATCCGCAGCCGGGGAAAATCAGAAGCAATCAAAACAAAACGCCAAGACTTAATTTATGAAGCGCAGAACATTTTTCAGATCGGGCCTCGCAGGAGCAGCCGGTATAACCATGTTGGGTACTCCTGCACTGGCCGGGAACGGCAACAGTGCTGAGGGTGATATAGTTTACAGAACCCTGGGCAAGACAGGCCTGAAGTTGCCTGTGGTCAGCTTTGGCGTAATGAGGTCTGACAACAATTCCCTCGTCAAGGCTGCCTACGAGGCGGGGATGAAGATGTTTGACACCGCCCATGGCTACATGAACGGAAGGAATGAGGAGATGCTTGGGGGATTTTTCAGCCAGGTTCCCCGCGACTCATTCGTGATTGCGACCAAAGTCAAGCCTGCGGGTGTTGACCGTGCCGGCCTGCCAACGAAGGAGACAACCGCAGCCGGCTTCATCGAACAGTTCGATCTCAGCCTCACCAGGCTGAAGATGGATTATGTTGATATACTATACATGCATGCGGCTGATACTGTCGAGATGGTCAGACATAAGGAGATTGTCAATGCAATGCTCGATCTGAAGAAGAAGGGGAGGGTGAGGTTCATCGGCATATCGACGCATAAGAATGAACCACTGGTGATCAACACGATGGCTGAAGACGGCATCTGGGATGTGGTGCTCGCTTCCTACAATTACCGCCAGACTTACCTGCCTGAGTTGAACAGCGCCATCGACAAGGCAGCATCAGCCGGAATGGGCATAGTCGGGATGAAGACGCTGGCAGGAGGATGGCTTGACAGGGAGAGAACCCGGCCGGTTAATGTGCAGGCAGCACTCCGCTGGGTCATCTCAAATCCCAATGTGCATACTACCATTCCCGGGATAACAGCATTTGATCAGCTTGAGACCGACCTGAAAATAATGAAGGATGTTATGCTGACCGATCAGGATAAGGCAGAACTCATTGCTGAATCCGACTGCCCCGGGCTTTACTGCAACGCCTGCAGCAACTGCGTGCCGGGCTGTCCGAACAACCTGCCCATACCTGAGCTGATGAGGGCTTATATGTACGCCTACGGGTACCGTAACGCGGCCATGGCCTCCGAATTGCTCAGTGAGATATCGGTTAAAGCTGATCCGTGCGCCGGTTGTGAGAGCTGTACTTCCACCTGTGTCAGGGGATTTGATCTCAGGGGGAAGATTGCGGATATTTCAAGGCTTGTGAATGTGCCTTACGATCTACTTGCATAAAAAGTAATAAAATCATGATTAGAAGGTATATTCTTTCGGCTATCCTGCTCACCGTCACAGTTTCTTTCCTGGGCGGGCAGCAGCTCTTCCCGGAGCTGAAAAAATTCAGGTCCGTCAGTGATTATCCGGTTTATACACCTGATGATCTGTGGAATTATATTAACGGAGCCGCTGATGCCTATCTGGCGTTGGGATTCATTGACCTGAACATCATGGAATACGTCAGGGGAAAGACCAGCATCAAGGCTGAGCTGTACCGGTTTGGCGATGATTCCAGGGCATTCGGGATCTATTCCATGGAACGTTCACCAGGTTATAATTTCATACCGGCAGGAGTGCAGGGATACAATGAGGAGGGAGTGGTTCACTTCTACAAAGACAGATACTATGTCAAGATTATGAGCAACTCGCGTTCGAAGAAGGTGAATGCCTCCATGCTTGAGCTTGGCGGCCTTATCTCGTCGCGGATAGAGGGCAGCACGGAATTCCCGGCTCTACTGAAACTTTTTCCTGCTGAGGGATTGCTGAAAAATCAGGAGACCTATCTCCTTGAGAGCATCCTGGGACACGAGTTTCTCAGGGGCGCTTTCAGGGCTTCATATGAGATTGAAGGTGACCGGTTTGACATCTACCTGTTCAACCGTGACGATCCGGCTGAAACGGCAGTGATGGCAGAAAGGCTTGCCGGCGATGCATGGTCACCTAATGAGGAAGTATTCAAATATGCTTTTGAGGACGGCTACAATGGTGTTCTTCATATTGCAAGGAATGGAGGGAGGCTGGTCCTGGTGAGCGGCCTGAGTTTTGAAAAGAGTGACCTGGCCGAGCGATACATCACGAAGATGATTGATCGTTGACATCCTGCGCCGGCAGACTAATAACAGCAGCAGATAAAAAAAGGTGTCCCTTGAGAGACACCTTTTTTTTAATCTGTTCAGTTCCGCTTACTTGAGCTGGAAGCTGATAGGCACGCTGTACCAGACGTTCACGGGCTTACCACCCTGTTTACCTGGTTTCCACAGCGGGAGCATCTTGATGACCCTTATGGCTTCCTCATCGAGAGACGGGTCAACGCCCCTGACGATTGATACCTGGTCAACGGTTCCCTTGTAGGTCACACAGAATCGGAGTATCACCTTGCCCTGGATGTTGTTTTCCTTGGCCAGTTCGGGATACTTGATGTTGTCATAGATGAATTTGAAGAGCTCAACGTCCCCACCGGGGAATGAAGGCATCTCCTCTACAACAAGAAACACTTCCTGCGGGGCTTCTTCCTGAACCTCTTCCTGTACCTGTTCGATCACTTCCACAACCGTTTCGTCAACAACAGTCTCTGCCACGTCGTCTGCGGTCATAAACTGGCTGGCTTCCTCGGGTTTGATAGTGTCAACAATGACTGGAGCCACATACTTCACCACAGTCTGCTGTTCAGTCGGGGGTGGGGGTGGCGGCGGTGGAGGAGGAGCGGCCTCTTCCTGGTTGATGTCATTAGCCATCTCGGCTATAACCTCATTGGCGTCCCTTTGCTTGATCTGAGCAATATTCTTGGCCTTGATATAGGGAACAATTGCAGCTGTGAAAACCACGATTATACCAATTATAATGGACATTGCCATTGTGCGTCCATATTTTTTGCGGATCTCGTATGCGCCATATTCCTTGTTACGGCCTTCGAATACTATATCATCGAAGCTTGGGTATCGTTTCTTTTCGTTTGCCATAGTTTATCCCTCCTATTGTGCTGAACCGGAAGGAGTGGCTTCTGCCCTGTTGATGGCATCAACAACCAGCTTCTCCTCGACCCAGTCTATATCAGTAAATATGTAACGGGCAATGCCTACGATTGACATCTCATCGATAATATCGACGAAATTCCTGTATTTTGATGTTTTGTAGGCTTTGATAAGAACGATAGGCCCTGTATCATCATCCTTTTTCAGCTGGCTTATTGCATTACGCATTGAATCCTGCTTGATATTGATTTTGCCAGAGATAACATCTTTCTCAAACTGGTCAATCTTACGGAACAGAGCCCTGTTCCTGTCAAGCAGCACCTGGCGTATACCTGTTGCGCTGAAGTCGGTCTCCTGAAGTATTGTCACTTCCGGGTCGGCTTTGCCGGGGTACCAGTAGACTTTGTCATCAGGACCCAGGATGATATTAAGAGTACGGCTGTCAGCAATTTTTGGCGGTTCAACTTTTTCATTCTTCCTGACTTTTTCGGGGAGAATGATTTCCATGACCTTAGGTTTGCTGAAAGCTGCTGTGAGCATGAAGAACGTGATGAGCAGACTCATGAGGTCCACCATCGGCGTCATATCTACGCGGGCGTCACCTTTTTTTGGTTTCTTTTTCCCGCCCTTATTTTTTTCCTCGACTTGAATGTCTGCCATCTTACTCTGCTATTTGTTCTTCAGTTACTTCAACTGCACGAAGACTGGTGATCAGGTTGAACCTGTTCACGTTTTTATCCTGCAGAATGTCAAGTACTTCTCTTACGATCGGGAAATCAACGTCAGCATCGCCCTTGATCATCGCGTCCACGGCAGGGTTAATCTGGCGTGAAAAGAGAATCCAGAGTGCGAGCTGGTTGTCCACGGAGTCGATAGGAATGCCCTTTTCGAGGGCTGTTCTTTCATCCGAGTCTTTAGCGGCGAGGTACTTCTTCATATCCTGTATCGGAACGCCCACTGCGGTGCCGGTTCTTTCGAAGAGGCGAAGTTCATCGTCGGTAAATTCAATGTTATAGCGCTTGCCCATTTCGGCAAGGATTTTCGGACGGAATTTAAGAATTGTATCCGGTCCGTTGTCAACATTGAAAAACACGCGGTTGTCCTTCGCTATGAGTACCGTCATTACGTTGGCATCCATCATCGGTTTCTCCGATACGGAAAAAGGTGTATCAACAGGAGCTGATTCCGTAGGCCTGAACGTTGCTGTCAGAATGAAGAATGTGAGCAGCAGTGTGAACAGGTCCACCATCGGCGTCATGTCGATTCGTGGCGATTTGGCTCCTAATTTAATCTTTGGCATCTTTAAATTCCTTTCTTTTTTTGACCAAAAGAATAAATTCGGCTGGTTATTTTCTGATAGAAGCGGCGAAGGTCTGGGTCAGACTAAAGCCAGCCTCATCGATTTTGAAGACATAGCCGTCAATCATTGTTGAGAACCAGTTGAAGAAAATGATTGCCAGGGTTGAGCCTGTGATACCGAATGCCGTGTTAACAAGGGCTTCGGAGATACCTGTTGAGAGGGCGAGTGCATCAGGAGCGCCTGACTGAGCCAGGGCTGCGAATGCGCGGATCATCCCGATAACCGTTCCGATAAGACCGATAAGCACGGAGATCGAAGCAATTGTTGAGAGAATGACCATGTTCCTTGAAAGCGTCGGAAGCTCGAGAGCTGTAGCCTCTTCAATAGCCTGTTTCATTGATGTGATCTTCTGGTCTTTTTCCAGTTCCTTGTCATTCTCAAGAGCACGGTAGCGTGACAGACCTGCTTTGAGCACGTTGGCAAGTGAACCCTTCTGCTTGTCACAGGCTACAAGTGCATCCTCTATCCTGTCTTCTGCTAGCATCTGCTGGACGTTGGCAACAAAGACATTGAGTCTCTGCTTTCCTTTAACCCTTTGCAGAGTGATAAGCCTTTCAACAACATAGATGAGAAGTGTAATCACAATAGTGATAAGGACCGGCACAATTATACCGCCCTTATACATAAGACCGAGAAGGTTACCCTGCAGGGGATGGCCTTTTGGGTTTCCGCCTTCAAAGTTAACCGGGTTACCGAGAACCCTGGTAAAAATCAAATATGCAACAATAAATGCAAGAATGATTGCAAGAGGTGCAAAGATAGACTGCCATACACCGCTGGACGACTTAGTTGTTTTGCTCATTTTAGTATTCTTTAGTTGGTTAAAGTAAACAGTTGGCAAAAATAATTATTCTCAAGTTCTTTTACAATAGTCAAATCCAAATAGATCAATTTTTTATGTTGTTTGTCAGCACCTTTTACTTGTCAAGAGAGGCGTTGTAAATTCTTCTTTTTGAGACGGTTACCTCAATTGACCTGTATCCTTTGGCGCTGATGACAAGTGTCTCCGATGCCTCCGGCATCACAAACTTGTATTCACCCCTCGCATTGGTCCATGCCTCAGCTGCAGTGTCCTTGACCCTGACAGATGCGCCGGGGATGGGTTCACCGGAAGAATCCGATATGACGCCGGTGATCTCGTTCGGATGTGCTTTAGGCTGGGCACTCCTCTGCAACTGTACGATGTACTGGTTGGCAGACTTTGCAGCCTCATTACCCGGTTCAATTGCCAGGATTTTATTGTTCTCCTCAGTTGCCTTGGCATAATCACCCATTGTCATGTACATTGTGCTGAGTGAGCTGTGAGCCCTGATCCTGTATACAGGCGAGAGGTTCATCATCCTGTTGTAGTATGCTTTTGCCTCATCATACCTTTTGTCCTGCAGTGCCTCATAGCCCAGGTAACGGAGAGCGTCATAGATTTCCTTGACGTTCCTGACAGAGTCAACAGCTGCCTTCTGCAGAAGAGACTGAAATCTCGGCTTAGCAAGTCCAAGTTCGGAGTCGGGATCCTTTGCGGAAGCAATGTTGGCCATCCAGAGGTAACCCTGAAGGTTATCGGGGTATTTTGAGATCATTTTCGTGAAGACTGCATCTGCCTTGTCAAATGCCTTATCCTGGTAGAAAGCGCGTCCTACCTGTACATAGTCGTTCTCGCTGTCACGTCCCTTTTCCAGCAGGTGTGACCATGTCGAGGCGGCATCGGCATAGAGGTGAGCTCCGTACTGAATAGTTCCCTTCTCATAGACGAGGTTCAGGTCCTCCTCTTCATCGAAATTGATCGCCTTGTCATAAGCTTCGAATGCTTTTGCAAATTCGGCTTCAGCATTTTTGACCTGGGCGTGGCCTGCTTCAACCTTGGACTGCAGTGTATCAATTGATGCCTTTGCCTTCTCTTTTGCCGGGCTCTTCAGTGTAGCATACCTTGCCTGCAGCTTGCTCAGTTCGTCAGCATCGTTGTCGACATCGATTACAAGCTTCGAATAGTTCTGGTTCTTTCTGGCAAGTATTCTTGCATAATAGATATAGTCCTTCTTGATGATACGGTCAGCTTCAAGGTTGGCAAAGAGCTTGTCCATATACTGCTTTGCAAGCTCAAAATTGCCCTCCTCATATGCTGAGTATCCTGCAATACGGTTCATGTAGGTTCTTGACTGGTCTACGGCAAATATCTCCTCAACAGTCTTGATGACCTCGTCATATTCCTTGGCATAGAAGAGTGCGTTGACGTACCTGATCTTGGCGGGGATGTTTCCCTGGGTCAGTTCGAGGTACTTCTCAAAGTACTTTTTGGAGTCATTGAACCTGCCAGCACTGGAGTAAAGCTGTCCCAGTTCCCTGTATGCTGGGGCATAGTTCTGGTCGAGAGCTATTGCCTGTTCATAGTAAGGGATGGCAGCCATCAGGTTACGGCCTTTGACATAGACGCTTCCGATCTTCATGTTGGCGGCAGGTGACTGGAGGTCCCAGTCCTGGGCCAGGTTGTAATTTTTGATAGCCTTGGATCCGTCATTGATAAGGATGTATATATCACCTGCAATGATGTAGACCTCACTGTTCCTGGGGTCTATTGTCAGTGCCTCCCTGATAAAGGGCAGGGCCTTGCTGGTGTCAACCTGCTCAAAACGGATATAGGATTCTGCAATCTTCGCCAGTGCATATGCATATGGTTTAGGCTCCTTGATCTTTGTAACCTTCTTGTAGGGAGGAAGGAGGCTTTTGGCCTTTACCCTGAGTTCCTCGGCCTTTGCTTCCTGAGAGTTCAGGAAGGCAACCTTGGCAAGTCCTATATAATTGAGAGGATCAGCAGCATTGGCCGCAACACCCTTGTCGAAAATATCGGCAGCCTCCTTCGTCGCAATATTGATCGAGTTGGAGATGGTGTCAGCAAAATAGTTCAAAAGCGTGTTCTCACCGTAATGGAAATAGAGTGCGCTGTTGGCAGGCTCTTTCTGAATCAGTTGCTGGAACAGTGCCTCTGCCTTATCATACTGTTCGTTCTTCGTAAAGGTCCTTGCTTCCTCGAGGGTCTGAGCCTTGAGCCCCGTGCCAAAGACCATGCAAAATACCGCTGCGGGCAGCAACGCGAGTTTAAAGCTTCTCTTAATCATTGTCATCAAGTTTAGTTACTCATTTTTTGTCTGTATAATCCGGATCGGCATCGTTGCCGGAACAAGACCCGACTTAAGTATTATCCTTTGTCCCTTTTCTCCTGCAACAAAACTTACAAATCCCGAGCCAAGACCTGCGAACGATTCCCTGGTATGCATAATCATCTCACGTACAAATGGATAGGATTTGTTGTATATATGCCCCTGCAGGGGAAGGTAATAGGAGCCCTTGTCAAGATAGGGCTGTGACACAGCTGCGACCTTAATCTTGCTGAGCATGCTGAAGCTCAGCGGATCATCCTCATCGCTGATCCAGTTGACGCTTACAATTCCAAGTGCTCCCGGGCTGTTCGAAACGTAGTCTATCACCTCGGGGTTGGTTTTCACGGCATAAAAGTTCGAACCCAGATCTTCAGGGAGTTCAAACAGTTCCCTGAAGTATCTTATGTTGCCTGACCGGACGTTGTCAAATACGATATTGATCTGTCCCAGCCTGGAGGCAGGATTGATCTGCTTCCAGTCTGTCACCGTCCCGCTGAAGATATCCTTCACGTTCTGATAAGTGAGAAGCGAATCTGCGTTGCTTCGGTGCATCACCAGGGCAATGGCGTCATATGCCACAACGGTACTGCGCACCACGGTCTGGAGGTCGAGCAACAACTGTCTCTGGTCATCTGTGGGAGTCCATGAAGAAGCGATGACTTTTACGGAATCATTCAGGAAGAAGGCCACGAGCTCATTCTCAGGCATATAAAGAGGTGTGATCTCTGCATAGTTATAGAGTGCGGTGAAGGTATCAAGCTCCGCTTTAATGATCGGCTGAAACGAGTCATCCGCGGCGATCCTGATTTTACCCGAGGTTGGGGTTTCCTTCAGAGCTGCTGTTCCCCTGTTTCCGCAGCCTGTCATGGAAATCAGGAGGACTGATACGAGCATAACGGCAAGAGCTGCCGCCGGGCTTTTCTGTCTGTTCATCGTTCCTCTAGTTTTCAACTTGCTATGAGCCACAATATTAATAATTATCTCTTTATCTTCGCATCTGTAAGGCTCTAAATTTCATGCCTTACCTTCATTATCCCTTTCAAAGTCTGTGCCACCAATTTAATATGACCGCCCGGGAGTGCCTTTACCCTTTGCTGATCAGTACATTATTCGTTACTTTCATCCTTGCTGAAAAAACTGTCCCTGATCTTTTCATACGAAACAAAGACTCTGTAGATCGCATAGATGAACAGGGGGACTGCCAGGATGATCCTCATTGCCCTGTCAATATCAAAGATTTCGGTGGTGAGAAGGAATAGCGCCAGGCCGAAATAGAAGAAGACCATCACGGTTCCGAAGATTGCAAAAACCTTGTCATACATTTTGTTGCTGTTCATTTTAATCATGTTAAGCGGACAAATATATTATTTATATCTTTTTTTGTTGCTGACATAGCTTATTAATTGGCAAAAAAAAAGAGAGCCGTGTGTACGGCTCTCTCTTGATCCGGTTTGAGTTCCGGTTATTTTGTGGCGTTTTCGAGTCTCTTCATGAGAGTGAAAATAAATGCTGCGGCAACCAGGCAGCAGGCAATGAAAACAAGCCATAACTGCCATATTTCTATTTTGTCATAGAGCTTTCCGGGAACGCTCAGGAGCTTGTTGCCAATCGCGGTGGCGAGCAGCCAGCCGCCCTGCATCAGGCCCTGGAACCTTGAAGGTGCTACCTTTGATACAAATGATAACCCCATCGGGCTGAGAAACAGCTCGGCTACAGTAAGAATCAGGTATGTCCCGATAAGCCAATAGGGGGTTACTCTCAGTGTTTCAGACACCGGTGAGCCTGCAAGTTCAGGCTGGGATGGAAGTGAAACTGATGAGAGGAGCATTACCACGAAACCAATTGCGGCAAGTATCATCCCAAACCCGATCTTTTTCGGTGTGGAAGGTTCGATATTCTTTTTATTAAGCCATGCGAAGAATCCCATCACGGGAAAGGTCAGCGATACAACAAACAGCGGGTTGAAGCTCTGGAAGACCTCCGGGGCTATCGGATTCATATCGTTTCTTCCTGTAAGCCAGAAATAGCCAAAAGTCAGGGCAGCTGCAAACAGGGCACCACCGATGATTCTTGTCCTTGCAGGGCTTGTTTTTTTGACAAGGAGCACAAGGCCAAGCACTGAAAAAACCACAGCCAGCAAAGAAGGCAGGGTGAAGAAGATATATGTAAGTCGGCTAACTTCCTTTACCGTATAGTCACGCGCAAACCAGGTGAGCGTAAGGCCGTTCTGATGGAATGACATCCAGAAGAAGATTACAACGAAGAAAACCATTATAAGTGCAGAAACCCTGCTCATCTCTTCCCTCTTTGCACTTACAAGTATCCAAACCACAAAACCAGCAAACAGTCCGTAGGCGAGGGCGTCCTTGTAATTAACGAGGAATGAAAGGGCAAACGCGGTAAGACCCATGGCAAGAGCAGCGCCGATGAATGCCCATGGCTTGAATTCCATTTTCGGGCCGGCAGATTCCTTTGCAACCTTCTCCTTATTGGGAAGCAGGTGCTTGAAGATTACGAATACAAGCAGGGAAATTACCATTGCACCTGCAGCAATACCAAAGGCATAGTTGTAACCCTTTGAAAAGACTTCCAGGTAGCTGGTTGCAAATGCGCCAAGATCAGTTACGGGTCCTGAAATGCTTGCCTTGTCAGCCAGTTGCTGGAAGGTGGAAGTGTCTGTCAGTATATTGTTGTTATACTGGTGACAGAGCGCCGGGAGGCTTCCGTCATGCAGGAATCCGTTTGTCTTCAGCCACCAGTTCCTGATGCCCGTTGCTGCATAGGGGGCAAAAACCGCACCTATGTTTATACCCATATAAAAAATCATGAAGGCTGAATCCCTCAGCTTTGAATACTTTGGGTCATCATACATCTGTCCTACAACTGCCTGCAGGTTCCCCTTGAAAAGTCCGTTCCCGAAAGCGATTGTGAAGAGGGCTATCACAGTGAGAGTCTGTGACATGCCGGGAATCGCCATGAAGATGTACCCGCCGAACATGATGATAATGCCGGTAAGTATAACAGCCTTGTATTTGCTTGTGGCATCTGCCAGGATACCTCCGAACAGGGCGAGGGCATAGATGGCAAAATAGAACCAGCTGTAAATCTCGGAGGAATTCTCGGCTGACAGGCCGTATCTCGCCTGCAGGAAAAGAACCAGGATTGCCATCATTGTGTAAAAGCCGAACCTTTCACCCATGTTGGCGAAGAAGGCAACAATGAGACCCTTTGGATGATTTTTGAGCATAGTTTTCTGTATTAGTTGGTTTAGTTTATTCTGATGGTGACAAATATATTAATCTTTTTAATCTGCAGATATGCATAATATCTTATAGAAATTATTTTGCATCGTCTATATTTTTACATTTGTAACCTCAGTACAAGCGCTATAGTATGAAGATTTTCACATCCGCAGAGATACGGGAAATTGATGCAGCAACAATCCGTCTCGAGCCTGTGACGCCGGCAGGGCTGATGGAACGTGCTGCCACCACACTCTTTCAACGCATCAAGGACATTGTTGCACCAGAAAGGAAGATTAATGTTTTTGCCGGGCCCGGAAACAACGGCGGTGACGGGCTGGTTCTTGCAAAGCTTATGCATGAGGACGGTTATTTTGTCAGGGTCTTTGTTGTTGAGACCGGTTCTGCCCGCAGCAATGAATTCCGGTTGAATTCAGACCGTCTTGAAAGGAGTGGTATCATTCCGTTCCTTCTTGCTGACACTGCGCAGTTTCCGGCCATCGGGAGGGATGAGGTGATCATTGATGCCATCTTCGGTACCGGTCTCCGTAAACCGCCGGCAGGCATTGCTGCGGAGGTAATCCGCCGGATAAATGAGACATGCGCCTTTATAATCTCAGTGGATGTACCCTCCGGGCTATTCTGTGAAGATAACTCCTCCTCCGACAGAGACTCTGTTGTCAGGGCCACACAAACGATTACCTTCCAGTTCCCTAAGCTGGCATTCTTGTTTGCAGGATACGGAATATATACCGGCACATGGGAGGTTATTGACATCGGGCTTCATTCAGAGACCATCTCGGCGATGAAAACACCTTACCATTATATTTTACGTGAGAATGTAAGGCCCTTGCTGAAGACGAGGTGCAAGTTTGACCATAAGGGCACCTTTGGTCATGCTCTGCTCGTTGCCGGCAGCTACGGCAAGGCTGGTGCTGCCATTCTCTCTGCAGGTGCTGCGCTGCGTACCGGCTCCGGCCTGGTGACGGTACACACTCCCGCATCATCTGTGCTTGCCCTTCAGGCTGCCCTCCCGGAGGCAATGGTATCACCTGATCCTGGCAGCAGCAATGTGACAGCCCTCCCGGACCTGACGCAGTATGACGCCATAGGAGCAGGGCCCGGACTGGGTACCGATCCTGACACCGCCACGGTCCTGAAGAGCTTGCTCGAGAGAGCGGCTGTGCCTGTGGTGTTAGACGCCGACGCACTGAATATCCTGTCACAGCACCGTGAATGGTTTGACCTGCTTTCCCCGCGCACCATCCTGACTCCCCATCCGGGCGAGTTTCGCAGGCTGACCGGGACTGAGAGCAGCGACTTCCGGCTGATGGAGGAACAGAGGGACTTCGCCGTAAGGCACAGGTGCGTTGTGGTACTTAAAGGCGCTTACACTTCCGTTGCACTGCCTGACGGCATGGTCTATTTCAACAGCACCGGAAACCCTGGAATGGCAACCGGGGGAAGCGGTGACGTGCTTACAGGAATGATCACTTCCCTGCTTGCCCAGGGCTACGAACCTGCCGATGCAGCCATCACCGGGGTATATCTTCACGGACTTTCAGGTGATATTGCCCTCAGAATCCATTCGGAAGAATCGGTCATCGCCGGGGACATCCTGATGAACATCGGACGCGCGTTCCGTGAAACTCATTTTACTAACTTCAGTGTCTATCTATAATGGTTGAAATGAAAAGAAGAACTGCCTTATTGCTGCCTTTAGTTGCCGTTATGGCCGTTATGGCCGCAGGCTGCTCCGTAATCGGGGGGAAAACCACAGGAGATATTGTAGTATTGCCGCTCGGTGATGAGGTAAGGGTGACGGAGGGAAGTGTTGTTTATGCACTGCCTCTCACTGTGTTTGAAATCGATGTCACCGCTGAGAAGCGGATTGAGATACCCGGCCCCTATGCCCGCTACGCGGAAGAGATGACAGGACTTGACAAGGTCATAACGGCCGAAGATGAATCATGGAGCCTTGTAGATGTAAGCCTTAATACCATCGAGGAGCTTGACCCGTCACAGTTCTACGTCATCCAGGGGACAACCCTGATGCAGACTAATATGCTTGCGCTAAGGAAGAACGGGCTTGTGCTTGACATCAACCCGAACCTGTATGACCATGCGGCATATAGCCACCTGCAAAATGGCACCGACTATGCCGGACCGCTTTTTCCTGACAGGGGAGCTTATGAATATGTATCAACAAAGACTGACACTGCCTACCGCCTGGTCAAGGCTGACACAGCATTCATCAGAGTGCCATACCTGGTCCAGAAGAAGCAGGGCATGACAGTGGAGACGGAGGCCCGCGAGGCTGCCGACAGGCTGCTTGAGCTCCGGGAGGGAAGGCACATGATCCTGACGGGCGAGACAAACATCTTCCCTCAGGACGGAGCCGCCATTGACGAGATCAACAGGCTCGAGAGAGAATACATGGCACTTTTTGCCGGTAAGACATGGACAGAGAGAAAACACTTCCGCATCTGGGTCACCCCTGACCTCTCCATGGCCGGGAGTAAGACCACCATCTTTACCTTCTCGGAGAACCTCGGGGTGAATACCTCTGCCGGAGGTCCGGGAGAGCCGGTGCAGATGGAGATTATCCCCTCGGGCAAGACCAGGGAGCTTAACCTGATCATGACGCCGGTCTCCTCACAGAAAGAGCTGTCAGCAACGGACAAGCTGTACTACAGGGTGCCTGATGTGGCAGAGATTACTCTCACAATAGGTGAGGAGAGGCTCTGCACTGCCCGCAAACTGATCTATCAGTTTGGCAACACGGTCACACTTCCCTCTAACTTCATTATAGGGAAATAAAGGCGGGGACCATTGACTCGGCCTCCAATAAAAACCATGGAAGTACTGGCCGGAAAATTATGGTTTGGGAAATCAGCGAGTGTGATCTACTGTTGCTCCAGGAGTTCCAGGAATGCTTTTTCTCTGCGTGAAATGTGGAACCTTTCTGAAATCCTCTCCCTGGCTTTCAACCCCAGCTGACGGCGGACATCCGGTCCGGTGCGAAGTATCTCTTCAAACCTCGCTTCAAGATAATCCTTCTCCGGGCTGCTCATTATAAATCCCGTGTCACCGATGATGGCAGGTATTGCCCCGACTGAGGAACCAACCGGGATACAGTGGCACAGCATCGCTTCGCAGAGTGCATTGGGGAATCCTTCAGATACTGAAAGCTGAAGCACGAACCGGCTTTCTGCCAGCAGGCCGATGAACTTCTCCTTCGGAAGAAAGGGATAGAGGTTCAGGTTGGAGGGGAGAGGGGTCAATCGGGCAGCCACGGCGTCGGAGATGCCCACCAGGGTAAAGTTGCAGTGACTGAATCGCTCTGCGAGGTGAATTATGAGATCAACACCCTTCACCCTCACGCGCATCATGTTGCTGACAGGGGCAACAGCTATGAAGCTGTTCTCCTTCTTGACAGCCGGGTCACTGTTGAAGAATTCAGGATCAAAACCGTTGTGTATCACCCGGTAAGGGGTTCTGAGGCGCGGGAAGAAGTATTTGAAGCCCTGTTTTGGATAATCCGCCTTTTCAAGCCAGGTGTAGTCTGAAAGCGCCAGTGACCCATCCACGGGCAGCAGTTCTGTGCAGAGCTGAAACGACCACCTGATAAAGGTTCGCATCAGCGGCTTGCGCAGGCTTCCGTAATTAAGTGAGGGAAATGAGACACAGTCAGTCCCGCCTGGTATGATATAGACAGGCCTTCCGGCAACCTTACCGAATATTGCCGGGAGGAAGGACCAGTAACCGCCGAACATTACGAAAATTGCCTTGCATGAACGAATATGCCCGGCAAGAAAAAAGAACTGTCTGATAAAATGGAGTGGTGTGCCGCTTTTGTTTCTCCAGGTATGCGCCGGTGTGACTACAATATATTTACGCGAAAGGAAGGCAATGTCTTTTTGAATGAATGTCGAATTGTCAGGAAATATATATAGGATCTTTTCCTTCATCCGGGTTGGTAAGGTTACCGCTTTAACCTTACTTCATAATATGCATTGTACTCTAGAAAAAGTCTCAGGACAGGTTTGAAGCCAGTGAGGTAGAAATACCAGGGTCTCCAAGCCTTGTGCATTTCCAGGCTTACTACATCAAGACCGGCACGCTCAAGCAACAGGCTCATCCTGTAAGCGTCTATCTCATGGAAGTGCCCCTTGCACCAGAGGAGTTTACCTCTCCGGGGAAGGATAATGAACATCAGGGTTTTATCAGTCATCACCTTTTTCAGCTCCAGGAGGGTGTGGAGCGGATTGAACTGGTGCTCGATAGTATGACTGTATAGAATGTAGTCATACTTGATGTCATCCTTGATGGTGAAGACATCGAGGTCTCCTTCAGTATTGGTAATGTCCGGCTTAAGATTCCCGTTTATGAGTAATTCAGTTAATGGATTTACCTGCCCTACATCCAGAATGGTTGAGTTTGGTTTAACCTTTCGCCGGAGGTATTTTAATGTGGTACCCATTGCATCCTCAAGCTGTGGAGTAATCTGGTAGGGTGTCTGGGCTAACTCGGGTATCATTTTTGTGCTCCCTTCTTTGTGTTTATCCTATGCATTATATACTCTTATATGAGCCGTAAGGCGTCAATATGACTATTGCGCCTTACCCTTGAAGGTCTTCATGAAATCCTCGTAGCTCTGTTTCTGCCAGCTGGTGCCGGCAAAATAGTTCAGCATGGGTTCTATCTGGGCCGGGGTTTTGTATCCTGATACCGGTGTTATCAGTTCGCCGCTGGCGGTAAGGAAGACCACCGTGGGAAATCCAAGCTTGCCCTGCAGCAGTGCATATGCAAGCTGGTGAGTCTTACCGAGGCTCCCGTCGTTAACGAATTTCCTTCCCTGGAAAGTTACCGGTTCCTTGCCTTCGGCATCGAACTTGACAGCGTAGTATTTTGTGTTGAGTATCTCTGCAATCACGGGATTGGAGAAGGTGTCCTTGTCAAGCTTCTTGCACCACCCGCACCAGTCGGTGTAGGCATCTACGAATATGGGTTTCGGGGTAGTCTTCGCGAGAGCAACGGCCTCCTCGATTGAATACCATTTCACGTCAGTGCCCTGTGCGGAAACAAACAGGGCGGGAACGGCAAGCAGCAGAATAAATAACAGTCTCTTCATATCAGTCTTTAATTCTAATCGTTTCAATTGGTTACAAATAAGTGCACAAATTTAGTGATTCAGATCAATAACCAAAATTATGCCACAAAGTTCAATACAGATGTTTTACGACTCTTTTTTTGGAATGTTTTTTTTATACATTTACACACCACGTAATTCTTTATAAACACGAAATCTGAAAATGGAAAAGATTAGAAAGACACTTGCCGAATCGAAAGCGGCGAGATGGACTGCCCTTGGGGTAGTGGCATTTACGATGCTGTGCGGTTACTACCTGACTGACGTTATGGCTCCCCTGAAGACGATGCTTGAGCAGCAGCTCTCATGGTCCAGCAGTGAATACGGGACTTTCACCGGCGCCTATGGCTGGTTTAATGTATTCCTGATTATGCTTATTCTGGGAGGCATTATCCTTGACAAGATGGGTGTCCGTTTCACGGGAAAAATGGCAACTCTTCTGATGGTGGCAGGAACCGCAATCAAATACTGGGCGGTATCAACCAACATGTTTGACGGTCAGATGCTCTTCGGAATTAAGACCCAGGTGCTGGTGGCCGCCCTTGGTTTTGCACTGTTTGGTGTGGGTGTTGAAACGGCAGGTATCACAGTTTCAAAAATTATAGTGAAATGGTTCAGGGGCAAGGAACTGGCCCTTGCCATGGGACTTGAGATGGCTACCGCCAGGCTCGGTACCATGCTGGCACTCCAGACCTCAGCACCGATTGCAAAGGCTTTAGGGCATGTTTCCATGCCGATACTGATAGCGCTGATACTTCTGTGCATTGGCATGATAGCATTCTTTATCTACTGCGGGATGGACAAGCGCCTGGATGCTTCCATTGCTGAAGCGGACAAGGATCTGGTCCGGGAACCGGAGGAGAGCTTCAAACTCAAGGACATCGGGTTCATCCTCAAAAACAGGGGCTGGTGGTACATAGCCATTCTCTGCGTTCTCTTCTATTCAGCTGTCTTTCCGTTCCTCAAGTATGCTTCTGACCTGATGGTCAATAAATTTGGAGTTGATCCGGCAACCGCAGGGACAATACCCTCTTTGCTTCCTCTGGGCACGATGGTGCTGACACCGTTCTTCGGTAACCTGTATGACAGAAAAGGCAAGGGTGCAACGATCATGATAATCGGAGCCATACTGCTCATCTTCGTTCATACAATGTTTTCAATCCCTGTCTTCAACAAGCCATGGCAAGCCGTGATGCTGATCATCATCCTTGGCATCGGCTTTTCGCTTGTACCGTCAGCAATGTGGCCATCGGTGCCCAAGATTATACCTATGAAGCAGCTGGGAACAGCGTATGCGCTTATCTTCTGGGTACAGAACTGGGGGTTAATGGGTGTGCCAATGCTTATCGGCTGGGTGCTTGACAAGTATTGCATAACCGGGACACGTATGATCGACGGAATCTCCGTTCCGACATACAACTACCAGATCCCGATGATGATTTTCACCTCCCTGGGCCTCCTTGCCATTGTCTTCGGCTTCCTGCTGAAGGCTGAGGATAAGAAGAAGGGATACGGCCTTGAGATGCCAAATATTGTAAAGGAATAATCAACAACAGATAGTTATGAGTGAAATTAAAAAACTTGAACCGAAGCTTCTGTGGCAATATTTCTATGAAATAACACAGATACCGCGTCCCTCCAAGAAGGAGCACAGGATGACGGAGTACATGAAAAAGTTCGGCAGCGATCATGGTCTTGAGACCATAGTTGATAAAACCGGCAACGTGATCATCCGCAAACCCGCCACCAAGGGCATGGAGAACCGTAAGGGGATAGTACTTCAGGCTCACCTTGACATGGTCCCTCAGAAGAATTCAGATAAGAAGTTTGATTTCGAAAAGGATCCCATCGAGACATGGATTGACCAGGGCTGGGTAAAGGCGAAGGGAACCACCCTTGGTGCAGACAACGGTATGGGTGTGGCGGCTGCCATGGCGGTGCTCACCGATCCCAAACTGGCCCACGGACCCATTGAAGGTCTCTTTACAGTAGACGAGGAGACCGGAATGACTGGAGCCAGGAACCTTAAGAAGGGAGTGCTCAAGGGAGAGATACTTCTGAATATGGATTCCGAAGATGAGGGTGAACTGTACGTGGGATGCGCCGGTGGCATCGATGTGGGCGCCACCCGCAGCTACAAGCAGGAAAAGACCCCGGCCGGAGTTACAGCTTACAAACTGAGCCTCAAGGGACTCAGGGGAGGCCATTCCGGTCTTGACATCCATCTGGGCAAAGCCAACGCCAATAAACTGATGTTCAGATTCTTTCAGCAGGCAGAGCACGACTTCGGCATACGCATAGCAGAATTCACTGGCGGTGATCTCCGCAACGCCATCCCGCGCGAATCCTTCGCTACCATAATAGTGCCTACAATAAAGAAGGCCCAGTTTGAGAAGTTCATGAAGGGTTACGAGAAGATGTACAGGGCCGAGTTCAAGGAGGTAGACCCGGACATCAAACTAATGTTCAAGGTGTCAGAAGCTCCTGAAAAAGTCATGAATGAAGCTGATCAGTACCGCATCATAAGAGGCGTATTTGTCTGCCCCAGCGGTGTGCAGCGGATGAGTGCCAGCATGCCGGGTGTGGTTGAGACTTCAAACAACCTCTCCATTGTCAGGATTGGCAATGGTAAATTCGAAGCCTTCTGCCTGTGCAGGAGCTCGGTTGAGACAGCCAAGGAAGCCACGGCATGGAAGATTGCTGCAGGATTCCAGCTTGCAGGCTGCGATGTGGAACTGTCGGGCAGCTATCCGGGGTGGAAGCCAAACATGGAAAGCGCCATACTTGTGACAATGAAGGACACATATAACAAGCTTTACGGTAAGGTTCCGGAGATAAAGGCCATACATGCAGGCCTGGAGTGCGGTATCATCATGGGCGTTTACCCGAAACTCGATTCAATCAGCTTCGGTCCGACGATCCGTTATCCGCACAGTCCGGATGAGAAAGTGGAAATTGAATCAGTAGACAAGTTCTGGAACTTCCTGATAGCCACCCTGAAGAATGCGCCGAAGGCATAAGGGGAGCAGATCAGGTTTATGCTTTTTAAGGTTGCCAGTCATACGGGTATGGGGGTAGAGAATAGTATTGTCTCTCTCCATTCCCTGGCTCCTTTCACGGCATATGCAGGGTACTCCTTCTCCTTTTCAAGGTCACGAATAAACACCTTGCCTTCGCCGTCAATCCCGACAAACAGGCCGGCGCCTTCTCCCCAGGAATGGAAGATCAGGCTGGCTGCCCGGTAGTTGAGCGCCGGCCCTGCACCCAGAAGTATGCCTGCGGCCTCTTCCTTTCCTGCCCCGTCATTGTATTCTCTCCGTATGTTGACCAGCGTCATCAGGTTACCCTCTTCGGGACCTGTCCTCCTTGTCAACAGGTGAATGGTACGCAGAGGCTCATTGCCGGTGCAGACAAGCCTGCCGCCACGGACCTCCCAGTCGGCAAGCCTGTTTGCCCACAGGTCCGGCCCTGCCCAGCGACTGTCGGGGTACTTTTCCCACGCTGATGAGTACCCGTTGCCGGAGAACCGGGTGCATGAAGTGAAAAGGAGAATGACAGCCACTGCCACGAGGGGCTCAGGAAGAGACTTCCGGTTTGTGTCATTATCAGGCTATTTGACGGTTATCTCGGCTAAGATATCATCTTTCATAACATTCTGACCTGCTTTCACCCCGATTCGGGTGACGGTGCCGGTGACATCCGACTGAATTTCATTTTGCATCTTCATCGCCTCCAGGATCACGAGCGCCTCACCTTTCATCACTGCTGTGCCTTCACGTACAAGCACGTCAATTATCTTGCCTGGCATGGGTGCTCTGACCACCAGAGCCTGGCTTTTACCTTTTCCGGTCCTGAGAACCTTTTTCCGCTGCATTGAGACCGGCGTCTCAACCGTGAACATGTGGCTTATGTCATTGAAGAGGATCTCATATCTGTTCTGCTTCGTGCGAACTATCTCCACAGGGTAACGCCTGTTCTTCCACAGGATGTGCACTCCGTACTTTTCATCCTCGCACAGCTCAACGGTATAATCTCTTCCGTTCACCCTGATGACGTTCTTCAGGGGGAGGCTGAATGCAAATTTGTGTCCCTCGTTCGAGAGCGCGTACAGCTTTTTTATTGTTGGCCTTTCGGGTGTCATGTCTCGTTATTAAAACTGTGTCAGTCTTTTTCTCAGCAGCCAGGGGGTAAGCTCCCTTCCCTGGTCGAAACTTATACCTGTCTTCCTCTCCGACAGGTTCTCCTCCACGAAGAGCTTTGTGGCTAACCATGCTGCTATTGTCTCTTCGTACTCACTGTTGGTATGGAACTTTTCCAGGTCTTTTTCTATAAAGGCGGTGGTGAAGGTACCGGCCTGAAAGAGAGGATTGCGCATCAGCATCCTGAAGAACGGGAGCGTGGTCTTGGTGCCCTTTATCCAGACCTTGTCAAGGGCCAGTTTGGTTTTAATTATAGCATCATGCCGATCTTTGCCGGTAACTATCAGCTTGGCAATCATTGAGTCATAGGATGCCACAATGGATGATCCTGCCCTCACTCCGGTATCCACCCTTACTGCCGGTTCATCAGGGAAGCTTATCCTTTCTATCCTTCCCGGCGCAGGGGCGAAACCGGCCTGAACATCCTCGGCGTTGATGCGGCATTCGATGGCCCAGCCTTTCAGCCTGACATCCTCCTGCCTGATTGTAAGTTTGCCGCCTGATGCGATGAGTATCTGCTGCTCTATCAGATCGATACCGGTGATCATCTCGGTGACGGGGTGCTCCACCTGGATGCGGGTGTTCATCTCCATGAAGTAGAAGTTGCGGTCTGAATCGAGCAGGAACTCAACAGTGCCCGCTGAGTAATATCCTACTGCCCTGGCTATTCTTACGGCAGTCTCTCCCATCCGTGCCCTTAGCTCTTCATCGAGGGCGGGGGAGGGGGCTTCTTCAAGCAGCTTCTGATGCTTGCGCTGGATGGAACACTCCCTCTCTCCGAGGTGGATGATGTTGCCGTGAATGTCGCCAAGAATCTGAAATTCAATATGTTTAGGATTTTCAATATACTTCTCGATGAAGACGCTGGGATCGTTGAATGCCTTCTCTGCCTCCCTGCTGGCAAGGATGAACATCTTTTCCATCTCAGACTCCAGTCTCACGATGCGCATGCCTCTGCCGCCGCCTCCGGAGGCTGCCTTAATGATGACTGGATAACCTATCCTGGCCGCCTGATGTATGGCTTCATCCTCATTGGCAACGCTGCCGTGCGTGCCCATGGCCATGGGTATTTTATGGCGCAGTGCGATCTGGCGGGCGACGGGTTTGTTACCCATCTTGTAGATGGCGTCGGGGGAAGGCCCGATGAAGATGATTCCATTATCACGGCACTTCTCGGCGAAGTAAGCGTTCTCAGCAAGGAAGCCGTAGCCGGGATGAAGTGCGTCGCACTTTGTTTTCAGGGCGATGGAGATCAGCTTCTCCACGTCGAGGAAGACGGGTATCTCGGCCATCTCGTCTTCCTCCTCGTGGATGATGTCAGCGAAGGAGAGATACATGGCGTCAGGCTCGACATGGGTCCGGACTGCCACGCATTCTATTCCCATGCTGTGAGCCGTCCGCATTATCCTGACGGCGATCTCGCCGCGGTTGGCGATTAATATGCGGGTGATTTTGGTCATATGCGAAGTTACAATGCTGAATCCCCTACGGGGAATCGGTTTTATTTGTGCATTTTTCTACAATTCTTGATGGCCGGCAGCCAATTTCACTACTGCCTGTTGCCTGCTGCCTATTGCTTAAAGTGGCATATTGCCATGTTTACGTGAGGGCACCTTCACGCTCTTGTTGCCCAGGGCGGAGAAGGCCGAGAGCAGCTTGGCGCGTGTCTGTGCCGGGTCAATGACCTCATCAATATAACCCTTCTCGTCTGCAATGAAAGGGTTGGCCACCTTCTCGCGGTATTTCTTCACCAGTTCTTTCTTCAGTGCTGCCGGGTCCTTTGCCTCCGTCAGCTCGCGACGGTAAAGTATGGCCACGGCCCCGTCGGGTCCCATGACCGCTATCTCAGCCGAGGGCCATGCGAAGTTGAAATCGCCTCCCATTCCCTTGCTGTTCATGACTATATAGGCTCCGCCATATGCCTTGCGCAGTATCACTGTAATACGCGGCACGGTAGCCTCGGCGTAGGCAAAGAGCAGTTTGGCCCCATGCCTGATGATGCCGGAGTGCTCCTGGTCCTTGCCGGGAAGGAATCCCGGTACATCCTCGAGTGTGAGGATGGGTATGTTGAAGGCATCGCAGAAGCGGATGAAACGGGCACCCTTTGTGGATGAATCGATATCCAGCACACCGGCAAGTACTTTAGGCTGATTGGCCACAACCCCTATAGTCCTGCCCTCAAAGCGCCCGAAACCGGTGATTATGTTCCCGGCAAAGAGCTCCGAAGTTTCGAAGAAGCTGTTACGGTCAACGATCTGTGTGATCACGTCACGAACATCATACGGCTTGTTGGGGTCATCCGGTACGATGTCCCGCAGTTTCGGGTTGAAGTCGGGAGTGTCACCGGTAAAATCGGCCACAGGAGGATTCTCCAGGTTATTTGAGGGGAGATAGGAGAGGAACTTCCTGACTGCGATGATTGTATTCTCCTCATCATCATAGATCATGTTCGCCACTCCGCTCCTTCGCGCGTGAACCTCGGCGCCGCCAAGATCCTCGCTGGTGACCTCCTCATTAAGCACCTCCCTGACCACATTTGGACCTGTGACGAACATGTAGCTGGTATGGCTGGTCATGAACACCCAGTCAGTCAGCGCGGGTGCATATACTGCCCCGCCGGCTGCAGGTCCCATCACGACAGATATCTGGGGTATGATGCCTGAAGACTGAATTATATTGTTGAAGATGACAGCATATCCGTTCAGGCTGGCGATTCCCTCCTGGATTCTTGCCCCGCCGGAGTCATTGATGCCAATGAACGGGGCACCCATTTTCAGGGCCATCTCCTGCACCTTGGCGATTTTGCGGGCGTGGACGATGCCCAGTGAACCGCCCATAATGGTGAAGTCCTGCGCAAAGGCAAAAACCAGTCTGCCATCAATCTTCCCGTGCCCGGTGACGACGCCGTCGCCAAAGGCCAGTTCTACCTTCCCAAACTCCACCCCCTGGTCGGAGGGTGTCACATAAGCGTCAATCTCCTCGAATGTGCCTTCGTCGAAGAGAAGCGCTATCCTCTCATGGGCGGTAAGCTTGCCCTTTGAATGCTGCTTCCTGATTCGCTCTGCGCTGTACTGTTTCTTCAGCGCCTCCTCCCTCTCAATGAATGACCTGAAATATTTTCCGTTTATATCCATAAGTGAACTGTTGGCATAAAATGGCTTCCACGCCGTGAAAACGGCATGACAAAAGTCATTATTTTGCCTCTGTTATGCAAATCTATTTTCGAACGAAAACAGACACCAGGCCATTAATGTTTAATAAACAGGCAGATAAATGTGGAACAAAAATTATTTCACATATGGCATAATGGCATCTGCCCATACTTTGTAAGCCTTGTATGAGAGATGGAGGCCGTCAACGCTGTAGCTGCGCGGGAGATGGTTGTCTGAGTCGGCCATAATGCTGAAGAGGTCGATGTATGTGTATCCGAATTCAGCGGCAAGAGTCTTCAGTTTGCCATTAAGTTCCATGATCTCCGGCGTTTTGTTGGTGTGGTTTTTGGCCATCCCTGTGGCGGGGTTGACGGGTAGTACGCTCTGGATGTATACCTTCGTACGGGGGGTTTCGCTCTTTAACCTTTCAAGTATCTTCCTGTAATTGGCGGCTACTTCGTCAGTGGTCATATTGCGCGACAGGTCGTTAACTCCAATCATGATGAAAAGTTTCCTGGGCTGTAGCTTTGTGATTGCGTCAAGCCGGATCAGGATTCCCTCGGTGATGTCAGCGCTGATACCCCTGTTAAGGCACTTTTTGTTGCCCAGCAGTTCGAACCACTCTGCACCGTCAGTGATACTGTTGCCCAGGAAGACAATTTCATTCTTAATGTCCGGCAGGTGATCATACATATCCTTGCTGTGCCACCAGTAGGGGGCGAATTTAGAGCTGTCGACGACTGTGGCCTGAGACTGTGAATTGACGAAAGAGGTTGCGCTGATAAGTGTAACGACCAGCAGAAAGAGTCTTCTCATTTTGTTATGTTTTTAATTATCTGAACCATATTGTCATATTGTGCTTCCATATCCTGCAGCAGTGTCAGCTGAACCCTCGTGCGCTGAAGGTTATGGAGCGGGTATTTTATCTTGTAGTAGTTGTCGCCGTCAATATAATCAGTGAGGAAGCGGGTGGCCATGATGTATGTCAGGAGCTTTGGGGCGAATGGCAGGTATTCAATCTCCGTGGAGTTGAGCGTGCCTTTGGTTTCCGAAATGAATCCCTCTGCGTAGGCTCTGTATATCTCTATATCCATGGACACGGCAGAAAGGTTCTGGCTGTCTTCCTCGGCCCTGTTTGTGGCGGTGCGTATCGCATCTCCGAAGTCATAATGCACGTATCCCGGCATCACCGTGTCGAGGTCAATGATCAGCAGGGCCCTGTCATTCCGGTCGAAGAGTATATTATTGAACTTCGTGTCGTTGTGAGTGATCCTCAGCGGTATGCGTCCTTCGGCGCCCAGCCTGAGGATAGTCTTCATCTCATCCTCGCGACTGGTAATCTCCTCAATTTCCTTTCTGACTGATTCCACCCTGCCTGCGGGGTCTTTCCCAATCACACTGTGGAATGTATCCAGGCGCTTTGCGATGTTGTGGAAGTCAGGTATCGTCTCATGCAGCGGTTCGCCGGGGAGGTCGGCCAGCATAGCCTGGAACCTGCCGGTGATCCTGCCTCCTTCAAAAGCCTTATGCCGGCTGTCAACCCTCTCATAAGACCTGTGGTCGGAGATGAAGATGAACATCCTCCAGTATCTTCCCTCGTCGTCGGTTATGAATGATCTTCCGGTCTCCCTGCCTGGTGTCAGGGTAAGAGACTCCCGCTTCACATCGCTGCCCGGAATTAAAGCAATCTTTTTCCCAAGGTGCGCAGTCACCCTTTCCATGTTCTCCTGGAGGGCGGGGATATCCTTGAAAACGTTGGTGTTAAGCCTCTGGAGAATATAATCGTCACACTCCTTTTCAGCAGTAATGATACGGTAGGTGTCATGGATGTGGCCTGGTCCGAACGCCTTGCCTTCCAGGAACGATCCTTCCGCACTGAAACGGCTGAAAATCCTTTTAAGGTCAGGTTCCATGGCCGGTCTGTTATCTTCCTTTGAGCCTGTAGCCGTACAATGCGTAGTAGAGGAGGATAAGGTAGCTGGGTAGGCAAACCCAATATGCTGCCTGGGTATTGAAGATATCAGCCATTTTCCCGTAAACGAGAGGGATGATTGCTCCTCCCACCACTGCCATGATTAACAGTGCCGAAGCGGTTTTGGTAAACCGGCCGACGCCGTTCAGCGCCAGGGGCCACATTGAGGGCCAGATGAGGGCGTTCGCCAGTCCGAGCAGAGCAACAAAGAGTACCGTGACAGGAATCGTCAGCGTCACGGACTGGAAGGTGACCAGGTCCCTGAAAGGCATGGTTATCTGCTGGCCGGCGGGGGAGAATACGGCTCCCAGGGTAAAGATGATACCAAGTATTGCTGAGATGCGCAGTGCATTGACCTGCGACAGAACCCTCGGAATGAAGATAATACCGCAGATGTAGCCGATTATCATTCCAAGCATGGTCAGGGAGGTGAAGTACTTGGCAGATGACATGTCGATGCTCAGCGACTGTCCGTAGCGTATTATTGTGTCCCCGGCTATGACCTCGACGCCAACGTAGAAGAATAGAGCAATTGCGCCAACGATCATATGAGGGAAATGCCAGATGCTGGTCTTGTTTACATTTGAATCGCCTACTGAAGGTTCCTCTGCGTCTGTGTCCACCTCCGGGAGGTGCGCAAAGCGAAGCAGCAATCCCAGCGCCACAAGGATGACGGCCATTATGATATAGGGATTGATGACCCGGGTCGCCAGCTGATCAAGGATCCCGGAGCGCATCACTGCGTCGCTGGCTTCGGCGAGTTGCCGGTCAAGCAGGTGTGAGTCCTTCATGATATGAGCACCGAGGATGATCGGTGCAATGGCACCCGCGAATTTATTGGCGATGCCCATCATGCTTATTCGCTTTGCGGCACTCTCACGAGGGCCGATGATTGTCACGTAGGGATTTGAGGCTGTCTGCAGAAGTGCCATGCCGGTGCCCTGGACAAAGAGTCCGAGAAGGAATATGGGATAGCTCCTTGCCAATGCGGCAGGGATAAAGACGAGTGCTCCCACGGCCATGACCCAGAGGCCGATTGACATCCCGTTCTTGAACCCCGTCTTCTTAAGAACTGCAGAAGAGGGAAGCGACATCACGAAATAAGAGATGTAAAATGCCGTAGTAACAAAATATGCCTGAAAATCGGTCAGCTCACATGCCGTGCGCAGGAACGGAATGAGAATACCGTTGAGCCATGTGATAAAACCGAAGATGAAAAAGAAAATGGCAATGACCGTCATGCCAACGATGTAATTTTTGCGGCTTATTGGGGCCGCTGCTGCACCTGTCGTCATCTTGTTTCTGGTATGAAATGGTTGTGGTTAGTTTTGCCGTAGTTCTGTCAAATACGACTGTTTGGCATCAAAACTACTCTTTTTGAAAATAAACTGCAATAACACTTCGCATTAAAATAGTCTTACCCTTACTGACGGCATCCGTGGCCGATCGCTTGAATGAGGCGAAACAAAAATGTTGAAGATTAACTCAACTGACGGCCTCCTTCTTTCTTTACAATCTGACTCCGAAATGTTAATTTTGCACCAGAATTCAAAATAATGAAAAACAGAGAGATTATTGAAAGGATAAAGAGCAAGAAGGCCTTTATCAGCGACATGGACGGAGTAATCTACCATGGAAACAAACTTCTTCCCGGTGTTCCGGAATTCGTGGAATGGCTCAAGAAGGAGGGTAAGAAGTTTCTTTTCCTGACAAACTCAAGCGAAAGGACCCCAAAGGAGCTTCAGGAAAAGATGTTCAGACTGGGAATTGACCTTGAGGAGAATGTTTTCTACACCAGCGCACTTGCCACCGCCCACTTCCTTGCAGCCCAGAGACCTGGCGGTACTGCTTATATTATAGGAGAAGCGGGCCTGATCAATGCAATGTACAACGCAGGCTACACAATGAACAACTATAATCCTGACTACGTGGTCGTGGGCGACACTCGCAGCTACAGCTTCGAAAAGATCGAGCAGGCGGTCAACCTGGTGCTGAAAGGTGCAAAACTGATCGGAACCAACCCTGATCTCACCGGTCCGGTTGAGAACGGAATCATTCCAGCCACAAAGGCGCTCATCTCGCCCATTGAGCTGGCTACAGGCCGGCAGGCCTATTTCGTGGGCAAACCCAACCCTTTGATGATGCGCATAGCCCTCAAGAGGATCGGCTGTTCCAATGATGAGACTATCATAATCGGTGACAGGATGGATACGGATATAATTGCAGGGATTGAGTCGGAGATTGATACCCTGCTTGTACTGACAGGCATCTCGACGCTCAAATCAGCAGAAAAATTTGCCTACAGACCTTCATTTATCCTTGAAGGGGTGTCCGAACTGGTTCTGTAGCCAGTACCCTTTCAGAATTTCCGGCATCTGACGAAAGAGATCATCATATATAGCCTGACCCGGGAATGGCTGCCCGGAAGATACCATACCTGCAATGAGAACCATTACTCTTACAATTGTCATGCTTACGCTCCTTACCCTTGCAGCTCAGGGCCAGAAGCCCGTCAGGGTGACGTACAAAAGTATCGTCAACGGCAGGGAGATTCCGGGAGGCCCTCTCACTGTGATCGAGAGCGACGGTGTGGCGGTCCGGATAACCGTTCCGCAGCAGCAGCAGCAGCAGGAACGGCCGCAGATGCCATCCCCGCAGCAGTCCTCCTACATCGACATTGCAGGGAAAAACTATATACAGGTGGCCGACATGTCTGACGGCAGCCGGATAAGTACTTCCACTCCATTCAGTGAACTGCCTGCTGCCGAATTGAGTGAAGATACTGAAGTCATAACAGGTTACAGATGCGTCAGATCAAGGGTGATATACTTTTCCAATACGATAGATATCTGGTACACTGACCAGGCAGGGGTGGCCGGTACGCCGGTGCCGGCTATGGGAGTGCCTGATGGGCTCGTACTGCGTATCGTGCGTAACGGTAACAACATCACCGAGGCTGAAAGGGTGGATATTCTCAAGGGTAAGGAGTCGCATATCAGCCTGCCTGAAGGCACAGGAAGGAGCGTTGACCGCATGACCTTCGAACACCTTATCCGGGAGGCGTTTGTAACTACGGTGACCGTCTTTGACGATGCTGTAATAAACTGGGAAGGAGAGGCAGTAAACCCCGTTTTCGGAATGACTGATACGCTCTATCGCTTTGCGGGAGGGACTGTGATACTTAAGAAGGTGGCACTGCCGCAGGTGCATGACAGGTACAGCCTCTTCGCTGAGGTGACTGAGTACTCGGCCGGCGATGCCTATGACAGGACGGGAACAGTCTTCGTGATACCACAGGGCGACCCGCTCACATTTCTTGACGGGCTGACGAAAGGACACACTGCGCTGCCCCTGCATACCGACCGTCACGGGAAGAAGTACAGGGGTGTTGCGGCCACAAATGAATACGGGCCGCCGGTGGAGCTGGTCCGCTTCTTCACACCTTTCGGAGTAAGGAATTTCAATGACAGGCGGACGATGCCGGGACTGACATGGCAAGACTCAGCCTTTTACAAGCAGGATATTACCCATTACCTCCCCTTACTCCGGGGTGAGGTCTGGATAGGAGCCTTCATAGGCAACTATGACAGGGGAGGGCACAGGCTTTCTCTGAGGCTGAAATACTATCCTGAAACGAGGGATATGGAGCCCGGCGAGTCAGGTAAGCAGTGGATCTATTCAGTATTCAACACCCTGCCAATAATGGAGATGGCAGGTCAGCAGTACGGAACGATGTTCGACGGAGATACCCTGTCCGTAAGTGTGGATATACCCGAGGGAGTAGAATCACTTAAGATGATATTCATCTCCACGGGCCATGGCGGCTGGAGCGGAGGTGATGAGTTCAACCAGAAACTGAATGAACTGCTTGTTGACGGAAGAAGGGTATGGTCCTATGTTCCCTGGAGAAGCGACTGCGGAACATACCGCAATTTCAATCCTGCATCCGGAAACTTCTGGAACGGACTCTCATCATCAGACTATTCAAGATCGGGATGGTGTCCGGGATCGTTGTCCGAGCCGCTCATAATACCGCTTGAAGGACTGGCTCCCGGAAGGCATACAATCAGCGTCACTGTTCCCCTGGGTAAGCCTGAGGGAGGTAGCTTCTCGCACTGGAACATAAGCGGGGTGCTCACCGGCACTTACTGATCAGTAGGTGCGGGTCATCGTCTGAGGTACGGTTACGATGAAGTCAGCCAAACCCTTGTTTTCTTCAGCCAGGCTGCTGATGTCATCCTGTAAAATGGTGGTGATTGTGGCAACCTTTACGCCCGGTCTGTAGAGCTTCAGGTAGTGAATAATTCCCAGGTAGTTATCCGAATGGTATGCGCCGTTGTAATGAATGAATTTCTTTCCTTCCCCGAGGTTTGTTGTAATGAAGTGAGCCATAGTCGCATCCTTGATTGCCTGTGCTTTGGGAAAATTCAGGTTTGGCTTGCCTCCCATTCCAGGCATACCGGGCATTGACAGCATATCCTTGTAGCACTTCAGCTCAGGGTCATAGGAGACTGGCAGCGGCGCAATGTAACTTTTTGCCTCAGGTGCCAGGCTGTCGAGCACCTCGAATCCCCCTCGCGATACCATGGAAGCATACCTTCTGGGTATGTTTGTGGCGATGAAGGGCAGTCCGTTCTTTTTGGCAAACTCCACCAGCGGTTTGTAGTCAGTCTTATAGTTCTTCCAGAGCTTGGCTTCCGCCTCGAACTTATCAGCCTGGTATTTTGACCCAAGGTATTCATCGAGAAGCAGCTGATTGTCGGCTTCGAACATCTCTGCACCGGTAATAAGGTTGTTTCCGGCAACCTTATGGAGATCGGCAGTGACCTCATATTCCATCCAGTGAGATATGGGGTTGTCATGCAGTTCGCCGAAAAAGACCACGTCGGCGGTACTGAGGGTCTCTATCATTTTCTGGTACTTGATGTTCCTGCCTTCAGCATCATAAATGAGATAAGCTGGTTTGTCGGATCTGAAGGCGAGTGTCAGCAGCGCTGTCAGTGATAAAAGGATGGTCGTTCTGTTCATGAGAATCTCAATAATTAAGATTTATTAGTAATTCTGAGCAAAATAAGCGATTATTCCCACTCGGTTATGAGATATCTTTGGTGATATAACAAAAGCTCAATGAAAAGGTTAATCATTCTGTCCATTATTGCTGTTTCGGTTACAGCGTGTTACAGTGGCACCGTGCGGCGCGCTGATACCGCGGCTGTTCCTGACACAGCCGGCCTGCTGATGACTCCGGAGGTGCAAAAGGTTTTTGCCCTGAGGAGGGAAGCGCTAACAGATACAATCGGTAATGGAATAGTGTTTCTCAGGTCTGATTACGGATTTGACGGGGGCCGTCATGAATACAGGACAGCCGGTAACTTTTGGTACCTGACAGGTTATGCACAACCCGGGACAATCATGTCACTCTCGGGTGCGGATCAGTCAGGCTATATTCTCTACACCAGGCAGAGAAGCATCCGCGACATCATCTACTCCGGCAGTCAGCCCGATCCGCGTGGGATCATTGAGACATTGGCTACTGATACGGTTATGGATTATGCTGAGGCTGAGAATGTTATCATTGCATCCGTGCAGGCTGGCCGGACCCTGTATGTCGATTTCCGGGACAACCTTTTCAGGAACCGTGTCTCAGAGATTCTTAAGCAGAAAAATGCTGACGGCAGATTGCTGAAGGATATTGGTCCGTCACTTGCTGAGATGCGGGTGCATAAGGATTGGCACGAGTTGAAGATGCTTCAGAAGGCGGTTGATATTACAGGCATGGGCATAACTGAGGTTCTTCGCGAATGCAGGCCCGGCATGTATGAATTTGAAATCGAGGCGCTCCTGGAATATGTCTGGCACCGCAATGGCTCCCCGATGCCGGGATTCGAATCCATCGTTGGCTCGGGTGAGAATGCCGTCACGCTCCATTACTCAGCCAACAACAGGATGATGGAGGAGGGAGACCTGCTTCTGATGGATCTGGGCGCTGAATACGGATACTACACTGCCGACATCACCAGGACGATACCTGTAAGCGGGAGGTTCACCAGGGAGCAGAGGGATATATATGATCTCGTCCTTATGGCTCAGAAGGCGGCAATAGGGGAGATGAAACCCGGCAACGGCATGACTGCCGCACACAGGAAGGCAACGGAGGTGATCATTTCCGGCCTTCATGAGCTGGGGCTTGTCACTGATCCTGCCAGCCAGTGGCAGAGGAAGTTCTATACTGTATACCATATCTGCCATTACCTCGGACTTGATGTTCATGATGCGGGAAGCAGCGGCATACCGGCTGAAATGATTCGCACTTATCTTACGGCTGACACCGTGGTGGGCCGGCCACTGGAGGAGGGCATGGTGCTGACTGTGGAGCCTGGTATATATCTCAGGGCCAACGGACTTGACCAGATTGAGATGCTCTATGGCCGTGAGGCAGAAGAAGGTGAAATTGATGAGTTTATCCGGAGGGTAGGGCCGGTCTATGAGAAGTATAAAAATATTGGCGTCAGGATTGAGGACGATGTGCTGATCACCGGAACCGGTAACAGGGTTCTGTCAGACGCTGTACCGAAGGAACCGGATGAGATCGAAAGGCTGATGAAGTAAATTATTATTTCTTCGTCCAGGCGGTCAGGATTGTCTTGACCTTGTAATCCCTTGAGTATATAAATGCAGTTTTACCCTGTGAGTCTTTGACAAACGGGTCGGCTCCCATTTCCAGCAGTATGGTTACTATCTGGCAATGGCCCCGTGATGCGGCTGCAAAGAGCGCTGTTGCGCCTGTGCCTGTCTTAAGGTCAACCTGCGCTCCATTGGTGAGTAGCATCTGAGCAATATCCTGATGGCCCATCAGTGAGGCAAGTATCAGGGCCGTGTTGCCGTTGACAGTCTGAAGATCAGTATTTGCGCCGTGCTCCAGCAGGAGCCTGACAATTTCTGCATGACCCTCCTGTGCCGCAAGGATAAGTGCAGATGAGCCGTTTTTGTCAACAATATTAATGTCCGTACTCTTCCCGAGCAGGATTTCTGCAATTTCGGCATAGCCGTTTTGAGATGCCAGGATCAGGGCAGTGGAGCCGTGATTGTCCTGCAGGTTGGTATTAGCCCCATTTTCAGCCAGGATTCTGACGACGTCTGTATGTCCGAACTCTGAGGCAACTGTCAGCGGTGTGGCACCGTTATCGGGCCGGGCATCAGGTGCTGCTCCTTTTTCAATGAGTGTCCTGACAACCTCGGTGTGCCCGTTCTGGGCGGCGAGGTAGAGCGCAGTTATACCATTGCCTGAGCGGTGGCTGTAATCGGCACCCCTGTCAAGCAGAGCCCTGCAGACATCCGTTGCACCGGTCTCCGCAGAACACATGAGCAGGGAGGCCCCGGACTTGTCACAGTAGTTTATGTCCGAAGTTGTTTGCACCAGTTTGAGTGCATCGTTATGTTTGTTTGTTGCGAGTGCCTCAAAGAGTTGTTTCGGAGAGGACTTTGTCTGCGCCTGATTCACTCCGGGGCAGACCAATAGCATTACGGCAACGGGTGCCGCGGTCAAAAATGTTCTCATAAGACCTGTATACTGATTTCAAACCGAATTTAGTCAGACCGGGTGTTAAGGGCAAGTCATTTTTGACCTTGAACCACTGTGCGGTGACAAACAGCTCCTTTGAGAAGACATTATGTTTTACTGCGGAAGCTTAACCTGTTTTTCAGGACGTATGAAAGTTACTTTTTGAAGTGTCTGACGAGGTAAACGACAACAGCAGAAATGATTATCGATAATGTTATCATAAATCAAGTTAAGTTTGTGAGCCCCGCAATGGAAATGGGTCCTGAGCAGGAGGGGCGGTAAAGGTTATCTCAACCCTGCTTTTCTTGCGCTTTCTCTTTAGCCAGCCTCCGCGCGATAGCTTCGTTATCTTCCCTTGCCCGGATATCCCTCTGAAGTGAATATTCCTCCCTGCGTTTGGCCATAGCCTTGATGTTTTCCTCTTTGACTTCAGGAAAGCGATCGTTAAAAGTTATTTCATTTTGCATGGCGCAAAGATACTCATTAAAAGTGCCTGATTTACAAAACAGTGATAATTGTTTCTGTGCTTCACCGTATTATGGCGGTAATCCCCTGTTGAATCGAACAAAAATGCATAATCTTCGTATAAATGTTCACAAACGCCCGATTTTTAAATTTGTCAAAAACAACTGATATCGAAATCCGTAAGGTGTCAATCATGAAAAGGATCTTTTTTCTTTTAATCATCTCGCTGGTTGGCATTAACACCTTTGCGCAGACATTTAAGAGCAACTCTGCGACAATCAGGAAAGGTGGTTTTGAGATAGACCGGACCGTCAGGTCCATTGCAATCAGCGATAAGGAAATTACTATCTCACATTACCTGAACGGTAACACTGAGCCACTGGTACTGGATGTGTACCTGGTCGAAGAAAAGGAAGACAGGTTTGACGGTTTGTGCCGGTACTATTACTGTACTGCGAAGAATGACGACAAGTTAAGCCCGTATCAGAAGATCGTTGTGATCAAAAAGCCATTTTCAATCACGCTTGAGTTGTTTCTTGCGGACAACAACAAGTATGTGCATGATCTGGAGATCAACGGTTAGGTGAGATTACGGAAGGGATTACCGTGATCCGCAGATAGAGGCTCCGCGCGCCAAGCATAAAGGATTACTTGCTGCGCTAGTGATCCATTAGAGGGGGCTCCGGACAAAAAACATCCGCCTTCGGCGGCCTTTTTTATTTTTCAGGATCCTCTTTGAAGCAAGCTTCAGAGGCTCCTTCAAAATAAAAAATCCTGCTGACGCAGGATGTTTTTTGTGATCCCGGCGGGAGTCAAACCCACAACCTTCTGATCCGTAGTCAGATGCTCTATTCAGTTAAGCTACGGGACCTTTTGCGGGGGCAAAGATAAAATAATTTTCATTTGATCGAACAGATTTTTCAAGGTTCTGATTAATACCTCCGGATACCTGACTTCTCAAACGATTAAAACTCCTGAAATTGTTTCTACCCTATCTGGTGTCAGCCCAAATTTTACGATTTTATACTACCTATATTATGAACATATGTTCATATATTTGTATGGATTTTATTACCTGTTTCTCTTATTTAGAATAGACATATGATATCTGATTATCGCTGCATATACTGCCTTATGAAGTCCTACGGGAACAGGCTTGAAAAAGCTGAAATCCCGGTAGCTGCCAAGGAGCAGTTCACACATGGCATGCTGAAGATTCTGAATGAGAAATGGTACGGCATCTCCGCTCCGGAATGCGCCCGTGATATTCAGAGCCTCTACAGGTCGGTCCTCGATGATCCTGACCCTTACAGCGATGTCAAGCGTGACAGCAATGATACAGTCCTGGCGATGTATAATGATCTTGATGATCTTGTAAAGAACTCTGACGACCCGTTCATTACTGCAATGAAACTGGCGATAGCCGGCAATATAATCGACTTTGCGGTACATGATCATTGTGATCTGCATGGAACTGTGGATAAGGTACTTAACTCCGGCTTTGCCGTTGATCATACCCTTCAGTTGAGAGAAGCGCTGAGTAAGGCGACGAAGGTGCTGTATATCGGGGACAATGCAGGTGAGATAGTCTTTGACAAGCTTCTCGTCAGTGAAATTGCACATCGGGGACTCACTTTCTCCGTGAGAGGGGCCCCGGCCATCAATGACGCCACAATGGAAGATGCCGAATATGTTGGAATGACCGGATTGACAAGAGTGATCTCGAGCGGATACGATGCCCCTACAACAATTGTCACAAGATCAGGTGACGAATTCCGGCATTGCTATGAGGAGGCTGATGTGATTATCTCAAAAGGACAGGGTAATCTGGAAGGACTGATAGGGGAGCATGACCGTCGTATCTTCTTCCTGCTAATGGTCAAATGCGATGTAATTGCAGAATATCTGGGGGTAAAGAAGGGCAGTTATGTCGCTTACAATGATGTGATCGCGAAAAAGATACAGAATAATTAAGGCATTATGATAAGTTTTGGCCCGGTTCCCTCCCGGCGGCTTGGGAAAAGTCTCGGAATAAACAATATTATCAGACCCAAAGTCTGCTCGTACAATTGTATCTATTGCCAGGTTGGAAAGACAAGACGTCCGGGTCTGACCCGGCAGTCGTTCTTCACTCCTGAACAGATATTCCGTGAAGTGACGGAGCATCTGAAAAAGCTCAAATCAAAGGACCGGCCTGATTACATGACATTTGTCTCTAACGGTGAACCTACTCTGGATATCAATCTCGGGAGGTCGATAGAGTTGCTTAAGGGACTGGGTATACCCATAGCAGCCATCACCAACTCATCTATGCTGCCGGACCCTGACGTTCGTCATGAACTCATGCAGGCTGACTGGGTCTCACTCAAGGTTGACGCCGCTGATGCTGACAGCTGGAGGAAGGTGAATCGCCCGGCAGAGGGGTTGAGATTTGAAACACTGCTGGAAGGGTTAAAACTCTTTGCAGGCGAATACAAAGGCGACCTGAGGACGGAGACCCTTCTCTGCAAAGGGATAAACGACAGCCAGGAAAACCTTTCAGGTGTTGCTGAAATAATCAGCTCCCTGGCACCGGGCAGAGCATACATCTCCATACCCATCAGGCCTCCTGCTGAAAATAGTGTGATGCCGCCTGACCTGGAGACAATGAACCTTGCCTGGCAGATTTTCAGGGAAGCCGGCATCGAAACCGAACTGCTGACAGGCTTTGAGGGGATTGACACCGGTTTTACCGGCAATATTTATGAAGACATTCTCAACATAACTGCTGTTCACCCCCTCAGGGAAGATGCTCTCATGGAGCTGCTCGCGAAGAGCGGGGCAAATTTCAGCATAGTAGAGTCGCTTCTCAGCCAGAGGCTTATCAGACGCACTCTCTACCAGGGAAAGAAATTTTACCTGCGCGACTTCCAGATAAAGTAATCGTAACAATGATTAGTAAACCTCTTATGACTGACTGATATGGGTGATCTGTACAGGGAACTTGAAAAGGATATAAGGTACCGCGAGGGGCTGAATGCCTGCATAAACTGCGGTATATGCACTTCTGTCTGTCCTGCAGCCGAGGTCAGTGATTATGACCCGAGAATGGTTGTGGATACTGTGCAGCAGAAGGATGAAAATCTCCTGAGAGATCTTTTAATGAGCGACACCATATGGAGATGCGGTGAGTGTCTCTCATGCAAGACAAGATGCCCCAGAGGGAATGTGCCATGCTATATCATCCAGTCGCTCAGGGCACTATCTATCGAGACAGGCCTTTTTGCCGAGAGCAGGGAGGGACGCAAACAGCTGGTGGTAAAACGCACAGTAGGAGATCATATTCTGAAGTACGGATACTGTGTCTATATAGACGAAGTCAAAAATGAATGGTATCCGGAGCAGGGCCCGGTATGGGAATGGCTCAGGGAGAACAGGAAAGAGACCCTTGAGCGGTTCAATACCAGCTACGGAAAAGACCAGGCCGGAACATTAAGGAATACGGCACAGGAGTCACTTGATGACCTGAGAAAAATATTTGACGAGACAGGCGGGACAGCCCGCTTTAAAAAAATTGAAGAATTCTCTGCTAAAAAGGCAGCTGAGGCAGGCAAGGAATTTACAGGAGACAGGGATGAATACTTTAATATGCTGAACAATGGCGAAGAGTAGGAAAAATGAGATCTGGGAGGCTTACCAGAAAGAAATAGCCGAAGACCATTATTATTTTGCAAGGAGCTGCATCAGGCAGAACTTTTTTCCTGCTGCCGAGGGGTTGTACCTGAAGATACTGCAGGATGAACTCGGACTTGATGTTTTCGATGATCCGCGGCAGACATCATGTACCGGCATTGCGTATCATTCAGGCGTGCTTCCGTTTGAAACCATCATGACTGTGGTTGCCCGCCAGTTTGCCCTGATGAATGAAGCGGGCTATAAAAACTTCGTTGTCTCCTGCGTGACATCATTTGGAATATACGTTGAGGTACTCGAGACCTGGAAACATAACCCCGATATTGAAAAGAGAGCTCATGAGGCACTGTTCAATGCAACCGGAAAAACCTTTGAGATACCTGAAAACCTGGTTCATGCCAGTGATGTGATTTACAAATACAGGGATAAGCTGGGTGAAAAAATCGGGAGACGGCTGGTTAATGCCTCAACGGGTGAGCCGCTGAAGGTAGTAGACCATATCGGTTGCCACTATGCCAAGATTTTTCCGGAAAAGGGGATAGGAGGGGCCGAGTTTCCTTATGTGCTGGCAGGACTTATCGACTCATGGGGAGGAGACCAGGTTGATTACCCCGAGCGCAGGCACTGCTGCGGATTTGGATTCAGACAGTATTTAATCAAGTCGAACAGGGGCTATTCAGTGGCTAATTCAAAAAAGAAATTTGATTCCATGGAGCCCTTCAAGCCTGATTTGATCATCGCCAATTGTCCGGGTTGTACATATTTCTTGGACCGCTGGCAATATGTAATTGCAGAAATGGAGGGTAAAACCTATGGTGCAGATGGTTACGGCATACCAGTCCTCACATACGAAGAACTGGCGGGTCTTCTGCTGGGTTATGATCCCTGGGATATAGGTTTACAAACCCATGAGGTGGCCGTTGAACCATTGCTTGATAAACTGGGGATCAGTTATAATCCCGAAACCAAATATGACGGGCTCAACGGCATGAAACTGAAAGTGCCGGAAAATCCTGCATGTCTGAAAATATGCTGATCTCCCGGCACTGAAAGAACTGATCTTAAGCTGATCGCATTAAAGTCTTCTGACCGATCAGGCCAGATCTCTTTTTCTACTCTTTCCCCAACTCGCTGAGCCGTTTTTCAATATTTTTCTGTTGGTTACTCAGATATTCGATCTGCGATTTCAACATTTTGATCTCCTCATCTTTGTTTATTGCCGGCATAGCGGCAGGGAATCCCGGAGCATATCCCTGTCCGAAAAAGTTCTGGCCTCTTCCTGCCATAAAACCCTGTCCGCGTCCCATGCCGCGTCCGTAACCTGACCGGCCTCCGCGGCCCATACCTCTACCCGGACCTTTTGTATATCCGGGTGAGTCAAATCCATAGCAATAACCCATTGCCCTTCCGGTTCCGGGACCCATTCCCGAAGGTCCGGTGCGATCTCCTATTGGCATAACTGTTTATAATTTAAGTTAGACATTCAATGCTTTTGGCATTCAAATATAGTAATAAAAATGAACATATGTTCACTTCAATGATGTTTTTTTGAGAAAATGCCGTAATAATTATTACCCCTGGTTTCAGAATGAGAGGATATCTCCGGTCATGACGGGCCTGGCATTAAAGGTGGTACGGAACCTTTCAAGTGCAGGTCCGGATGTGCAATGGGAGGGGAGAATATGCGTCACATCCATGGTCCTGAGGTACTTTACGGTTTCGTCTGTCTGGAGGTCATCCTCTTTCAGATGGAATCCGCCCATAATGCCATATATTTCATCAATTCCGGTAATTGCAGATGCATGTTTCATTGTATTGACTATTCCGGCATGACCGCACCCTGTAATAATAAAGAGACCCTGAGGGAGAGTAACTACAAGTGCGCTGTCATCTTTTACAAAATCCGGCGTGCCGTCTTCAAGAACGAATGATGTCAGTTTTGATTCAAAGGATATAATTTTTGGAATCTCTCCGGCAAAAACGATCGATTCACTTATCCTGAAAGGTTCCCCTGATGTTATCAGGTTGAATTTCTCTGCTATTTCTTCCCTGGAGTATTTTAAACTGATATACGAGTGGTCGCTTTGCCGGTATCGCCTGACGAAGCATCCGGGATGACACAGCAGGGTACCGCCGCTGAGATGCTCCAGCCCGTTGCCGTGATCAAAATGGCCGTGACTAAGGATAATCAGATCAATCTCCTTCAGGCTGACTCCCATTATGGCAGCATTTCTAAGGAAGAGGTCGCTCTGGCCGGTGTCAAACAGGATTCTTTTTCCGTCAGTTTCGATCAGGTATGACAGTCCGTGTTCGGCACCGGTAAGCGGGCCGGAAGTATTTTCGGTAAGGACTGATATTGTCATTTCCCGGGTTCGGAATTGTCTTGTGAAATCTCATTCTGCCCGTCAATTCTGATGATGTCATCAGAATTGCACTTGTCACAGTTCTCTTCAGGAGTGGGTGAGACTATTGTCTCGTGGCAGCTGTTGCACCTGTACCAGAAATCGCCGGCAATGAAGGTCCCTCCACGGATTACAATTGCTTTCCCCTCTACAAAGGCTTTTGCCACGTTCTTGCGGGCTTTGTCATAGAGCCTGGTAAAGGTAGGGCGGGAGATGTTCATCTTCTTTGCAGCCTCCTCCTGGGTGAGGTTTTCGTAATCAGCCAGGCGCAAGGCCTCGTACTCTTCTATTGACATGACAACAGACTCCAGCTCCCTCATAGGCAAGCCGAAAGGCTTGTATCCCTCCATCCGGGGTGGACCCTCGATTCTCCTGTACCTTCTCCTGTTCGGCATAATGAAATTACTATCACTGCAGGTCAATTTTCAACTTGCGGAAACAAAAAAAGACTACCCCAAATTTAGCAACTAATTCAGTTTTTCTTTATCGCATCAAAATACATTGCGAAGGAGCGATAGAGAAAATGTGTCCATTTTCCGAAAGGAACAATGACAAGAGCCCATTGCACCAGGATGATCATGTGAGCCAGGTAAAGCCAGATGTTATTCTGAAGGATATCCAGATCAATGAACAATCTCACGGCAAAGGCTGACAGTCCCATCATGAAGAGCCAGGCGACGAACATCCAGTCAGATGGTTGCGATTTCCTGCTCATCTCCCTTTTCTTACTGATGCGTTCGCTTACGAAGATCACGGTGACTGTGAAAATTATGATACTGACAACATAACCGAGAACTGTGACAAAAGTGCTTTCGCTTGAGAACCAGTCGAGAAAGACTGTGGTAAACAGCAGCCCAAGATATCCGAACACAAGTATCAGGTGCTCAAACCATCTCACCTGGCTGTCGTCACATCCAAGGGTTCGCTTCTGCGTGAACATATGCACTAAAAGGTCTCGCAGCCCGGTTACATAGCTTTTAAACGGCACCTTGATTCCTGGTTTGAGAATGATAAAGTTCCACATGCGTATCAGGTTTGGCAGGAGGATGACCGCAAAGACTGTGGCTATAGCAACCATCTCGAATATATGGCCTGTATGCATTATCTTTTCGAGGTCGAAATGTTCATAGAGAGCATAAGCTATCACAGCCAGGGCTGTCAGAGTCATTGCTGTAATGGATGCAGGCAGTGACCGGTAAAGCAGTCCTGACAGCCCGGTCCAGTCATAAACCGAGGTGAGCCATCTCCTGAGAGACATCATCAGCTCGCCCGGCTCGGCCTCCTGGGGACAGTGTTTTGTACACTCACCGCAATAATAACAGAGCCATGGCTTGAGGGAACTCTTTATATCATCCTCCAGTCCGAGTACGCTGTACCTTATCATCTCGCGGGGGAATGAGTCCTCCTCTGTGGAAAGTGAACAGACGGCCGTGCATGTGCCGCAATTGTAGCATGCATTGAAATCAAATGCGCCAAATTTTGATAGTTCCTTGCTGAACCCTGTATTTATTGATGCCATTACTGTTTTAATTTGTAGGAATAGTATTCATCCATGTCGTCAATCTGGCCGGTTTGGACAAAGCCGTATTTTATGAGAGTCATAAGAAAAAAGACAACATCACTTTTAGGCATACCCAGTTTCTGCGCCAGCTGATCGATGGTCATCTCGCCATCCCTGAGTGATTCAAGTATTGACTTTTTTACCCTGGTGAAGTTTTTCAGGTTTTCCTTCACTGCTTCCGGCACCTCTCTCTTTTCCCTGAGGTATTTGTGTGTTTTACCCTTTTCTACTTCCATTGATTTGTTATTTAAGCACTTGCAAGTGCATCAATCATGTTTTCAATCTCCTTATCCGAGAATGCTATGAGGTCTATGGCATTGGCCGGGCATACCGGCAGGCACATTCCGCAACCCTTGCAGACTGAATTATTGATAACCGCAATCTCTTTTCCTCCCTGATTTTTCTTTTTTATCGCATCAAACGGGCAGGCTTTCTCACATTCACCGCACCAGGTGCAAAGATCCTTGTCGATCTCAGCAATGATGGGTTCCAGCGCCAGCTCCCCCTTGCTGACGAAGGAGTATGATTTTGCTGCGGCAGAAAGTGCGGAATTAACTGATTCGGTAATGTTCTTAGGTCCCTGGCATGCTCCGCATATGGTTACTCCGTCAATTACCGTCTCAACAGGGCGAAGCTTCATGTGAATCTCGTTGAAGAAACTGTCACGTCCTTTTGGCAGCTTGAATTTTGAAGCAATGGAGTTGTCGGCTCTGGGAACCATGCCCGTAACAAGAACAATCAGATCCGGCGTGACAGTGATCTCACGGCCGCCTGTCATGATATCGTTGATGGTAACCGATATCTGTCCCTCTTTCACTTCAACAGCTGGGGGATTCTCTTCGTATGCCTGGAGATAGACATCTCCTTTCCTTAGAGATTCAGCATACAATAGCTCCTGTTTTCCGTAGGTTCTTATACCTCTTGTAAAATGAAAATTATTGATGTTCCCGAACTTGTTCCTTGCTTCGAGGGCGGCATGAATGGCTGAAGTACAGCAGTACCGGGAGCAATATTTATTGTCACCTTCGGACTGTCTGCTGCCTACACAGTATATATAGGCGATGTTTCTGATTTGTCTTCCATTGTAGACAA
>DHGW01000052.1 GCA_002402965.1 Bacteroidales bacterium UBA4788
TTACAATTCTTTATGCCCTACAGGCAAAATATTGATTTTTGATTCTGCTTCTACAATGCTGAATGCGCTACGCGCAATCATTGGCTGTAGAGCCTGCCCCGATAGCCGTCAGGCGTATCGGGGCCATCAAGCATTGTAGAATGAATGCAACTTCAAAAACGTTGGCTGCAGGCCATCAAAAATTATAGATAATATATAGTTTTTGCTCCTGGCCGGGGGGCCAGATAGGTGAGTTCTTGATAATCCTCCGGTTGGTCAGTCACACCGGGAAGGGCGCCTAACAAGCTGAAGTTCTTCTAAATAAAGCATGAGCCGATCATTTGTTCACGGCTCTGTTTTTATGTCAACTCTCCCCCAGATTATGCATCCGCTCAACGGCGGTTACGATGGCCAAATATAGATAAAATTTGCATTAAGTAAATTAGTCGCCTGAGAGAAAGTTTTGCACCCTGGCAGCANNNNCCGGCCTCCTTGCCGGCACTCTTGCCGTACTGGCTGTGGCCATAGTACTTGTAACCGTAGTTGTAACCGTAGTTATAACCCATGGTGTAGCCGTAACGGAGACCGTAACCGTAATACCCCGACATTGAGATGTCGTTCACAACAATGCCGGGATTCTTTATCTCCTTGTTCCTGTAGATCTCGTCTATCAGGCTCAGGGTGCTCCTGGCACTGTAACGCTGCCGTACAACGAAGAGCGTCACATCGGCACGTGAAGCAAGCAGCAATGCATCAGTGACAACCGCTGCCGGCGGAGTGTCAATGATTATATAATCGAACTGCTTCCTTGCCTTATCGAGAAACTCCGTCATCGTGCTCCTCTCAATGAGCTCCGAAGGATTGGGCGGAATGGGTCCAGAGGAGACAAACCACAGATTTTCAATAGGGGTGGCCTGTACAACATCATCGAACTTACTGTTGCCACTGAGATATGTGCTCATCCCCTTCGAGTGATCAAGATTCAGAATCTTATTAATCCTCGGCTTACGCAGGTCGAGGCCCACAAGCAGGGTCTTCTTGCCTAGCATCGAGATAATTGCTGCAACGTTCATCGCCACAAAGGTCTTTCCCTCGCCGCTGACGGTGGAGGTGACGGCAATGACCGCTGACTNNGTGCGTATACTCCGGAAACTCTCCGCCAGCGTGCTGCCGGGCTTCTCTATGACAGGCACCTCGGTGCCGTAGCTGTTGTGACTTATAAACCCGAGTATGGGCGCCCTGGTAGCCCTCTCAATATCCTTCTTGTCGATTATCTTGTTGTTCGCAAGGTCAATCAGGATGATTGCGATGGCCGGCAGCAGCAGCCCGAGGATCAGCGCCAGCATATAGTTCTGCCTCGTCCGCGGCTTGATCCTGGCTGCATTATACGGCTCTGCTTCATCAATTATCTTATTATCAGACACCTTCGAGGCCATGGCAATGCCCGCCTCCGCCCTCTTCTCGAGGAGGAAATTATATACCGTGCTGTTCAGGTCGAAGTCGCGCTGAATCCTTATCAGCTGCCTCTCCGTACCGGGAAGCCTCCCCAGCTGTGCGTTGACCTCGCCGATGCGCTTCTCAACATCACCCATCGAGATCCGCAGCTGGTTGATACTGTTGGTGACGTTCTCCAGCAGGGAGGCGCTTGCCTCGTCGACCTTTGAAGAGATGAGGTCCGATGCCGGGAGGTTGTCCTTCATGACAAACCCTGCCTGTTTCTGCTGCAGCTGCAGGCCGGAAAGCTCCTGAACAAGCCTGACAAGCAGCGGATCAACTATCCCCATGACGCTGGGCGAGACTATCAGTCCGCTCTCGTTCCGCGATGTGAGGTACTCCTTCAGGTACTGGTAGTACTGCATCTGCAGGTTGAGGTTGTTCTTTTCCGTCTCATATCGCTCCAGGCGCTGAAGCACCAGGTTGCCCTCGGCAGTGAGATCGACAAACCGGTTGCTGAATCGGAAGTTCTCCATCTTGTTCTCGGCCTTTACAAGCGAGTCGGAGATGAAGCCGAGCTGCTCATCAATGAAATCGACCGTCTGCTGTGCCGCTTCGTTCTTCCACTGCAGCCCAAGGTCTTTATAGGCCTCCATCAGCACGTTGAGGTAATCGGCCTCCTGCTCAGGGACCAGGCCGCTGACGGTGAGGGTGACCAGCGTGGCCTCCTCATCTATTGGCGCCACCGAGAGCTTCGAGCGGTAGATATTGGCCAGCGCCGCCGGCGAGGTAACATAGAAATAATACCTGTTTGACCGGTCCTCTGTGTATGGCGATGCGCCGGGACTGCGGGGCTGTATGACAAAGTCGAAGCCGAACTTTTCGAACCGCTCGCCAAAGCTGTGCTCCGCCTCGTACTCATCTGACCCGATTGTCAAAAGGTATTTCTCATCCGACAGGATTTTTATATCGACCCGCTTGCCGGGCTGCATCCAGATGCTGTCACAGATGACGACAAAAGGCGAGTTGCGATAAAGACGGGTCTCGGCGATGCCGCGCTTGCCAACCGCGGTATAAACCACGTGAAACTCTTCGAGGTCGGCCATTACCTGGTGATTCAGGCCGAACGATTTGAGTATGCCGATCTCGTTCTGCAGGATCTGTTTCGAGCGGAATATATCACCTCCAGGGATGATCTTGTCCATCTCGGCAAATCCCCCGCCGTACTCCTCATCACTGATGAGAATGGTGCTTTGGACGGTGTAGATCTCCTCTCCCCACCTGTTGGCTCCGTACGCCAGCGCCAGGGCCAGGAAGAGGGCCGCGGCAAACCAGTACCAGTTACTGATGAAGAGCGAGAAGTAACGGCGAAAGTCTATCCCTTCGCTCTCAGGCATGAAATAACTCTGCTCGTCGTTTGCCATATGTGCAGGTTTTATTGTTTCAGTTCTCCTTCCATTACCGGCATCAGGTCTGTCATGCCAGCNNAGGGGTTCAAGAATTGTAGATATCGACCACCCCCCACTCTCATTCTCAATTAAAGTAGTTAATCAGCAACAACGTGGTACTGATGGTCCCCGTTATTGTTGCAATTATGAAAGATATTGTCGGCAGGTTAACACTAAAAACCTTTTTCGGGTTGGGCTGCACTATCACCACGTCATTGGGTGTGAGGAAGTATGCAGGCGAGGAGAGCAGGCTCTTGTCCTGCAGGTCGATATTATATGTTAGTGTTTTATTGCCCGCCGGGCGGATCACGAGGATCTTTTCCTTGGTGCCGGTTTCGGCGATGCCGCCGGCGCGACCGATTGCCTCGAGGACCGTCAGCTGGTCATTATAGTTGACGAAAGAGCCTGGCATCCTGACCTCCCCGATCACGGTATACTTGAAACTCATGAGCCGTACTTCGACGTATGCGTGGCGGAAGAGCGAGTCAATCTTTTCCTGGAAGAGATCACGGATTTCGTAGATTGTCATGCCGGAAACCTTTACGTCTCCTACCATCGGAATTGTAACATTGCCTTCCGGGTCGACACTGTAGCCCATCATGTATGCCCCGCCTTCGTTTGAGATGTAGTTTACGTTGGCCGATGACCTGTCATTGAGCATCTCCGTCAGTGCTCCCTCTGGGGTTTGTGCCTTGACGCTCACGTAGAGTATGTCGCGGGGCTGCACATCATAATCGGGTACCTCCATGGGGAAGTAGTTTTCGCCTCCCAGTTCGTAGAGGTTGTTGAGATATGAGAGTTCCTTCTGGGTGGAGCAGCCAGCCATGAGGAGGAGCAGGGTAAACAGGGGGAGTAATGTTTTCATAGGTCTGAAGATTTGCNNTTGCGAATTGCTTTCGGCAGGTTTTGTCTTGCGGTCATAGTTATTAGCCGGGTCCGGATGTTGTTTTCGGTCGGATATTTGGCGTACTAAATATCCTGATTTTTTTCGAGTTTACGTATAGCGTTTGTCTTAATATCTACTGTGAGGTTCATGCCGGGCTGGATAATACGGATGACCACCTTGTGTTTGCGGCCTACGCGGATGAGTTCGCCGCGCAGTCCGTTGAGGCTGCCGACGGTCACCTCAACCATATCGCCCTTGGCGTATACCTCGGTGCTGAGTTCCACTTCGGCGTCGCTGCCGCAGAGGATACGGAGGTTGGTTATCTGTGCTTCAGGTATTGGCACAGGTTTGCCTTCTATCATAATGAACTTGACGACGCCGTCGATCTTGCGTACCGCGAAGTATTCCTTCGGGATTATCCGGACGAAGACATAGGAGCTTATGAGAGGTTTCTCGATGAGTTTCTTGCGGTCGGACCACTGGCGGAGTGTTTTCTGGAGGGGGAGGAAGGTTTCGATGCCCAGTTCCGTGAGGCGGTCGCTGACCCGTTTCTCCGCTCTCGAGTTTGTATAGACAGCGTACCAGGCCTTCTGCGGCTTTTTCAGTTCCTTCAGCGGCGGGCTTGCCTCCGGCTGAGCCGGCTGGAGCATCTGTGCCTCCGGTGCCGGCTGCGGAGTCTCTTCCGGCAGTGCCTGGTTTTCTTCCATGGTCCTTTCAATCAGTATTGCGATGCGAATTTAATAAATTTTCCCCGTAGGGGATAAAGAATTGTAGCAGACAGAATCCCAACACTACCCCCCCCAGCCACCATCCGGCATTAGGCACCCATGCCCCGCCCACCTACCCTTTTGTTTGTGGTCATCATGATGTACAATTCTTTAACCTCTAAGAGGTTGTGATTGTTTCTGCCCTGTGCCAAAATGTGAGAGGTCACAGACCTCCAGGCATGGTAAGAGAGTAACAAAATTCCTTGGGAGGTCGTAGACCTCCAAGAATTGTAAATGGGGAGTTGCCCAAAACCCCTGTCCCCCTGCCGCCCCCCTGACAGACGGCCGGTATATGAAAGACTCATATGAACCTGTCAAACACCTTCGCCATGCGCTCCTGCTCTGACCTGGGCAGCTTATACCTGTCGGCTACACTACGCCAACGGCTGACCGATTCCTTTAACCGCTCAACGATCCTGACACCACTGTCCCTGTCCATCCGGAAAAACTCAATGACCTCGAGCGCAAGCTCCGGATCCAGGGCATTATCAGTAAGACTGATGTTAAGCGACAAACCCGTTCCGTTTTCATCAGGATTAAGATCATAGGCAGGCGAAAGAATCCATCCCTTTTTCGTCATAAGGAACCCATGATTTCTGAGATGATCATCGGTATTGGCAATCATGATATTAAATACAATCCTGGTCCACAGCTCCTGAAGGTCACTCTCAACGCTGGCTCCCTGTGATGTAAGAAAATCGACAATCTCCAGATAACCTGCTCCATCGCGATAGCTATCCCCGTCTTTGTGACCAAGCATTGTCATTGCAGAGGCAAAATGAATTCGTTCACCGGTATCACTCCTGTCAAATCTCTTTGTCAGAAAAGTATGATAACGACCGGACAAACTCTTTACCATTGAATGTGCCACATTAATCCCGGCGGATCTGGCAAGTTCATTTGCGACCATTTCCCAACCCCCGATATCCTTTGTATCTGATCTGCCGGGAAATTTTGCTATCCAAAGTTTTTTTGAATCATCCAGAACACTTGCCTTAGGTCTTGCTCCACCCAATGAGGACCCTGGATTGACCAACATTGTCAGCCATTTCATATAACCGGGGTCATCGATCGCATCTTCGTCCTCAAGCCGGAAGCTGATCTGCTCCAGTTCCTTCAGTGAAGTCCAGGGAGGCGCAGCAAAGTCCTCATTGTTATTAAGAAATGGGCCCCCTGGATCCTCCTTAAATCTCAGCGCTCCCATCCTGTGGCCGTCAAAGACACCCAGCAGGTAATCGGATTCCCTGAGGGTATTTTCCGGACGATTTTCGGATCTCGCCAATGCCGCCTCGCGCCTCTTCATCAGCATTCGTCCCCAGCGGTCAGGGGAGGAGTCCAGAAAAACGCCAAAGTTTGTCTTTTCATCGGTGGCATATTGAGCACCGGAAGACAAGAACAACTGAGGATCCAGGTTTTGCGAGGAATTCGTTTTGAGCCATTCATCATAATAACTGAATGAAAAGATTTCCTTTCCTCTGACTAATTCAGCCCTGAGTTCACCCATCAGAACAGGCTCAGACAAGCCCTCCCAGTGAGCGTAAACATAAATTTTCCTGAGGTTATTTCTGGCCGTCATCTTCCTCTTGCTTATTAGTTGCAGTTTCGGGTATGCTCGTTTTTGATTTTGTCCTGACGTTGATTTTTGGCGCCCGTTCTTTTATAATCAATCCGGCATCCTGGATCTTGCGGCCGAGAGTGTCATCTTTTGCCACTGCGGCGATATCCTGCTCAAGTCCAAGCACGGCAAGAACCTTGACATACGCACCAATTGTCACATTCGAGTTGCCTCTTTCTATTGAGTGCAATGTGGGTCTGCTTATATCTGCCCTTTCAGCGACTTGTTCCATGCTGTATCTTCTCCGCAATCTTGCAAGCCGGATGTTCTCACCAAGGGTAGTCAGCGTCTTCTGTGCCCGTGGCAAAAGTATGTTGTTTCTCGTTTTCATAACATTAATTCTATTTTACAAATATAAGCATTTTTGTAAAATTTAGCTAATGTTATAAAAATTATCTTTTGATTTTACATGATACAGGCTATCGGGTTATATAACTGCAGAATCAGTTTTGACAACATTGCCGTGATTTACAGTTCGTCCTTATTGATGCCCGCCTGCTTAAGTATGGAATAAAGGGTTCCTGCCGGAAGATCTTTCTTATGCATAGGAACCACTGCACGTTTTCGTGATACAGTATGCAACCATATCTGATGGCTACAACGACTGCGGTCAAGAACAAAACCCTTCTTCTTCAGAATCCTGATAAGGTCCTTTGGAGTAAGGGAAGGCTGATTGTTCATACAGCTTTATCCAGTGTAATTGAATACTCCAATGTGTTCGATTCATCAGGTATTGGCTCATTATGCTCAACCAGACTCTCGATATAGAGCTCAATAGCCTCCTTTGCCATCGCAATGGCTTCATCAACATTCTCCCCATATGTTACGCATCCGGGCAATGCAGGTACGGTAACAGTATAGCCACCCTCGGGTTCCCGATTCAATAATATCCTGTATGTTAATCTTTTCATTTCGTTGACTCCTTCCTTAAATTACTCACCACATGGACAGTTTCCTGAAGTGTCCTTCAAAATTAATAATAAAACCGTTAACCCGGAATATTAAGTCTGAAGGTCTGAAAGTGTGGGAATCCATTTATGACCTTCAGATTGAGACCCGTCGGATCAAACCGAACCGCCGAAAGGCGGTGAGCTCGCCGCAGGCAAATCCCGCACACGGACCTGTCCCGATGCAGTCGGGGGTGTCGGGACTTTAGACTTTTGGACCTTTAGACTTAGAATCCCCATACCACCCCGCCGCTGAGGGTAGTGGTAGTGCCTGAGAGGTGAGAGGGGTACCACTCATCCTCGCCGGTGACGTTACGCCGTATTACTGAGGCACGGATCTGAACGCCGCCGGTAACCATATAACTGAGATCCAGACCGGTTGTGATATTGCTCCACTCGATTGTCCCGAGGTAGGGTAACCCAAGCCTGGTACCACCGATGCTCTGGTAATCGGTGCCGCGCTCCGACCGCTCATGCCAGAGCCTGACACCGGCAGCACGCAACGGCCTCCAGTCGGCGGCGAGATACCAGCTGCGACTGTTATCCCTCAACCAGTGGCCGAGGTTGTATCCCTGATTTTCAAATGTNNGTCAGCCAGAGGTTCGGCAGGAAGCTGAAATTGCCGGTACGGAACCCGCCCTTCCATGAGAAGAAGTTATAGTCGGAGGTGGTGAACCGTGCCGTTGAGAGTTCATCAATAAAAAGGGTTCCATAGAGATGCAGGTGCCGGATGTTGTTTGAGCTCACATCCAGGAACATCTGCGCGTTGCTGTTGCTGATGCCTGAGTTGACACCGTGATCAACCGACTTATAGAAAAAGATGGGCATCAGGTAGTACGGAGTGATCCGGGGATCAGACCAGATGACGCTGTTGCCGGCGGAGATGTGCAGCCTGTCCACGGGGGTGAAGGTGAAGATGTTCGCCGCAATGTACTTCCGCCGGTAGTGCTCGCGGTACTCGTCTCCGTAGGCGCTGGTGATCCAGAAGGAGCGGGTGGAGTCGACCACCATCGAGGTGAGCCATCCGTGGATCCAGGTCATCTCGGCCCAGCGGACCGGTTTCAGATGGAGCCTGATGTGCATGAATGAGGGTGCACGCCCTGAAAAAATGTTTGTCCCGGCATAACCGCTGCCCCAGACAGGTGAGTCCTTAAGAAAGGCAAGGTCGCCCCATTTCCACATGTAGCTCACGCCGCCTGTCATCTCGGAAAAATCGGTCCCGTTCTTGATGTGTCCGCCGCGTTCGCGGGTCAGGAACTGCGGCTCGCCCAGGAGCGGATCCTGGTGGTTGTCCTGCAATGCTGCGAAGAATGCCCAGTTTTTATAGTTGCCATAGACCTTCGCACCGTTTTTCCAGGCTATTGTGCGGGTGGAAGAGCCGCTGCCGGATCCGTCGGGAGGGTCAGCTCCGTCATAGTCCATGGCTCCTGCGAATGTCGCCCCGCCTGTCAGCCCGAGGATGGGTGAAACGGTTACTGAGAAGAGTGAGTCGCGGTAATATGCAGTGGCGGGATTAAGGAGCAGCTTGAGTTTTCCGTCAGCCTCGCCGGGACTGTAGATGCCCAGCCAGAAATCGAGTTCCTTCCGTTGCCTTTGAGTGAGTGTGACGGGTTTGGAGCCGTACGCCGCCGAAGTATTTTCCTTCCTGACTGCCAGTGCGTCCCCCACAGCAGCAGCTTCACTCCCGGAGGTCAGTGCGTTCATCACAGCCTCAGCATCCTCCAGTTTTTGCCTGATAATCAGCCTGCTGTAAGGCTTGACAACACCGTTCAGGGTGATTACTCCGTCAGCCGCCAGTTCATCCAGAAACAGGTAAACGGCCTCGTCGCCCACCGGCTCCGGTATCATCTGCGCCTGCGATGATGCGCCCCAACACAATATTAAGAGTGTTGATAAAGTTACTATGTATGTTGAATACTTCACAGATTGAGGCTTTCCACAAAGATAAGCGAAGCGGGATATTTGCCACAATCTGTCGAAAATCAAAATATATGAAAAGGGGGAAATTTCGCGTAATAACGCTGACGTCTGATATACTGATACTTACAGCATCATATATCTTCATGTCGATGCTCAAGCCGGCGGGGCTGAAGGCTTACATCCCGTCGCACATCACCTTCTTCGTATTGCTGGCGTTTCTGTGGATCATCGTTTCCTTCGCCGGCGGGAAGATCGGCCGCGGCCGGATCATCAACCTCCGGACGCTCTTTTCGCGTGTCCTCGCCGCCAACCTCATCGCAACATCTGTAGCCGCCCTTCTCCTCTTCGCCCTGCGTGACCTCGGTTACTCGAGGCAGGTGGTCTTCGGCACGGCGCTCACCGCAACATTCCTCGAGCTGACACTGGGCTCACTCTACCTTGCCTTCCGCAAGGCTCCACTGATTACACCCGCAGAAATCAAACTCTCCGAGCGCGAACTGGTTGCCCGCTCACATCCCGGGGATGCCAGTGAGATCATTCCTGACCCGTCGCTGACGGTGAGGCTGCAGGAGGGTTGTTCGCGGGTGCGGGCCGAAGCGTTCTCATCTCTGATAAACAGGGAAGATGCGGCGCAACTGGCCATCGTATCTACAGGCGAGGCATTCAACATACAGAACCTCGAACACAGCAACTATACATGCATCATCAACCTGAAGCCGATGAACAGCATCAGGAAACTCGACCGGTTCCTTGACACCGTCAACTCGCGGCTGGTTGACGACGGGCTGTTCCTCTGTTCGGTGGAGACGCTGGAGCAGCGGGTACAGAGGCTGAAAGAGAAATTCTCGCCAGTAGTCTGGTACCTCATCATGGTCCCCGATTTCATTATCAACCGTGTCATCCCGCGCATGAAGCTCACCGGGGGACTGTGGGAGTTCGTCACCGGTGGTGCCAACCCGCCCTTCTCCAGGGCTGAGGCGCTCGGACGGCTTAGTCGCGCCGGCTTCGCGATAAAGCAGGAAAAATTCGCCGGCAACATGCTGTGCATCAAGGCCGAACGTCGCTCTGCGCCGGTACCGGCAAATGAGAACGGCTACGGCATGATCATATCACTCCCCAGGATCGGTCGCGACGGCAAGACGTTCAAGGTATACAAGCTTCGCACGATGCATCCTTACTCGGAGTACATCCAGGATTACGTGTACGGGCTCTATTCGATTGCGGACGGCGGGAAGATGAAGCACGATTTCCGGGTGACGGTGTGGGGCCGTTTCGCAAGGCAGGTATGGCTTGATGAGTTGCCGATGATTGTGAACATACTGAAGGGCGACATCAAGCTGTTTGGGGTGAGGCCGCTCTCAAACCATTATTTCGGCCTGTATGATGATGATATCCGCGACCGGCGCATACAGTACAAGCCGGGTCTGTTGCCGCCTTATTATGCCGATCTGCCCACCGGGCTGGATGCCATACAGCTCTCCGAGCTGAGGTATTTCGATTCATGGGACCGCAATCCCCTGGGCACCGACATACGGTACTTCGCGAGAAGCATGTATAATATTTTCTTCAGAAACGCCCGCTCGGCGTAGACTATTTCTGCTTGAGCTTTGCCTCCATGCAGAGTGTGGCATGGGGTACGGCGCGGAGGCGCTCCTTGCTGATGAGCTGACCCGTCTCGCGACAGATACCGTAGGTTTTGTTCTCTATTCGTACCAGTGCAGCCTGCAGGTGCTGAATGAATTTCAGCTGACGCTGTGCCAGCCTGCCGGCCTCCTCTTTTGACAGTGTGGTTGCACCCTCTTCCAGCACCTTGAAGGTGGGCGAGGTATCCATGGTGTCATTGTTATCCTCGTGGGTTATGCTTGCCTTGAGGACATCATAATCCCTCCTTGCTTTCTCGAGTTTTGCCATGATGATCTGCCTGAATTCCTCCAGCTCCTCATCCGAATATTTTGTCTTTTCTGCCATGGCTACTGGTGTTAATATTATCCGGCAAATGTAATATAAAATATGATATATTCTGCATTAATGATCAGAGGCAATAGGCAATAGGCAGTAGGTAATAGTGAAGTGCTGATAATCATGGTGTTAGTCCAATTTGAGCGGAAGAAAACAGGGGGCATTTTTTCGTTGTACACAACCTCACCTTACCCGCGATCACGTGACTCATACCAAATGTTTGCCAGAAATCCCACTACTGCCTAATGCCTAATGGCTACTGCCTTACTTTTTATTAACTTTGCACCCTGAAAAAAACAGGTTGTATGTCGAAAAAATTTCCCGAATATAAGGGCCTTGACCTCCCGAAGGTGAGCAACGGGGTGCTGAAGATGTGGGATGATCATGATATTTTCCGCAAGTCGTTGCGCAGTAGCGACGGCAAGGGCGAATACGTCTTCTTCGAGGGTCCCCCCTCGGCCAACGGGATGCCCGGAATCCACCATGTCATGTCACGCGCCATCAAGGACACCGTATGCCGTTACAAGACAATGCAGGGCTACGAGGTCAAACGCAAGGCGGGATGGGACACCCACGGCCTGCCCGTCGAACTCGGTGTGGAAAAGTCGCTCGGCATCACCAAGGAGGACATCGGCACGAAGATCACCGTTGACGAATACAACGAGGCATGCCGCAAGGACGTGATGAAGTACACCGGTGCGTGGGAGGATCTCACACGCCACATGGGCTACTGGATCGACATGGACCACCCGTACATCACATACGACAACAGGTACATCGAGACGCTCTGGTATCTTCTTAAACAGCTCTATAACAAGAGTTTACTCTATGAGGGCTACACAATCCAGCCATTCTCTCCCGCCGCCGGCACCGGCCTCAGCTCGCACGAGCTCAACATGCCCGGCTGCTACAGGGACGTGAAGGACACCACCTGCATCGCCCTCTTCAGCCTGATCCGCAATCCGAAATCGGAGTTCCTCTTCAGGGGCATCGATACCGACGGAGTGAAGATAATGGCCTGGACCACAACACCGTGGACACTTCCGTCAAACACCGCACTGGCCGTTGGTCCGGATATTAAATATGTCAGGGTGCGCACAACGAATCCGTATACCTCCGAACCCATCACCGTAATCCTGGCCGAAGAGCTGATTTCTTCAATCTTCCCGGCGGATAAGAAGCTCGATTACACAGTCACCGGGACTTACAGGGGCTCCGAGCTCAAAGGCATTGATTACGAACAGCTTATCGACTGGGTCAAACCCGACGACGGAGCTTTCCGGGTCATCACGGGCGATTTCGTCACAACAGTTGACGGTACCGGTATAGTGCATATCGCGCCTACTTTCGGCGCCGACGACTACCGCGCAGGGCGCGAGCACGGCATCCCGCCGCTGATGGTGATGATGTCCGACGGCTTCATGGGCCCGCTTGTAGACCGTCGCGGTCGCATGGTGCCGATGGATGACCTCGACCAGGCCTTCGTGGCAACACGCGTCAACACCGCCACCTACGGACGCTTCGCGGGACGCTATGTCAAGAACGAATATGACGACACCCTTCCGGAGGGCGCAGACACAATCGACGTGGACATTGCTGTGATGCTGAAACAGCAGGGCAAGGTCTTCCGGATAGAGAAGCAGATACACACCTACCCGCACTGCTGGCGAACCGACAAGCCCGTGCTCTATTACCCGCTCGACTCGTGGTTCATCCGCACCACCGCGCTGCGCGAGCGCATGATGGAGCTCAATGACACAATCAACTGGAAACCCGCCAGCACAGGCACCGGCCGCTTCGGCAAGTGGCTTGAGAACCTGGTCGACTGGAACCTGTCGCGTTCACGCTACTGGGGCACGCCGCTGCCCATCTGGATGACCGAGGACCGGCAGGAGGAGATATGCATCGGCTCGCTGGCAGAGCTAAAGATCGAGATAGCCCGAAGCATCGATGCGGGGTATATGCAGCGCAACCCGCTGGAGAACTTCGTGGAGGGCGACTTCTCCGCCGAAAACTATTCCCTGCTTGACCTCCACAGGCCGTACGTTGATGATATAGTGCTGGTCAGCGCCACCGGCCGCCCGATGCACCGTGAGACGGACCTGATAGACGTCTGGTTCGACTCCGGTGCGATGCCCTACGCACAGGCGCACTGGCCGTTTGAGAACAAAGAAAACTTCTCCGAAATGTTCCCGGCCGACTTCATCGCCGAGGGGGTCGATCAGACACGCGGATGGTTCTTCACGCTGCATGCCATCGCCACGATGATCTCCGATTCGGTTTCGTTTAAAAATATCATATCCAACGGCCTGGTGCTCGACAAGAACGGCAACAAGATGTCGAAGCGCCTCGGCAACGCCGTCGATCCCTTCTCCGCGCTGGCGACACACGGTGCGGATCCGCTTCGCTGGTACATGCTTACAAACGCGCAGCCGTGGGACAACCTTCGCTTCGACATATCCGGTGTGGAGGAGGTGAAGCGCAAGTTCTTCGGGACGCTCTACAACACCTATTCGTTCTTCGCGCTATACGCGAATGTGGACGGGTTCACGGGCCGCGAGCCTCAGGTACCGTTGGAGCGCCGTCCGGAGATCGACCGCTGGATCATCTCCCTGCTCAACACGCTGGTGAAGGAGGTGACGGAGCGGTATGACGATTATGACATCACGCCGGCCGGCCGCGCGATTTCCGGGTTTGTGACGGAGAATTTGTCCAACTGGTACGTGCGCCTCAACCGCAAACGCTACTGGGGCGGCGGGATGGATGACGACAAGCTCTCGGCATACCAGACGCTATATACATGTCTGGAGACTGTGGCGCTGCTGGCCTCGCCGATCATACCGTTCTATACTGACCGCATATTCACCGATCTCAATGCCCTGAGCGGACGGTACAGTGAGGGTTCGGTGCACCTGGCGTCCTTCCCGTCGTACGATAATAAGCTGATAGACAAGGACCTCGAGGAGCGGATGGAGATAGCCCAGAAGATGTCGTCGATGATCCTGGCGTTGCGTCGCAAGGTGAACATCAGGGTGCGTCAGCCGCTGGCGAAGATCATGGTGCCGGTGACCGATAACGGATTCCGCGAGAGGTTCGAGGCTGTCCGGCCGCTGATCCTCGCCGAGGTCAACGTCAAGGAGGTTGAGTATGTGGATGACACTGCCGGAATCCTGGTACGGCGCGTCAAGCCCAACTTCAAGCTGCTCGGGCCGAAGTTCGGCAAGCAGATGAAGGAGGCCGGCGCGGCAATAATGGCTCTCACGCAGAGCGAAATAGCGCAGCTCGAGCGCGACGGCTCCCGTGAACTGGTCCTCGGCGGCGTGGCTCATACCGTGACCACCGGTGAGGTGGAGATCATCTCCGAGGATATCCCCGGATGGCTTGTGGCCAACGAGGGGAAGCTGACTGTGGCGCTTGACATCACGGTGACCGAGGAGTTGCTGCATGAGGGCATTGCCCGCGAGTTTGTGAATCGCATCCAGAATATCCGCAAGGACAGCGGGTTTGAGGT
>DHGW01000017.1:0-4855 GCA_002402965.1 Bacteroidales bacterium UBA4788
AAGCTGAATGTGAATGTGACGTGTGATCCGGAGTATTCCAGCAAGAGCTTGTTTGTAAGCTGAACTGCGTTCAGGCAATAGGCAATAGGCAGTGGGCAGAAGTGGAGTTGGCCGTAGGCCATAAAGCATTGTAGAAGTCTGACCAGCCACAAGAGGTTCGTCGTAGACGATTAAGAATTGTAACGGGCCTGCCTACCTCTTCGGCACCCCGACATAATACAGGTCAAACCCGCCCTTTCCACCTGGCCGGTTGGAGGAGAATATCATCATATCATTCAGGTACCATTCGCCGGTTGACACAACAACAGGACGGTATTCATCATACTCAGTGTTTATGTCTCCGCCGAGGTTGGCCGGGACCGACCATACCGATCCGTCGTAAACCGAATACCACAGGTCAAATCCTCCAAGTCCGCCTTCGCGGTCAGAGGCAAAAACAATCATATTCCCGCTTACATACGGACACTTGTCATCGGCGATGCTGCTCAGGACAGATGACCGTATGACAGAGGCCGAAGCCGACTCAGTTATCAGCTTGCTCTCTTCGCTGACGGCAAGGTATATATCAAAGGAACCGTCGCGGTCCGACATGAAATAAACTGTCTCCCTGTTAGCGATGGCGCCGCTGTGGATCGAGAGGTATCCTTCGTCATGCTCAGTGTTGAGCGGGCTCAGCGGGAAGGGATCACCGTCAGCAAGAAAAACGTTATCGCCGAAATTATAGTTGCAGCAGAAGATATCTGGATTACCATCCGGATCGCTGCTGAAGAAGAAACGCCTGTCCTCACCCTCTTTATACCAGGGGAAATAGTTGGGAAAATCAGTGGTCAGGAAAGGGCCAAGCTCATTATTGCCGGTGTTCACCGCTTCAAGAAGTCCGAATGCCTTCGAAATTGTAGTCATCTCGAACTCCCCGTTGACCAGGTCAGAGATTATCCGGCCACCGTAGGAGACAAAGTCGAAATCTTCCCCGGAATTTCTGTTCGATGAGAAAATCAGGCTGAATGTCATCTCAGTCCACGAGATCTGCAAATTGGAATTGTAATCGTCATACGTAGAGTTTACCGATGCAAAGTTCACCGGTACCGGCGGAATGATCCCTTTGTCGTAATTCAGCCTGCTGCCGTCGCAGGAGTTAAATAAAAGCGGGATGACTAAAAAGTATAATGATCTTTTCATAGCGAGGGAGTCTTAAGGTTCATTACAAAGCCGATATTGATATTAGCATGGTTCAAAGGCATCCGGAAGGTGACGTCAGGCGCTGTTTTATCTATGAATCCGGATGACATGCCATTCAGGCTGCCGTTAAGCGAAAGGCCGTATCGTTCATTCAGCCAGTAGTTTACCTTCAGTCCTGCACTTGCTACAGGACCACCTCCGGCATTTCTTGCCACGCTGTTTATCACTCCAAGCTCCGAGTTTGTAACCACCAGGTTGGGGTGCACGGCAAGGGCGTATCCGAGGTGGAACAACAGCATCACCTCGGTATGGTTGAATTCGGGGGTTTTAAGAGTGAAGCCGACAAGGGCTTTAATTATCTGATAGTTGCCCGCGGAGACACCGTTGGTACCATAGCCGCCCATGGTACGGTCATATTCAGCCTGGTATTTCTTTTCATTGAAGAATAAACTGGCATAGCCGAGTGATGAGGAGAAGCCGAATATTTTGCCATAATAGAGGTATTCTGCTTCGATGTTTGGTCCAAGGGAGGCGAATCCTGCATCCCAGGTAAAGTATTTGACCGCAAATTCATCAAGCGGTATTGAGATACCGGTGTTGACGCCGAAGACGCTCTTCCTGGGTGTCTTCTGCGGTAACGCCGTGACGGCAGTCAGCATGAGGACCAGCAGAGCAATGGTGAGTCTTTTCATTACATAAGAATTAAGTCGTCAGGTTAGAAAAACGATATCAATAATGACACAATAAGTGAGCCAAAAGGCCTTTGATGAAGAGAAATATTCAGGTCAAACCGGGGAAAGTGCCTTTCAGGTCAGTCAGGGCGGGTCAGTCGGAGCTTCCTGTTTTCATTACACGTACCGTGCTGACCGGCCGGCCGTTTATCAGTATGCGGAAGAAATAAATACCATCACGTATATCTGAAAGGTCCGCAGTCAGAATGTTTTCACCCGGTTCGATCTGTCTGTCCGCTATGGTCTTAACAAACCTGCCGGTGACATCATGGAACCGTACCTCGCAACGGCCCGCTTCTTTTGCATCAAAACGAATGTAGCCTGTCTCCTTTACAGGGTTTGGATAGAAGGTTGCCGGGTCTGGAGTGCTGACCCTGTTCACACTCGTCAATCCTGTCTCGAAGCAACCGAGGTCAGGGGCCGTACCGGCGAAGGGGAGGCCCAGATTAACACCGGCATCAATCAGTTCACTCCCGGGAGCCAGGTGCATGTATTCTATGTGCGGGAGGCTTCCGTCGTTCTTCCTCGGACCGGTGGCGCCGGTTGGGTCGGTACTGCGAAAGTCGGCCGCGGTGACCGCGAACGGCTGGAGCCAGCTGTTTTTCTCCTGGAACGCGAAGGCAGCCAGCTCTGCCGTACCACCCAGCTCGGCACAGTTCTTCAGGGTCAGCGTCTTACCCGCATCCAGCTCTGTCTTTATGCGGTAATTGGCCACAAGGTTACCGTGGCCGGTGCAGTTGTACAGGGTCATTGACCCCCTGTTGCTGTTCTGGTCGAACCCCTTCGCCTTATTCGAGAAGGCGAGACAGTTCTTCAGTGTGAAGTTGTGCGCCAGGGTCTTGTCATCGCTCCCTCCCATTTTGAAGCCGTTGCCGTTGGCGCTTGCTCCGGGATCAGTGCCGTCCTCGAGGTAACCGTTACGGAATGACCAGCAGTTCTCAAGGGTGGTGGATACATCGTTCGCCCCGCGAAGGTAGCCGTCCCACCCATCATCGCAGTTTAGCCATGCCCTGCATCCTGCAAATTTGTTCCCGCTGCCCACGGTGAGCTTCGGCGCGAAGCCGTCAGCATCACCGTAATCAGTAGGGTCGGCATTGTAGTAGGAGTCGCAGTTTATTATTGTGTTGTCTGATGCTCCGTTGTCAAGCTGCAGGCCGCTGTCGCGATTGCGGTAGAAATTGCAGAGCTCAATGTCGTTGTTGTTTCCTCCCGTGATCAGCATGCCGTTGTCGCCGGCACCAGTTATATCAAAGCCCTTGATGAGCCACCAGCTTCCGGTCAGGACCACGCCTCTGCTGCCGAAGGCCTGTGTGGTGAAATCCAGCACCGGTCTCTCACCCGGGTAGGCAAGCAGAGATATGCGTGTGTTCTCAGTACCGCTCTTGCCCAGGGTGATTGTAGTTGTCAGGATGTAAGTGCCGCCGCGGAGGTAGATGGTCTCGCCGGCTTTTACAACCGACACTGCTTTTTCAATTGTTTTGAAGGGGCTGGTCAGCGTTCCGGTGTCTGAGTCGGACCCGGTGGTGGCAACGTAGTATGGCTGGGTGAAGGCAGCAACTGAGGTGCCTGACATGATTGCCAGTGCAACTAAACAGGTATTTAGCAGATATCTCACGCGAGCCTGATTGTGCAGGATAAAGATAATCCAATAAATCGGAAAGTCGTTCGGTAGTGCTGGAAGGAGGCCAGGAGGTCAGGAGGTCAGGCGCCAGTTCGGCCAGGAGGTCAGGAGGTCAGTCGTTCGATCGTGCAGCAAGAAAGCGGTTAAGGATGGCCGACTGCTCCTCATAGAAGTCCTTATACTCCGGATATTTTTTGACGAGGTCATTGTAATTCCATCCGCTGAGCCATATTTCATCAGCAAAAGCGACTTCCTTCAGAAGGTCCTGCAGGTCCTGTTTGATGATGTTCGGTGTAGGATAAGGCTCTATATGCACAAGTGTCGTGCAGCCATAGTCGTGCAGTTCCCTCAGTGCTCCAATTCGTTCACTGTACGGTGCAGCCCCCGGCTCCCACCTCTTCCTGAACTCCTCGCTCAGCGACACCAGGCTGATACCGTGGGTGTTTGACTCCGGAAATCTGGAAGTGTCGGCAAGTTCTACCGGCATTATGCCCTTGGTAAGGGTGGAACAACTTATTCCGTACGAGTTGATGAGTTCAATCAGGCGAAGAGTCAATGCCGTCACATCCGGGTAACAGTACATGAAGGGATCGGTTGTCAGGCAGAGGTGAATGGATTCCGGCCTGGTCCGCATCCGTTTAAGCTCCTTGCTGAGCAGTTCCTCAGCATAGGATACCAGGGCAGGCCTGCACCACTCTTCATAAGACTCAACCCTCTGCCGCGAGTGAGCCAGCATCCATGCATAGCACGGGTATCGGCAGCCATGGCTGCAACCCTGCACATGGTTGATGCACCAGAAGCCGAGGCCGCTTTTATAGAGTAGCGATTTGCGGGTTATCTGATCCATACCGCATGAGTGAACCGTTTCGGTTCAGTTCGCGCTGTCGCGGAGCAAGGCTGCCCTTACCCCTATCATGCGCTGATGCTCCTCGTCGGAGGTTGAGGGATCCTTCATCCGGAGGAAGGTGGCACAGGGCAACTCGGGACAGTCGCCACAGTCTTTATAGCCACGCTGGTTCACAGGGCAGTCGTAGAGAGGACATACCTTTGCCGGCATCATCTCAATTGCCCAGAAGGTGGCGCCTTTGACGTTACGGCAACCGGAACAGGTTTTGTTGTAGAACTCACATTCATCGCATTTGAGTCCGCAGGTGCTTAGTATCATGGCATTGTGATTTTGAGGCAAGATACACAGAATCCTGCTTTTCGCGATAAGTGGGTGCGTGGAATAAGTGATGTTTTGGGAAGTGCACGCCGGCTCCCCTGGCTGGCGTAACTATCAGTCTCTCTTGCGCAGCGCGAGCCGTTGATTGTCCCCGGAAGG
>DHGW01000017.1:4873-32110 GCA_002402965.1 Bacteroidales bacterium UBA4788
CACGCCTGCGAGGGGCAAGCCGGTGGCGGTTACGGGCCACGAGCCGGTAGAATAAATCACGGATGACTGCCGGGACAATCACCAGTGAATAGAATAGTCTCCAGCCACGCCCCAGGTCCCTGAGGATACCAAGGACAGCCGATGAGCGCAGGTAATGCCGTCCGGATTTCTCATACACAACTGTATCAAGCTCATTGCCAGGCAGCCCGGCTTTATGCAACATCTCCCTGCCCTCCTCAGACTGAAGTGGCACAAAACGAAACAGGTCTCCCTTATCACGTTTTTTTATGAAACGCACCTGGCTGTTGCAAATGTTACAGCTGCTGTCATATAGGACTGTCCCTGCCATTTATGTTCAACATGTGCAAAGAGCAATTGTTTATGACAGTGTCAGTAAAAAAAGTACCATTCGCTTACGGCCTTTTATAAAGTACCCGCAGGGCACGCATCAATGAAGCGGGGTAACACGACTGGTGTGTTTCGCCGGGGAAGACACAGGTCTCAACCTTCACACCGGCATAGTTGTGTGATTGCAGCAGTTCAGCCATCTTTCCGATGTTGCCGGACATCTGATCTCCCTCCTTCTCTCCGGCGGTCATGAAAATGGTGGCTTTCAAATCAGTATGCTTTGAAGCATAATCACACTCAAGATTGAACAGGGCTCCCTTGTCCCACCATAAGGAGGGGCTGCCTGCATAAAATATGCTGAACAGCTCCGGCCGGGAGAACATTGCATGTAGAGTGAAGAGCCCCCCGTAGGAGTAACCCCCCAGCCCCCTGTTTTCCTGTGAGATCCGGCAGCTATGACAATGAGTTCCGGTTCCACAATCCGGACGGCATCGTAGAGATCAAGGATATTGGCAGTCATGGAAAAGCCCCGGTTTCCGTCTGTGAAGTACCATGCCATGTATGTTTTATCGGGATTGTCGTAATAGGTTGGCGGCAGTTTGATGTAGATCTCGAACTCCTGTCCGAGTATATCTGACCACAATGATCTCAACTCAGAGTTCGGAACGGGAACTGGCAGGTTTTTCGTAGCTTCAACCCCTGTCTGATTCTGCCCCGCTGTGTTCAGGGCAATGACGAAGCATACGACGAGAGCAAGGCATAGTCTTACCGGGGGTCAGTGGTGCACTAAGCTCTTCATTGCAAATGTCATTTATTGGTAATACTCAAAGGCTGAATTGTCTGAGTTTCAGCCGCTCAAACAAAGTTAAGCGATGAAGGAGGGGATGTCAAATAAAAAGACGTATGGAAAGGCGAATGCCGGGGCGGAGAAAGTCGGTTAAAATAGCCTTTGCTAAGCCATGTTTTGAAGATAGGAGGCTTATCGAGGAGTCTTTCCGGGCAAGCGGGGTGGTCATCCATTCAGCGGACAGAAGAAAGTCGAACTGCTTTTGGAAAATCTCCGATTTTTTTTCATTATCTTTCTCAGGTTAAACGGCTGATTCTTATATGACTGATATTCAGACACTCTACCAGGAAACTATCAGGTTTGCTGCAGAAAAACACGCATCGCAGAAGGTAAAAGGATTGAAATTACCCTATGTTGTTCACCTGAGTAACGTTGCGATGGAGATATTTATGGCTGCCCGGAAGACTCACGGATTTGACCTGGGATATGCCCTGCAGGTGGCGCTTTTGCATGATACGATTGAGGACACGCCAACGACACGTGTTGAGCTGGAGAAGGTATTCGGGAAGGATATTTCAGATGCTGTCTGGGCGCTGACCAGGGACTGCAGGCTACTGGAGGATTACAGGCTCTCCGACAGCCTGGCTAAGATAAGGAAGTGCCCGCGCGAGGTCGCAGCCGTCAAGCTGGCCGACAGGATTACCAACCTCCAGGCTCCGCCGAAGAACTGGACCAAGGCTCACATAAGGGAGTATCTTTATGACTCTCAGCAGATTCTTGCTGCCCTGCACGGGGCGAATGAGTATCTTGAAAAAAGGCTTGAACAGAAGATTGAAGAGTACAATACCTACTTGCAACCGGCAGGGAAAACCGGAATGGTAAAGGTCTGAACCTTTCAGCCAAACATTTATCCGGCAGGGTTGTTTAAATTCCGGAAAACAATATCATGCCGGAACAATTCAATCCCAATATCCTCGGAGACTCTTCCTCCCCGTATCTCCGTCAGCAAGCCGGAGAGTGTCTGCTATAATAATCTTTGCAGGTTGATTGGCAGATAAGATGTTGCTATTTCATGAAAGTCCAGGACCCTTCTCCGGTCATTGTAGCCACATTAGTCTGCAAATCATGAATACCGTTAATTACCAACATCGCAGTAGCGCCTTCATACCTGCCGGTACCTCCGTTAACAATGACTGTGCCGGTAAGCATTCCGTTGGTGACATTTACCTGCAGGTCGCTGGTAAACCAGTAGTAGTCCCCATTGGCAACCGTGTGTACACCCTCAATACTTTCACTTACAGTCAGAGTAAGGTAGTCAAAATTACAGTTTAGAACCCTGTAGTAACTCTGGTCGGATATCAGGGTACCTCCATGCGTCAGGTGCCCTGCCATCCAGCCGCCACCAAGTAAAGACACTTCCATTTCCGGAGGTAAACACAGTATGAATCCCAATGAATAATCAGGGGCAGTTGTGAACCAGCATTTTGCAGGCACGATTACACCCAGGTCACTCCTTTTCTTAAGATACACATTATCTTCGGTCAACGAGTCCCTGGAACAGCCAGAAATGATCACAACCACGAAGATTAACAAATAAACAGCCTTTTTCATTGCTTCATGTTTTTTGTTAATAGTCAAAAGCAAGCATCACCTTTTATATGTCAATAATTATTTCTCCAACCACCAGGTCAAATCTCGGCAATATTGTTGTGACCAATTCTGCTGTACGTACCAAAAGTTGTTCTCTGAGTACCAAATAGACTTAAATGCCCGGCGTCATGCGGAAAGCTGAGAGAGCAAAAGCCCGGACCAAACCAACGCAGAAGAGAGATGCCGACGCGGGAGGTGACACAATCGCGACACGCGTGCCGGGACAGCATTCGTAAATCAATGGCCATAGACCATAACGCATTCCATAAAGAATTAACTTTGGTTAGAGTTTTGATTTATGCTTTGCCTTAAATCCTGCAGCCATGAACAAAAGAAATGCTCTGCTTCTGATTCACATCCCCGTCTGGATCGTTGCTATTCTTACTGCCTGGTTTTTCAGCTCGGATGATGTACCTGCCGGACATCCGAACTATGTCCTTTTTGCGACAATAACTCTCTCATTTTGGTTTTTAGCCAGCTTCTATACCTTTTATTCATTCCTGGTTCCTAAATATGTCGGGAGGGCCAATCATCAGGCCTTCTGGATATATGCAGTCCTGTTTGTTGTAATTATTATGCCCTTCATTGTGCTGGCTTTAGCCCAGATTACAAAAGTTGCCGCTTTAAGTATGTCAGAGTATCTGTCCGGTGAAGTATTGTTACCGTGGGCAGGAATTGCCCTGGGAACACTTTTTTGCGGTGTGCTCGGTGTTCTGTATAGGAAAATCGTCTCCCGGATCATAGAAGGCAGAATGTAAAGCAGTTGAACCTCCCGTGCTGCAAGGTCATTCTGCCCTGCAAATTTGACTTTCAGACCCTCAAACCTTCAGACCTTACTGAAATAGGTTGCCCAGCAGTCCCTGTGCCTCCTTACCCTTATTGGCCCCCATTGGTGCCAGGGCGCGGATCAGCTTGCGGATGGGCATCGACTGGAGCCATACCTTTCCTGTGCCGCGCATGGTGGCCAGGAAAAGTCCCTCGCCGCCGAAGACCATTGTCTTCAGGCTGCCGGTGGTCTCAATATCGAAGTCGAGCGAAGGCTCATACGCCACGATGCATCCCGTGTCGATGCGCAGCGTCTCACTGTTGAGCTGTTTCTCGATGACCGTGCCGCCGGCATGCACGAACGCCTTGCCGTCACCCTCAACCCGCTGCAGGATGAATCCCTCTCCGCCGAGAAGCCCGGCGCCCAGCTTGCGGTTCAGTGTTACCGTGAGCTTCGTGCCGTAGGCAGCACAGAGGAAGCCGTCCTTCTGGACTATTATGTTACCATTGACGGATTTAAGATCAATGGGGATGATTGTCCCGGGATAGGGTGCTGCAAAGGCCACCTTGCTCCTCATTGAGCCTCTGTTGGTGAAGTGTGTGAGGAAAAGTGACTCGCCTGTGAGTATCCTCGAGCCTGCCTGGAAGAGCTTGTCCATCACGCCGCGGTCCGGCGAGGCGCCGTCGCCCATCCTGGTCTCGTAAGTGATGCCCTGCTCCATGTATACCATGGTGCCTGCCTCAGCGATTATTGTCTCATTCGGATCAAGCTCTATCTCGACAAACTGGATGTCATCGCCGAAAATTCTGTAATCAATTTCATGTGATATCATAAGATCAGTGTTTTTGTGATTCCGAAACGAAGTTATGTCTATCGGTTCAGATTACAAAATCAGGCACGAGGAATACTATAGCTGTTTTGCAGGGTTGGGGATAATGCAGAGAAACTCGAAGGTCTCACCGAAGGGGTTTTTGAACTGGTGCAGGTCGCCCGGCCTGACAAAGAGGCTTTGCCCCTCTGCCACCTCATGCTCAGCACCGTTCTCGTCAACAGCTATGCCTCGCCCGCGCTCAATCTTGATCACATGCTCATAGTTATGGTTGTGGAAGGGCGTGTTGCCTCCCGGGGCTACAAAGAAGTGACGCATGATGATGTTCCCCGATCCGTCCTCCGGGCCGATGAGAATCTTCATCCTTACATTGGCGGCGCCTTCCATCTGCACCTCCGGCGCGAAGATCTCTGCGTTGTTGTTTATCTTCATAATTTCTCCTTCTTCGTTTTGTCAAAGTTACCTCTTAAACACCTTCGCTGTCCAAAAGTTTTGAGTTGAGATGGCGAAATCATTAACTTTATGGTTTCGATAAAAATCCACGGAGGAAAACCTATGCTGCTTTTAGTGCGTCCGGCATTGCAGCCTGTCATACCCCGCCGAACAAGCGTCGACGGAAAAATGACAGCATCAGCACCACAGCAACCACAACCGCTGCCGCAGCTGCCGTCATGAAAATCGCCCGGTGATCATCCTGGCGCTTGATCATTATCCCGGCAAATGCCCATACTACCGCCAGGCCTATAAAAGGATTACTCATTCGCCATATCGTCAGTGACACGATGACAGCACCGACGACAATCATTATCATTGCCCAGGTCTGGTCGCTTAAACCAAATCCCTGCCATCCGTTACTTACAAGCAGTACCGTGATATTGGCTATGGTTGCAATGCAAATCCAGCCAAGGTAAACACCGAAACCGGCTTTAATGAATCCGTCAGGAAGATCCCTGATAAAGATATTGATCCATATCAGACAGATCAGCAATCCTGCCATGAGTATAAGTGACAACGGCAATCTTTCATAGTGCCATGCTACTATCCAGAGCGAATTGAAGACGCATGAGAGGCCGAATAGCCAACCGACTCGCGAGATAGCTACCTGGTAAGATGTGGTGAACTGAATCACGCAAAAGATGACCAGCAGGATGTAGATGACACCCCAGATTGAGAAGGTGACACCTGCCGGAGTGAATAGGTTGGGCCAGGCATCGGAGATGCCACCGGTCGTCTTACCGTTGAGGGGAAGGGAATTGGCAAGATAGTTCATGACTATCATCCCCGCGAAGAGAAGGAGATTGAGATATTTCATGGTTACCGAGTATTTGTGACCCTCTCTGCCGGTTCCGGCAATTTGGGAATGAAGCAGATACGGTCTGTAATTTCCGATCAATACATGTAAATTTAGTAAAAATTCTGATTAGTTGGCTCCTGCCCCACTTCCACTGTGACGGATCCCGGCCATAATCCTTTTCCAGTGAACTTACAGCGTCCCTGAAACTCAGAATTACGATATCATTAAGCGTTTCCGTTTCAGGGGTATTTATGTTATCAACCCAGTAGTCAGGTCCTGTAGTCAGTATCCTGTAGATGTAATATTCACCGCTGATGTCCCACATCTTGTCAAACAGTTCACCAAGCTCGTCAGCCAGAAGATTCTTCAGGAAACATCGCCTGAAAAACTCAAAGATGGTTGGTGCCGGCAGGGCCGGGTTTATCTCATGATTCCACTCTTCCAGAGCATCCAGGGCCTGCAACTCCAGGGGTGTCATCTCGTCCTGCCTGTCGTTGAGCTTCAGAAGATAAGGTGTAACCAGCCGTGCATAGTCAGAGTGCTGATCAGCGAGCATCATTATGAAGTCCTCCACTCCAACCACCTGTTTCTGGCCAATCATCTCCCTGATCCTGTTAATCCGGTAGGGCAGATCAAAGCTATGACTGATGAAGTAGGGATAATCATCGCTCACCGTCCTGTTGTTTGCCGAGGAGACGGTGCCGTTTTCCGGATTAAGGCTGAATGGCATCTGTTCGAACGGTACATAGCCTTTCCAGTCATACCGGTCCGTTGTACCGTCACGGATCAGTATACCGTCGCCTTCCCTGATTGGAATGCCGCCTCCTGCGCTCATGCCTATGTTGCCATCCCCTATCCCGCATTTCCTTATAAAAACCAAGAAGTAATTATCCACCAGGTAATAGTGATTGCCACCAGTCTTATACCCCTGTCTGCAGTCTCTTTAGAGGTGACTTTCTCCCGGCTTGCAGAGATACCATTTGTTATGCTCAAGCTCATGCTTGAGGATGTACTGTTCTCCCTCCGCGGTTTCAATCATGAAGTAATCCGAAACGGGATGCTTCTGTTCGGTGTCCCACTGGTACCAGCGGTCAATTACCTCCTTTACCTCGTGCCTGACTCCCTGCCACATGAAACATTTTGGCGTCTCGTCATCCCTGTAACCGGAGTAACATTCAGTCCTTATGTGAATAAGCTCTTTCATCCGGCTGAATTTAATGGTTTGAAGGCCTCCATTACAAAGATAAACCTTTGACGGACTGAAGTCAAGCAATTGGATATTAGAAAAGGCGCCGTTAAGCGCCTTTTCGTGTCCCGGATCCCCCTCAATTTCAGAGGTAATGATTTGCTGATTCTGTTTACCCTGAAGATTTTCAGGTATCCCGATCCGGGGTATATAGTGAGATAATTGAGGAAATTCCGGTGTCCGGAACCGATCCTCCCGGTTTACTTTTTAAGTTCAACAACCGCATACCTTGATATTTTCCAGAACTGCTCCGGATCTTTGATCTCAATATGAGCGATTTTGTCATCACCCTCACGGACAAACTGGTATGAGTCTGTGGGATGTTCTGTAACAAGCTTTGCATCCCGTGAATTAACTGGTATGTACTTAAGTTCAGTTATGTCAATCTGCGCAAACAGGCTGTCAGTAATATCATCAACAAGTGACTCTGTCCTGCCCAGGCCAAGAAATCCGCCGTCTTTTGTAACAATGCCCATATCTCTGAGGTCCTTGAAACTGCCGGACGCGAGGTAAGCCTTGTTCATCTCAGCAACCTGCGTGCTGATGAGCTCTTCCTTTTCGGTGACCGTGGTCTTCAGGTCTGCCGCAAGGATATTCAGCTCGTCAATCTCTATGTCTTTCTGATTTACAGTCTGGCTCAGTACTCCTATCTCGGACTGATGCTCCTGAATTTTTGACTCAAGCCCTGCTATCATCTCCTGAAGTCCCTTTATCTCCCTGCCGGAATTTTTTAATTGTGAACTCAGTGATGCAAGCTTTTTCCTGTTTTCATCAAGTCGCATACTGATACTCTTTATGTCCTGCAGTATCTGCTCTTTCCTGGTGCTTGTGAATTCCACATTATCCGAATTGTTGATTGTGATCAGGCTTTCCTTCTGCTTGATGGTGTTGAGGTCATTCTCAATCTGGGTAAAGGTCTGAAGCCAGTCGTTGAGTGTTGAGTCCCGCACTGTCAGCATTTCAGTGAAAGAGCTTCTTTCATTTTCCATCAGTGCCATCTGCTCATCCTGGTGCCTGGAGAACAACAGCCAGGCAACAACACCTGCCGTCACCAATAGTATAACACTTATTATGGCAGTCGTCCGTGCTCCTTTAACAATTCCGTCTCTGCGGGCGTTTTCCGCATAACTGATCCCTGATGGATCATCGCCAGGGTGTGTACGGTTGGTGGTTTCTTCGTCTTTCATGTTTTTTCCTCCTTGATTTGTTTTTCAAACCTTACCCTTGCAAAGGGTGTGCCCCGCAGACCACAAGGACATAAGTCATTAATATTTAATGATTTAACTTAACGGTGCAAAAGGTCCGGATTGTTCAATCTGAAAAATAATTCTCAAAATGAGAAAAATGGAGGAGAATCTGGTCAGGGTTGTTTCTCTTCCCTGAGCATCCTGTAGATTGTAGAGATCCCTATATCAAGTTTCCCCGCAACGGTTTTAATATCATTATTATGCTTTCTGAGCATGGCTTTGATGATCTTCATTTCATACTGTCTGAGTGTAATATCATCATCCATGACGTCTGAAAGGGGGTTTCCCGGATCAAGAATGATGTCCTCCGGCCCAATGGTTATTGTTTCTGACAGCGTCACCGCGAGTTCAACAACCGACTTTAGCTCACGTATATTACCGGGGAATGGGTAGCCAAGGAGTTTCTGCTGGGCTTGCTGTGAAAGTTTTTTCAGCGGGATCTCATTTTCCGCACAGAATCTTTCAACGAAGTGGCTGGCAAGGATAAGGGAGTCATTGCCTCGTTCCCTCAGAGGCGGGAGTTCAACCGGCAGGCCCCGCAGCCTGTAGTAAAGGTCTTCCCTGAAGTTGCCCTTTTTCACTTCTTCAAGCAGGTTCCTGTTGGTTGCCACGATGATGCGGCAGTCAGTCCTGATGGCCTTATTGCTTCCTACGCGAACAATCTCCTTTTCCTGCAGTGCCCTGAGCAGCTTTGACTGCAGGGCCGGGTCCATTTCTCCTATTTCATCCAGGAAGAGTGTTCCCCCGTCAGCCTCTTCGAACCTGCCTATCCGCCTGGTTGCAGCACCGGTAAATGCCCCCTTTTCATGTCCGAACAGTTCGGATTCTATGAGCTCAGAAGGGATTGCCGTAACATTGACAGGGACAAAAGGCTTGTTCCCGCGTTTTGAATTGTAATGAATTGCTTTTGCCGCCAGCTCCTTTCCGGTGCCCGTTTCACCTGTTATTATAACGGTGATATTTGTGTTAAGCGCTTTCTCGATAAGCGAATAGACAGCCTTGATTGCCTGGCTCTCACCCATGATTGTGTTCCGGAACAGGTACTTTTTATGTACCTCCTGGCGAAGTGAAGATATTTCCCTCTTCATGCCTATCCCGTTCCGGATGTTCTGGACGGTTAAAAGAAGACGCTCCCTGATGTCATTGGTCTTGACTATATAATCATAGACACCGAATTTCAGAAGGTTGACAACAGTTTCAATATCATTCTGTTCAGATATAAGGATGACCTGCACCTCACTGTTCTCCTCCTTTATTTTCTTCAGGAGATCGAGTCCGTTCATGTCAGGAAGCCGGTAATCGAGTGTTACTATGTCAGGTGATTCCTGAAGGCACTTCAGGAATTCCCCGGCAGTATGAAAGCTCTTTATTTCATAATCGACATTCAGGCTCAGGGTATGTACCAGGAGCCTGTTGTACCATTCATCGTCTTCCACAACGAATATCTTCAGGTGGGTATCAGCCATCAGTTGATCCAATAATCAGTGATCTTTTGTTCTTCATGCAAATTAAGGATTTCCGTGCAGGTGTCCCGGTATTTCAGCGAATTTTTGCAATATGGTCTTCAACCTGTCTCCGTATATCCGGGAATGCTGCCCTGAGCCTGCCGACCAGGATTTCCACCTGCCCGATATCACCTCCGGCCCTGCCTGCCAGTTCAATCTCCGTTAACAGCGACGTAAGAGCACCTGCTCCAAGATGCCGGCACTGGGGTATGAGCTTATGAGAAATATCCGCGATCTTTCCGATGTCACCGGTCTTCAGATGCTCAGTCATCTCGTCCAGTCCCCTTCCGGTACCATCAATAAATGTATCCAGCATCTCTTTTACAAATTGCTCATCACCCCCTGCGAGGCGGAAGAGGTTTTTGAGGTCTATCTGCCCGGAAAAGATCTCTACCTTTTCCTCCGGAGTATCTGCAATCCCAGGTTCAGCACCCTTGCCATGACCGGTAACCGCGAGAATTGCATCGAGCAGCATTCTCTCCGTGAAGGGCTTACGGAGAAATGCATTCATTCCCGCCTTGCGGAAGCTTCGAAGGTCATCTTCCGGAATAGCTGCTGTCACGCAGATCACCGGCATATCCGAATCACTTATCTTCAGTTCATTACGAATAATTTCAGTTGTTTTCACACCGTCCAGGTGCGGCATGCGCAGGTCCATCAGGATGAGGTCGAATCCTTCCCTCTTTAACATCTCAAGCACTTCCATGCCATCCGATGCCTCGGCAAAACTGACACCCCACCTCGTGAAAATGGACCTGAAGAGCATCCGGTTATATTCCACATCATCAACAACCAGCACATTAAGCTTTTTAACCTCCCCGGGTACATTTACCGGCGGCTCCGTCTCCGTCTTAATCAGCTCACCGTTGCCAACCATGAATGGGATCTTACATGTAATGGTTGTGCCTTCATTCTTTTTGCTCCTGCATTCTATAGTACCATTCTGCAAATCAACCAGTTTGCGCACAATGGACAGGCCCAGTCCCGTGCCGCCGTATCTTCGGGTAGTGCTCATCTCCTCCTGGGTGAAATCGTCAAAGATGCTCTCAATCTTATCCTCGTCAATTCCAATGCCGGTATCAGCAGACTCCAGTACCAGTATTATCTCCGTGGGCTGCTTTGAGATGCTCTTCACCGAGAGATGCACTGTGCCATCCCTGGTAAACTTTACCGAATTACTGACCAGGTTTATCATTATCTGCTTCAGCCGGTACGGATCACCCAATAAAACCGGGGGAGTGTCACTATCAACTGAGAAGCTCAGAGCGGTGTTGTTTTTCCGTGCCTGGTCATCAAACATGTTGCAGACCTCCTCAACAGTTTCTCGTATGCCGAAGTGCACCTGTTCCAAAACCACCTTGCCATCCTCCAGTTTTGAAAAATCGAGGATATCATTGATTATCTTCTCAAGGTGACGGGATGATGACCTGATAATCTTCAGGGTGCGGACTGTATCCTCATCCAGCGGTTCATGCAGCAGTTGCTCTGTAAATCCTGAAATCGCCGTCACCGGGGTACGTATCTCATGACTCATGTTGGCCATGAACTGCTCTTTGGTCCTTGCCAGATTTTCTGCCTCATTCATCGAGCGTTGCAGTGCCACCTGGTATGCATCGGATTTGCGCACATACCGGGCAACGATGAAAACCACAAGAACAGCCAGCAGAATTCCGGAGACCAGGAACATTGCCAGCCAGCGGTAAGTCTTGCCGGCAAGGAGATCTGCCTCATCTTTATTTGCCTTCAGTATCTCCGAGACTTCGGATTCCATCTTGGCGGTCAGGTCATAGAACTGCTCTTTTATTTTTGTGCTGGTGCTTGCCAGCTGTGATTCCCTCAGCCTCATTTTTTCCCTTACGGCCTGATCCACCTTCTCAAGGCTGTCAAGATCAGTTATCAGGGCCTGCTCATCGATCCGGCTCTTCTCTGACCGGCTGAATACGCGTTTCAGTATCCCTTTCTCAGACTCCTTATCCGCATCCGCCATCAGATTAAGCCTGTCAGGCAGCTGCATGAGGTATTCAACCACCCGGTTATTCTGGTTCAGGTAGAGAATCTCATTCCAGATATAAATATTTTCCTCGATCAGCCTGCTGATTGTATCCGTCTGTCCGAGCAGCACTGGTGAGTCACTGCACTCTTCCCTGAGCCTGTTGACCTTGCCGTCGATCTCAGAGATGACATAGTAATAAGGTTCAAGGTCTTTCTCGTTGTCCGTGACAGAGTACATCCGGAAGCTGTTCTCCGCTTTCTGGAGATCCATTGAGATCTCGCGTATGGTCAGCAGTTTCTGGCCCGGCCCCACATCAACGTTAATGGAGCCAACGATGGAAGAGAGGTTAAGCCAGGCCAGGTAACCTGTAGCGGCAAGGAGGCCAACCGCCAGTACCATCAGCAATCCGATCTTTCCCTGAACTGAAAACTTCTTCACAACGCATTTATTAAGGTGCAATTTGATGTTCCAAGGTAATATTTTTTCTATTTCATGTATCTTGCCTCTGAAAAGAGATACTCCCATGAGGAAGAACATTCTTCTCCCCACACTGCTCATCGTGCTCTGTGTTTTCCAGGTCCATAGCCAGAACTGCCGGTTCAGCTTTGCCCTTGTCACTGACACGCATATCGGAGGAACAGGAGCCGACGAGGATCTGATTCGCACGGTAGACGATATAAATTCGATCGACTCGCTTGCCTTTGTCGTCGTCTCGGGCGATGTTACCGAGTTCGGGTCGGACGATGAGTTGCGCAGGGCGAAAGCGATCCTTGACGGGCTGGAGAAGCCATGGTACATCATCCCCGGTAACCACGACACGAAGTGGTCGGAGAGCGGTGCCAACAGCTTCCGAGTGATCTTCGGGGCTGAAGCGTTTGCCTTCAGGCACGGGGACTGGCTGTTCCTGGGCACAAACTCAGGGCCCAACATGAGGATGGGTCCGGGGCAGATCCCAAGGGAAAATATCGTGTGGCTCGATTCTGTGCTGAGTGTCCCGGCCAACAGGGAACTGAAGGTAGTCTCCGTAAACCACTACCCTCTCGACGAAGGGCTGAATAACTGGTATGAGCTGACCGAAAGGCTGAAGAGGCTTGACACGAGGCTCGCTCTCTGCGGTCATGGGCATACAAACAGGGTGATGAACTTCGAGGGAATACCTGCCCTCATGTGCCGGTCGAACCTGCGAGGCGACCAGGAGCATGGCGGATACAACATCCTGACTGTCGTTGGCGACACCCTACTGATGGCTTCGGTCAGACTTCCGGCGGCAGTGACAATGCCCGCCTGGGCTACAGTGATGCTGGAGAGTCACGATTTCAGCGCCGACACCACTGCATGGCCGAGGCCCGATTACTCGATGAACAGCAGGTACAGTTCAGTGCGTGAGGCATGGCGCGTGCAGGAGATGGCGGATATCGGTGCCGGGACGACGGTGGCCGGAAGGCTGGCTCTCATCACCAATACATCAGGAGAGATAAAAGCGCTCTCCCTGAGAAGCGGGCGGGCCAGGTGGAGCTTCCAGGCGGGGGCCAAGATCTACAGCACCCCCGCTACAGACGGGAAGAGGGTCATAGCGGTATCAGCCGACGGCATTGTAAGGGCCCTCGGGCAAAAGAACGGAAAACTGCTCTGGAGCTTCGATGCGAAGCAGCCTGTGGTGGCCTCGCCGTTGATAAGCGGCGGAAGGGTATTCATCGCAGGATCATCAGGCAGGTGCCATGCTCTGGACATCAGCGACGGCTCCCTCCTGTGGAGCAACGGCGAAATAGAGGGGTTTGTCGAGACCACGCCACTTATTTACAAAGGTTTGATAATATTCGGCACCTGGGACAACCGGCTTTATGCCCTCAATTCTGAAACAGGCGTCACGAGGTGGATCTGGAGTAACGGCTATTCCAACAGGATGCTGTCGCCAGCCGCTTGTATGCCGGTGGCTACCGGCAACAGGGTTTTCATAGTGGCACCTGACAGGAAGATGGCATGCCTCGATGCCATTACCGGGAGGTTAATATGGCACTCCGACCTCGGGGGTGTCTCCGTCAGGGAGTCGATGGGCATCACGTCAGACAGCACCATGGTTCTGGCGAAGACTATGAACGGGATCGTCATTGGGGTCAGTACAACTGCCGATGTGCCGGAGATATCATGGAAGACCGGTTTCAACATCGGGTATGATATTGCCCCCGGAGTGATTACAGAACGTGACGACATAATATTCATCCCCTCTGACAAGGGAGTCATTCATGCTGCATTGCGCACCGACGGCAGCCTTCTATGGAGTCACAGAATATCATCCTGCCTGATCAACAACATAGTGCCGCTGAAGAGCGGCGGCATACTCTGCAACTCCATGGACGGGGTGGTGGTCAGAATCGCTTTTTGAAGTCTCGACACCCTTCGGGCATCGTGATTTCGGCTTCTTCTCCGGAGAAGCCTAAATCTGAAAGTCAATCGAAAATCCAAAATCGAAAATGCTGAAGATCTGGAAGCTATGCAGATTTAGCTGTTGAGGTAACAGCGCGTATTCTGTAAAAAAAGATTTTGATTTTAGTCACTGATTTTTTATCTTTAGTGACTAGCTGATCGAAATATTTAAATACGAATATTAACTTCTAACTAAACAAGAACAAAAATTATGGCAGGATTTATTGATGAATTCCTCAAGAACTATGGTCCTGAGGTCACAAAACAGATGTCTGACAACTTCAATGTTGACCAGGGCACCGTGCAGAAGCTTATTCCGCAGCTGGCGCCACTGATCATTGCGGGACTGAAGAGGCAGAAAGACACCCGCGGCGGAGACGAGAGGGTTGATCACATCCTCAACAAGTATGGTGATGCCTCCGTTCTGAACAACATAAAGGATCTGGTCTCCAACAAGGCACATGCCGAGCAGGTTGACCCCAACCTTGGCGGTCTTCTCGGTGATGCAGGAGGCATGCAGGCAGCCCAGGTGCTGGCTAAGAGGATGAACATAGACGCCGGAACCATCATGAAGATGATCCCGGCGCTTGCACCGCTCGTTCTTGGCGCCCTGACGAAGAAACGTGACACAAGCGGCAATGGCATTTCCGGTGTCGGAGCTCTCCTTGATGCTGACGGCGACGGAAGCATTCTTGACGACGTGGCAGGATTTCTGCTTAAAGGCGGCTCATCGTCCCAGTCCGGGGGCGGCGGACTGCTCGGTTCAATCCTCGGTGGGATCACCCGCCGCAGATAGACCGAGTCACCATGAGACAGCCGGTTTTTTTACTGTCTGTTCTGCTGGTGCTCTGGATCGCCGGTGCTTCTTACTGGTATGTATGTAAGATAAGGTGCGACTGCAAAAATTCAGTCGCACACGCCGTCGAACTTCAGGACATCGGTGACGCAGTGGCACCTACCCCTGAACAGCTCCTCCTGGCCTCAGTGGATGAGGCAAAAGGATATATTTCAGAGTCAGGCGTACAGAAATGCCTCTTCCGGAGCTCATCCTCCGATGGAGACATGAGCGGCATAAGTGATGAATACGTGCAGAAGCTGAAGCTGGTCCTCGACAATAGCCCGTCGGCAAGGATAGAGGCGACGGGACATGCCGACGCAACGGGCACAGATGCATACAACATCAAACTGGGGCTTCGGAGAGCCGAATTTGTAAAATCATACCTGGTTAACGCAGGGATAAATGCGGAGCAGATTGTGACATCATCGAAGGGTTCATCAGAACCCGCAGCGTCAAACAGCACGCCCGAGGGGAGAGCCGCGAACAGAAGAACTGAAATCAAAGTAATAATCTAAACATCATGGCAGAACGATTCACAGCAGATCTGCTGTTTATTCTGTTTGTGCTGCTTATAGCGGCACTCCTTGGTTTCCTGATCGGCTGGTTCCTCGCAAAGGGGCGCGGTAAAAAGCGAATAGCAGAACTGGAAGCAGAGATTGAAGACCTGAAGTCGAAGATACGCAGGCTTGAGGATGACAAGAACGCGCTTGACGTTAAGCTTCGCCAGCTGGACGATGAGAAAAATAGCCTCGCCGCGAAGATCAGCGGAATGGAGGAGGATGAACGTGCCCTCAGGGCTGAGGCCAGGAAGATGGACGATGATATCGCAAGCCTGAGACTCACCATTGACAGGCTGGAGAAGGAGATTGCAATGCTGAAGGAGCAGCTTGACCAGGCCATAAAGCCTCAAGGTGTGCACGGCATTGCTGATATTCCCCCGGCTGCCGCGAAGCCTGAGTTTTCACCGGAGAACATTAAACCTGATGACCTGAAGGTGGTGAACGGCATTGGGCCGAAGATAGCACAGCTGCTGATCAACCGCGGAATTACCACATGGAAGGCACTGTCAGAGACCTCACCCAACTACCTCTCTGACATCCTGCACGAGGACGGAGGCGAGCGCTTCCGCATACACAATCCGGAAAGCTGGCCGCACCAGGCACTCCTCCTGCATGAAGGCAGATGGGATGAGTTCCGCGAAATGCTTGAAAAACTCGAAGGAGATAATATCTGAGCATCGTGCGAAGAGCTGGCCAGAACACTGTTTAACTGACACTTAATTATCTGTTCACCGCCAAGGTTTCTTCCCCGGCGGTGTCAGTTTTACCCCGTTACCTTTTGAAAAACGGCACAAAATGCTATATTTGTTATTCCTGGTGTGGAATAACAGGTATTAACATCACTAAAAGAAGGAGGTGCTGATGATTATTAACGAGGATTTTTTATACCGTCCCCGGAAGTACAACAAGATTGATTTATGGAAAGATGTGACGCCGGAGCAGTGGAATGACCCTGACTGGCAAAGAAAGAACTCAATAAGGTCTGTTGACCAGCTGAAAAAGGTGATCAGGCTCACTGACTACCAGGAAGAAGAGATACGAAGAACTATAGGAACACTGAGGCAGGAGGGCAAAGAGCCACTGCGTATAACGCCCTACTATGCATCGCTGATGCAGGCTGACCCGTTTAACCCGGTCTTTTTCGGCGAAGTATCACAGAAGCGTCTCGATCCTATTTTCTGGCAGAGCGTGCCCACCCCTGCCAACCTGATGTTCCCCAATGCCGGTGTCGAGGGAGCAATGAGCGAAGGATCACGCAGCTACGGCGCGGTCTATCAGCGCTATCCGAACAGGGTGGCTCTTTTTGTAGCAGAAAACACCAGCTGTGCATCCTATTGCGTACATTGCCAGCGGGCCAAGTCGCTCGACACCACAGCCGATGTCAACAGCCGCGAGGTGGACAAAGGCCTCTTCTACATCGGTTATAACAGGAACATCAACGAGGTGCTGGTTACTGGCGGTGATGCCCTGATGATCAGCTTCAAGAGGCTGAAGTACATCCTTGGTGAGCTGAGCCGCATACCACATCTCAGGGTCATCAGGATAGCCACACGGGTGCCTGTGGTGCTGCCCATGCTCATAACCGGTGAACTCCTTGAGATGATCAGGGAAGCATCAAACAGATACAACAATGGGCCGGAGAAGTATGTCTATTTCATGACCCACATCAACCATTACCAGGAAGTGACAGCTGACCTGGCCGCTGCGGTGAGGAAGATCACCATGCACGGATTCACAATCCGTAACCAGACGGTGCTCCTGAACCATGTCAACGACCACTACCGGACATTGGCGGAGACATTCAGGCGCATGTTCTGGATCGGGGTCCACCCCTACTATCTCCTTCAGTGTCACAAGGAAAGGGGAATAGTCCATTTCATCACCCCGATACAAGTGGGCAAGATCTACATGAAGCACCTGCAGGGGTGGATCAGCGGTATCACCGTGCCGCGATACGCAGCGAACATCGAGGGCGGCGGCGGCAAGGTGCTGCTGATGCCCTCGGGACACGACACGCTGAACCTCGACTCGAGTATTGACGATAAGATCTCCGAGAGCTCTGCCAGCGTGCTTACCTGGGATCACAAGAAGATGCTGAAATACGAAGCCCTGGGGAGGGCGACCAGGAAAGAGTATGAGGAGGCCGTAATCATAATGGACAGGTTCATCGGCCGTAAGGGGGTCTTTCTCCCGAAAATCATCATCGTGGATGAGAAGGGGAACCACCTGGAGACCACCAACCGTACGAAGCTGCCTACCTTTGAGAGGAGCAAGAAGGCGAAGCTGCTCGATTATGAGCTCTTTAACTCGGAGATGCCGCTTACCAATCCAGTGGATGCCTTCGATAAGATTGAGGCGGCATTCAACAAGTCCAAATACGCATCCTGATCTGAAAATCCGGTCACCTGAAAGGTAACGACGGGCCTGAGACCCGTCGTTTCATCATCCCGGCCAGGATATCTGCATCCCAGGGGAACCGTCTATTGCAGCGGTGCAACCACCTCGATGACCTCGGGGAAGTCCATCCCGATCTTCCTCAGGTGCTCAATGGTTGGGATACCGTTGTTGTTCCATCCGCGGCGCTTGTAGACCGCATCGCGAAGCAGGTCATACTGCTTCTCCCTGTACTGTCTCGTCACCTTTATCTTCTCCTCAATACTCATCCCCTCAGGGTTGACACCCACCTTTTCCTTCAGCTGCTTGTCATACCTCTCCTGGCGGGACAGGTATTCTTCCACGGTAACGGGACCGCATGCACGGTACGGCTGGTCATCATCCTTGCGTCTGCCGTAGCCGCGGCGGATGTTGAACACCCGCTGGAAGTTATAAACCCTCTCGGAGTCCTCAACCAGCCTGTGCTTGTCAAAAGGCCTGCCGGTAACTGACTTATAGATTGTTACGTAGTTGTCAACGTGCTCGGGCACCTTTGCCGGCTCGTCTGTCTGGGCGTTGGTCTCAGGCTCCACGTCGTTCCACGGCAGCTTGCAGAGTCCCACCAGTCCGAACCATGTGCGGAACATCGGGAAGTAATGAAGCGCCTCTGCCTTGTTCTCGAATGTCGGGATCTGGTTGTTGACCATATCCATGAAGATAAGCCATGCCTCGTCGTGCTGCGGGCCCTTGTTGGTCATGGCATATCCGCCCTGCTGTGCAAGTGACTCCTTCGACATATACTGTGAGTATTCGAGGCCTTTGTTCTCCATGCCTATGTCCTGCAGGAACTTCGGGTCGCCCCATCCCTTCTCTGCAAAAATCCTCTTCATGGCGCGGATGCCCTGTCCGGCAATCAGGCCGAAGCCCTCGCCGCGGGCTACCTGGTGCAGCAGCTCAAGGGCCGGGGGGATGTTTCCGAAGGTAAGTTCGAGACCGCCGGTGCGCTCCTTGTTCAGTATGCCATTTTGGTAGCACTCCTGGATGAATGCCAGGCTGGTGCCCCAGGTAATTGTGCATATACCGTATGTATCACAGTAGAAGTTGGTTTCGATGATGTATCTCGGATCGAAGAATCCGCCGTTGGAGCCCAGACCAGCTGCTGTTTCATATTCCGGTCCGTCAACTATAACCTTCTGCCCGGCATAGGGACCGGTGGTTATCTCGTAATCGTCTATTGCCTTGGCACATGCCATATTGCAGCCAATCCAGCAGCCGTCAGGAATGTTCTGTGTGAAAAATGATTTCCAAACGCCGGAATCAATCCTGGGTGAGTCTTTGTGTGATCCGAACTTGTAATTATGAGTAGGAAGGAGATCATGGTCATCCATTATCTCCATGAGGTGGGCTGTACCAATTTGACGCATCTTGCACTGTTTGTCATCGAGCTCACGCATCTCGCGGTTGAAACGACGCCCGCGCTCCTGGATCGATTCGAGGTCCACCACGTTGTTGAGGTTACCCTTTACGCCGGGGATCTTGCAGACGATGGCCTTGATCTTCTTGTTGCGGAAGACGGTTCCGATGCCGCCACGGCCGGCCTGCTTCATCCTGATCTTCTTGCGCTTGTTGTCGTAGAATGTAAAGTTAAGCATGCCGATCAGAGAGTGGTCGGCCGCCGATCCGGTGGAGACGATGCCGATGTTTTTCCTGTCCGACTCATTATTGGCGAACATATCTGTCAGCTGCTCAGCCAGCACGTGGCTGTCAAGCGCCTCGGCAGGAGCCTCGAAGATTTCGACATAGTGGTCAACTCCGTTGATGTAGACGATGACGTCGTTGACGGCCTTACCCTGCAGCTCGATGGCGTCAAAACCCGAGAACTTCAGGAAGGGGCCGAAGAAGCCGCCGACGTTACTGTCCATCACTGAGTCAGTCTGGGGTGAGATTGTAACCACCAGCGACTTCCCGGAGCCTGAGTATTGGGTGATGCCGCCGATAGGGCCTGAGGAGATGACTATCTCATTTTCCGGGTCATCCCATTTTGTGTCGGGTTTGGTGGCATCCCAGAGGTAGCGGAGGCCATAGCCCTTGCCGCCGATGAATTTTTCCTTCATCACCTGCGGTACGTCTTTCTCCTTTATCTCAGGTGTTCCGACGTTGACATAGAGTGTCTTGTCGGTATATCCCTTGTCAAGGGGAGTCCATTTGTAGTTCCATCTCTTGAGAAGCTTGTGCTTCGCCCTGATTTCGCTGATATCCATAGTAAGTTTTTAAATAGTTTCCAGTGTCAAACACAAATATCGTATGTAAATATCCGTAATCTAATGATAATAGTCAATATGCAGCCGATTGCCGGTCGTGAAAGAATTTGGGATTTGCGATTTGCAATTTGCGATCAGCATGATAACTTTGCATCAATGGAGATAACCCTGAACAATGAACCGCTGACAATAGACACAGGCAGCATCAGCGTAGGGAAACTGCTTGAATTGAAGAAATATACCTTCAGGCTCAGGATTGTGAAGATCAACGGACGGATCATTGATCGCGACAGTTACGATCGGGAGATGATTCATAACGGCGACACGGTTCAGGTTATCTACCTGATGAGCGGAGGATGACAACAGGACAAAACAAAACCCCATAACACCTTGAAGGGAGATTTCTGGCAGCGGTTCACACTGGCAGCCCTGCGCGACAGGATGCCGCCATGGATGAAGAACAAGTACGTCCTTACGATACTTGTCTTCCTCGTATGGATAATTCTGCTTGACCCCAACAACCTCATCTCGAGGGTACGGGAGGTAAAAAACCGTAACAGGCTGGAGCGCGAGAAGGAATATTACATGGGCCGTATCGAGGAGGACCGCCGCAAGCTAAATGAGCTCCGCACCAGCAACGAGAACCTCGAGAAGTATGCCCGTGAGCAGTACCGCATGAAGAGGCCCGACGAGGATCTTTTCATCATCGTCAGCCCGGATGAGGAGCGCAAGATCAGGCGCGAACGGAAGGTATCAAAAACAGCGAAGCCCGCTCGGAAGCAGGCTTCTGAAAGTTCACGCAGGTAAACTTTATTTCTTCGCCTTTTCAGCGTTGTATTTTGCATTCAGACCGGTAATTACGTCATTGGTGACATCAAGGGTGGAGTCACTGAACAGGATAGGACCGGGGAACTGCTTCGCCAGTATATACTGGAAGCCGTGGTCACTGTTGAATTCGACCAGGTACTGGTTGATATACTCGAGCACCTGCCTCTGTGCCACAAGGCCCTCCTCATTGAGGTTATAAGCCATCTCATCGCGGCGTGCCAGCAGAGTCTGCTGCTGCTGGGTCAGCGTCTGCTCCATCTCAGCGGCAGTGGCCCTGGTGACCAGGCCCTTCTGTACCTTGTTCTGGAAATCCCTTACATCTCTGTCAAAAGCCTGCGACTTGGATGCCAGTTCAGCTTCCGAGCTCTTGGTCTTCTCCTCAAGTTCCGTGGCTTTGTCCGTTGCCATGTCAAAGTTGGCAATTACGGAATCAAGCTCAACGAAGGCAATGCCGCCCTGGAGGTTGTGCTTAACGGTATTTTCGGTGCCGGCGGGTTTGTTCTTGCCGCAGCCGGTCATGATGAGTGCTCCTGCAACAACAATTACTGTTATGATCAGGATATTCCTGGCAACTGATATTCTATTCATTTCAGAAATTAGGTTATGGTTCAACAAATTGTTGCACAAACATACACAAATTTTAAATACCAAAAAGAGTAAGGAGATGAGTGGACCTGCGAAGCGTGAGGCGGCCGGCAGGATTGAAAGCAGGAGAAAAAAGCTGTAACCGTCAGAATTCCGGACAGGGGATTGCGTGTATCCTTCCCCCGCGTTTAACCTGGGCCGAGGTGAATGTATAGATGAGGGATATCTCATAAGCTCCGCCCGATGAGGTGATCAGGTTGGAGATTGTAAAGTCATAACTAAGGCCTACGTTCAACTGGTCGGTCTTGATGCCCAGCATCCCGATGATGGCATCGCCGGCCTGCGCTGAAACATCCTTCGAGGTGGCGAAGGGTATCCCCCTGTACCAAACACCAAACACCAGCGGGTTCTTGAAGTAGTAGAATCCCACATCGGACTGGAAGAAGTCGCCCTGGAACATTACGTTCGCGGCAACGGACAGGACCTCTGTAAGCTTTGTGCGAAGCCTCCCGCGGCTGATTATCTGGAACCCGCCAAAGAGATCCAGCTTCATTGGCACTGTAGTGTTGTCGCCCCAGAATGATGTCTTCGGCCTGAGGAGATGGTCAAGCGTGAATCCTCCCCATATCTTTTCGTTATACGCCAGTCCGGACAAAGTGAAGTCGATGTCCGCCACATTGTCAAACGGCGGTGGTGTTATTGGGGGCAGCGTTCCTCCTGTTGTTAACTGGCTGTTCCATACAAGTTTGGTCAGATCGAGGCCGAGATAGGTGAACTTGAAGTTGATGCCGGGCCTTATATGCCAGTCCTCGTTGACCTGGATGTCATAAGAGTAGAGGAGGCCGATGTTGGTGGTACTCAGTTCACCCGAACCGGCAACATCATAAGTTGCAAGTATGCCAAGGCCCGAATTGAAGTTCGGAACTGCCTTGTCAAAAGAGAAGCTGTAAGTGTGGAATACCCCGGGGATGGATGGCCACTGGTTGCGCCAGTTCAGCGCCAGCCGGTAATCTTCAGTTGCCCCCGCGAATGAAGGTGCCAGGTAAAGCTGGTTGGCATAGAACTGGGAGAACTGGGGGTCCTGACCCTGCGTAATAACTGAAATTAAGAGCAGCAGGCCTATCAGATATTTAGTTCGAAATGGCAATCCGGATCCTTTTTAGTTACACAAAGTAGCTAATTATACGGTCAAACTTCAGTAAGGTTACATCGAATTATATCAACATTTTGCCCATAGAATGGGAAAGATATCAATAATACGGTTACAATAATCTAAAGATCAATAATTTATAAGCGAAGCGTCTGCTGACATTGCCAGATAGCGGCCCTGGAAGGGTACTTTTTTCCCAAAAACAGGGAAAAAAATGTATTTAATCATGTAATACCTCTGATATACGTCATTGGTATGAGAATGGTACCGGTATTATTTTTGGAGATTGAATAATTGTGTGAAAGAAGATCATATGACAAGAATATTACATCATCCCATACTTGACATCCCGCATGAGCAGGAGACTGGTTTTCTGTACAACGGCAAGGAAGTCCGGGGGATGAAGGGATTCACCATTGCGGCGGCGCTTCACCAGGCAGGATTCCCGGTCCATACGCACAGTCTCGACAACCGTAACAGGAGCCTGGAGTGCGGCATTGGTAAGTGCGGCGCCTGCGAGATGCTTGTTGATGGCGTGGTGAAACGCATCTGCATCACCCCTGTCATCGGTGTCAGGGAAGTGGCCGAGATACCTGCCGGATACCAGTCGGCTGTTACTGTAAGAGCTGACGGTATGACAAGGAAAGTATACCGCACCACAGTTGCTATCGCGGGAGCGGGACCGGCAGGACTGGCGGCCAGGGAGGTGCTCAACAGGCACAATGTGCCCAACCTGGTGATTGACAGTAATGACCATATTGGTGGTCAGTTCCTGATGCAGACTCACCAGTTCTTCTTTTTCGAAAAGGAGCAGCAGTTCGGAGGAATGAGGGGATTTGACATTGCGAAGAACCTGGCGGGGGAATCGCACGGGGGGATCATGCTCAACTCGACGATCTGGGACATACTTGAGGGACAGAGGATTGCAGCGAAGAACATGCGTACCGGGGAGATCTTCTACGTGGATGCTCAGTACCTGGTAGTGGCCACCGGCGCGGTGCCGTTCATGCCGGCATTCGGCAACGACGACCTGCCGGGTGTCTATACCGCCGCTGTGATACAGAAGATGATGAACCAGGAGTTCACCCTGCTCGGGAAGGATATACTTACGGTAGGCGCCGGCAACATCGGTTACCTCACCTCATACCAGCTGATGCAGGCCGGGGCAAAGGTGAAGGCAATCATTGAGGCAATGCCTTTTGAAGGAGGCTTCCCCGTACAGGCCAACAGGGTCAGGAGGCTGGGCATACCCGTCATACTTTCTCACATGCTTGTCAGGGCCATACCCAACAACACCAATGATGGCATCTGCGGTGCGGTGATAGCAGAGTGCCGTGACTTCACCCCTGTTCCGGGAACGGAAAAGATAATCGACGGCATCGATGCCATCAACATATGCACTGGCCTCATCCCCGACAACCAGTTGCTTGTCAAGGGTCGCGAGGTGTTCGGCACGAAGGTGTTAGCAGCAGGAGACGCCATGCGCATTGGTGAGGGCACCACGGCAGTGCTTCGCGGCAAGCAGGCTGCAATGGAGATAATCCAGGAGATGGGCGTGCGCAGCAACTACAGTGAATATCTCTCATTATCAAAGGAATACATTGACTCACAACAGCATCCGACGAGGGTCATTGAGAACCCCTGGATGCCTGACGAGGCAAGGATGAACGCCAGGCCGTTCGTCATAATCGACTGCCTCTACAGCTTCGCCTGCAATCCGTGCCAGTTTGCATGTCCGCACGGGGCCATAACAAAAGCCTCACCGGACACCGTGCCGGCAATAGACTTTGAAAAGTGCACAGGCTGCCTCAAGTGCGTCTACCAGTGCCCGGGGCTGGCGATCTTCGGGTACAACACTACGAAGAACCAGCTCTTCCTGCCGGTGGAATATTTTGTTGAGGAGGGAAAGGAAGTCTGGCTCGTTGACAACAACGGGATGAAAGTGGGTGAGGGTGTGATCGAGAAGGTGATGCTGAAGCCCAACAGGACAAATGTTGCAAGAGTGAGGGCTATCACCCCCGGGGGCATGGATATTGTTGCCGCACGGGGCTTAATTGCGAAGGAGCATTACCCCGAACCGGTGACCTTCACTCCCGCCCCCGGGATGGAGGCGAAGGAGTACGTCTGCCACTGCGAGGATGTGACGCTGGATGAGATAATGGCAGTTATCGGAGACAGGAAATATATCTCGGTGGATGAGATAAAGCACACCACCCGTCTCGGGATGGGGCCTTGCCGCGGCAAGCGCTGCATCAAGAGGCTCTCGATGCTTCTCAAACCCTCCGGAATAGAAATTGTGGGTGACGCCACGCCCAGGGCTCCGCTCTCGAACCAGATATCCATGGGAGAGCTCTTCCCTCTGAGCACGCCGGAGGTAATAATCACTCCGGGTGACAGGAAAAAGGTAAAGGTGGGAGCCCTGGTAGCCGGCGGCGGCATCACCGGCAGCGCCCTGATGCGTTACCTGGCCGAGGCCGGAATGAAGCCGGTGCTCATCAATCATGACCGCGGATCATCATGGCGTAACATCGCCGGTGGCAGACCCAACTTCAGCGTGCCAGAGCTCTCTGATATAGCCAGGCATAACCATGAGCTGTTCAAGGAACTGCAGAAGACCGGTGAGGTCAACTACCGGGAAATCAAATATGTGACTTTTGCCCATGACGATGTAATGATGAACCAGCTGGAAGCATCACTGGCATGGACTGACGGAGAGATGGTAAAGCCCGCAGACTACGCCGCGAAGATCGCCCCTGGCATCAACCCGGACCTGAAGAACAGATACAGGGCAGCAATGCTGACCAATGACTGCTGGCAGGCCACGCCGGGTAAGGTGATTGACCTGATCAGACACCTGGGTATAATGGCCGGAGGCAACGTGGAGGAAGACAGCACCGTCACCGGCGTGAGCCGCAACGGCAGGGAATTCAGTGTCATAGTGCAAAACCACAGGGGCGAGTATATTGAGTACATCACCCCCGTCTTCGTCAATGCCATGGGTGCGCAGGGTGAAGAGTTTGCACGCAGCCTGGGAATCTATACAGGCACATATGGTGTACGCCACCAGGCCTTCATCACCAGGCGACTGCCGATGATGGGACCGAATAACACGCCGCTGCCGATGCTTATCGACCGCCGGAACTACAAGGGATTCATAGCGGTATACGGGCAGCAGCTGGGAGAGACGGGCCAGATAATAGGATGTGCCTCGCCGGCAGCAGATCCTGCAGAGGCCGGGCGAAACCTGAAAGTGAACAGCAAGGAGTTCATGGAGATAGTGTCAGAGGTCTTCACCTCATGGCTGCCGGAGCTCTCCTCGGCCGGGTTCCAGTCACTCTGGAGCGGATACTATACCGAGCCACGGATGTACATTGATCCGGAACACGGACTGTTCCTCGGGCTGCGCGGACAGGGATTCATGCTCGGACAGTACCTGGCAAAACTCTATGTCGACAAGCTCACGGGGCGCGAGGTACCGGCATATTTCAGCCGCCTGTCGCTGAAGGGCGACGGGCTGCCGGAGAAGGCATTCAAATAAGAAATTTTCATATCTTTGAACGCCAAAAAATCAAAAGCGCTCAAAGATGTTCAACAAGTTCATTGCCTCAATCCTTCCTTACTTCCCGAAGAAATTCATCTGGATCTTTTCCCGTGCATATATCTCAGGTGTGACCAGGGCAGATGCCATGCGGGCTTCAAAGGAGCTTAACTCACAGGGCGTCAGGGTGACCCTCGACGTGCTGGGCGAGTTTATAAAGTCGCTCGACGAGGCCGAAGCCAACAAACAGGAATATCTTGATCTGATAGAGGAGACCGAGAAGAACGGTATCAACGGGAACTATTCTCTCAAACCGACGAGCTTCGGGCTGCTGATAGACAAGGAAGCGTGCTACAGGCTGATGCGCGAGATAGTGGCAAAGGCTGCCTCGTACAACAACTTCTGCAGGATAGACATGGAGGATTCGCCCTGCACCGACCTCGAGATTGAGCTTTACAGGCGGCTGCATGCCGAGTTCCCGAAGAACGTCGGACTGGTGCTACAGGCATACATGAGAAGGACTTACAGCGACCTGGAGAAGATGCTTGACATGAACACCCCGGAGATTCCCACCAACTACCGTCTCTGCAAGGGTATTTACATTGAACCTGCGGAGATTGCGTACAAGAAGTACGAGGAGATCAACCGGCATTACCTTGAGGATCTTGAGTTCATGTTCCGGAACAAAATATATGTTGGTATAGCCACGCATGACAGACCGCTGATTGAGGGAGCGTATGAGCTGATCAAAAAATACAGTGTACCGAAGAACATGTACGAGTTCCAGATGCTTTACGGGGTCACCCCGAAGCTGCGGCAGAGCATCGTTGATGCCGGTCATGTTATGAGGGTATATGTCCCGTTCGGAGAAAAGTGGTTTGGTTATTCAACCAGGCGCCTGAAGGAGAACCCGAAGATTGCCAGTCATATCATTAAGGCACTGTTTATCAAAGGGTAAGTCTCCAGTCGGCAGTGATTCCGGATTTTGGGGTTGCTCGTAGAGCATAAAGAATTG
>DHGW01000023.1:0-5956 GCA_002402965.1 Bacteroidales bacterium UBA4788
ATGGATGCGCCGGTGTCATTTACATTCGGTTATCCTGCCGATGATGCGGTATTCAGCCCGGATTACAAACTACCTGCACCGACACCTGTGAAGGAGCTGGTTGCCAGGCCTCTGCCTCCGGCCATCAAAGGATCGGTATACAGGTATGACAACCAGATGCAGCCCGTTGAGGGGGCATTTGTACAGCTCTTCAATATGAGCTATATCGTTCAGTCAGAGATGACTCCGGCCAGCGGCACCTTCAGTTTTGAACTGCCAGGTTCAAAAGAGGGTGATAAGTGGGCTCTTTTTATCACGCGCCAGGGCTTTAAGAATAAATATGTTCAGATACCTTACTCATTGATTCTCGGTAAGAAATATGTCAGGGAAGATATTCTCCTTGAGCCTGAGGCAACGGTTACAGGAACCGTTATCAATGAAAAGGGTGAAGGTGTAAGGGTCCATATACGTATGGATGACGGCGCCTATAAGGAGTTTCATCCGGTATGTGTCAATTATGAGATGGTGAAGGGTGCATCCGGACTGACAGCTGAGATTTCTTCTGCCGGGGCTGAAGGTCAGACTGTTTTAAGTATTAACACACCGGTTACCGCTGTTGACACCAAGGTATTATCCGGTGTCACGGGCAGCAAGACCGGCCAGGCTGCAACAGGTTATGTTAATGCTGCACAGAGCGTAACTGCCCAGGCAGGAATCTCCGCCGGTTCACTCCTGTTGAGTCCGGGGGCAGAGACCTGCAAAGTCCCGACATCCTTCACGCTTTACTCAACCACGGGCAGCCACAGGCTCATTATTGATCCTGTAGACCCGGATTATCTGAATGATACGATTCCCATACAGATTCAGAAAGATAAGAACACCTTACCTCCTGTTACTGTCTATACGAAAAAGCACCGTCTCCTTGTCAGAGTCAGGGCCCTGGATCTGTCAGGCAATATCCTGGCCGGCACTCCGATACTCAATGCAAAGGTAAAGGCAGGTGCTTTCGGGACAGAATATACCAATAATCTTGGGGAGGCGCGTTTTGAGTACAGCTCTGCAAGTGATACCGTAGTTTTAAATGTGGAGGGTCCTGCGCAATCAGATTTTGTGCCGGCTGTCAAAACGGCCTTTGCGGATGAGTCAAAGGAATACAGTACTGTCAATGTATATCTCAGGCCGGGAGGACGAATCAGGGGTACTGTTTATGCCGGAACAACCGATTCTTCTGCTGTGGCATCTGCCAGGGTCTATGCCGATATACCCGGAGAGATAAAGATTGAAACAGTGAGTGATGAGCAGGGTAAGTATGAACTTCGTAATGTTCCGCTCAATATGAAGCTTATTATCAGAGCGGTGAAGTCAGTTTCCAATTTCGTCGGAGATTCGCTCAGCCTCCAGATAACGAAAAAAATACCGTCACAGTCCGGTGTGCTTGAGGGAATAGATTTCCATCTCAGGGTATTCAATGACATGGATATATCGCGGCTTCTGGGCTTTCCCGTTGAGGTAACCCGCCTGACACTGGGAGGAGCCGGGGGCAATGAGGTTTTCATCTCCGGTAACTTTACCGATATACCGTCGAATGAGTGCTTCAGCCTGACCGAATCCGTGACGGGGATGAGGTTCAATAATGTATCCATCGTACCGAGTCCGTACCTTAAAAATGATCAGGGAGTTCCGTTGTCTCAACCGAAGGAGAACAAAGTCACAACCAACAAGAACAAACTGACGGTCAGTCTTTACAAGTTCTATCAGGCTGACCTGGTTGGGGACCAGCTACTGGGGCTTGAGGTTGTTGACATAAGCAAGGGTACGGGTGCCATTGCAGCGCGCGTAAGGTTTGACGAGGCTTCATTCACCACATCGCTTGTAGCTTTCGATGAGTCTGTATGGCTTTCATCAGCCGGTACCGGCACAATGAAACTGCCTGCCTTCTCTACTGAAGCCGGTTATGTGAATTATCCCATGGGGCTGCACCTCTCCGATGTCAACGGAGGAGCGCTCTCATTCACCTTTGACAACCTGAAGCTCGAAGCCTCGAGGTCATTGTCATATATCAGGGGAGATACCCTTGCACTCAATGCCATCTTGCATACCAATCTGAAGAATGTGCCCGTGGCTGATGCCAAACTTCCAATGGGTAAAATGATTTTTATAAAGGACGCTTCGCAGCAGGTTACCTTCAAGAGCATCTTTGGCAAGGATCTGGTTATTCCGCTTTCACAGGGATCGGTGCCATGGAGCCTGAACATCAACAACTGGACTCTTGGGAAAGACAACGGACTTCAATTCGTCAACGGGTTTGTCAATACCGGGATTGTTACGGTTCCTTTCACAAATATTTACGTGGAACAGACAGACGAGGCCACGCTTCTCAACGGGGGTGATTACAAGCTTGATCAACTGTCGCTTGCCAACCTGGTGACTCTTACTATCACAGGCCAGAAACAGTTCGGATTTGATGTGGGACGGAATGCATGGAAACTTTCCGTCAGCGGTCAGCCCGGACAGCCATGTGCATCGTTCGGAGGCCTCCCGGGAATGGCACAGGGAGATAAGGTGGAGATAGAGAACTTCTTCTTCGTCAGTAACAGCAATCCTGTGTTCAATATAAGCCTGACAAGCAAACCCCTGACACTCTATCAGGTTGGCTCATTTACCCCAGGGCTTATAACTGTGATAAATAATGAGATTGCACTGGCAGGAATGATTGACTACGGCATCCCCTATCTGAACAGTGGCAATAAGCTCGATTACAAGATATTCTATTTCAAAAAACCGGATAACACAACGGGATTCCGTAATGAGGTGGCCGGATTTCTTATAACGCCTCCCGGACCAGTCACCATGGAGTTCTTCCCGGTATTGGGTACCCAGACTCTTGATGAGAAGGGATTCTTCGCGAAAGGGAAGGTCTATGAGAAGATTGGCGCCGACAAACTCTTTGAATTTGACGCCTGGCTGTACAGGACCACAGACTCGACCTCGCTGATAGTTGACAAAAACAGCAATCAGATGTTCAGGTTTTCAGGCAATGGCGCCTCCTCTCCGAGACTTGAGAATGTTGCGGGCCGTATGAAGGCAATGGGTGCCGGATGGACACCGTTCAGTTTTGGAGGCAAACTGGTGAATGCCAATGGCGCGACCGGTTCCCTCAGTTTCACAGTGCAGGGCGACCTCGTTGCTGATAACCAGGAGATAAGTGTCTCCAACATCCCCGGTCCATTCTCCGATATATGCAACCTGACTTACGACTTTAACAATAAGCGTTTTACGGGTATGATTGACTTCAGCCGCACCCTGGCCGGCGGCGCCGCCTTCAGTGCCTCCGCAGAGGTCCTGTTCGATGCATCAGGCTGGTATTTTCTCGGTCTGGGTTCTGTGTCAGTTCCCGTTCCAAGCATGGGGGGTGATGCTGCAGTCTTCATTGGCAACTACAGCGTCAACCAGTATATCATTGACAAATTTGTTACCAATTCCAGGGTTTATAAGCTCTTTGGCGAGCCACCGGCAAATTTCCCGGCGGTTAACCAGCAGTTCAAAGGCTTCTATATAGAGGGCGGGGTGCATCTCCCTATACCGATACTGCCTCAGTTTGAATTTGACCTCGGACTGATCAGCGCACAGCTGAGCCATGAGATAGGCGGTGACATACGCATGAGCATGAACTTCAACGAGGCGAACACATACCACATGGGCGTCAGCATCTTTGCCCGCATCACTGCAGGGGTAGGCGCATCAATGGGCCTTGTTTGTGCTTCATCAACAGTAACAGGCAAGGGGCTGATAAGCGCTGACGGACTCTATTCATCCAACGGCACCTGGTCCGCCACCGGCTATGCTGAGTTTGGAATATCGGGCTCGACCGAACTGGGGTTTGGGACATGCACCTCATCATGCGAGGGCATCTTTGGCGTCGGACCATGTATAGTCGAATCCGCCAGCGCCGGTAAAGCGCTCTTCGGTATGTTCACAATCTCAGATTCGGGGACGGACTTTGAAATCGGGTTTAAATGATAAATATGTTGACGCCACAGATCCAATTAGCTCATAAACAGTAAAGACGATGACAAGCAACAACTTTATAACAGGATATTTTCAGCGAATGGTTGGAATTGCCCTGCTGCTGGCTACCCCGGTTATTGCAGAAGCACAGGCAGGCAAAGATGCTGAGGCAGCATACGGGAGTCCTTATGGAATCTTCGTGCTTACAGGCAATGATATCATTGTACCTGAACGTGCCTCCGACAAGACCTCCGGGTACCTTATTGAGAGAAGGAGTGAGCGTGAGAGTCAATGGCATAATGTGGCCCAGGTAACAACTCCCGGCAGGATGAAGGATTTTGAGACCAGCCTGCAATACTGGTGTGCAAGGTTCCCTGAATGGGCTGATTGTGAAAGGATACCGGTGGAGAAGCTGTTCACGGTGCTGGAAAGGACGGGTACAACAGACTCACTCATGTACTATGGTCAGTTATTGCCGGTACGACTGGCGGCGGGAACGGTATGGCTCGATTCAACGGTTACCGATACGCTGAAATACCAGTACCGGGTATCCAGGGCATCAGCGGGGGAGACAGCTCAGCTGCTTTTTACATCGGTGCCTGTGCGGCGGGAAGAAACAACATTTCTTGGCAGGCCGGTGATCATCAGAAAGGTGGTCTCGGATAATGAGGTTATCATGACGTGCGGACTCGATCCGGGTTACAGGCCGGCGTTTTACAGAGTGTTCCGCAAAAAGGAAGGAGTACAGAGTTTTTCAGGGATAAATCCGTCAATGGTAAGATTTATAAGGAATGACACATCCTTTGTTACTGTCAGGGACACGGCAATTGAGCCGGGCAAGGTATATTCCTGGTATATTACTCCGGTGGACTATTTCGGCAGGGTTTCTGATAACTCTGAGATTGTGCGTACAGGGATATACAGCTTCGGTTCCGTCAGGGCTCCGTACAATATATCCACAGCTGCCAGGATACCTGCAGGAGGAATCGAGGTCAGATGGAAGCTTGATGACCCTTCAGCAATAAGGAGCCTGAATATTTATCGCAGCTTCGACTATGATACGGGATATGTGCTGATTAAAAAGATTTCCCCTTCCGATACTCTGTTCACTGATGCTGCAGTTGAGCCCATGCGGAAATACTTCTATTATTTTGTGATGGAAGGCTTCTTTAACGAGCTCTCGCCTCCCGGTGTACGGTTCTTCGGCATAGCCGAGAATAAGGTTCCACCCATCAGGCCTGTCATTGCTTCCGCTGAAGGAATTGCAGACGGAGCAAGGATAGGGATCAGCGTCTTTAATCCCGACGTCAGAACAGTTAGAATATACCGAAGGATTCAGGGAGCCCGTGAGTTTTCCCCGGTGGCACTGGCTCCGGTTCCAGAAGGTAACAGGGTGGTTTACACGGATACAAGCCGCTATTTCGGAGGATATACATTGCTGAGTTATGCGGCTGTGGCTGAGAACACAAGCTTCGCTCTGAGCGAATTCTCTGACACTGTTTCTGTCTATCCTGCGACTGAGACGGTGACAGCCTCACCTGATAATCTTGTCGTTACCTGGGAGAATGGCGCCGTGAATATGATATGGGATAACATCCGTAATACTAATCCGGAGATCATTGGCTACAGGGTTTACCGGAGGGTAAGGGAAACAAATCCTGCAAGGCAGAAGGAGTATGCATTGCTGGTTGATGGGTTCCTGCAGCCTGAGGTAAATTATTATACAGATAATCAGGTTGTGGCAGGAAATACTTATGAATATATGGTCAGGGGTGTTGACTTCAGGAATGGCGAGAGCAGGACAGGCGCATCTGCCATTATCACTGTGAGCAAGCCAAAGCCGCTGCCGCCGTCGGGTATGACGCTGACGGTCGGAGCTGATGCCGTGTCAGTGGCATGGGAAGCGCCAGAACAGCAGGATATTGTATCATTCAGGCTGTACAGGTATGAGCGCGGAAAGACTCCGGTA
>DHGW01000023.1:6055-10847 GCA_002402965.1 Bacteroidales bacterium UBA4788
TTCATTTGTACAAATATCCGTGGATTCAACCGTGCATTTGTCTCTTTCTTTTGTTTAACTTCGTAGTTAATCACAATAAAGAAAGAAAGGGCTTATATCATGACTTATGTAATCATTGGTTTGTTTGTTCTTATGATCTTCCTCATGGGGATCAGGATTGTCAGACCCACGCACAGGGCGCTTATCGAACGCCTGGGTAAATACATTCATTTTGCCCAGCCAGGCTTCCACTGGATCATTCCCTTCATCGACAAGATGTACCGGGTCAATGTGACTGAGCAGATGGTTGATGCTGAGCCGCAGGAGATCATCACAAACGATAACCTGAATGCCAGTGTGGATGCGCAGGTATATTTCAGGGTCAAGGCTGATGAGGATAGCGTCAAGGGCTCGATATACAATGTTGCCAACTTCAGGTACCAGATTGTCAACCTCGCACGAACCACACTGCGTAACATTATTGGTACCATGACGCTGAAGTCGGCCAACAGCGAGCGTGGCAAGATCAACGCCGAGTTGTACAACACCCTGCACAACGAGACACAGGGGTGGGGTATTGAGATCGTCCGCACCGAGTTAAAGCAGATTGATCCGCCGAAGGATGTGCAGGAGACGATGAACAAAGTTGTGAAGGCTGAGAATGAGAAGATTGCAGCTATTGATATGGCTTCCGCTGCTGAAACCGTGGCTGATGGGGTGAAGAGAGCCAAGATCAAGGAGGCTGAGGGAGCCAAGCAGGCGAAGATCCTTCAGGCCGAGGGCGAGGCTGAGTTCATCAGGCTGGTGAATGAGTCTGCAGAGAGATATTTTGTCGGCAATGCGCAGCTGTTGAGGAAACTGCAGGCATTGGAGACCTCGTTGCAGAGCAACACGAAGATTGTTGTGCCTGGCGGGAGCGACCTGGTGAATGTAATTGGTGATATGGCAGGTATTGCCCCGTTGCCAGGTAAGAAATAGTAATTAGTAAAAATTTATTATTTTTGCACCCGAATTTGGTCGGTTGGCCGAGTGGCTAGGCATCGGTCTGCAAAACCGGGTACGGCGGTTCGAACCGAGGGAGCGGAGCGAGAGAGCTCACGAGGCGAACGAAGTGAGCCGAGTAATCCGCCACCGAAAAGTTTTTTGAGATATTGAGCCAAGTTAAGATAATGGTCGGTTGTCCGCCAGCTGGCGGATAGGCATCGACAAAAGAATATTGGTCGGTTGGCCGAGTGGCTAGGCATCGGTCTGCAAAACCGGGTACGGCGGTTCGAATCCGCCACCGACCTCAACAAAATCCTCTTCCTGAGCGTAGCGAAGGAAGGGGATTTTTTGGTTTCTGACCGAAGCATGCTTGCAATGCTGAGGGAAGAAAACAAAAAAGACCATGGAGCGCTGAAGGCGCTCAGGGATTTTGTTGCACTGGTTGCCCAGAACCGGATCACGCCAGTAATCCGCAATCGCCTTCTTACAATTTAAATCCTATTTTTGTCGTCTGCGCATTATAAGCGATATACTATACTGTGGTGGAGAAACGAAATTTGACAAGAGCACTGGGACTGGGATATGTCATTATCATAGTTATCTCAAATATGCTCGGTTCGGGCGTCTTTAAGAAGATCGCTCCCATGGCAGCCGATCTGCATTCGTCTCAATGGATCTTGCTGGTGTGGCTGGCAGCAGGGATAATAACCCTATTCGGGGCGCTGAGCAATGCTGAGGTTGCCGGCATGCTTGCCGGCACTGGAGGTGAATTCGTCTATCTGCGCAACATCTACGGACGCTTCTTCTCTTTTCTCTATGGATGGTCTCTTTTCACAGTAATCCAGACAGCTGCAATATCAGGCGTGGCATATGTCTTTACACAGTCGCTCCACAGTATCATACCCATCCCTGATATGCTTCCGTCATTGCAGGACTTTACAATTGGCGGAATATTTTATCCTTTCCGGGATTTCGGGATAAAGCTTACAACCGTCCTGCTTATATTGTTTCTTACCTTCCTGAATATGTCTGGGCTTAAGAGCGGGGCATGGGTCAACAAGGCTGTTCTGCTCATTGTAGGAGCGGGTCTCCTGGCGATTGTCATAGCCGGGCTTACCAGCGGCCCGGGCTCTTCTGCCGGGGCTATGGCAGTCAGTGAGACAGTGGCTGGCAATACCGTGACACTATCTTCGTTTTACACCGCCATGCTTGCCGCCTTCTGGGCATACCAGGGATGGGTGTCGGTCGGCTTTATAGGAGGAGAGGTTAAAGACCCTCACAGGAATATACCGAAGGGAATCATAGCCGGTGTAGGCATCGTCATTATTGTCTACCTGGTGGTAAACTATACCTTTCTGACCCTGCTCTCCATCCCACAGCTTGAGCAGATAAACAATTCCGGTAACCAGATAGCAGGCATTGAAGCTGTCAGGGGTATCTGGGGCAGCGGAGGTGTGCTTTTCATTTCACTTCTCATACTCATCTCCACTCTGGGATGTACCAATGCCAGCATTCTTACTGGCGCCCGGCCGTACTATGCCATGGCACAGCAGGGACTTTTCTTCCGCGGGACGGGCAGGCTGAACAGCCGGAATGTTCCGTCAGCGTCACTGCTATGGCAAGGGATATGGGCATCAATACTGGTTCTCTCCGGAACATTTGACCAGTTGACTGACATGCTGATCTTTGCCGTCTATATCTTCTACGGGGCCACCGCCACCGGTGTCTTCATCCTCAGACGCCGAATGCCGGATGCCCACAGACCTTACAAAACCTGGGGATACCCTGTTGTTCCGGCACTCTTTGTGCTATTCTGCGTGGGGCTCTTCTTTAATACAATTATTACAAGGCCCAGGGAGGCAGGAATAGGGCTCTCTCTCATACTGCTGGGAATACCTGTCTATTATTTCCTTATTGGAAGGGAAGGTCCCCCGGCAAATACGGACAGTGAGGGATAATCATCAATAAATAGAGCCCGGATCATATTGATGATCAAGGATGTTATGCCTTAGGTCGTGCCTTTCAGAATCGAATCTTCATCGACAGCCCACCATACCTGATACGCAGGTTCAGGCTTGTAAGATCCCTCATCGGTAACTGTACAAACGGTTCAAACGAGATTTGAGTCACCTTGCCAAAAGGCATTGAGTACCCGGCAGAGAAGTTGGCAAGCCCCATCAAGTCTACACGGTTCAATAATTCCTGCTCGCTTTCAACTTTTACTGAGGTGGTCATTGACTCATAAGATATTCCACCATAGGCATCAACAGTAGTTTTTGTGTAAGTATTGTTGAAATTACCGGACAGACGCTGGTCCAGGTAAAACACAGTTGATGCCCCGGCTGTGACAAACAGGTTGGATCCGCCACGCTTCCTTAACGAGAATACGAAGTTAACCGGCACCTCCATCGAAAGCACTTCTATATCTGCCTTATAGGAGGTGGTTGAGCCTGACAGACCATTCAGTTCCGGTGCAGCATAATCCATGGCAATGTTGCCACCTGACATACTTTCCATAGCATAATTATGCTTTGCCATGGCCAGACCGGGACGAACAGATATCCTTCGTGTAAGCTGCTGCTCCACATAAAAGCCGATTGAGACGCCCTGTGAGGTTGATGTCGCGTTGTCGATACTGGCCATCATACCCGATAAGCCGCCCATGATGGTTGTTGTCATCCTTTCCCTCGGGATTTCATCAAAAACCTGAAGTGTCTTTTTGGGATTCAGCTTCAATCCGGCATCACCATCAGCGGTCAACCTGATTTCTATTTGATTATCGGGTAACTTCATCTCCGGAGACATCTCAGCAACTCTCTGGTTTTCGGCCAAACGTGATCCTTCAACTGCATCTGTTTCAGTTAAAAGTGATCCGGCAGCATTATTAGCTTCTGCCAAAATCAATCCGTCAGACTTCACGGCTTCAGCTAAAACCGGTACGGTCGATGCACTGACCTCATAGCCGGTTTTCTCCATGCCTGCCTGCCAGTCGGGCCCGGATTTTCCGATTATCACCTGAGAGGCCTGACCGGGACTCGTGACATCAGTGTTTGCTGAAGGTGTAACAGCCTTTGCTGCAATGATTTCAATGGTTCCCGAAGTTGTTTCTTCCTTATTTACTGCTGGCTCTGTCAACTTGTTCTGGTTTTGCTGCGCCAGCTGATTACCTGGCTCATCGGCATTCCTGTGGTTTAATCGGTTTGTTAAAAGAACTGCGATAGCCAGTATTGCAGCAACGGATGCTACTCTGGCCCACAGCGGAACAATAAATGCCCTGCGGCGTTTATGCCCGTACTTGCTTAAATACGAGTTCCATCCCTCCCCTGCAAGGTGATCGGCATTGTAGCTTTCAAAGGCTTCCTTTGTCTTCCGGCTGAATTTTTCGTCAAACTGCTCCATAGCCCTTTTTAACCGGGATAATATGCTTGATATATAGCTCCCTCAGCATCTTTTTTGCCCTGGCGAGGTTTGACCTGGATGTTGAAGCAGTCACTCCCATCATCCGGCCGATCTCCTCGTGTGAATATCCTTCGATTTCGAAGAGGTTAAACGTTAACTTATAGTTTTCGGGCAGGTGCCTGTAGAGTTCAATAATATCGTTGACGGAAAGCTCCGCCTCGATATCAGGCTCCTGCTCGCCTGCTTCTGTTACTGCATTGATTGACAGGTGATCATCATGTATCAGGTTCTTCCGGTAGTTATCTATAGCCGTGTTTACCAGTATTTTGCCGTACCAGCTTTTAAAGGATCTTGAAGAGTCGAATTCTGAGAGACTCCCGAGGACTTTCATGTAGCTGTCATTAACTATTTCCATAGCCTCATTTTCATC
>DHGW01000051.1:0-2440 GCA_002402965.1 Bacteroidales bacterium UBA4788
AAGGGTGCCCGGCTTTTCAATTCTGCGGGTTGACCTTGTTATGCATATCTGTTCCACAGGATAATGGAATGAGTAGTATACAAGGTGTGGTAATTTTATTAATTTCGGAGAGCCAAATACTGATCTTGGCAGACATAGACTAATATGCACAGACTATGAATACAGATATCCCTATCTCTGATTTTGAACAATTTGTGGATGAAAAACTTCTCGCCCGTGGCTTGTCTTATTTCAGGAACGGGCAGGTGACCTCTTTTGAAGAGCTCTCCCCGGGCGAATTTGAAGCTGAGGTGGCAGGAACAGAAGACTATGAAGTCAGGCTCACCGTTTCGAAGAAAAAAATAACCTCATACATCTGCACCTGTCCATATGATTACGGAACGGTCTGCAAGCACATCGTTGCAGTACTGTATTATATCAGAGATGAAGAGGAGAAACTTAAAAAGGCTGACAACAAAAAAGGTACAGCAAGGAAACCGGCTTCCAGAAGAAAAACTGTTTCTGAGCAGGTAGATGAACTGCTTGGGGCTCTATCGCATGACGATCTTAACTCTTTTATCAAAGAACAATGTTTGGCAGATCCGGCGTTCAGGAGATCATTTCTTTCCGGCTTTATGTACAAATCATCGGATGAATCCCCGGAAAAATACCGTGAACAGGTTAAGAATATTCTGAGAAGTGCTAAGGATAAAGACAGGTTTATCAAGTGGAACCGTGCCGGAATGGTAGGGAAATCCGTGAACGAGATGCTCGTCATTGCCATGAAACATGTTGATTCAGGAAACTGGCTCAGCGCATGCCATATCTGTTTCCCGGTAGCTGAGGAAATGGTGAAAGCGCTGCAGTTTGCAGACGACAGCGACGGAGATATCGGCGGGAATATCGAAACTGCTTTCGAAATACTTTATTCTGTGGCTGCATCTGACATACCGGAAGAAATAAGAACTTATATGCTTGATCAGGTTCTTCATAACTACAGGAAAAATGTTTTTTCAGGTTGGGACTGGCATACAGATCTCCTCCGTCTCGCGGTAGAACTGGTAAAAAACGAAAAGGAAGCCGGCATTGTCCTTTCTTTGCTTCATGCACATGTGCATTCGGAATTCGAAGGCGAACAGATGACAATGCTGGAATATAAACTTATCCGGAAAATGAAGGGAGATGACGAGGCAGAGAAATTTGCGTCACAAAATCTTGGGACTCCTGAGCTCAGAAGAAAAGCGTTGGAGAAAGCTTTGAGGGATAAGGATTTCGAAAAAGCTAAATCACTTGCTCACGATGGAATCACAAAGGACGCAGATACCAAACCGGGACTGGCAAAAGAGTGGTACGACTGGCTTCTGCGTACAGCAGTTGCTGAAAAGGATAAACCTCATGTGATTGAATATGCCAGATATCTTTTTGTTGACGGTTTCCGCAATGATCAGGATTACTATCAGATACTGAAGGAAAACACCGATATCGCTGAATGGAACAGCTATGTCGAAGGGCTGATCGATGAGATCAGACGAAAAAGCAGGTGGGTGAATATTGATGTTCTGGCAAAAATTTATATAACCGAAAAGTGGTGGAACAGGCTTCTTGACCTTGTCAGCGGGACAAAACATCTTCCTTACATTCAGCATTATGAGCAATATCTTGCAGCTGATTATTCAGAGGAACTTGCGGAGCTTTATGAGAAGGGCATAATCGATTACCTTAAAGTAAATACGGGCAGAAAGCATTATCAGGAAGCTTGCCGGTACCTGGAACGGATGTCGAAACTGGGAGGCCGTACCCGGGTCAGGAAGCTGATTGCAGACTTCCGAACGGAATACCCGCAAAGAAGGGCACTGCTGGATGAACTTGACAGGTTCTGAATGTATCATGACTCCGGGAAAATTGAGATACCTTGGACTCTCTTTTTCATTGAAGTCTGAAATCCCGAAGGTGATATTGTCAGGGTGTTGATCCCTGAAAATGGATGCCAGTCTTGATTACTCAGGGCAATACAATGGTAAATGAACAGACGGCACTAGTCCAGTTTCCTGATAGTTTTATGGCCAAGGAGTGATTTCATCTGCATAATTGCAATCTGGTTTAACTGCTTCAACCTTTCACCCTGAATAAGTCCCTGATGAATCATTACCGCGTTAATACTCTCAAGATTTGATAACACAACCAGTTGCTCAAGAGTAGCATGGTCACGTACATTTCCTGCTTCCCCGGGATTGGATGATCTCCAGTCAGCAGCAGTGAAGCCAAACAGTGCGACATTTAAAAGATCAGCCTCACTGGCATATGTCAGGCTCATCTGTTTCAGTGAGATTTCCTTAGGAATAAGGTTTTCTCTGATGGCATCCGTGTGAATCCGGTAATTAATTTTGGCAAGGGTCCTCTGCAGGTTCCATTCAAGTTGAAGTCTTTTGTTTTCATCTTCCTTGAGACGCTGAAATTCCCT
>DHGW01000051.1:2445-24825 GCA_002402965.1 Bacteroidales bacterium UBA4788
TATGTTCCTCCATAACGACCGGCAGTTGCCTTTATTCCGATTGCATTTGTTTTTTCAATCCATTCCCTGGCCGAAATTTTATAACTGTGCAATCCTGCCATACTTTTAATTGTGGCGAATTCGCCATAATTAAACAGAGGGTTATTTATGCTCTCCCAAATACCCAGGTACTCGACCGTATTTCGGTTCCTGAGCCAATCCGAAATGAAGAAATCACCTTCCTTGGCTTTTATCATATCAGTGAGCGAAATATAATCCTCCTTCTGATACTCGATAACGCTTACAGAAATATCTCTTACGGAAATAGTCCTTTTCTTGACCATGGCAATACGTTTTTGTTACAATTAATACAGCGAGACCAGTAAGGTCAGTAACAAGTAAATTTAATGAAATTAATATCAATCCTAACTGGATTTTTCCTGCAATTATCAGATTAGTTTAAAGCAAACACGATCCTTCTTCATTGACAGATACCAGAAACCAAGAAGTAGGTATATAAAAAAATCTTGACGATCGTCTTTGCAGGAGATATCACTCTTGAATTTATAGCCTGAACCTGATGCAATCTGAGCCTTACCAATGGATTACCTTTAAGGATAGGCTTGATTAAAAACTTCCTCTTTGTAGGTGATTTTCCGCCCCATCCCGGAGATACCCAAAACGAAGAGCGGTTTTTGATGCATTATTGCCTGATGAACTTACGGATAGCATCCCTGATCTCCTCCTCGTGCCCTATCAGGAGGTGGCCGCCGGTTTCAATCGATACCAGCCGGCAGCCGGGGATACGCTCCGAAACAATTACAGCGCCTGCATAGGGCGGCGCAGGATCGTCCTTCGCATGAACAACCAGCACCGGGACAGTGATCTCCTCAAAGGGAAAGGTCTCATCAATAGCGAGGTTCGAGACATACATGTCAAACAGGATGCCTTTCGTCCTCGCGGAAACCGGTAGTGAAGAGAGATAAAGGCTTGATATCATCGTCTTCCTCTCCCCCTCTGACAGGGAGTTGAAGACCTCCTTCGGAATGAACATGGCGGACATCGACCTGCCAAAGAGCCTTACACTGCTCCAGTAGATGAAATCGGAACCAAAAACGGCCTTCATCAGGAATCGCGGTGGCAACGGCTTCGTGTCGCCCGGCACCACGGACGACTGCAGGATCATACCCTGGCATCTGCCGGGGTAGTCATGCGCGAAGTGATAGAGCGAGGGTCCTCCCGCCGGGTTGCCGATGACAAAAACGCTGTCTATCCCGAGGTGATCGAGCAACTCTACATATGCCGCAGCCTGCTTCGCGGGCGAAGGATCCTCCGGCATCGCGCTGCGCAGATACCCGAATCACGATACATACAGGTACCTGCAGCCTCCTCCCAGTGTGGAGGTGATCCACTTGCCCTGGTCGATGCCGCCGGTGATACCATGCGAGACCATCACCACCGGCCCCTCGCCCTCAGGAAGATACTCAATGTTGTCAAACGAGGAGCTGAATAGCTGCGACCCGATCCCTTCCACCGCCGCCCTCGCCGCAGAGAGATCCCTGTTGTACTTCGGGATGACAACTGCCAGCAGTACCGACACTACTACAAAAATGATTATCAATAACATAGATTTGCGTTTCATGTTAGTCCCCCTTTGCCCGACAGCCGGAGTATGTACCCTCCCTCCTGCCGGTGTTTCAGTGTTATCAAGTTAGCAATAACATGTTCCGCACCCATTCCGCGTTGAAGAATCATTTGACATGCTGTTCAACATAGAACCTCAGGGAAACAGACACATGGTTTGGCCGGCAGACTGAGGCAAACAGGCCGGATAATCTCAGCTACCTATTAACTACCGGCATGAAGTAACTGAGGAGCTAACTGTTACTGATGCTATCCAGGATTGAATAGCCCACAATGCTCACCGGATATAGCTCCGCAGAGAATCCATGAGCAGGGCCCGGTCTTAATTATTTCGTTTTTAAGTGTTTAAAGTTTATTTGTAACTTGTAAGGTATTTTCTCCCGTGCAGGGAGGGTAACGGCAGGCGATGTTTCATCGGACCGGTTCCGGTGAGATGTTTCCGAAACATAAACTGTTCAAACATGTAAAATGCCATCCAGATATGAACACCCTTAAAAATCCATGGAGAATAAGCGGTATAGCCGGGATACTCTTCGTCCTTATCTCATTTGTTGCTTCGGGGATCAATAAGATGCCACCGGCATACAGTGCAGATGCGGATTTTGTTGCATGGTTCGCCGGAAACGGTCCGTGGTACCGCTTTGGTCATTACGTGGCAGGAATAGCTTTCCTGTTGTTCTATTTTCCTTTTTATGCCGGTCTGTGTGAGCGACTGCGAAAGGCGGAGGGCGAGCCGGGAATATGGACCAGGGTAACCTGGGCCGGTGCAATCATGTCGCCGGCGATTGGCACTATTGCCGGCGCCTTTATCACATCACTGGCAATGCTCGGTGGTGATGTCACTCCCTCAGTGGCGCAATATGGTATGGCCGCCAACTTCTATGCATACACCGTCTCAGGCGCTTTTGGAGGCCTGGCAATGACAGCCGCCTCACTGATAATCATCCGCACCGGCGTCTTTGCACGATGGACAGGCTGGGCAGGAATGATTACGGGCATAGCAGCCATCCTGAGCATCGCTACACTGCTTCAGAATGATCCGTCCGGCCTGTTCGCTGCAATCAATGGTATTGCGTGGCTGGTATACTTCCTCTGGATAGTTGTCGTCTCCGTGGAACTTATCCGGAGGTCTGTACGGGAAGGATAAAGAGATGAAGACATTTGCCGACAGGATAATTGAGTTCAACAGGAATATGGAGTTCCGGGGCAGGCTTCCCAAGGACATCAGCATCATGAATCCCTTCCGCGGCGGCAGTGATTATATCTTCACAATATCCTCTGCATTTTACCAAAAATACTATGATGACAACAACCCGAGAAGACTGATCCTCGGTATCAATCCCGGACGCTTCGGCGCAGGGTTCACAGGCATCCCCTTCACCGACACGAAGAGGCTGACAGGTGAGTGCGGCATTGCTTACAAGGGCAGACAGACACATGAGCCGTCGTCGGTCTTTATCTATGAGGTGATCAGGGCATACGGCGGACCGGAAATATTCTACAGCGACTACTACATCAACTCCGTCTGTCCCCTGGGATTCACTCACAAGGGCGAAAACGGCAGGGAGAAGAACTATAACTACTATGACCGTGAAGACCTGACCGTCGCCGTGACCGATTTCATTGTATGGAACATAAGGGAGCAAATAGCCATGGGTGTTCGTACAGACGTCTGCTTCTGCCTGGGTACCGGGAAGAATGAAAAGTATCTCCATGCCCTGAACGACAGGTACGGTTTCTTCGGGGAGTTAGTCGCCCTCGAGCATCCGAGGTTCATCGTGCAGTACAGGTCAGCCTCGGGAGATGAATATGTGAGCAAGTATCTGGCGCTTCTCAAAAAGGAAAAGGAGAATACACTCCCGGAGATAAGGAGGTAAAAACAAAAGAGTTCCGCGCAAATGTCTCAAACCAATCTGAACAAATCCATACGTTTAATGGTTAGTGATAGTGTATAACAAATGTCAAACAAAAACATAAAATCATGAAAAGAAGATCAACAGCCATATGGCAGGGTGACGGCGCAGACGGCAAAGGAACTCTTACCTCAGTCAGCGGGGTGCTCGACCAGACCCCATATTCATCAGCAGCACGGTTCAAGAATGAGGACGGCAAAGCCGGTACCAATCCTGAGGAGCTTATTGCCGCTGCCCACAGCGGATGCTATGCCATGGCGCTGAGTTATGCCCTCACCGGAGCAGGATTCGTTCCTGATGAGCTGCAGGTCAGAGCAGATGTCAGCCTGGAGAATGTGACGGATCATTTTGAGATAACCGGTATCCATCTTGATCTAGCAGGAAAGGTTAAGGGAATAACCGAGGAGAAATTTCTGGAGCTGGCGGCCGAGGCAAAGGTCAACTGTCCTGTCTCACGGGCACTGAGGGCTGTTGAGATCACACTGGCGGCCAGGCTGGTCTAGGGTAAGCGTATATATTAAAGCCCGGCGCTGATGCCTCTATAAGATTCTGAACCTGAGAGGCAGAAATCGCAAAGGATCGTAACAGGATCAGATCCTGACCTAATCGGGTGTACGACCAGATTGCTTCAATTACAATTTTTCGTGGTTTCCATCCGGGCATTTCCCGCCAGTTTCATAACTTGCTGCCTGATAAATTCTTTCATCATGAGCAGTGAAGATAAATCGATTCATGCAATCGACTTTGGTTTAATCTGTGAATATTTCTCAGGCATAGAGAGACAGGGTCCTGGCAGTCCGGAAGTGACAATAAAGGCATTGAGTTTTATCGACAACCTTACAAATGAATCAAGGATTGCCGATATCGGCTGTGGCACAGGCGGACAGACGATGGTGCTGGCGCAGAATACACCGGGAAGGATTACAGGAATCGATTTGTTTCCGAAATTTATTGACCTGTTCAATGCCAATGCCAGGAAGCTGAATCTTCAGGACAGGGTTGAAGGTATTGCAGGTTCGATGGATAAACTCCCTTTTCAGGATGAAGAGCTGGACCTGATCTGGTCTGAAGGAGCGATTTACAATATTGGATTTGAACGCGGTTTGAATGAATGGCGCAAATTCCTGAAGAAGGAAGGATATATTGCAGTTTCAGAGAGTTCATGGTTTACTGAAGAACGGCCGGAAGAGATCAGCAGGTTCTGGCTGGATGCCTATGCTGAGATTGACACTATCCCGAAGAAGGTCGCCCAGATGCAGAAAGCCGGGTATGTTCCGGTTGCAACTTTTATCCTGCCTGAAAACTGTTGGACAGTAAATTACCATGAACCCCAGGATTCAATACAGGAGGCCTTCCTGAACAAGTATAAAGGGAATAAAGCTGCTGAAGATCTTGTTGCTTTTCAAAAGCATGAGGCTCAGATATATAAGAAGTATAAGGCGTATTACGGCTATGTGTTTTATATAGGCAGGAAGATATAACTGCTGAACGCCGGTGGCTATGCTCCCAGGACCAATGTCATCAACCGGGCAGGAATTATAACCCTCCTTACCGCATATCAGCCTGCTCCATAGTGCCGGTGAAGTTACCGGTCAGTTTCCCGCCCCCGGAAGCAGGACTGATAGTGAAGTCGAAATTAATATCATATGTCCCTTCATCATTTTCCACATCCATTGTGCCTGAAGAGATCTCAACAGTATAAAGTGCCTTCCCCTGATCCGATATGGAAAAGTTTGCCATGACGCCGAACTCGCACTCGGTACCAACGACAGAGGAGGTGCCATCGGCAATCATCACACCGTCCGGCTGTTGCATACGATTGATCATTAAAGTCGCCCAGGATTCAAGGGCGAACCGAATTGCAGTTTTATAAATGAACGCCTCGCACTCGATGCCATAGGGTCCTTCATACTCACCGCCCTGCACCTCATCGGTTCTGTTGAGATCGATGGTTTCAAGTGTATTTCCCGTGATTGTGATCTTGCTCCTGTCTTCAAGATCCACCTTGTTGCATCCTGACATCATGCCAAAGTACGCCAGCAGGATTAACGATAAGATTCCCGTTGCAGTTCTTTTCTTCCCCCTGGTACAGCAAGTTTATCTGTCTAAGTTATTAATTATTAATGACCGGGCAAAAACCTGAAATATTCATTTTCCTTTAGCTGGCCAAATCCTTACTTTTATCGAAGGATTTATACAGGTAGAAATCGAATGCTTTTATTATGAATAATAATGTCCGTTTCCCATTACGCTTTTTCTTAATTACATTTCTCTGGTCATGGATACTCTGGACTCCTCTTGTCCTGGCCAGCCTCAAGATAATTCCTGCTTCAGATAAGCTTCTGTCGATCCTTACATTCATTGCAATAATGCTGGGAGCTTTTGGACCGCTTGCAGGTGCACTGATTGTCCTGCGCCGGGAAAAAGGCAAAAGTTACTTAAAGAAATACCTGCAAAGCTTCCTGGATTTCAAATTAGGCTGGAAGACTTATGTTATTCCAATATTAATCTTTGGCGGCAGCACATTTATTGCATGGTTTTTCCCGGAATTACTCGGAGAAAAACGGTCAGCCATGCTACTGCCTTCAATCTGGGTCTATATTCCCTGTTTAATATTCATGATCTTCCTGGGTGGTGGTCAGGAAGAATTTGGCTGGCGGGGTTATGCTCTCCCTGTTCTTGAAAATAAATTCGGAATATGGCTCGCAAACATTATGTTAGGGATTACCTGGGCTTTCTGGCATGCCCCGTTATGGTTCATAAGAGGTACAAGTCAGAATCATATGAATTTCGGAGGGTTTATTCTCCTTATGACCGGATATTCTTTCATTTTTTCATGGATTCGAAGAATCTCCGGTAACAGGCCATTTTCGGGATTATATGTTCATGGCCTTGCCAATTCCTTCATTGCAATCATGCCGACACTGACAATGCAAAAGGACATGCCACAAACACGATTCTGGATATGGGTAACCCTGACGCTATTTATCGGCATATTAATTACCGTTTTACGTGAAAAAAAGTCCATAAACCTGAGTAGATCTGCGTTCATTATAAGTTAACTTTTAAAAAACATGGATAAGCATACTGTTTCAGAAACGATCATTGCTTTGGAGACACAGGCTCTCGAAGCATGGCACAATGGTAATCCCTCCCCCTATCTCGAACTTTATTCAAAGGACTTTACTTATTTCGACCCTGCACATGAAAGGCGGATTGACGGTTGGGACAAGATAAAAGAGTTCTATGAAAGCATGCGTGGAAAGGTAAAGATGGATAGATTCGAAATAATAAATCCCATTGTACAATCGACTGATAAAATGGCTGTTCTGACCTACAATCTGCACTCATACTCGGGTGAAACACTCTGGAAAGAGAATTGCACAGAAGTGTACAGGCTTGAAGAAAATAACGAGTGGAAAATCATCCACAGCCATTGGTCGTTGACCAAACCTTCTGTTGATTAATTACACTGATTTATGATGTTAAATTAAAGATGAACCGGAGAAATGTATAAAACAGTCTTTTTGTTCCTTGTTTTGGCAACAATAGTTGGTTGTAATAAGCAAGAAAACAAATTACCTGCCGCTAAACCAGAAAAAGTGGGTATGTCTGCAGAACGTATAAATCGAATTAAGCCTGTCATGCAGAGCTATATTGACGAGAATAAACTGCCGGGTATGATTACGATGGTAGCCCGGCACGGTGAGGTTGTCCATTTTGAAAAATACGGGTTGATGGATGTTGACAAGCCAATGCAGTTGAACACAATTTTTCGGATAGCTTCGATGACAAAGCCCGTGACAAGTGTAGCGGTAATGATGTTATATGAGGAAGGGTGTTTTCAGTTGGATGACCCGGTGTATGACTATATTCCCGAATTCAAGAACCTGAAAGTATTTTCATCAATTGATAAAACCGGACTGCATACCGTGGATCCGGTACGTCCGGTTACTATTCGTGATCTCCTGATTCACACATCCGGACTTACCGGAGTAGGGGCAGATTCTCCCGTTGATTCAATGTACGCCGCAGCAAATCTTTCTGATGGAACATTAAAAGAGATGATTCAAAAACTTTCTGAAATTCCACTTTTATACCAACCGGGTACAAGATGGAATTATAGCAGGTCAACCGAGGTATTAGGCTATTTAGTAGAAGTTCTTTCCGGTAAACCACTTGATGTATTCTTTAAGGAGAGGATATTCAACCCGTTAAAAATGAATGATACTGATTTTTATGTCCCAATAGAGAAATTCAATCGGGTTGGTGCAGTGTATGCACCAGATTCGGTTGGAATTAAAATTATAATGGAGCCGGACACAAATAATATTTCAATACCTGTGAAATTTCTATCAGGCAATGGGGGACTTGTTTCGACAGCCGCAGATTATATGGTTTTTTCTCAAATGTTACTGAACAAAGGGGAATATAACGGGGTGCGACTCTTAGGAAGCAGAACCGTTGATTTAATGACTTCAAATCATCTTTCAAACGAGATAATGCCTGATGATGAATTTTTTGGCCCTTTACTATCAGGGATGGGATTTGGTTTTGGTTTTGCAGTACTCCAGGATGATGTTCAATCAAATATAATCGGATCTGAAGGTTCATACTGGTGGTCCGGTTCCGGCAATACCTATTTCTATATTGACCCAAAAGAAGAATTAGTATTAATCTTAATGGCACAGTTTGTTCCGAATTATTATTATCCCATATATAAGCAATTAAGGGTATTGAGTTATCAGGCTATTATTGATTAATTGATACTATCTGACAATATGTAACTAAAGTTGCATTTACCATTACTTTTTCGGATTAAGATATTTCTTAAGGTCATTTACATAGGATTCGAATGCCTTTATTCCTTTATCTGTGATTGACAGCATCGTGTTCGGGTAATTGTTTTTAAAGGATTTTTCAACTTTAATATACCCGGCATCCTCCAGTTTTTTTATCTGGATACTGATATTGCCCGCAGCGGCTTTAGTTTCGCTCTGTATATGCGTAAACTCCACTTTTCCGGAAGCCACCAGCATCGAAATAATTGCCAACCGTAGCTGCGAGTGCAACAGTGGATCTAAATCGTTGTACATAGTCCTATTCTTTTGTCGCTCTTAATAAATATCCGGGTACCAGATAACCGCAAATTATTGCTGCACTGACAACCAATGCCAGGTATTCATTTGTCACAAATGTTGAAGCAATACTGAATATAAAAAACGACATACCTCCAAAAATTAAAGGTTTAAACCTGATCACCAGCCCGGTGGTTGTAGTTGCTATGCCTGCGACTAACAACATTAGCGACGGTGGTTCTATTTCCAATCTGAAACATAGTATTATTGCAAGAACAAATGAAGCAGCGGTTACCCACCATAGTTTATCTATAAACCTATCTATCTGGCTGGTTGACATTAGCCTCGGAGAATGAATTCAGGCGTTGCCGTGCAGTACATTTTTTACTATCTTCAGCCCTGGATTCCAAGAATAAACCATAAAACCACTCCGGTCATGAAAACCAGATCAGCATCACTCCTGCTTGCACTCCTCATCCTGGCCAGCGGCAACGCTCTGTCACAGACTTCCGGCAACCCTGTCACAGACCTCCTCCTCTCTGCATGGTCGCCCCGCAACTACACTACTCTGCCTGTCACCGATCAGCAGATTGACATGATACTGCAATGCGGCATCAAGGCACCCAGCTCACGTAACGGGCAGCCATGGCACTTCACGGTGCTGAAGAACGAAGCCGTGATGAAGGAGATCATCCCAAACATTACTCCTGGCAATGTGATCATAGTCATCTCCGGCAAATTGTCACAGGCGGGCACAACACCCGACTTCGACTGCGGACTGACGACACAGAACATGTTCGTTGCCGCCACATCGATGGGCCTCGGGGCAAGGATCTACGGCGGTCCAATAGCGGCAGCAAGGGAAAAACGGGAGGCACTTCAGATACCTGAAGGATTCACACCTGTCATTATGCTCAGGGTGGGTAACTTCGAAAAAGGTACTGATGCCGTCTCAGGCGCATCACCCCGCAAGGCAAAGGAGGAGGTCGTCAACTGGGTTAAGTAGCTCCACCACAAATTTTAAATCAGCCGCACTGCAGGGTTTGCAGGTATGATTATTCAAGATCATAACATTTCATCTAATAAGTGTACAAAACACATTTTTTTCTATATTTAACATATGAATGGCGCGCCAATTATTTTGAACCTGGATAATCCTCCTGGTCTGGCCATAGGCAATTGTTAATCTTGCTACCTTCATTAATGGAAAAGCAATAAAAAAGAAACTGATTATGAAAATCAACAAGCTGATCGTCGGAATTGCATTGAGCCTATGTGCGTTGGGGAGCGCCCCCGCGTTTGCACAGGACGGTGACCAGATCCTTGACGGGATAGGTGAAACCGGATTAATCTCACGCTACCAGTTCAAGGGTGATGTGAGAGACTGGTCGCGTAACAACCTCCATGGCATCATGCAGGGGACTGACTTCAGATTCATCCCCGACAGTCTCTTCGGCAACGTACTCTCCCTTTCGGGCGAAAGCGAAACCTATATCACCATCCCGGGTGAGGCCGTTTCAGGCGAGGAATCGCTTACAATCACCGGATGGATTAATCTTCGCTCCGCGAAACCGGGGCAGGTATTTTTCGATTTCGGGAAGAACGGCAGTTCTCACTTCTTTGCTGCTCCCGCAGGAACGAAGGATGGAGAGGGCTTCCAGGCACAGATAGTGACCGCGTCGAAAACCTATGTTGCAACGTCAACTGCCGTGCCAGTCAATAAGTGGAGCCACCTGGCCGTGGTGATTGACGTACCGTCGAAAACTCTGAGCACATACCTTAACGGTGAGCTCGTTGGCGGGACGAAGGATGTGGCGCTGGAGCTGAAGCAGCTGTTCGATTTTGATACCGATAAGAATAATCAGCTCTACATAGGGAAACCGATTGATGGCGGGAAGACCTACCTGAACGCGAAGCTGTCCGATTTCCGGGTCTACCGTATACCACTGACACAGAGGCAGATTGGGAGAATTTATTACACTGCACTGAGAGGCGGCAATCCGCAGGCAGGGCGCAGAGGCCAGGCAGAACAGAATCTCCCGGTCTTTCCCGCAACAACACCGCAGCTATACAATGCGTTCCTTGTCAGCGTTCCTGACACGCAGGCGGAGACCACAGTGGGACACCTCCCGAGACTGCCGCGCTTTGTGAAAGGCGTATACAGCAACGGCGTTGAGGGTCCTGATGTGAGAGTGATCTGGCCGGCCCCCGCGGATAACAGCCAGGTGCTTGCCCCCGGCACATATACGATAACAGGTAAGGTTGCCGGTACAAGCCTCCAGCCTAAGGCCGTTGTCACTGTCACTGCTGGGGATGAGCATCATGCACCGCATCGCACGCTTGAAGCATTTGACCTTGACCAGGTGACGCTTGATGCTGACATCCACAATCATAAGACGAAGTTCATCGAGAACCGTGATAAGTTCATAACGGGCCTCGAGGCTACCAACCCGGATAATTTCCTTTATATGTTTCGCAATGCCTTCGGGCAGAAGCAGCCCGAGGGAGCCAGGCCGCTCGGCGGATGGGACAGCCAGCAGACAAAGCTTCGCGGTCACGCAACAGGACATTACCTCACCGCCATCGCACAGGCCTATGCCAGCACCGGTTATGATGCTGCGCTTCAGGCAAAGTTTGCCGGCAAGATGGAGTATATGGTGAATACGCTGTATGACCTTGCACAGATGTCGGGCCAGCCTCGTACAGCCGGTGGTGAACATGTCTCGGATCCTACGGCCGTACCTCCCGCAGCGGGAAAAGCAGGCTTCGATTCAGACCTGAGTTTGGAAGGCATCCGCACCGATTACTGGAACTGGGGCAAGGGCTTTATAAGCGCCTATCCGCCTGATCAGTTCATCATGCTGGAGAAGGGAGCCACCTATGGCGGCTCGAATGCACAGATATGGGCGCCGTACTACACCCTGCACAAGATCATGGCCGGGCTGATGGATATCTACGAGGTCAGCGGCAACGAGAAGGCGCTGGAGACAGCAAAAGGGATGGGCACATGGGTACATGCCCGCCTTAGCCAGCTGCCGGAAGAGACGCTTATAAGCATGTGGAACAGGTACATCGCCGGGGAGTTCGGAGGGATGAACGAGGCGCTGGCCAGGCTGTCACGCATCACCGGCGAGGCCAGTTACATGAAGGCTGCGCAGCTGTTTGACAACATCAGGCTTTTCTACGGAGATGCCGATCATTCACACGGTTTGGCAAAGAACGTTGATATGTTCCGCGGGCTGCATGCCAACCAGCATATTCCCCAGATCATCGGGGCCATTGAGATCTACCGTGATACGGAATCCCCCGAGTATTACAGCATCGCTGATAACTTCTGGGACATGGTCACCCATGACTATATGTACAGCATCGGCGGTGTTGCAGGAGCGCGCAATCCGAACAACGCGGAGTGCTTCACCGCACAGCCGGCCACCCTCTATGAGAACGGTTTCTCCGCAGGCGGACAGAACGAGTCCTGTGCCACCTACAACATGCTCAAGCTGACCGGCAGCCTCTTCCTCTTCAACCAGGATGCGCAGCTGATGGATTACTATGAGCGTGGGTTGTACAATCACATCCTGGCCTCGGTGGCGGAGCACACCCCAGCCAATACTTATCATGTGCCTTTGAGGCCGGGATCGATGAAGCAGTTCGGGAACGCGAATATGGATGGCTTCTCATGCTGTAACGGGACGGCCCTGGAGAGCAGCACGAAGCTCCAGAACTCGATTTACTTCAGGAGTGCCGACAACCAGGCGCTGTATGTGAACCTGTATGTCCCCTCGACACTGACGTGGACCGAGAGGAAGGTTACAGTCAACCAGGCTACGGCCTATCCGAAGGAAGACCGGACGGTACTGACAATCAACGGCAAGGGTAAGTTTGACCTGAACGTACGTGTACCGCACTGGGCAACGAAGGGTTTCTTTGTTAAGATCAACGGCAAGGATATGAAGGTTTCTGCGGTGCCGGGAAGCTATCTTACAATCAGTCGTAAGTGGAAGAAAGGTGATACTGTTGAGCTGCGTATGCCGTTCAGGTTCTATCTTGAGCCAGTGATGGATCAGCAGAACATTGCGAGCCTCTTCTACGGGCCGGTGCTGCTGGCAGCGCAGGAGCCCGAGGCCCGCACCGAGTGGCGCAAGGTGACGCTGGATGCTTCAGACATCAGTAAATCAATTACAGGTGACCCCTCGAAGCTGGAGTTCAACATTGACGGAGTTGTGTACAAGCCGTTCTTTGATACTTACGGCAGGCACTCGGTTTACCTGGATGTTGTATTGAAGTAGGGACGAAAAGGGGCCCGGCGGATAGAATTCGGTCTGCCTGGATGTGATGCTGGAATAGCAACTGGTTTATTACCGCACGAATCCGGTTTCAGGATTCTGACAGCGGCGAATGCATGGCAAGCCAGGGATCTGAGTGATTCCGGGCTTAACTCTAGTAGATTCGGTCTGATGGTGCAGGGTAGTGTTAAGTTTCATAGCCCATCCCTGGAAAGTCAGGTTATAACAAATTCATTAAGAAAAATTTGCGTAATACAGAACATTGTGGTATTTTTGTACCACACCAACCGGACAATCATGAAAACATTTGCCAGCTTTATCAGAGAAAAGAGAATTGCGGCCGGTTTAACGCTGCGGGAGTTTTGCCGGCTGACAGGATTCGATGCCAGCAATTGGAGTAAAATTGAAAGGAACCTCATGCCCCCTCCGCAAAGCAAGAAAATCCTGGAATCAATAGCGGCTGTACTTGCTCTCGAATGCACCAGTCAGGATTACAAGGAGCTGATGGATCTTGCCGCTCTTTCTTCAGTTCCAGAGGATCTGATCGAACCAGAGATTCTTGAACAGCTACCTGTTTTCTTCAGAACCGTAAGAGGCGAAAAACCTACTGAGGAAGAATTAAAGACTCTGGTTACAAAAATCAGATCGGCATGGGCCCGCGAAAAATAGTGTCTGTCAGACTAACCATGGATAAAATCCGGGAGGAAGCAGAAATTTTCCGGAAAGAACACATCTTTACATCAGACCTACCTGTGGATATTGAACATGTGGTTGAAGCAACCATGGGTATAAGCATTATTCCTGTTGAAAGCCTTCAGAAACATTGCGATATGGAGGGTTTCATATCTCAGGATTATAAGGCAATCTATGTTGATGAGTTTCTTTATACTGATGATCGCTATTACAAAAGAGTCAGATTCACAATAGCTCATGAGATAGGGCACTTTATTCTGCACAGGAGCACTATTGACAATCAGAAATTTAAGGATGTTAACGACTGGATCAGGTTCAGGCTTGATCTCAATGATGAGACACTCGGCTGGTTCGAGACGCAGGCATCAGAGTTTGCCGGCAGATTATTGGTTCCAGTTGATCCCCTTGTTGAAGAGTTCCGAACAAAACGTAACAGCATTCTCAAAAAGTACATGTCATGGGATTCAAAGCCATTGAGTGATGATGACCTCTTTTCAATGGTCGCTCCGATGATCTGTGGCAGATTTGATGTTTCACCTGACGTAATTGAAAGAAGGCTGAGAAAAGAAAACATCGTTGCGATCCTGGGAAGATGAAGTAGTTTGTGCAGTACCACCCCGAAGGTATTTGGACAGGACACCAAGGGCAGTTACTTTCTTACGACCTGGATATCCCAAATTGTGATATCCAATCAATATGGGTAAAACTGATTGTCCAACTGCATCATATTACTGATTATGAAAGATTTTAACTTTTATTGTTTTTAGAATACCAGGCTGATGATGTTATTCCATATTTTTTGCTGATGATAAAGCCTGGCCATATAATAATCGGCCAGCATGAATCCTTTAGCCTCTCCATTGTACAAAACGTGGTTTATCGGACTTTGCATTATCGGAACCGACGTTCCGGGAGAGGATCAGCATATTAATGGCATCCTTGTTGTTTGTCATGCCGGCATATACAGGAGCCAGCCTGACCAATGCGGTTCCTTCTTCCCTGTTGGATTCAGGGACCAGTCCTGAAAAGTTACCGTATTTTTCAAACGCCCCGATGGCGTACCTGGCAGGTTGTTTTCGTTCAGCCGGTGACAGCTTTGCCAGTTCCGCCTTCAGCGAAGTAAGAAGATCGGCAGGAGCATCATCATTCTGATCATTTGCCATATCAGTCCTGAACTTTTGAATCTCAAGTCTGAACTCAGCAGCAGCTTCAGCGTCCATTTTCAACAGTTCCCTGTAGGATTTCTCCATTTCGGAAAGTATTATTTCCGAATCGCTTTTCTGCTGACTTCCTTCCTCCTTTCCCTGTCTGGATGTGCAGGGCGTACACTGTGAGGGAAAAGGTCGGCATCTGGCGCTCGAAGTTCTCATTCGTTAACAAATCCGGGCTGAGGGCAGAGGTGATCTGACTTGATATAACCAGGGAGGTTCCTGAAGATTATGATCCACGATGTCCTTAACCGGGAAACTAATCTCGCTGACAAACAGTAATCAAAGCAACCCTCCTTCCGGCTCAGGTGTTGAACCACTTCCGGAATGCCTGACAGCTTCATGCCTGCCTGAATTATCCGCGAGCCTGCCTGGTGAGGCACGATGAGACTGATATCATCCAGCGTAATTCCAGTCTCCTTCAGGATTCCGTCCACTGCCAGCTTGAAGGCAAGTGGTGCAAATTCTGCTACTCTTTTCCTGTCTATTATGAGAATCTTGTAATCCTCGAAGAATCCGGCATCGAATTCCTCCCCGTCCGTCATCCTGAAGAAATCGACGAACCCGGGATTAAGTGATGCGCTGACAATTGTTGCTGCAGCCCCGTCGCCGAAGGCCATGAAAGCATTTTTGTCGATCTCGCTGAGGAATGTGGAGTTGTTGGAAGCGCCGGTGATCAGGATATTTTTCTTGCATCCTCACCGGATCAGGCTGGCAGCTATCTGGAGTGCTGAGATAAAGACCACACAGCTTCCGGCCATATTGAAGCACTCACAGTGAACCCCGATTGATCTTTGGGTCAGCGAGTACTGCATGTGGGGAGAAAGCTCATAAAAACGGCGACGGAGCAACGAGTCCTCCCTGTACGATGGCGGGACCTCGGTATAGAAGATGATCAGGTCGATCTCCGACGGGTCAATGCCTGAACTGGTAATGACATCTGCAGATGCGTCGGTGGCAATGCTGTGAAGTGATTCAGTGTCATTGACATAATACCTGTGTTTTATCCCGGTTAACCGCTCAATGATCCCGTGGTTAAGCGAGAGCCTGTCTTCCAGTTCATCGTTGTGAACGATCCTTCCCGGGTACTTAAGACATGATTTAAGGATAAAGGCTTCCGTCATCTCTTTGGTTTTAGTTATCAAGACAGAAGGAGTGCCTGTTGAATCTCAATTTTCAGCCGGTATCCCCTGGCAATTCAATTACTTTTTGTAGACCCTGAACCGCTTATAGATCTTCCCTCCCAGTCGTTCCATTTCGGCCCTTACTTTCAGATTGTCCTCCAGTTCATGATGTCTGTCGGCATACTTCAACCCGGCTTTCCGGGCTGACCGGATCGTAGTGTAAACCATTGCTGCATCTATTCCTCTGCGAAATTCAATGACCAGGCGAGAAAGCTGATAGGTGAGAGTCCCGGGAGGAAGGAAGCTGTGCTTCTGTTTCCGCCAGGCTGAGATCGCTCACATATAACCTTGCCAGACAAATTTAATCTTCCTGACAGAACGATTGGTTCTGCTTAGCGCTGCCCCGTCCAGGCTTCAGGGTTAGTCAGATACACCGCGCTCTGCACGGCGGATGACGTATTCACCTGTGCACCCAACTACTGGGAACGACTGAGGGTGAAGCTGGAAGTAGGCTAAGGCTAAAGCTATTTTTTCAGTTCACTTAATTCGATGCTGTAGTCAAATTGCAGGTCTTCATGAAGGACAGAAACCTTCTTGATGATTGTGTCAATCTGCCGGTTGTAGAGATTCATGAGGGCCGCATTTTTTTGAATCGGAGGTGAGAGGCTCTTCAGCCTGGTACAGAAATACAGCAGCAGGTCCACCTCAGTCTGTTTCTTCTGCGAATACCTGATGTACTTTCTTGTGTTCTTCAGTATCTTCCTGACACTCTTCCTGATAAAGTAATAGCTCGTACGGTTTATCTGTTCAAACTCCCCGTCCATCTCCTTCTTAACATTCTGCACGTAAGCAAGTTCATCGGCTGATTCGAACAGCAGGTAAGTCAGCAGTTCCTTGTTCTCCTTTTTGAACCGCGCAAGGCGAAGGCACAGATCGCGCAGCTCTTTGGGGGTGCGATATGTCAGTTCCCGGCTTATCTCTTTCAGTGTAACGGACTTCATTTACATGGCAGCGGATGCTGTCATGCAAAGGTAAAATAAAATTCTCCCGGGGAGGTAACCACACCTTGGAACATGCCAGGGAATCTTCTTATGCATTTCCTGCAACAAGCTTCCCGGGCCTTTTGACCCATTTAATGACCCGGAGACAATTGACGGATTCATGGACCTGGGGGCAGGTTATGACGTCTTTGACAACTTCGCGGATGAAGCAAAGGTGCGGGAGCATATACTTGACTACGGTAAGCTTAATGCTGATGGTCTGGTTGAGATGAAAGACCTTGAAAACAGCTCTTTTCTCAGGACTTCAGGGACCAGCATAAGCACCTACTCCAGCTCTCTCAGCGCATCGGTGGGGCTACAGGGTAGTTACATGTTCTTCAGCGGATCAATTGAAACGAATTTCAGTAAGGAGAGATATTCGTATGATTCATATTCATTTGCCACCTATCACATTCTGATCAACAAGTATCAGCTCAGGCTCCCTACGGACTGGGATGCCTCTGATCTGAAGCCTTATCTGACCTCGCAGGCTAAGAGCAAGCTCAATGATCCATCCGTGCCGCCTTCCACAATTTTTACCCTTTATGGCACCCACTGCCTGACGGGGGTTGTCGTCGGCGCAAGGTCTGACTATAGCGTCTCCGGGCGTACGCGCGACGTCAAGGAGGGCGTCGGCGTGGCAGTATATGCCGAAGCAAGTTTCTCAAAGGGATATGGTTCAGGCGAACTGAACACCTCTGTGGTCACACAACAGGAGTTTGACAGGTTCGCATCCAACATGGAACAACACCTTGAGGTGTATGGCGGAGACAGCCAGGAGGGGCATCACATCATCAGCAAGAATGATTATGACTCCTGGCTCAACAGCATCCCCAACAAGCTGGTATTCTGCAATTACACCCAGAACAGATTGATACCCATCTGGGAATTCTGTGACGACGAAGCCCGCAGGACCGAGCTGTTGCAGTATTATTCAACCAGATGGGCGACAGACAGGGAGATTTCTGTCTACCCTACCCCTCGCTTCTGCATACTCGATCTCATGGTGGTGGACAGTCCTTTACCCCCAACCCGTACCGCGTGAACGGCAGGGACTATTACAAACTTCCATATGATCTCAACAAGGGGGCGGGTGGAGCCACACTGTGGATATATTACCTGCCCGGCCTTGAAAATGATACGATCAAACCTGTTGCAGCAATAGGTACGTATGACACTACTGATGGAGAAAAAATTACTGATCTTGGTCCGGATTTCGATGATATAGATGTTGATCTGAACAGGGGATCCGGTGGTGATTATATCCTCCTTGCCTACCGGAAACATACGGACCACTCCGACCAGTTACTGACAGGCCTGAGTATCTGGGACCGCCACACCACATATGTGTACAGCCTTGGCACCTCAGCGGCCTATACATGGCACGGGCTGCTCCAGTACGGCACCAGCATCCTGCAGGACCTCAATGAAGATGCAAGTGGTGAATACATATACCTCTACTACACGACCCAATTCGTCGAGGAAAGTGCTCTACCCGGGAAATAACTGCCGCAGCTCCGTTTGATTGCTGTTATTGGGGAATAATACCTGCAGGCAATCCCAGGGTCATAATTTGGCCAGTCGCTTCCTGGCGAACGGTTTGGTTACTGCCAGGTCAAAGGAGGTTAGTTTGTTATTTGATATTTTCGCATATGTTTCCTTTACCTTTTCGATATTTCCCATCTTCTCATAAGCCAATCCTGCGTAATAAAGAGCCATGGCACCAGCCTGCTCAAGGCTCGCGATTGCTTCCTTATAATTGTCTTTGTGGTAATCTATGAGCTCCTTCATCTCAAACAGGTCACTCTTGTAAGTATCCTTCTCCTCATCCGTCAGACTCTGGTCATAGAGCGAAAGGTATTTTTGCGCAAGATCAGTTTTTCCCGAGTAGGCATACAGATACCCCTCAACGAGATTTGCGAACTGCCCGAAGAAAATTCTGTCCGGTTCAGACAGGTTGAGGGAAGTCAGGTACATCTTGTATTCTTCCAGCATTTTTCCGTAAGCGGCATAGTCCTCATACAGAAGGCAGCTGTATGCTTTGTTTACGGTGGTCCTGATTATGCTTTCATCTCTGCCCCCCAATTGTTTGTTGAATTCAATCTGCCTGTCGAAGGCTGCGAGGGCTTCGGGAAGATTGCCTTCATAGAGATAAGTGTATCCGACAGATTCAAGGCAGAAATTCTTTTGCCCGTTCGTGAGAGACGCATCCCTGGCCTTAAGATAGTTATCCCTGGCTGCAGGATAATTATTGTCTGCCACATAGCAGTGACTCAGATATAGGAATGAGAGATATTCCTCCTTGATAGCCAATGCTTTCGTGTGCATTACTATAGCCTCCTCTACTCTGCCCTGGCCTCTTAAGAGCTGCCCGTAATCGTCCAGAAAATCAGTGTTCCCAGGATTCATTTCTATTGCCCTTGCATACAATTTTTCTGCTTCCTCAGGTTTTTCCAGATGCCAAAGGATGTAACCCTCGAGGTTAATTGCACCGGAAAAGTCCGGGTCCAGCTCGCTGCTTCGCTTTGCGTACTCAAGCGCTTCTTCATACTTTTCGAAGTTGGCAAACATAAATGCCATATGCATTGTAAGAATTTTATCCTCGGGGGCTAATCCGATTGCAGCCTTTAATTCATCAAAGGCTTCATCCCTTTTTCCGTTTGTCAGACTTCCATACGCCTGGATAAAATGCTTCTCAGCCTCAGAAACCTTATCTCTCTGCTCATAAGCAGCATTAATATATTTCTCGCGTTCAATATTGCCGAATCCCATGTAACCGTAATACAGATTTGTTAGGGCGAACTCTTTATCCAGATCCAGGGCTTGTTTAAACAGTTCGGTGGCTTTCCTGGCGTCTCCTGCTTCAAACAACTGGATCTGCGCTTCCTTGAACAGTGCCCTTGCTTTATCCGATTTGGTGGTAACAGGCATGACTTTGTCTCCTGCAATGAATCCGAAAGTCACCAATGCTGTAACCAGGCATGCGACAACGCATGGAGCCAGATTTAAGATTTTCCTTTTCATCTTTGTAATTACTTGGTAAATACTAAAGGTCCGGCATGAATGTCTGGCAACCGGGGATTGCCCCGGGTCAGGTTTCTTATACATATCTCTGCCATTACTGCAAAAGTCACTTTTACCTTCGTCCCAAAGATTGTTCCCGTTGTGCCGGATTAAGATTTTTTTTTGCAGGGCCGGCTTCCTGTCGGGCTAACTGAAGCTTTTGCTGCCATCCAGGGAGATCTGTTTCCCGGAACTGCATCAACTTTTCGTAACTTCCCTTGTTAAAAGATAAAACATCACCATGGCGGCAAAACTTACGAATCTGCTGAAAGAGGGTATGAGCACCCGCGACGGAGATCAGTCCTCTCCGAAAATGCCCGTGCTGTTCATCGGCCATGGCAGCCCGATGAATGCAATCGAGGAGAACGAGTTTGCCGCCGGCTGGCGCGAGGCCGGCAGTAGGCTGCCACAACCCGCCGCCATCCTGTGCATCTCCGCCCACTGGCAGACGAAAGGCACAAAGGTGACAGCCATGGAGAAGCCGGAAACCATCCATGACTTCGGGGGATTTCCCCGCCCGCTTTACGAGGTGCAGTACCCCGCTCCGGGAAGCCCTGATCTGGCCCGCGCTACCCGTGATACGATACGCGAACGGATCGTAGAGCTTGACCGGGCCTGGGGCCTTGACCACGGAGCATGGACCGTTATAAGGAGGATGTACCCCGAGGCCAATGTGCCGGTGGTGGAGCTGAGTCTTGACTGGCAGATGACGCCACAACAGCACTATGACCTGGCACGCGAGCTGGCCCCGTTGCGCAGGAAGGGGGTGCTGATAATCGGCAGCGGCAACATGGTGCATAACCTCGGGATGGTGTCGTGGGAACACATTAATACGCCAGGATTCGCATTCGATTGGGCCACAGAGGCAGGTGAGGCAATGAAAAGATACATCCTCAGCAGCGACCACGCTCCTCTGATCAACTACACCGCGCAGGGCAGGGCATTCAGCCTCGCCATACCCACTCCTGAGCACTTCCTCCCGCTGCTCTATTCGCTGGCGCTGAGAGAGCCGGGTGAACCTGTTGAACTGTTCAACGACCAGCCAATTGCAGGATCGCTGACGATGACCTCGGTAAAGATCGGGTGATAAGCGCTTCGCCGTCAGACAAAAAACTTATTAACCCCGGATGGTGGATATTTTTTATCCCTGCATAAACTTTCTTACAAGGAAAATTTATTTAATATTGGAAGCTGATCCTTATGCTTGTCGGAAAAGCGAATCGGGGGCCTTTAAATGACTGATACATACCACACCGGGTTTGACAATGAGAAATACCTCAGGGAGCAGACTGCTGCAATCCTAGAGCGTGTGAACCGCTTCAACAATAAACTTTATCTCGAGTTCGGGGGTAAGCTGCTGTTTGATTTTCATGCCGCGAGGGTCCTCCCGGGCTTCGATCCCAACGTAAAGATGCGGCTGCTGCAGATGCTGAAGGATAAGACCGATGTGATCCTCTGCATTCATGCCGGCGATATCGAGAGGAAGAAGATACGGGCCGATTTCGGCATTACCTACGATGTGGATGCGCTTAAGACAATTGACGACTTCAGGGAGTGGGGCATCGAGGTTACCGCGGTGGTCATCACCCGGTATACGGGTCAGCAACCGGCGAAGGCATTCAGGAACAAGCTGGAGCACAGGGGAGTGAAGGTCTATACACACTCTCCCACCAAAGGATACCCCACCGACATAGACCTGATAGTGAGCGACGAGGGTTACGGCGCCAACGAATACATTAAGACTACACACCCGATTGTTGTTGTTACCGGACCTGGACCGGGCAGCGGCAAGCTGGCCACCTGCCTGTGCAACCTCTACCACGAGTACCGCAGAGGTATCAAGGCGGGATATGCCAAGTTCGAGACCTTCCCCATCTGGGATCTGCCCATTGACCACAAGGTGAATATAGCCTATGAGGCCGCCACACTTGACCTGAAGGACGAGGTGCTGGTAGACAGCTACCATCTGAAGAGCTATGGCGAAAATGTTGTTAACTATAACCGCGATATCGAGGCATTTCACCTGCTCAAGAGAATCCTTGAAAAAATTACCGGGGGTGAGTCGATGTACCAGTCGCCCACCGATATGGGCGTGAACCGCGCCAGTTCCGGGATAGTGGATGATGCGCTGATACAGGAGGCTGCGCACCAGGAGATCATACGCCGTTACTTCAGGTGCAATGTGGAGTATGCCATCGGGCTGGCCGACAAGGAAGTGCTTGATCATGCCCAGAAGATTATGGCGAAGGTCAGGGCGAAGCCGGAGGACCGTAAGGTCGTGCTGCCGGCGCGGAAGGCGGCTGCAGAAGCGGAGAAGGGTGGCAAAGGCAATGCAGGTATCTTCTGCGGTGC
>DHGW01000072.1 GCA_002402965.1 Bacteroidales bacterium UBA4788
CCTTCTCCCTTCAGGATCCTTCTCTCCTTTATCCCGACGCGTTGCATAATCCACTCGTCAGTGGTATCCACCATGGTCGAGAGCTCCTGGTTGGTGAGCCGGTATTCCGGCACCCACGCGTTTATCCCTGTTACTGCTGCTCTTATCTTTGTCATGCTCCTATGGCCTCCTTGATCTTCCTTGCAAGGTCGGCATGAACTACGTCACGGGTCTGGAGTATCATATTCATTATTGCCGTCCGGTTTGAGATGCCGTGGCCAACAACCACGTTTTCGTTGATTCCGACAACCGGCGTACCCCCGACAACCTCGAAGTTAAGCCTGTCAAAGAAGCTGTCTTTAATGCCTTTTGATATGGCCACGGTATAAAATTTCTCGGCCATTTTCAGGACCACGTTACCCACGAATCCGTCACAGACGATCACATCGGTCATCTCATCGGTAAAAAGGTGATGGCCTTCTATGTTGCCCCTGAAGTGGAGATCGGTGCTTTCGCGCAGGAGTTCATGGGCAGCCTTCACGGCAGCTGATCCCTTTGATTCCTCCTCGCCTATGTTAAGCAGCCCCACAGAAGGTTCTTTTATACCGAGGACATACCTGGCATATACCGTGCCCAGCATGCCGTACTGGAGGAGAACATCAGGCTTACTGTCGGGATTGATTCCCACGTCAAGAATTATGGAGGACTTTCCGTTGACATTGGGAATAAGTGCTACGAGGGCCGGCCTGAAGACACCGGGTATGACATTGACCGTATAGCTCGCGCCAACGAGCATTGCACCAGTATTGCCGGCGCTTGCAAAGCCGTCAATCATACCGCTCTTGAGCATGCCGAATCCGACAGCGATGGAGGAGTCCTTTTTCTGGGAAAAGGCCTTTGCCGGGTGATCTGACATCTCTATCACCTGCGTTGTCGGTACTATGTCAAACAGAGAGGGCTCGACATTCAGTGATGCGAGCTTTTCTCTTATGCGTCCGTTATCACCGATAAGGACAAGGCGGTCTCCGTGTGGCAGCTTGCCAAGTGCATCCACGGCACCCTCAACGGCCGCATCGGGTGCATAATCGCCCCCCATTGCATCAAGACCTATTTTCATCGTTCAGCTTTTTTGAACGGAAAGTTGTCAGGCTGTCGTCTTCTTTTCAACAGCAAGCTTACCCCTGTAGTATCCGCACTCAGGGCAGACCCTGTGGTACAGATGAGCTGATCCGCAGTTCGTGCAGGCAGCAACTGTAGGAGCCACAGCCTTGTAGTGTGTCCTCCTCTTGTCCCTCCTTGTGCTGGAGTGTTTGTGTTTTGGATTTGGCATCGCAGTAATGAATTAATTTAATTTGTCCCTGTCAGTTTCTTAAGCTCATCCCATCGCGGGTCGGAGTCTCCCTCGCCGGTCATGAGATGGGCTTCAAGCTTCCTGATCATCGCGGGGTCGCATGTTGTACGTCCCTTGCTGTCATCAGGATGAATACGCTTCAAAGGTAATGCAAGGTGGATGTATTCATAGAAAAACTGACTCAGATCTATTTCATGTTCATCCAGCGGCATTGTTACAATGTCCGGATCAGATTCCTCCCACTCCCTTCCCTGCTTCACAAACAGCCTGTTGGCGCATGATAAAGGCAGGTAAAAAGCTTCAAGGCATCTGTCACATACCACCTCGGCACGGCCGTTGATCACTATGTCCAGCTCAAGATGGGTGGAACATTTCTCAAGAACCACCACCGCCCTGAACTCCCCCCTCTTAATCTCCGACTCCTCAAAAGCATCCAGAAAGTCATCTCCTATTTTAAATTCGTAGGTGTATCTGGCCTCCTTTAATCCCGCTAACGGTATGGAATACAATCCGGGCATATTCCCTTTTTTTCGGTCTGCAAAATTATAAATCCTCTTCCAATAAAAAAAATTATGAACAAAAAAGTAACATCCCCCGTTTTCTTCGCAGTTCACCGATGAATATCCGCACCCTGCCGGAAAAGTCTGGCGACGGCATGGGGTTGCATAATACATTTGAACCGAAATTCAAATTCACCGTCATGAAAGACAAATACAACAATCCGTTCATTGGCATGGCAAAGTTCCTGATTACCCTCGGACTGGTGATGATTGTGGCGAAACTTGACCTGCTCAACCTCGGAGAAATCTCAGATTACTTCAAATGGGAGATGATCCTTATCTTTTTCGGGGTCTTCTCGCTCCTGAGCCTTGAACTGGTCTCGGCAGTTGCCCTCTTCGCCATCGGCTTCTGGTTCCTGATGCCGGACATGAGCGTACAGCTTTCTCCGGTCTACAAGAATATATACTGGCCTGCCGTACTGGTGCTTGGAGGGGTGGCATTCATGCTCCGACCCATAAGTAAACAATTCAAAAGTTAAGAACCTAATAATATCGAAAGCAATGGAAAACCAAATGAACAAACCGGCAAGAAATACCGAAACCTCCAACAGGCTGGTCATCGGTGTTCTGCTAATTATCGCAGGATTAATCCTTATGCTCAAGAAGTCTACTGTTCTGCCCGAACCTCTCGACCATTTCATAGATGATATCCTGTTCAGCTGGCAGATGCTGCTGATCGCTATCGGTGTGATTACACTGATCGGCTCTGACAACAAGACCCCGGGCATAGTGCTGATATCCGTCGGCGGATTTTTCCTGATCCCCGAGCTCTTCACCGATTTCTTCAGGTCATTTAACTTCTTCTGGCCCGCATTGTTCATAGTAATTGGCGTGGTACTCCTGATAAACTCAAAAAGTATCGTGAAGAAACTTGACTACTCAACCACAAACAAAGCTGATTACATAGACTATACAAATATCTTCAGCGGCGCAGAGCGTCAGCTTATTACCGAAAATTTCCAGGGGGGCAAGATTACCTCTATCTTCGGCGGAGGAGAGGTTGACCTTACCAGATCATCTCTTGCTCCGGGAGAGAACATTATTGAAATTACCTGTATCTTTGGGGGTACAACCATTATTGTGCCGGAAAGCTGGAGCGTAATACTTGATATCACACCGATCCTCGGAGGATTCTCGGATGCGAGAAAAATAAGGGGTGATGTTATTAAGGACAATACAAGGACACTTATAATCAGAGGTACCGTGATTTTTGGCGGTGGAGAGTTAAAAAGCTACAAGTAGTATATGAAGCATCCGTTACTGGAGAGCAGAGCAAGGTTACTTGTATGGTGGCTGGCCTGGCTGATGTTAGCCACAGGCCAGTCACTTCTTATTATTTTCGTTTACGGCGGGAAAGCCGACCTGGCTGTCGCCGACGGTATTGTTTCCATGATTATTTTCGGACTCCTTGGCCTTGCCATTTGGTTCCCCGTGAGATATATGCTTCGTGAGGACAACCAGCTCTACTCATCAGTATTCAATGTCCTTCTGACCGGCTCACTGACCATTCTGTTCTGGCTCCTCGTGCCGAGGCTGGTTGTCCGGGTTTTTGTGTCAGAGAAAATCGATTATGACATCTTCTGGCACTCATCACTGGTCTTCCGGGCGACGGCCGGCATACTGTTGTTCTTCATGATAGTGCTTGTTTACTATCTTTTCCTCAGTGCCTTACGCCTTGAGGAGAAGGCGAAGCGACAGGCCCAGCTCGAGACACAGGTGCGCGAGGGAGAGCTGAAAATGCTCCGCTCGCAGATAAATCCTCATTTCCTCTTCAACAGCCTCAACTCCGTCAGCTCCCTCACCGTTACCGACCCCCTCAGAGCCAGGGAGATGATAGTCAAGCTGTCAGATTTCATGCGCTATTCGCTCTCATCGAGAAATGAGCAGCCGGTGACTCTGCACACCGAAATGGAGAGCCTCAGGCTATACCTGCAGATAGAGAAGGTGAGGTTCGGTGAACGCCTTGTCATTGAAGAGGAGATAAGCGAGGAGTGCATGCAGGCACTGATGCCGGGAATGCTCCTCCAGCCTCTTTATGAGAACGCAGTTAAGCACGGGGTCTATGAATCGACAGAAGAGGTGGTCATCAGAACCAGCGTGAAGAAGGAAAACGACACGGTGGTGATAACTGTCGCCAACAATGTCGATACTGAATCGGTGGTGACAAAAAAAGGTGCAGGCATAGGGCTCAGGAACGTCAACAGCAGGCTGGAGCTCTTCTTCGGCGATACCGCCGATCTTGATATCACACGCACAGATGACAGTTTTACCGTGACGGTAAGATTCCCGTTCAGACAGACATGACAGATATTTCATCATAACGGCATGAAAAAGATAAGAGCACTGATCATTGAAGATGAAGCCCCGGCCAGGGAGCTGCTTAAATATATGCTTAAGGACCACCCCGAAATTGAGATCGCGGGGGAATGCGGCGACGGCTTCTGCGGGGCAAGGGAGATAAAGGAGAAGCGCCCGGACCTGATCTTCCTGGATATACAGATGCCGAAGCTGACAGGGTTTGAGCTGCTGGAGGTAGTAGACGAGAAGCCCGAGGTGATCTTCACCACAGCCTTTGACCAGTATGCCATCAGGGCATTTGAACTGAACGCCGTTGATTATCTGCTGAAACCCTTCTCAAAGGAGCGCTTTGACGATGCCCTCGCCAAAGCGGTAAACCGCATCGTAAAAGAGACACCGGAACCGGAAAAAATTGAAAAACTGGTGGACTCAGTCTCTGAAGCAGAAGGATACCTCACAAGAATCGTATTCAGAAAAGGGGCGGGAATAAAGATCATACCCCTGAACAATGTTTCATACCTCGCCGCCGAAGATGATTACGTGATGATTTACTACAGCGAGGGCAAGGCACTGAAGCCGAAGACGATGAAATATTACGAGGATCACCTCCCCCCGGGCCTCTTTCTGAGAGTCCACAGGTCGTACATGGTCAACGTTGAGCATATCACCCGCCTTGAGCCCTACAGCAAGGATAACTACGTGGCAATACTCAAATCAGGCGAAAAGATCCCCGTAAGCCGCGCCGGATACAAAATGCTGAGGGAGAAACTCAGCTTTTAGGCATGTTCCTTAAGCCTGTTGCAGCGCGGACTGCGTCGTAACATTTTGCTGTTATGGCGGTACCGCCTGAAAATAAACCTCGGAACAGGATCATACCCGTGAGTGCCACCCGGCCTGCACCTCAGGATGCGGCCTGTTGAAATGACCAAACCCTTTAACGGGCCGTGCATCGTGAGAGCATCAATCGCATACTGTGAACAGGTTGGAGTATGACGGCATGAAGGCGGTATCAGGGGTGAGATGAACCACCGGTAAAACCATACGGGTATCAGCAGCAAAAAAGATAATATCTTTGCGATCGGGCTTTGCATCGGGGTCAAAGATAAGCTGAATTGGCATGACAAAATGACCACTTTTCGGAACTAATTGCCGATGGCAGCTGTTTTGCATGAATGAAAGAAACCAATTGAACAGATAATTAATGGAGACAATGTTTTTACATAACGGAGTATACTGGATTATATTCATAGTATTCATGATCCTGAGCTGGGTTGTCAGTGCCAGGCTGAAATCAAAATTCAGACAGTATTCGAAGATGCCCATAGCCAGCGGGATGACCGGCCGTGATGTGGCTGAAAAGATGCTGCGTGATAACGGGGTAACGGATGTCACCGTGCACAGCGTTGCCGGAGAACTGTCCGATCATTATAATCCCCTTAAAAAAACTATTAACCTGAGCCGTGACGTATACTCAGGCGCCAGTGTGGCAGCCGCGGCCGTGGCAGCCCATGAGACGGGCCATGCCCTGCAGCATGCCCAGGCATATGCATGGCTTGGAATGAGATCAAAGCTCGCTCCGGTGGTAGGATTTGCCTCCAACTGGATCCAGTGGGTTCTTATTGCAGGACTGGTTCTTCTGAACTCGAGGCCGGAGATACTCCTTATAGGGATCGTTCTGTTTGCCATAACCACGCTCTTCAGCGTCATTACCCTCCCGGTGGAGATAAACGCCTCAAAGAGGGCGCTGGCATGGCTAGCCGATGCAGGGATAACCTATTCCGGGACGCATGACAAGGCGCAGGATGCACTCAAGTGGGCTGCATACACATATGTCATTGCGGCGCTGGGCTCACTGGCAACGCTCATCTACTACATAATGCTGTTCCTGGGAGCAAGAAGGTAGGCAGAGTTATCTGCTACCTCCCTTCGACATAAAGAAATTTTGTCCGCTTCACAAGATACCTGACTACACCCCAGAATAAGATTGCTGCAATCAGAAGCGTCACATACATTGGTTCCATGTAGACCCTTCCTGTGACTGCTATGTTGCGGAAGAGGTCAAGGAATGCAAAGACGATGAAGAGGTTGGTTACGCTGTTGTACTCCCTCTTGAGGACATTCCTGAAAGAGAAAGGCAACCTCGACTTCATGTAGTGCCTGAACCCCGGAATCACCGCCTTAACCCTGAATGCCCATGTATCATATGTCTCACCGAACTTGCGGCGCAGGTACTGCTCCTCGGCAAAGATTATCCGCTCATAATAGAGCCAGTATGCCAGCACAAATATTATCACGCACCATACCGACCTGAGGAACAGCACGGGACCAAGCCACATGAGGAAGTTCCCGACATAGAGCGGATGGCGCATAACGGAGTAAATACCTGTTGTATTGAGATCGTCGGCAAGCTGGTCTATGACATTGCGGCCCGAGGTGTTCCGCGGTACGTGGCCCACGGTGTATGACCTGAAGAGCTCGCCTGCAACGGAGACAAGTATGCAGGCTATTTCCCAGGTGTAGTTGAAATAGATTACGCTGCGGTTGGCTACGAAGAGATAAAATACTGCAAGAACCAGGATTGTTGCCGGCAGCCAGCTTCTTCTTCTGAACAGCCAGTTACCGGATTTCTCAAGTTCATGAACCAATGACATACTTACGGAGTTAACTCCGTAAAAGTATGAAAATTTCAGAAACTATACTTAATCCTGATGAACCCCACGTTGATCCTGGTCTTTTCACCCCCGATTTCGCTGTCAAAATGCTGATATATCATTGAAAAACCAACGTTTTCAGCCATTGAAAATTCTACTGACGGACCGGCATACCAGCCATTCAGATCGGGATACCAGATTGCTGACAATGATATACTTAAAAGAGGCATCGGTGACCAGGTCATCTGAGCCACGGCGCTGAATTCCGAGAATGCCAGCTGGTCTGCCTTAAGAGTGCCGTCATAGAGCAGCGAGAATTCATTCAGGATAAGAGGATTGTTTGAATACATCACCTGTGCCAGGGCGGAGATCCTGTCCGAAAATACCCTGTCAACTCCTGCTGTTGCGATCAGGGTACTTTTGTCGTGAGGTGCGTCAGGCAGGGAACGGAACCAGGTTGCCTCTCCGCGGACACTCCATGAACCTATCGCCCCGGACCATCCTGTGCCTGTAGTGAAGAACTCCTGTTCGGTCTCGCCTGCCAGGAACTGGAGATCAGTACTGAAAAGGCTGAATCTCCAGAGCGCTGCGGCAGACAGCTTTCCTTCCCTGTCCAGTTTGACCGCGGCTTCCACTGCCGATGAGGGTCCGGTGGTCAGGACAGCCCTGACGGCATCGCTTCCAGGCCTCTCGATGTAGTCAAAATCAAAGAATGAGTAGGTGTTGAAGATGTCATTGGGGTTCCATACCAGTGACTGGCTCCAGTTGATCCGCTGTCGGCCGGCGGTAATCTGAAAACGGCCGGCGGTGAAATCGACATATGCCCTGTCAATCATGGTATTAAGCACATAAGAAGTTCCGTCGGAGATGTTCCATGACATATCCGCCCATCCGCGATCGGCAGAGAGGCCGGGGGCATATCCGGGGTCAAGGCTTACCATGTCACCGGTAACGAACCTGTTCCTCACCTCAATGGCGATGGTGGTTCTGCTTCCCGGATAAGCCTTTAAATTAAGCCTGTTATGAAGCATGGCGCTGTT
>DHGW01000069.1:0-5697 GCA_002402965.1 Bacteroidales bacterium UBA4788
CTAAAACAAACAATAATCTATTTAATTACTTTTGTAGTGTGTTGTACTTCTTAACTGAAATGGTGGTATATAATTGAACTGAAATTTACAATTTGGCCGTAGGCCATAAAGCATTGTAGATGGCTGCAGGTTAAAGCCAGGTCAGGACGGCTTCCCTGCCCGACTGACTGATCCTTGCATTTCGACCCAGGTAAATTGCCATGTTGTCGCTGATGTGTCCTGCAGGGAAATTGAACAATACCGGGTAATCATAGCCGCTGACGATGTTCATCACAACCTCCTCGACAGTCTGATTAAAGACATGCTCACCCTCGGTGATTTTCTCCATCCCTCCCACTATCAGTGCCGAAAGGTTCTTAAGGAGGCCTGTCATCCTCATTGCGACAAGCATACGGTCAAGATGGTAGAACTGTTCCCCTATCTCCTCGATGAAGAGTATTGCCCCGTCGGTGTCAGGCTGCGCAGGAGTGCCATGAAGGCTGTATATGAGAGAAATATTTCCTCCCGTGACCTGGCCTGAGAGCTCTAAAGAGGCTTCGCGGGAAGGAGTCCATCTCACCGGCTCCGGCCTGCCCGTCAGGGCTCTGACCATTGTCTCGTAACAGAGCGGAGAGCACTCCGGATTGGAGTAGTTGAGAGGCATCTCGGCATGCAGTGAGGCAATCCCGCATACCGTGTTGAGCCACATGTGCAGTGAGGTGATATCACTATACCCGACATACCACTTCGGGTGTCTCTTCAGTGCCGTGAAATCGATGCTGTCAACGATCCTTGACATGCCATAGCCGCCCCGTGAGCAGAGTACCGCTTTCACATCCGGGTCATCGGTTGCCCTTTGAATGTCTAGCAGCCTCTCGCTTTCGCTCCCCGCGAACGGGCCGCTGCGGGTGAAGACATGCTCACCAAGGGTTACATGAAAACCTGACCCTTCAAGTATCCTCACCGCCTGCCGGACGACATCCTCCTCAATATGACTTGCCGGGGTGATGATCTCAATACGGTCGCCCTCCCTGAGGTATGGCGGAATGATAAGTGATTTCATAAGCTGAAGCGATCTGGTGACCGTATCAAAAATAGTCATTTCATGAGAGAAATCCCGCAGCAGTCGCAAAGAGCCTGTCAAAAGTCCGGTCTGCGGAATCCGCATTCTCCCCGGATAGAACCGGGAAGGGCGATTCATGCGAACAGGGGTATCCCGGGTCCCAAACTTCAAAGTCAGCCCCTGTGAGTGCCTCCCGCACCGCTTCAGGCGGTATGACCCTGTCGCCTGCGAGGGAGACGGCCTTCAGCCTCCCCTCCCATTTGCTGAATGGCCTGCCACGAGTGTCCTTCAGCCGCTGAAGGGAGGTCATGGCATAGAAAGCCTCCCCCTCGGGGGTGTCATTCATCAGCCCTGCGAACCGGTCCTGGTCTCTCCTCCCGGATCCTGACGGCCATCCGAGGTAGAAAGAGAGGAGCATCTCAAAGGCCCTGCTATCCATGATCAGCTTAGAGGTGCCGTTCATCATGCTGAAGGCACTACCACCGCAGAAGAGCATCACGCGACTGTCGGCGGGCAGCGGTGAGGGTTCCGAGAGCATCATAACCTGAGTGGCCAGCGCTCCTATTGAATAAGCAAAGATATCCACAGGTCCCCCGGCAGTGATCCCGGGCACATGGCCTTCCCTCACCAAACCGATGAACTCCGACAGATCTTTAACTGTCTGATAGCCTGACAGCATAAAGCGCTGCGGCGAGACGCTCATTCGTGTGCTCAATGCCACGTTTACGAAAGTCGAAAACCGGGTGTCAGGCAGGAGAGATGTACGGGCCGTTACCAGAGGCATCATCAGATGCCTGTCAATCCAGCTGCGTGGCGAACGGTTCATGTGCCAGGCATGGGGAAATAGCACTACCGGTCTGCCGGTACCAGAGGCCAGCGCAGCCCCCCACTGTATGTACTTGTTCCAGCTCCGTTCATTAAGACCGTGAAGAAGGATGATGGCCCCCCGGCTGCGTCCGCTTTCCGGAACTCCTTCCTGCTCTCCGGTGCCCCCGGCAATGGTGAGAGAGCCCCCGGCAATACTGAGAGTGACACCGGAAGGATTGCGGTTGACACCGGAAGCACTGCTGGTAACTTCGGAAGGAGGCACGGAACTCAGTGAAGTCTCAATGATGACCCCTCCCGGTTTGATAACATAGTAGCTGAATTCCCTGTTGCGCTCTTCTGCGTCTCGTGACCTGAATAGAAACCTGAACATCTCTGAGGCATTCTTCCAGTCAGGAAAGGAGCAATCGACCGACGAACGGAATCGTTCCCCGGTCAGGGTCACCCCCAGGCCGGGGATCACCCCTTCGGTCATCCCTCCCCTGAAGTGGGTGGCAAGCTCTCTCTCTGTACTGGTGTAACCCATTACTCCTTTTTCGGCAAACAAAATGAATTCGGAAGGCGCTTCCAAATAATTGGTACCTCCTGACCTGCTGAGGGCCCGAAACGCTCTCCCGGGGGTGAAAAAGCCTGTGCAGGGGTGAAATTTCCAGGCCGGTCAAAGCAGGAAAACGGCAGGTCGGTAAAAGTGTTACTTTTGCATTGACAGTTGACGCAATGAATATCGACCTGAGCAAAAAGCTTCCCGGTTACCTGACCGAAAAGGGGAATATCGCTACCACTATACTCTTTACAGCCGGCTTTGCACTGCTGTTCCTTAACCTCTACACCCCCTTCGGTGTTGGTACATGGTTCGAGGTCTCAAAGCCCACCCTGCTGCTCTATGCCAGCGGGGTGATCCTTGCCGGCGTGCTGGTGGTGGCCGTCAGCCGTATTATAATGTACCATTTTGTCAAACGGGGCGGTTTTCTTAAGATCTGGCATTACCTGGTATGGGTGGCGGCGGAAATCATTGCAATGGCCCTCTTCTTCACCCTGTTCGAGACCGTTATCCTGAATGACCGCAGACCCTTCACGGAGCTCCTCTCAAGGTCAGTGCAGAACACCTCCCTGACGCTTCTGCTGCCGTATACCTTCCTTTGGCTCTGGTTCTCATGGCGCGACAGCAAGATGAAGCTCTCGGGAATCATGGAGCAACCCGAAACGGCAGGCCAGCACCCCATGATCCACCTCAGGGATGAGAAGGGGGTACTGAGGATGTCACTTAAGCACTCAGACCTGCTCTCCGTGCAGGGCAGTGACAACTACGTCACCGTCTGTTACCAGGGTCCGGATAAGCTGAGCCGGTTCATGCTCCGCAATACCCTGAGAGCCCTGGAAGAGGAGCTAAAGGAGGCAGCAATCATACGATGCCACAGATCATGGCTGGTCAACATTGAGAAAGTCAAGCTGATACGCAGGGAGAAGGAAGGACTTCTGCTGGAGCTCGACAGCATACCACCTTCAGAGGTCCCGGTGTCACGCACATACATGCACGAGGTGCTTGCTGCCTTCGGACATGTTGAATAACCAGCTTCGCGGTGCTTTTTGAAATTCATTATCTTTGCCGGGTTAAAAAACAGTGCCTTTCACCGATGAAGAAGTTCAAGCGCCATCTTATCACATCAGCCCTGCCTTATGCCAACGGACCTATCCATATAGGACACCTTGCAGGGGTTTACGTGCCGTCAGACATCTACACACGCTGGCTCAGGATGCGCGGAGAGGACGTTATCTCCATCTGCGGCTCGGATGAGCACGGGGTGCCAATCACCCTCAAGGCACGAAGGGAGGGCATCACCCCTCAGGAGGTTGTAGACCGTTATCATGAGCTGAACAAGAAGGCTTTTGCCGACTTCGGCATCTCCTTTGACATTTACTCACGCACCTCAAACAAGATACATTACGAGACCGCCTCGCAGTTCTTCCGCAAGCTCTATGAACAGGGCGAATTCATTGAGAAGACTGCCAGCCAGTATTACGATGAGGAGGCCGGATGCTTTCTTGCAGACCGCTATATCACAGGCACATGCCCTCACTGTGGCAACGAAAATGCCTACGGCGACCAATGCGAAAAGTGCGGCACATCACTCAGCCCCACCGACCTCATCAACCCGCGCTCAACAATAAGCGGCAGCGCCCCGGTGATGCGTGACACTCTCCACTGGTACCTGCCGCTCGACAAATACGAACCATGGCTCAGGAAATGGATCCTTGAGGATCACACTGAGTGGAAGACCAACGTCTACGGCCAGTGCAAGTCGTGGCTCGACCAGGGACTGCAGCCCAGGGCGGTGAGCCGTGACCTCGACTGGGGCGTACCCGTACCAGTCGAAGGAGCCGAAGGAAAGGTGCTCTATGTATGGTTTGACGCACCGATAGGCTATATCTCCGCCACCAGGGAGCTGACCCCCGACTGGGAGAAGTACTGGAAGGACCCGGAGACCCGTATGATCCACTTCATCGGCAAAGACAACATAGTTTTTCATTGCATCATCTTCCCCGCCATGCTCAAGGCAGAGGGGAGCTACATCCTTCCTGACAACGTTCCGGCCAACGAGTTCCTCAACCTCGAGAACGACAAGATCTCCACCTCAAGGAACTGGGCGGTATGGCTTCATGAGTACCTTGAGGATTTCCCCGGTAAGCAGGACTCGCTTCGCTATGCACTCTGCGCCACCGCACCGGAGACGAAGGACAACGACTTTACCTGGAAGGATTTCCAGGCACGCAACAACAATGAACTCGTTGCAATACTCGGTAACTTCATCAACCGCACCCTGGTACTGACTTCCAATTATTACAAGGGAGCCGTCCCCGCTCCGGGTGTCATGACTGATTATGACAATGACACGGTAAAGTCGATTATGACCTGCCGTGAAAATGTGGAGAACAACCTGGAAGCCTTTCGCTTCAGGCAGGCATTGGCCGAGGCAATGAACCTGGCCCGCCTGGGTAACAAATACCTGGCTGACACCGAGCCGTGGAAGGTGGTCAGGACTGATCCTGAAAGGGTTAAGACGATTATGTACGTCTCCCTGCAGATCACAGCCAACCTGGCGATACTGCTCGAACCCTTCCTGCCCTTCTCGATGGACAAGCTGAGGGGTTGGCTTGGCATCACCGGACTCCATTGGGATGCTGCCGGCAGGTCGGACCTCCTGACCCCGGGCCATGTTGTCTCCTCCGGCGAACTGATGTTCACCAAGGTGGAGGATGCGGAGATCGAAAGACAGATTCAGAAACTGCTCAATACCAAAAAGGCCAACGAGAATGCTGTTGCCCCGGCCCTGCCGCAGAAGGAGGATGTCACCTTCGAGGAGTTCACCAAAATGGATATCCGTACCGCCACGATCCTCGAAGCGGAGAAGGTAGCCAAGACAACCAAACTGATAAAGCTTAAGGTGGATACGGGTATCGATGTCCGGACAATTGTCTCAGGCATTGCAGAGCACTTCACTGCGGAAGAGCTTCCGGGAAAGAGCATCTCTGTGATTGTCAACCTGGCTCCACGCACCATCAAGGGGATAGAGTCGAAGGGGATGGTATTGCTGGCTGAGGACGAGAACGGCAAACTGGTTTTTGTCACTCCCGAGAAGAAAATCAAAAACGGAAGTCCGGTCAAGTAGGCCTGGAAGGCTGAAGGATTTATGATTCTTAATGGTCTACGACCAATCTTTTCATTTATATCTCTGTACTACAATGCTTTATGCGCTACGCGCAACCATTCACCCTGGGCGATTCAGCAATGTAAAAGGATGGATACCACCCATTTTTTGGCCGCAGGCCAT
>DHGW01000069.1:5751-44673 GCA_002402965.1 Bacteroidales bacterium UBA4788
GAGCAATTGGCCGCAGGCCATACAGAATTGTGATGCTGGTTTTTGACTGAATTGACTGGTGACTGAAGACTAGAGACTACCTGCTTTTGTAGACCCAGGCGCCGGTATACTCCTTCCGCACCTTCTCAAGCACCACCTTTGCTTCGTCAAGCGTCGGGAATGACTGAGCGCTGACGCGCAGATAGCCGTCCGGGCCGCCCGCGAGCTCCGGGTCAAATCCCTGCCTGCGGAGCTTTTCAACCATTGTAAGGGCATTCTCCTCACCCTGGAAGCTGCCAATGATAATCATGTACCGGTACTCTTCAACCACCACTGCCGGCGTGCTCCTGACGGGAACCCGGACGGGAGTGGCTTCCGGCACGGCTGAAGGTGCAACTTCATGTGTGATTTCACGTGCTGCTTCATGTGTGACATCACGTTTGACTGCTTGTACGGTGTCAGGCGCGGCTGAAGTTGGGACTTCAGGTATAACCTCAGATGTGACTTCAGTGGAGGACACAGGTGGGGTCTTAACATCGGATTCAATCTTATCCGTAACCGGATATTCTGCCGAACCGGATGCTTTCTCAGCCTCTATCTGTTCGCGGTTGAACTCAAGCTCTACCCTTGCCAGCGGGTTGAGGTTGGACTCCTCCACGTTGCTCCTGAAGATGCGGTCATTGAACGGCACCAGGGCAAGAGCGATCAGTATAGGCCCTATCACGGCAGCCCTGGCAAGCAGGCTTCTCATTGTCGGCTGGCTCATAGCATGGTCATGACGTTTCTCAAGCGCCTTCTTCCTTACATCAAATCCGCTCACCGGCTGACGGTAATAGGCACTGAGACCATACGAGGAGAGAAGGTAATTGACTGTCAGGTCCGGCTCAAAGATAATAGCCCTCTCATAATTCAGCGTAAAGGTGCCAAGAAGGTCAATCGTCACCGGTTTGTCGGCCATGATTTTTATTCTCAGGTCCTCCGACCATTCCTTCACAATTTCACGCGCACTGACGTACCCGACAGCCATGACCGAAGAGATGTGACCTATAAGCAGACCGTCATTACCTGTGAGGTGACGGTTGAAGGTTATCTTCCTTGAGGGGGGCTCGAGAAGTCCCTCTTTCCGGTCGGTACGGGCAGGGAAATAGTTCCCGATGAACGCACCAAACCCAGGAACAATGACGCAGTCATGCCTGAAAAGAAGTTCCCTGATGTATCCGCTGATATCCCTCGCCATGTATAGCCAATAATGAACAAAGATAAAAAAGAAAACCGGGTTCTCCTCCGGAAAAAGGGTTAAATAAAATCCATTATCTTCGCTTTCAAGAGAGCACACTGCAGATGAAAAAGATAGAGATGGTTGACCTCCGGTCACAGTATGAACGGCTGAAAGCTGATATTGATAATGCTGTGGCAGGAGTGATCAGCTCCACCGCCTTCATCAAGGGTCCTGACGTGCGGCTCTTCGAGGAGGAGCTTCAGCGTTACCTCGGTATCCGTCATGTCATCTCCTGCGCCAACGGCACCGATGCTCTCCGGATCGCCATGATGGCGCTGGGACTCAAGCCAGGTGACGAGGTGATAACCACCAACTTCACCTTCATTGCCACCGTTGAGGTAATAGAGCTTCTCGGCCTGAAGACAGTGCTGGTCGAGCCCGATCCCGGTACCTTCAACATAAGCGTTGAAGCTATCCGCAAGGCCATCACCCCTCGCACCAGGGCAATAGTACCGGTGCATCTCTTCGGGCAGTGCGCCGGCATGGAGCCGATACAGGCACTGGCAAGGGAACACGGCATACATATCATAGAGGATGTCGCCCAGGCCACCGGAGCTGTTTACCGTTTCAGCGACGGCACGGAGAAGAAGGCAGGCACCATGGGAGCCATAGGCTGTACATCGTTCTTCCCGTCGAAGAACCTTGGCTGTTATGGCGACGGCGGGGCACTCTTCACCGACAACGACGAACTGGCTGTGCTCATAAGGAGCATCACAAACCACGGCATGAAGGTGAGGTACTATCATGACAACATTGGAGTCAACTCGCGCCTTGACACTATACAGGCTGCCATCCTCAGGGTCAAGCTGCGCCACCTCGACGAGTTCAACGAGTCGCGCCGCAGCGCTGCAGCTTACTATGACAGGGAGCTGTCAGGCCTTCCCGGCATCACCGTTCCGGAGAGAACCCCGGCTTCAACACATATCTTCCACCAGTATACGCTCAGGATAAGCGGCGGTGAACGCAACAGCCTGCGGGAGTGTCTTGAGAACGAAGGGATACCTGCAATGATCTACTACCCCGTGCCCCTTCATATGCAGAAAGCATACCTTCACCTGGGTTATCAGCCCGATGATTTCCCGGTGACCTCACGCCTCTCCGGCGAGGTGCTCTCCCTCCCCATGCACACTGAGCTGGACGAGGAGCAGCTCGCCTACATCACCGGGTGCATCAGGTCAAAATTCAACTGAAAAAAGATGGAGAAAGAATACTACGCAAACGAGACTGCAGTGATTGATGAGGGCTGCACCATTGGCCGCGGAACAAAAATATGGCACTTCAGTCACATCATGAAGGATGCCGTCATCGGCGAGAAGTGCAACATAGGCCAGAATGTGGTCGTCTCACCGGGTGTTATCCTCGGAAATAATGTCAAGGTCCAGAACAATGTATCCATCTATACAGGAGTTATATGTGAGGACGATGTATTCCTGGGACCGTCGATGGTTTTCACCAACATAACAAACCCGCGCAGCGCCATTATCAGGCGTGACCAGTATGTCACCACCCTGGTCAGGCGGGGGGCCTCAGTCGGCGCCAACGCCACAATCGTGTGCGGCAATGAGATAGGCAGGTATGCCCTGATCGGAGCCGGGACGGTGATAACCAGGCCGGTGAAGCCTTACGCCCTCGTGGTGGGTAACCCCGGCAGGCAGACAGGATGGGTCTCCGAATACGGACACAAACTCATCTTCGATGACGGCGGAATAGCCGTCTGCCCCGAGAGCGGCCGGAAATACAGGCTGTCCGAAGGGGAGGTGACAGAAATTATTTAACAGATTTATGCCTTTGCAAAATCATTCTTATGAACAATACACCTAAGAACTTCGGTCTCATAGGCATTGCCGGCTATATAGCCGAGCGGCACCTGAGAGCAATAAAGGACACGGGAAACCGCCTCCTTGCAAGCCTCGACAAATTCGACTGTGTGGGAAAACTGGACAGCTACTTCCCGGAAAGCGATTTCTTTGTCGAGTTCGAGAGATTCGACAGGCACATTGACAAGCTCAAGAGAAGCGGCGTGCAGCTCGACTATGTGAGCATCTGCTCACCCAACTACCTGCATGACTCTCACATCCGCTTCGCCCTGCGACACCAGGCTGACGCCATCTGCGAGAAGCCCGTGGTACTCAACCCCTGGAACATCGATGCACTGCAGGAGATCGAAAAAGAGACCGGACACAGGATATTCAACATTCTGCAGCTCAGGTACCATCCTGTGATCATGGAGCTGCGTGACAGGATCAAGGCCGCACCCGGGGGCAAGAAGCATGACATAGACCTCACCTATATAACCAGCCGCGGAAACTGGTACCACATCTCATGGAAAGGCGATGTAAACAAGTCGGGCGGCATAGCCACAAATATCGGAGTCCACTTCTTTGACATGCTTGGATGGATCTTCGGACCCGTGGTATCCAACAGGGTACACCTGCTTGAGCGCAACAAGGCATCAGGATATCTTGAGCTCGAAAACGCCCGCGTGAGATGGTTCCTGAGCATCGATGTCAATGACCTGCCCGCACCGTTGAAGGAGAAGGGGAAGAGGACATACAGGAACATCACCGTCGACGGCGAGGAGCTTGAATTCTCGGAAGGATTCACCGACCTGCACACCGTCACCTACCGCGAGATCCTTAAAGGCAATGGTTATGGCGTAGAGGATGCGCGCCAGAGCATTGAAACAGTATACCAGATAAGAAATTCGGCACTATCAGTGCTTACAGGAGAATATCACCCCCTCATAAAAAAATGAATATGTACGATAAACTTGTAAACAGGGAGACAAAACTTTCCCTCATCGGCCTCGGATATGTAGGTCTTCCCATTGCCCTCGAATTTGCCAGAAAAATCAGCGTGGTTGGTTTTGATATCAGGCCTGACCGCGTGGAGCTGATGAAAAAGGGGATTGATCCCAGCAATGAGCTTGATCATGAGGCATTTGCCGGAACGGATATAAAATATACCGCCGATCCAGCGGACCTGCGCGAGGCATCATTCCATATCATCGCTGTTCCCACACCGGTGACAAGGCACAACCTGCCTGACCTTGAGCCTGTGCTAAAGGCCTCAGAGACAGTGGGACGCATCCTGAAGAAGGGCGACTACGTGGTATATGAATCAACCGTCTACCCGGGCTGCACTGAGGAGGAGTGCATCCCGGTTCTGGAAAGATACTCCGGTCTGAAATGCCCGGCAGATTTCAAGGTGGGTTTCTCACCCGAACGCATCAACCCGGGGGATAAAAACCATACCCTTACCAAAATCGTTAAGGTGACCAGCGGCTGCGATGCCGAATCGGCCGAAAACATAGCCAGAACCTATGAGATGATCATAGGAGCCGGCGTGCACCGCGCTTCATCGATAAAGGTTGCCGAGGCTGCCAAGATCATCGAAAACACGCAGCGCGACATAAACATCGCCTTCATGAACGAACTCTCCATCATCTTTAACCGGATGGGAATCAACACATACGAGGTGCTCGAGGCCGCGGGAACAAAGTGGAACTTCCTGAAGTTCTACCCCGGACTTGTCGGCGGCCATTGCATCGGCGTCGACCCCTACTACCTTTCATATAAGGCCAAGGCCATGGGATATCACCCGCAGATGATAGACTCCGGCAGGTTCACAAATGACAGCATGGGAGCCTACGCCGGAAAGGAGACAGTGAAAAAGCTCATCGCAGCCCACAAGAGTCCAGACAGGTCACGGGTGCTGGTGATGGGCATGACATTCAAGGAGGATGTAACCGATATCCGCAACTCGAAAGTGATTGACGTGGTGAATGAGCTGCGTGACTTCGGTGTGGAGGTGGATGTAATCGACCCGGGAGCATCACCGGAAGAGGTGAAACATGAATACGGCATAGACCTGAAGAAGCAGCCCGAAGGAAAATATGACGCCATCATAGTGGCCGTGGCACATAAGGAGTATCGTAACCTTGAGGAAAAACACTTCCTTGATCTGCTCAATGAGAAGGGCATACTGGCAGACCTGAAGGGCCTCTTCAGGAACAGGATGAAGTGGCTGACATACTGGAGTCTGTGATGGGCAGGAAGGTAATAGTAACGGGAGGCACAGGCTACATCGGATCACACACTGTAGTTGAACTCATAACCGGCGGATTTGATGTTGTGATCATTGATAACCTGTACAACTCGGATATCTCGGTGCTGGAAGGAATCCGTTCCATCACCGGGGTCACGCCGAAGTTCTATGATTACGACCTCTGTGACAGGCAGAAGCTGGATGAGGTCTTCAGGGCAGAGGGGAAGGTTGACGCCATCATTCATTTCGCGGCTTACAAGGCCGTGGGCGAGTCGGTCAGGAAACCCCTGGAGTACTACCGCAATAACTTCGTCTCACTGATGAACCTGCTTGAGATGATGGAGCTCCATAACACGCCGGCGCTGGTTTTCTCATCATCATGCACCGTTTACGGCCAGCCTGACGCTCTGCCGGTGACGGAGGCCTCGCCAGTGAAGGAAGCAGCCTCGCCTTATGGTTACACCAAACAGGCCGGTGAGATCATCATACGTGACACCATGGCGGCAAGACCGTCGCAGAAGGCTGTCTCCCTCAGGTACTTCAACCCGATAGGCGCGCACCCCACCGCTTTCATCGGGGAGCTGCCGAGCGGCGTGCCTGAAAACCTGGTGCCCTACATCACCCAGACCGCCATTGGACTAAGGGATGAGCTGAAGGTCTTCGGAACCGATTATGACACTCCGGACGGATCGTGCATACGTGACTATCTCCACGTGGTTGACCTGGCAAAGGCACACGTGAAAGCGCTGCAGAGACTGCTTGAGGGTGAAAGCAAAGCCAACTACGAGGTTTTCAACCTCGGCATGGGCAAAGGCGTAACGGTGCTTGAGGCGATTGCTGCCTTTGAGAAGGCCACCGGGGTTAAGCTGAAGTATAGTATCACCGGCCGCAGGGCAGGCGACATAGAAAAGATCTGGGCAGACCCCTCGCTGGCCAACAGGGTGCTGGGCTGGAAGACGGAGATAAGCATCGAGGAGGCCATGGAGACCGCATGGCGCTGGGAAAACAGGCTGAAGAACAAGGAATCATGAAAAGAACCATACTCATCACCGGCGGGGCTGGCTTTATCGGATCACACGTCATCAGGCGCTTTGTGAAAAAGTACTCTGACTATACAATAGTGAACGCGGACAATCTCACCTACGCCGGAAACCTGGGAAATCTCACTGACATTGACAGGGAGCCAAACTATAAATTCCGAAAGGTGGACATAGTTGACAAGAAAGCAGTGAGTGCCCTGTTCGACGAGTTCAGGTTTGACGGAGTCATACACCTCGCCGCCGAGTCACACGTTGACAGGTCAATCACCTCCCCTGACGAGTTCATCCTTACCAACATACTCGGCACGGTCAACCTGCTGGCCGCATTCCGCGATGTCAAACCGGAATCAGACGCAGCCAGACTCTTCTATCACATCTCAACCGACGAGGTATACGGCTCGCTGGAGCACGGTGGATTCTTCACCGAACAGACACCATATGATCCGCGAAGTCCCTATTCAGCTTCCAAGGCCAGCTCCGATCACATGGTGAGGGCATTCGGCAATACCTACAAGCTGCCCTTCGTGATATCTAACTGCTCCAACAACTACGGACCGAACCAGTTTCCGGAGAAACTCATACCACTGACCATCAATAATATAAAGAGCAAGAGGCAGATTCCCGTATACGGAAAGGGTGAGAATATACGTGACTGGCTTTATGTTGAGGATCATGCTGCGGCCATCGATGTCATCTTCCATAAGGGCAACCCGGGTGAGACGTACAACGTTGGAGGCGACAACGAGTGGAAGAACATCGACCTTGTCAGGCTGATGTGCAGTATCATGGACAGGAAGCTGGGCAGGAACGCCGGCAGCTCGGAGAATCTCATCACCTTCGTCACTGACCGTGCCGGCCATGACCTGCGTTATGCAATTGACAGCAGCAAGCTGCAGAAGGAGCTGGGATGGAAACCCTCGGTCACCTTTGAACAGGGGATGGAGATGACCGTAGACTGGTACCTGGCCAATGAGAAATGGCTCGCAACCATCATCTCAGGTGACTATTCGAAGTATTACGAGGAGATGTACGGGAACCGGTAATATGCAGCGGGCAGGTTTGACTGCCGATTACAATTCTTGATGCCATACGGGCAACGCCACTATTGCCTATTGCCTACTGCCTATTGCCTGCCACGATCAGTGGTTCCGCAGACGCCCTATCAGCTCATCACCCAGTTCCGTCTTAACCTGGATGTGATCAAGGATAGCCAGCACGACGCTGTTCTTCTCAAAATCGCCACGCACCTGCTCAAAATCGCGCTTCTTCACCTCATCATCACCGTCAATGCCGAACCCGGTCATAGACGACAGGGTGAACTCCTTGCGGGCGTCTTCGTAAAGCATCCTGTCAAGGTCGACCACACTCTTCTTCCACCTCTCCACAATTGCAATTATATCGGCGGCCGTCAGCTCATCATTGGGTTTCCCTGTCTCCACCGGCAGGCGGTCATAGACCCAGTTCCACTCCAGGTCATAATAGTTCTTGTGAATTGACTCAAAGTGTTTGTTAATGGCATCGGCACTCTTCATCTCCCGCCTCTCTATCGATGCGAGCAGATCCTCAATGGCGCTAAGCGGGGTGATCAGGCCTGACATATCAATCCAGTCGCCCTTACCCTTTTCACTGCCGGGATTCATCCTGGTGCGGATTTCTTCATCCGTTTTGAATTCGCCGCCTTCCAGTCTTTTGATCACAGAGTTGCCGATGAATTTGTCAATCCCCATCTGGTAGAGGTTAATACCTCTTTCCGCAGCGGAGGCCTTCATGCTCATCCTGTCAAAGATGATGACCGGCTTGCCGGGATTTTCAATGAGAAGCTTTCTGAGCAGTTCCCTGCCCTTCATCATCTTGCCGACGGTGAAGGGGCTGAGAAGGTTATAGTTTATCTGGTCAAGCTTCTTCGGGTCCTTGCGCATATCACGTTTCGGCCACTTCTGGGCGTCACGGATGGTTCCCACGGAGCGCAGGTTTATTCCGGGTATAAGCTGTGACTCGTAGCTTACCTCGGTAAGGTAGGAGAACGGGAACTGTGTGGTGTCAACATTATGGTAATGACGGCCCACCACCAGCGTGAAGGGCCCTATGCGCGAGGGCCACAGCACATAAGAGTCTGAGGTTGTCTTCGAGCCTCTCTCCATGATGCCCTGGTGTATCGGTCCCAGCTTGTACATGTGGTTGCTCTGGTTGGAGCCGCTGCCGGCGTTCATAAATGAGAAGATACCGGCGATAAGCAGTGTTGACTTATGGTGTGTTACCGTATACGGACCGGCGAAAATAGAACATGCCTCGCCGTGATATCCCCCGCAGTTCGAGAAGAAGAGAGAGTTCTCGGCGGAGTACTGCTTCGAGAGGGTGCACCCCTGCCCGATGAAGCACTTATCAATCACGGCAGCGTCATTGACCTTTGACCCGGAACATATTATGAAGTGATCCATAATCACATCATTGCCGATGAATACCGGATCCTTGTAGGAGCTGTTCACTGACCCTTCAGCCAGTCTCGAGACATCCTCAATGACAGCCCCGAGGCCTATCCTGACATTCCTGATGGTGCCGCATCCCGCGATGTAAGAGCCGGAGCCTATCTCGCCGCGGTCCGATTTGACACTTTCGGTGTATTCGTCTATGAGCTTTTCAATCACCTCGATGGCGGCAGGCCTGTGCCTGTAGAGGGTGATGATATAAGCCAGGTGTGATGTCAGGCGGTCCCATATCGGCACCTCCCTGCCTCCCGTCTCATTGAGGACGGCAACACGGGTTCCGTTTCCGAATGATGTCCGGCCCTCGGTGGAGATGTGCCCGCAGTTCCTGATGACCACACCCTCGCCGATATCATAATTGGCAATAAAGCCTGTGATATCGGTAATTGTGACATTGTCAGCAATGGTGCAGTTGTGTATATGTGCGTTCCTGATACCGTGCATCAGTGGAAGGCCGCATCTCTCGCGGGCCACCCCGTTGAAAAAACCCAGCTTTACAATGCCGGAGAAAGTTACATTCTGTATCCTCTCGGCATTGAAGGGGTCCTTGACAAAGACGCTCTCCCATGAGTTGCTCCTGCAGCCTGCTGCCTCCAGACCGCGGATCTCTCCTATACTCAAACTTCTGTAACCGTCAGCCATAGTTCTCTGTTTTTATTATTCCACAGTTACTGATTTCGCGAGATTCCTCGGTTGGTCAACATCGCATCCGCGAAGGACTGCGATATGATAAGAGAGCAATTGCAGGGGCACCACGGCCAGCACCGGCGCGAAGACGGGAATGGTATCCGGTACCTCCATCACGTGATCAGCCATCTGGCCTATCACCTGGTCTCCCTCGGTGACAATGGCTATGATCTGGCCTTTGCGAGCTTTTACCTCCTGGATATTGCTTACTATCTTGTCATAGGAGTTTTCCTTAGTGGCCACTACCACCACGGGCATGTGCTCGTCAATGAGGGCTATAGGCCCATGCTTCATCTCAGCGGCAGGATAGCCCTCGGCATGGATGTAGGATATCTCCTTCAGCTTAAGTGCACCCTCCATCGCCACGGGATAGAGCAGTCCCCTTCCCAGGTACAGGGCATTTGTGGAGTCCTTGTATATCTTCGCCAGTGCGAGCGCCTGGTCATTCACCTTCAGCGCCTGTTCAAGTTTTCCCGGAAGCACAGTCAGTTCGCCGATAAGGGAGCGGTAGCGTGCCTCGTCAAGCAGGCCTTTTCTGTAACCTATCTCGAAGGCGATCATTGCCAGTGTCACAACCTGTGTGGTGAAGGCCTTGGTGGAAGCGACGCCTATCTCCGGGCCTGCGTGGGTGAAGACGCCGGCGTTGGTCTCGCGTGAGATGGATGATCCCACGACGTTGCATATGCCTAGTACCATCGCTCCCCGTTCCTTGGCAAGCCGTATCGCAGCCAGGGTGTCTGCAGTCTCACCGCTCTGGCTGATAGCCAGCACGATGTCGCCCTTCTTGATGACCGGATCACGGTACCTGAACTCCGAGGCATACTCCACCTCGACAGGGATCCGGCAATACTCCTCGATGATGTATTCTCCCACGAGGCCGGCATGCCACGATGTGCCGCATGCCACTATGAGTATCCTGTCAGCTGAGGAAATGGTGTCAAACACATTGTGAAGACCTCCGAGCATCAGTCCTGACTGGTTCGGCAGTATCCTTCCCCTGAAGGTATCATGTATTGCCCGTGGCTGCTCGAATATCTCCTTGAGCATGAAGTGGGGATAACCCTCCTTGTCAATCTCACCAAGCTTCAGGTCCACCTCCTTCACTTCGGGTTCCACCCTCTTGTTCCTGATAGCCTTGAGGATCATCTCATCCTTCTTGATGACCGCGAGGTCATCGTCATTGAGGTATATGACCCTCTGGGTATGTTCAACTATCGGGGTGGCATCGGAGGCGATGAAGTTCTCACCGTCACCCACTCCTATCACAAGAGGCGATCCCAGTCTTGCAGCAAAGAGTTTGTCTGGCTCGTCGCGGCAGTAAACGGCTATTCCGTAGGTGCCCTCAACCTTGTTCAGCGCCATGATGACGGCCTGCTCGGCAGAGAGATCACCCTCAAGGTAGAGGTGCTCCATCAGGTTAGCCAGGACCTCAGTGTCGGTCTGGCTTGTGAATTTCACATCACGGCTCTCAAGATGTTTCTTGATACGAGCATAATTCTCAATAATACCGTTATGCACCACTATGAAATGGCCCCGGTATGAGACCTGCGGATGAGCGTTTATCTCGTTGGGCTCACCGTGAGTGGCCCAACGCGTATGCCCCATGGCTATGGAGCCGTCGAAATCCTTGCTCCTGACCATCTCCTCAAGGTCACGGACCCTGCCGGCACACTTGAAGATCTCAGTCCTCTCACCATTGCTGATGGCTATTCCTGCGGAGTCATAACCCCTGTATTCCAGCCTCTTAAGTCCGCTTATCACTATGTCACGGGCAGGACGTGAGCCTATGTATCCTACAATTCCACACATAAAAAACAATTAATGTTAGTAATCAAAATACAGTATATGCAAACTCCAGTTTGAAAGTGGGATCGTTCGTATTAGCCTTGAAGATCACGTTCTGAGCAGCTGAGAGAGGAAAAAAGAGTTCCACTGTCGGCTCGTCGATCTCTCCGTTGAGGTATTTCTGGACAAATGAGGTTATGTTGAAGAAGTAGCTGTCTTTTTCAATATAGTAGGTACCATCCATGAAGCTGACGTCATGAACGAGATCCGGGATAGGCAACTCCCTGCCTTCACTGTTCCGGTAACGCACATAGATCCGCGCAGGCATGTTTTTTTCGAGGTATGTTTCCCCGTCCAGGTGTACAGGGGCTATTATCCTGGCCTTGTTAACAGCCAGGTTTTCAACGTCCCTGTATGCTTCGAGAGAAGGCATGTCAAGCTTCACGAAGACGCCCATGTAAGTCTGCAGGAATACAGCCGTGTCAGCCACTCCGTCATTGACATGGTTTATTTGTTTGGCGGGGTCAGCAGTGGAAAGGTCATGGGTGAACCTGTTGTAGTTCACGGCTCTGTGAGTGGCTACAAAAGAGTAAGTGTACTTGAGGGTATCCGAATGATAGAAGACCGTTATCCCGAGCGGGTCAAGGCTGACATTATTTGATGCGTCCAACTCCACCATGACTGGACTTGATACGCCCTTGACGGGGCCTGACTCGGTCTTGATGGCAAAGTAGAGTCCCCTGAAATAGTCTTTATAAAACTCTGATGCCGGGTAAAACTTTGTGGTATCCCTTAGAAGGTGATCGCCCACCCACTTCTGGAGCTTGACGGATACGGCCCTGCCGGCCTCCATATCGGGAAGGGGGTATTTGCCAAGAAACAAAATCGTGTCCGGATTCTGTCCTGAGAAGAATTCGGTTGTGTCAGTGATCTCTGTCCCGGTCTCGCAGAGGTACATGTAGTTAAGGGTAGTGGAGTCATCGCCTGAGACTTTCGACGGGATGAATGTAAGCAGTACCGAGTCAATCTCAAAGGCTTTTGCCGGCCATGCGCTCATCACCCTGAGCTGGGTCACGAAATCACAGTATGTTGACCCGAAATACTCATCATAGAGAGATCCGGCAATCATCTTTGTGCTGTCGCTGGACGTTGAGAGCTCGTTGTACATGGTGTAAGCCCTGATGCCAACGGTATCGGTTGATTTTATCTCGATGAAGTCGCTGTCCGGCAGCAGTCCGAGGCCGATCTTAACCGGATCCTGTGAGCAGGAAGCCAGGGCTGCGAGGAGCGGTATGAGGAGTGTAAGTATGATTGCCGGCATTCCCTTGCGGGAAGCACCATTGTATTTATTTTGCAGTTTCCAGAAGAAGCTTGTCATAAAAGTCATTGTATGCATCTATATAATTCTCCTCTCCCTGGTACTCAAGAAGAGGCTTTCCCATGGCATTGATCTTTTTCTTCACATCCTCGTCCAGTTTCTCGCATCCGAAAATGATGCCGTCGGAATTCTCGGCGGCCAGTGATGTCAGGTTGAGAAAGTCCGCGCCTTTTTTTATTGCACCCAGGGCACCGGCATCTATTCCGTCTGCCACAAGCTTATCGGACAGTGAAGATTTTAACGGCTTTTTGAAACCGTTATTGTAAACCGAATATACTGATTTGACTTTACTGAATACAGGGTCATCGGAATAGAGTTTGCGCAGGTAGAGAGGCACCAGTGAGGCGAGCCATCCGTGGCAGTGCACGATGTCAGGGCTCCAGCGCAGTTTCCTGACAGTCTCAATGACTCCGCGGGCGAAGAAAATTGCTCTCTCGTCATTGTCTTCGTACTCGTTTCCGGAGGCGTCAGCAACGGTGTGCTTGCGATGAAAATAATCATCGTTGTCAATGAAGTAGACCTGCATGCGGGCTGACTGTATCGAGGCCACCTTGATGATGAGTGGATGATCGGTGTCATCAATGATAAGATTCATCCCTGAAAGACGGATGACCTCATGAAGCTGGTTTCTTCTTTCGTTGATTGAACCGTAACGAGGCATGAAGGTCCGTATTTCCTTCCCCCTTTCCTGTATGCCCTGCGGCAGATCACGGCTGATCTTTGAAAGCTTTGTCTCACCAAGATAAGGCATGATCTCCTGTGAAACAAACAATACCCTTCTGCTCTCCATTAAAACCTCCCGATAAACCTAGATATTAATTGAAAGTGCAAAGATAATAAAAAAAAAGGAATTAATTTCCAAGCTTAAATACAACGGGTTACTGACAAAATGGTGTTATTTTGCAATTCAGGACCGTCAATCAGCCTTGCTGATGACCCGGTCTTCTCTTAAAAGCCATTGAGATGAAAGTACTGACAACAGCCAAGGAGGTGAAGGAACACTACAGGGTTAGTGTCCTGCGGAGCCCCGGTTTCGTGCCCACCATGGGAGCGCTGCACGAAGGTCATATCTCGCTGGTTGAACAAGCTGTGAAGAGCTGCCGCATGGCAGCCGTGAGCATCTTCGTCAATCCCACCCAGTTCAATGATCCGGATGACCTGGTCAAATATCCCAGGACCCTTGATGCCGACCTGAAGCTTCTGTCGGAGCATCTGAGGAAAAACGACTTTGTCTTTGCCCCGTCTGTTGAGGAGATCTACCCTGAGCCCGACACCCGCCGGTTTGACTTCGGCGAACTTGAAAAGGTGATGGAGGGAGCGCACAGACCCGGTCACTTCAACGGGGTAGCCCAGGTGGTGTCAAAACTGTTTGACATCATCAGGCCGTCAAGCGCCTTCTTCGGGCAGAAGGACTTCCAGCAGCTGGCCATTATCAGGGAGCTTGCCCGGCGCAATTATCCCAGGATAGAGATTATCGGATGCCCCATCGTGAGGGAGAATGACGGTCTGGCCATGAGCAGCCGTAACAGGCGCCTGCTGACACAGCACCGCGAGAGGGCCGGCGAGATCTTCAGAACCCTCATCGCGGCAGCGGCAATGATCACTGACTATGAGATACAGGAGATAAAGGAATTTGTGACTGACCGCATCAACATGATCCCCGGCTTCAGGCTGGAGTATTTCGAGATAGTCGAAAAGGAGTCACTGGCACTGGTAAGATCAAGGATTGAGATGTCACCCGAAAGGGAGTATTACGGATGCATTGCCCTCCGGGCAGGAGAGGTCAGATTGATAGACAATATCGAAGTCAGGTTGCGGTAAATGAAAGGATATTTATCTTTGCACCCAAAGAATGCAATATTGAATCAATAAAATGACAATAGAGATACTCAAATCAAAGATACATAATGTCACCGTCACAGGTGCGGACCTCAATTACGTGGGCAGTGTCACAATCGATGAAGACCTGATGGATGCAGCCGGCCTGATTGAACATGAGAAGGTAAGTGTACTGGACAGGAATAACGGCGAGCGGCTCGAAACCTATGTCATCAAGGGCGCCCGGGGATCCGGGGAGATCTGTCTTAATGGCCCGGCAGCGAGGAAAATATGCGTAGGAGATGTCGTTATCATAATGTCCTATGCAAGTCTGACCCCTGAGGAAGCGAAAGAATTCAAACCACACATCCTGTTCCCTGATACTGCCACCAACAAAATTCTCTGACACTTGAAAACGGGTTTGAAGCAATCATTGAGGGCAGTACTGTTTCTCGCCCTGGCCGCATTTCTTCTCTGGTTATCGTTCCGTGGAATTGACTTCAGTGATCTCTGGGCTGTGCTTCGCAAAGCGAACTACTGGTGGCTGCTGCCTGCCATCGCCTTCTCCCTTCTCAGCTTTTTTATCCGGGCCCGCCGTTGGATCCTTCTCATCGAACCCCTGGGAACTGCTCCCCGTCTCATCAATGCCTATCATGCCGTTGTGACCGGCTATTTTGCGAATATGATCTTTCCCAGGCTGGGAGAGGTTGCAAAGTGCGCTGCACTGGGCAAAAAGGAAAACATCCCCTTTGACAGGCTTGTGGGGACAATGCTTGTAGAACGTACGATCGACACCCTGACAGTGCTTGTGATTTTTGGGATTACCCTGATCGCCGGAGGCACGGCCACCGGCAGTTTCCTCTCTGAAAACGTCATCATGCCGGCTGAAAGAAAGATCTCCTCGTCACTCGGATCAGCCACCTTTTTTACTGTCATCGTTCTGCTCCTTGCAGTTACGGCCGCGGTGATGTTCTTCATGCTCCGCAAGAGACTGTCAGCCAACCCGCTGTTGCACAGGATATACTCGTTCTCAGACGGTCTTATGGAAGGGCTGAAATCAATCATCAACCTTCGACGCAAGTGGGAGTTCCTGCTGCAGACGCTCCTGCTCTGGATTGCATACTTCTTCATGTCCTACTTCCCTTTGCTCTGCCTTGATTCAACTGCGAAATTCGGCTTTGATGCCACTATGTTCATCCTCGTCATTGGCAGCTTTGGCATGGCGGCGCCGGTACAGAGCGGACTGGGCGCCTATCACTGGATAGTGTCGCGAGGCCTGCTTATGGCATACGCATTACCCCTGGAAGAGGGTCTGGCCTATGCCACCCTCGAGCATGAGTCACAGATGGTGCTCATAGCAATCGGCGGCGCCATATCACTTTTTGCACTCTTCGGCAAAAAGGGAGGAAAGGTCCTTTCGTCAGTGGTCGCTGAAAAAGAGATCTGATACCTTTTCTTTTTAGTAATTTTGACTGTTGCATAATCCTTGTGTCCCATGGCGAAGAGCAAAAGCGTTTACGTGTGCCAGAACTGCGGCGCAGAGTCACCCAAGTGGATAGGTCACTGTCCCTCCTGCAGTGAGTGGAACAGCTACCGCGAAGAGATCGTCACCACCTCTCCGCCCTCCGGGCTAAGCCGCGATGTCACCAGACGAAAACCCGAACTCCTCTCCGGCATAGAGATAAACGAGAATGACCGTATCACCACCGGGATAGGTGAGGCTGACCGTATCCTCGGGGGAGGGATGGTGAAGGGCTCGCTGATACTCATGGGCGGTGAACCCGGGATAGGCAAATCTACCCTCGCCCTGCAGATAGCCCTGGCAACGCAGGGCAGGACTGTCCTCTACGTCTCCGGCGAGGAGAGCGAGGGCCAGGTCAAGCTCAGGGCCGGACGGCTCGAGGGTAAAAATGACAAATGCTTCATCTACAATGAGACGGATATTGACAGTGTCCTGACACAGGCCGGCGCCATCAAACCCGAACTGCTCATCATCGACTCAATACAAACACTCAGTTCATCACTCCTCGAGTCCTCCGCCGGGTCGGTGTCACAGGTGAGGGAGTGCGCCGCCATGATGCTTCGCTATGCTAAGGAATCAGGCGTGCCGGTAATTCTTATCGGACATATAACCAAGGACGGCACCCTGGCAGGACCGAAGGTGCTGGAGCATATCGTGGACGTGGTACTGCAGTTTGAAGGCGACGGCAACTACGTCTTCCGCATTCTGAGGCCGGTGAAGAACCGCTTCGGGTCAACGGCTGAGATAGGCATCTTCGAGATGGGGCCAGCAGGCCTTCGCGAGGTTACTGATCCTTCGGAACTCTTCATCCGCCGTGACCGCGATCCGGCCAGCGGAGTGACAATCGCCGCAACCGTTGACGGGGTGAGACCTTTCATGATCGAAACCCAGTCACTGGTCAGCAGCGCCGTCTACGGAACACCGCAGCGCAGCTCGACGGGCTTTGACACCAGGCGTCTCAACATGCTGCTGGCAGTGCTCGAAAAGAGAGCGGGATTCAGGCTTGGAGCAAAGGATGTCTTCCTTAATATTGCCGGTGGACTGAAGGTAAACGATCCGGCCATTGACCTTGCGGTGGTTGCCGCAGTACTATCTTCAAACCTGGATGCCCCTGTTGACCATCATACTGCTCTTGCCGCAGAGGTAGGGCTTTCTGGCGAGATCAGGCCTGTGGCCAGGATCGAACAACGAATCATGGAAGCTGCCAGGATGGGATTCACAGAAATGGTGATCTCGGGTTTTCACAGGGAGATACGTGACGTGCCCGGACTGAAGATTTCGAAAGTATATAAGGTTGAAGGGCTTGTAAGGCTGCTCTTTTCCTGAGAAAACTATGAGTGCAAGACCTTCAGGCCTTTCTAGTATTCCCGCTGCCGGTAGGAACTGCTCTGGTTTTCCCTTTTTAGCTTGTCACAGTCGAGCTCCACATTGAAACCAGGCGGAGCCTCGAAATCAGCCTCTCCAAGTGCTGCAAAGTCCTTGTCGGCAAGTAGCTTCTGCATGAACAGTCCAAAGACGGGCAGAGCCATATTGGCACCCTGACCCATTGAGAGATCCTCGAAATGGATAGCCTGGTCCTCCCACCCGGTCCATACCCCGGCAACCAGGTCAGGCAACACACCCATATACCACCCGTTGGAGTGGTTCTGCGTGGTCCCGGTCTTGCCTCCCATCCTGTTTGTGAGCTTATAAGTACCACGCAGCCTCAGTCCTGTACCGGAGTTAACAACCCCCTGAAGCAGTGTTGTCATCAGGTATGCATCATCCTCACTGATTACCTCATCAATGAAAGGTGTAAAATCAGAGATAACATTGCCGTTGCGGTCCTCAATCCGGGTGACATAGAGGGGACGGGTATATACCCCCTTGTTTGTAAATGTACCGTACGCCGCTACCATCTCCTCCACGGAGAGATCAGAGGTGCCGAGGAAGATTGAGGGGACCGGGTCAATGAAGCTCCTGATGCCCATGCGATGCATCAGATCAACAACCGCCTGGGGTGAAAACTGCTTCATCAGCCAGGCAGAGATATAATTTTCTGACTGAGCGAGTCCCCACTTCAGTGTCACCATCTTACCGTGGTATTCTTCGGGGCCAGAGCTCCTGGGTCTCCATGGTACCGAGTCACCCGGGAGATCAAATGAACGTTCTATATTCTCAACCTCAAAGCAAGGCGAGTAACCATCCTGCATCGCCAGTGTGTACAGGAACGGCTTGATTGTGGAGCCGACCTGTTTCTTCTGCTGTGTTATGGCGTCATACTTGAAAAACCTGAAATCAGGGCCGCCGACATATGCCTTCACATGACCCGTGTGAGGATCCATGGCCATGAATGAGGATCTTACAAAGAACTTGTAGTACCTGATTGAATCAAGCGGCGTCATCACAGTGTCAACTTCGCCTTCCCAGGAGAAAAGCTTCATCGGAACCGGTGAATTGAATGCCAGGGTGATCGAATCATCGGGTACACCACCCCTTCTCATGCTCTGGTACCTGTCGCTCTGCCTGACTGACCTGTCCATTATCTGCTTTACCTGTGCGGCGTTAAGGTCATTCGAAAAGGGAGGGTTACGGTAATTCTTAGCCCTCTTGTCGAAGACAGGTTGCAGGTTCTTCGAAAGATGCTGAACCAGTGCCTCCTCGGCATAAGCCTGCATCTTCGAGTTCAGTGTCGTGTAGATCCTCAGGCCGTCACGGTATAAATTATAAGGTGTGCCGTCAGGCTTGGTATTCTTGTAGCACCAGCCGTACAGCGGGTCATTCTGCCAGCGCCAGAGAGCTTCCTGGTATGCATCATCCGACCAGAATTTCTTACTTTCCGGCTCCCTGCTGTTCATAGTTGACCTTATATATTCCCTGAAATAGGTTGCCAGGCCGGTGTTGTGACTGTCCTCGCGCAGGTCTATCCCAAGAGGGAGCTGACTCACGGAGTCCGCCACCTGGCGAGAGATGTAGTCGTAGCGTTCCATCTGGGAGATGACCACGTTGCGCCTTCTCAGGGCGCTCTCTTCATTTCGCAGCGGGTTGTAAGCCACTGAGTTCTTCAGCATACCCACCAGCATTGCCGATTGCTCTATATTCAGCGAGTCGGGCGTGGTATTGAAATATATTCGTGCCGCCGAGTTGATGCCAACCGCATTGTAGATAAAGTCGAATACGTTGAGATACATTGTGATGATCTCTTCCTTGGTATAGCTCTTTTCGAGCTTCACGGCAGTCTGCCACTCCTTGAACTTGGCCACGGTCAGTTTAGAGGCGCGCACAATTGCCGGGTCATTTGAGAGATCCCTTGGCAGGAAGAGGTTCTTCGCCAGCTGCTGGGTTATGGTGCTGCCTCCTCCGGTATTCTGGCCAAGTATGATCGTCTTGACCAGTACCCTGGCCAGCCCCCTGAAGTCGATGCCCGAGTGCCTGTAAAACCTGATGTCCTCAGTGGCTATCAGTGCTTCAATCACATATGGTGAAATACCCTCGTATTCAGTCCAGGTGCGGTTCTGAATGTAGAACTTCCCAAGCAGGACGTTGTCTTCTGAATAGACCTCGGCTGCAAGGCTGTTATCAGGGTTCTCCAACTCCTCGAAAGAGGGAAGAGGCCCAAGCCTGTGCGTCGATATAAGGATAAACAGTGTCAGCAGAAAAACTGCCGGCAGAGATATGATCACCCAGAACCATATAATGTTTTTCCGGAATTTTTTATCCCTCATGATACCCTGATTGTAAGGCCGCTAATTTAATGATTAATACATAAATTTTCTCAATAATTTTGAAGTTAGTGCCCTTATTCGCTTACTTTGCCCTGTTTTTAAAAAAACTCGGATGACAGATAATCTGGTAATTGTTGAATCTCCTGCTAAAGCAAAAACGATAGAAAAATTTCTCGGTAAGGATTACACCGTTGTTTCAAGCTTCGGGCACATTCGTGATCTTGTCAGGAATAACCTCGGGGTAGAGGTTGACAAGGGATTTGCCCCTGTATACGAGGTCCCTGAAGACAAGGCAAAGGTTGTTGCGGAGCTCCGTAAGCTGGCCGGACAGGCAAAGACGGTCTGGATCGCATCCGATGAGGACCGTGAGGGAGAAGCCATTGCATGGCACCTCATCTCAGTTCTGGGTCTCGACCAGGAAACAACCCGCCGTATTGTGTTCCACGAGATAACAAAGGAGGCTATCACCCGTGCGGTGGAATCGCCACGCCAGGTTGACATGAACCTTGTCAACGCCCAGCAGGCACGCCGGATACTCGACAGGCTCGTCGGCTTCGAGCTCTCCCCGGTACTATGGAAGAAAGTGCAGCCCTCGCTCTCAGCCGGCAGGGTTCAGTCGGTGGCCGTGCGCCTCCTTGTTGACCGTGAGCGCGAGATCATCGGTTTTGTGTCCGACTCCGCCTTCAGGGTGACCGGATCATTCAGCGGAAAGAACAGTGAAGACACCGAGGTATTGCTTAAGGCTGAGTGTCCAAAAAAATTCAGTACCGAGTCTGATGCGAAGCTCTTTCTTGAGAAGTGTGACATATCCAAATTCACTGTTGAGAATATCGTAGTGAAGCCCGGCACCCGTTCACCGGCACCACCCTTCACCACCTCCACCCTTCAGCAGGAGGCCTACCGAAAGCTTAGCTTCTCGGTAGCACAGACCATGTCAGTGGCACAGAAGCTCTACGAGGCAGGAAAAATCACCTACATGAGGACTGACTCAACCAACCTGTCATCACTGGCGCTCAACACTGCCCGGGAGGTGATAACGGCTGAGTACGGCGCCGCCTATTCGCGCACCCGCCAGTTCAAGACTCACTCCCGCGGCGCCCAGGAGGCCCACGAAGCCATCAGACCCACCTATTTTGACAGGAAAGAAATCACCGGGAGCAACAACGAGAAGAAACTGTATGAACTCATCTGGCGCAGGGCAGTAGCCTCCCAGATGTCGGATGCCAGGATGGAGAAGACGACTATTACTATCGGAATGTCAGCCTCGCCGGCCAATTTCACCGCCACCGGTGAGGTCATCCTTTTTGACGGCTTCCTGAAAGTCTATATCGAGTCATCTGACAACAACGCAGGCGATGATGAAAAAGCCATTCTCCCGCGTGTTGACGTTGGTATGAAACTTACACCCGGCATCATTACGGCACTTCAGCGCTTCACTTCGCCTCCGCCACGCTACACGGAAGGCAGCCTGGTAAAGAAACTCGAGGAACTCGGTATAGGAAGGCCCTCCACCTACGCGCCTATCATCTCAACCATCCAGTCACGCGGTTATGTTGCCCGCGAGGACAGGCCCGGGGAAAAGCGTACCGTAGCCCAGCTGACCCTCACCAATGGAAAAATAACCAGGAGTGAGAAGACGGAGATTGCCGGAAAGGAAAAGTCGAAACTCTTTCCGAAAGACATAGGCATGATAGTCAACGACTTCCTCATCGCCAATTTCCCTGACATTCTTGATTACAACTTCACTGCAGGCGTTGAAAAGGAATTTGATGAGATTGCATCCGGCGAGATGAAATGGGACAAGATGATCTCAACCTTCTACGGCCCGTTCCGCAAGACCGTTGACGAGTCGCTCTCCACAAGAGCCCGTATGACAGGTGCCCGTCAGCTGGGCATTGACCCTGTCTCAGGTCAGCCGGTCATGGTGAAGATGAGCCGGTTCGGTCCCGTGGTACAGCTCGGTGAAGCCTCCCCGGACCAGAAGCCCCGCTTTGCCAATCTCAGGCGTGACCAGCTGCTCGAGACCATTACACTCGAGGAGGCCATGGCCCTGTTTGCCCTGCCCAGAACCGCAGGCACCTTCGAGGACGAGGAGATGATCGTGGGAGTAGGCAAGTTCGGACCATATGTCAGACATGCCGGAAAGTTTTACTCCCTGAAGAAGGGTGTTGATGATCCCTATATCATCACCCCGGAGAGAGCCATAGAGCTGATCAGGGAAAAGAGAGATGGTGACAAACAGAAAGTGATCAGCGAGTTCGGTGATATCAAGGTGCTGAACGGCAGATACGGCCCCTACATAATGCATGACAGGAACAACTACCGTATCCCGAAGGGGACCGATCCTCAGAAGCTTACCAGGGAGGAGTGCCTGGCTATTATTGAGAAGGGCGGCAAGACAAAGAGCACCCGGGGTAAAAAGAAGAAGTGACCTTATATAATATGATCGACCTGAACCAATACCTTGATCCCGTATGCCTTGACAAGCCCGGGGTGGAGCCGCTGAGGGGATCTGCTGCTTTCCCTCACAACGTACTGGTTAACACCGGGAATGAGCCCATCGGTGATCTTGACGGTTTTGCTGTTGCCATCATTGGTGTGCCGGATGACCGTTTATCATGCAACACAGGAGCCTCGCATGCGCCTGACACCATCAGAAAAAGCCTCTACTCCTTCTCCCGTCTGCCGGGGAAGCTGAAGATCACTGACCTTGGCAACCTCAGGCCGGGCACCTCTTTTGACGATACAATTGCCGGCCTGCGCGATGTTCTCCTGCAACTCCTGACACAAAACATTGTGCCGGTGATAATAGGCGGCACCAGCGCCCTGATGCAGGCCATTGACCGGGCCCTCTCAGCAGGGAAGCAAAAGTGGTCACTCGTGTCGGTCGACTCCCGTATCGACTTTACAGCGGAAAAAAGGCCTTCTGACTCGCTCAACTGGATGAATGACCTCATCTACCGGAGCGGCAGTTGCCTGTCAAACCTTTCAGTCATTGGTCACCAGACCTATCTCACTGACCAGCAGGTGGTGAACAGGTTCAACCGCCGGCATTATGACCTGATGCGCATTGGCGAAGTGCGTGCCGCAGTGCATGAGACCGAACCGCTATTCCGTGATGCCGCCGCAGCACTGTTTGACATCGGCTCAGTACGCCAGTCGGATGCGCCCGGTACCATCCTGCCCTCGGCCAACGGCTTTTACGGGGAGGAGATCTGCCTTCTGGCCCGTTACGCAGGCCTCTCGGACAACCTGAAAATATTCTCGGTCATGGAGGTCAATCCTGTCCTTGACAACAGGATGCAAACTTCCCACCTGGCAGCCCAGCTGATCTGGTTCTTCCTCGAGGGATTCTCACAGAAACAGTATGAGATCTCCTTCCTGAACGACCAGTCAAGCAACCGCTTCACCCGTTATCACGTGACCCTCAGTGACCTGGAGAGCGAAGCCATCTTCATTAAGAGCATGATCACCGAGCGCTGGTGGATAGAGATCCGTGACCCGGAAGGCGAACCTCACTACCTGGCTTGCTCCTACGAAGACTACCTCATGGCCAACCGTGACCAGGTGCCGGGAAGATGGACGCGGGCACTGCTCAGATATGGACACTGAATTTTGGCCTCAATTTTGTGGCATGCATATTTTTTACTTATTTTACCCGTTATAGAGAAGGGCTCACAGGCACACCCCGGATATGAAGAAAATCAGGATTATAATCCTCGCATTAATCATCCCGGCCAGTATGGTCTCCGGTCAGCAGGATCCGGTGCTGAGCAATTACATGTTCAACACCCAGACCTATAATCCGGCTTATTCTGGCATGTCAGGCATGATCACCGCCACCGCCCTCACGCGACAGCAATGGGTAGGCTTTCCCGGTGCCCCCTCATCCACAATCTTCAATGTCAGCACACCGTTCAGCCTCTTCGGAATCCGCAGCGGCGCCGGCCTGCTTGTTGCAGCTGACCAGTACGGCTTCAGCAATGACATTGATATCTGCCTCTCTTACTCTTACCTTTTCCAGCTCGGAACCGGCACTCTGGGAGCAGGCTTCAGCGCAGGGGTACTCAATAAAACCATTTCGCCCGAGTGGTACATACCCTCGGGACCGGGGCACACTCCTCCGGAAGGAGATCCTCTGATACCGGCAAATGACGAATCTTTCGTAGCCCCGGATTTTTCAGCCGGTGTCTATTACCAGGGACTCAGCTACTATGCCGGCATCTCTGTCACTCACCTTAACCAACCTAAAATAAAATACTCGGAGACAGCCACTTATGTCAGCCGGGAGTACTACCTCACCGCTGGCTATTACCTCCAGCTTCCCAACCCTGCATTTGAGCTGATTCCGTCGGTTTTTATCGTCCATGACGGCGCCACAACACAATATTTAGCCACCGGGATGGTTAGATACAATAAAAAGATATGGGGTGGCGTTTCTTACAGGATAAGTGACGCAATCACAGGATTCGCAGGCATAGAATTAAACAACGGTCTAAAGGTTGGATATGGATACGACTTCCCGGTATCGGAGATTAGAAAAGGCACCAGCGGCTCACACGAGTTCCTTGTTTCCTACAGCTTTGACATCGGTCTTGGGAAGAGTGTTACCAGGTACAAGAGTATCCGTTTTCTCTAAGAGACAGGAAAAAGAAAATTACTTGCATATTTTAAATTAATGAGTATATGAAAAAGGCAACCCTTTTAGCTCTTACGTTAATCCTGATTTTGAGTAGCTGTGGCTCTTACGAGTCAGGCGAGTTGACAGGTGTTCAGGGAAGGAAGAAGTTCTATGAGCCGGAGCCGTTTGAGATGGCTTTCATCCCCGCCGGTTCGTTTGTCCAGGGACCAAGTGACCAGGATCCTCTGCGTGCCATGAACAGCATCTCCAAATCGGTGACGGTAGAAGCTTTCTGGATGGACCAGACAGAGATCACCAATAATAAATACCGTCAGTTCACCTACTGGGTGCGTGACTCCATCCTCCGTACCAGACTGGGAGAGGAAGGCATTGAGGGTTACGAATACTTCAGGACCGATGAGGAAGGTAATGTAATGGAACCCAATGTGCTGAACTGGGAAGAAGAGATCGACTGGGAAGATGAGAACGTCCAGGCAGTCGTTGAGTCCATGTATTATCCTCCCGAGGAGAGGTTCAACGGGAACAAGCAGTGGGACACCCGGCTTCTGAACTACTCATATTTCTGGGTTGACTACAAGCAGGCAGCCAAGGCAAGATACAATTACAAGGACGGGAAGTACGAAGGGCAGGTAACTGACCTCGAGGGTAACACCACCGATGTGGTTGACCGCTCATCCTTTATAATGCATCATAACGTAAATATCTATCCTGATACCCTTGCATGGATAAGGGACTTCACCTATTCATTCAATGAGCCATGGGCTACACTCTATTACTGGCACCCGGGCTATGATGACTACCCTGTTGTGGGTGTCTCATGGATACAGGCCCGCGCTTTCAGCGTATGGCGCACCAACTTCATGAATGAGCACCTCCGTGCCCAGGGCATTGCCGATGTGCACAACTACCGTCTCCCGCTGGAGACTGAATGGGAATATGCTGCACGCGGCGGTCTCGACCTGTCGATGTATCCGTGGGGCGGACCTTATACCAGGAACTACGAGGGCTGTTTCCTCGCAAACTTCAAGCCCCTGCGCGGCAATTACATCGACGACGGAGCCGTTTACACAATCAAGGTGGCCTCCTTCGAACCCAATGAATACGGACTGTTTGATATGGCAGGCAACGTGGCCGAATGGACTTCCTGCGCCTATCATCCCTCATCATACGTCTTCACGCATGATCTTAACCCTGATTATGAATACAACGCCCGACCGGATGATCCTCCAGTGCTCAAGCGCAAGGTCATCAGGGGAGGCTCCTGGAAGGATATCTCATTATTCCTCCAGACATCAACAAGGGATTATGAATACCAGGACTCAACAAAATCATTTGTAGGGTTCCGTAATGTCAGAACTTATATTGGAGTCAATAACTAATATCGTTAACCTAAAACTTTAATTATATGGGCCTCTCGGAAATTGTTCATACTAGTAAGTGGAAAGGATTCATGTCCAAACTTTACGGCTGGGGTGCCTCGGTCGTGATCATCGGTGCTCTCTTTAAAATCCAGCACTATCCGTTCGCAGGATTACTCCTCTCTTTGGGTCTGATCACAGAAGCAATCATCTTCTTCTTTTCGGCATTCGAGCCGCTCAAGGAGGAGCCAGACTGGAAACTGGTTTACCCGCAGCTTGATCCCAGCTACTCGGGCGAGGAGATCGGTTTCGCAGCTGTCGGCGGCGGTGGCGGTGGCTACGGCGGCGGAGCAGGACTCTCTCAGTTCGACAAGATGCTTGCCGATGCGGGAATTACTCCCGATGTGTTTGACAGGCTCAGCTCGGGACTGAGGAAGCTCACGGAGACCACTGCGAACTTCAACGCCATGGGTGACCTGGCAGCAACCACAAATGAGTATGCCGGAACCATCAGAAAGGCCAATGAGTCTCTCATCAGCCTCTCCGAATCGGTGAAGCAGACCGCAAGGTCTATGAATGACACAAGCACGGTTTACCAGGCTATCAGCGAGTCCTCAAAGACCATTGAAACCGGCGGCAAAAGCTATCATGAGAAGCTCGAGGTTCTCAACAAGAACCTCTCTGCCCTCAATGCAGCTTATGAACTGCAGCTTCGCGGTGCCAATGACCATGTGAAGAGCTCCGAAGTAGTTTATAAAGGTATCGAGGGACTTATGAAAGACCTCTCCGGTTCAGCAGACGACACAAAGAAATATCGTGAACAGGTTGTCAAACTGAACGAAAACCTCAGCTCACTGAACAATGTTTACGGCAATATGCTTGCTGCTATGAATGTGAAGTAATGTTGAGTACATCTATATATCTGCTAACATCTAAACTATCCGCAAATGTCTAAGGGAAAAGAGACCCCGCGGCAAAAGATGATCGGGATGATGTACCTCATCCTGACCGCTATGCTTGCTCTTAACGTCTCAAAGGAGGCTGTCGAGGCTTTCAAGAAAGTTGACCTGAGCCTGACCAAGACCACCGCGAACTACATCAAAAAGAACGACATCACCTATGCGACATTTGATGCCGCGACAAAGGAGAATCCTGAGAAGGCGGGACCCTGGAAGACAAAGGCTTACGATGTCAAGGGCCGCGCTGATGAACTGTATAACTATATACAGGACCTCAAGGTTGAAATCATAACCACGGCTGAAGGCCCGGACTCGGAAGCTCTCCTTCCCGATAACCAGATCGATATTAACAAGGTAAAAAAGATAGATGAGAACAACATACCATCTGAAATACTCATAGGTGCAAACCAGGCTGGTAAGGGTAATGACCTTAAGGCTCAGATTGAGGATTTCCGCTCTTTCCTGGTTGAGACCCTCGAAGGGAAGGACTTCTCTGCAGAGCGTTCAATACTTGACATACTGAACACTGATGACCCCCAGAACCTGGAAGGTACGGGAACGGAGAACTGGGTGAATGCCAACTTCCAGACCATGCCGCTTGTTGCAGTGATCACCATCCTCTCCAAAATGCAGGTAGACGTAAGGAACGCGGAGACCGATGCGCTCAATTTCCTCTATACGCAGATTGATGCCGGCTCGTTCAGGTTCAACAACATCATTCCGACGGTCCTGACCAACACCTCGTATGTAATGCAGGGTAATGAATATGAGGCAAAGGTATTCGTTGCAGCAACCGACACCACGCAGGACCTCGAGATATTCGTGGGTCCCTATACAACAAAGACCAACCCTGACGGCACCCCGTTATATGAGCCGTCAAGCTCGGCAACCAAGCTTCCCATCGACAGATCAGGTGTAGGTATCTACAGGGTGAGACCCGGCTCCGTTGGTGAAAAGTCATGGGGAGGTGTTATCAGGATGAAGGCTCCGGACGGCAGTATCCGCACGTTCAACTTCGATCAGAAGTACTCCGTGGGTATGCCGAACGTGGTTGTCTCCCCCACCGCCATGAACGTACTCTACCAGGGCATCCAGAACCCGCTTGACATTTCCGTCCCCGGCGTGGGATCGGACAAGCTTACCGTCCGCATGACCAACGGTGATATCAAGAGAGGCAAGTATAAGGACTACCGCGGTGATTACGTGGCTCAGCCTCGCACCGTGGGCCAGAATGCACAGATCATCGTGTCAGCAAATATTGACGGCAAGGTACAGAGCTTCCCGGCAGTGGAATTCAGGGTGCGGCGTCTGCCTGACCCCGAGGCACGGTTCGCCAACATGAAGGAAGGAAACGTCCTCAAAAGCGTGGCCGCCGCTCAGCAGGTGGTGACCGCAGTCCTTGAGAACTTCGAGTTCGACCTTACCTATACAGTCACCGGCTTTACGGTCTCTATCAACGACAAGGGTTACGAGATCACAGCAGAGTCATCTAACAACAGACTTACCGACAAGCAGAAGGGCATGATTGCAAACCTTCGCACCGGACAGAAACTAATTATAGAAAAGATCAAGGCAGTAGGACCCGACGGCAGAACAAGGGACCTCAACCCGATCATTCTCAAGATTAACTAACAACAGAAAATGCAAACCATGAACAGAAGAATTCTGGCAGGCCTCGCAGGCATCCTGTTCTGTACAGGAGCAATGGCCCAGTCATTCGGCGACATCTATACCAAACAGATGCCCGATAACCAGAAGGTCAACTATACCTATCTGAATGAATCAGACGTGATCTGGTCAAAAAGACTGTACAGGATCATTGACCTGAGGGAGAAGATGAACCTGAACCTCTACTACCCGTCACTGAGATATGATGCGGCCAATAACCGCTTCGCATCAGAGATGTCAGATGGCAGGATGAACTTCTCGGGTATCCTTCTTAATGAGATACTCGCGGGTAAGGTTAATGCAACCGACGGTGACGCCATGACTGTACCGACAACCTATAATGATATCGCCGCCAAGATGAACCGCGATACACTGACCATCACAGTTATCAACGCTGAAGGACAGGAGATCGACTCCACGGTCACCAACATGGAAAACCCGGCAGACATCAAACAGCTTATGGTGCTTGAAGAGTGGTTCTTCGACAAGAAACACTCACGCCTTGACGTGCGTATCATAGGCATATGCCCAATCTACATGGGATATGACCAGATCACCTCCAGGCTTGTCAAAAGACGTCTCTTCTGGATCAGGTACGAAGATGTAAGGCAGGCTCTTGCACAGAACGAGGCATTCAACACATACAATGATGCACAGCGCATTTCGTTCGAAGACCTGATGCTTCAGCGCAGGTTCGACGGATACATCGTTGCTGAATCAAACGTCTATGACGACAGGTCGATTAACCAGTACAAGATGGGATCGGCCCAGATATTCGAGGCGGAAAGGATTAAAAACGAGATTTTCAACTTCGAGCAGGATCTCTGGGAATATTAGGAGATCCCGGAATTATGCGGAAGAGACAGGCCTGATGACCTGTCTCTTTGCTTTATTACAGGTACTTGTCACCGGACTCCCGGCCCACGTCCTCCAGGTATAGCTTGATATTCTGCTCCTCCTCGCGCGAGACGATCAGCAGAACATCACCGCTGTCAATGATGATATAGTCGTCAAGACCCTGGACCACCGCTACCTTTCCTTCCGGGAGACTGATAATGTTTCCTTCGGAGTTGTATGTAAATGCCTTTGAGTTAACCACTGCGTTGTCATTTTTATCATGGGCGGAATGCAGGTAGAGCGCACTCCAGGTCCCCAGGTCAGACCACCCGAGGTCAGTGCAGATCACGTAAACATTGTCAGCTTTCTCCATTATCCCGTAGTCGACGGAGATGCTGCTGCACTGTGAGTAGGCCTTCATGATGAACTTCTTCTCTTCCGGGGTGCTGAAGAGCTCCCTCCCGTCGTTGAACGTGTGGAAGATGTCAGGCAGATGCATGCTGTAAGATTCCAGGATGGCTGTTGCCTTCCAGATGAAAATACCACTGTTCCAGTAGAAGTCGCCGCTCTCGATGAAGAGCTTTGCCATGGCCAGCTGCGGCTTTTCGGTGAAGGCTTTTACCTTGAGCAGGCTCTCATATCCGCTGACCGGCTGCCTGGTATCGGCCTGGATGTAACCATATCCTGTCTCAGGCCGGTCCGGCCTGATGCCAAGGGTGAGCAGTGCATCATTTTCGGAGGCAAACCGGAAGGCTTCATTCATTACCTGCCTGAACTCATCCTCCTTCTCTATAAGATGATCCGACGGAGCGACGGCTATTACTGCTTCAGGGTTCTCAGACATGATACGGAAGACGCCATAAGCAATGCAGGGAGCGGTGTTTCGCCTCAGTGGCTCGGTAAGGACATGATCGGCATCAATGCCAAGCTGGCTGACAACAGTATCACCGCTGTCCTCGTTGGTAACAACATAAATGTTCTCCGGTGGGCAGATATCCCTGAAACGGCGATAGGTCATCTGAATAAGGGTCTCTCCCTTGCCGAGGATGTCAAGAAACTGCTTGGCCTTCTCCCTCCTGCTTATAGGCCAGAAACGGCTTCCCACACCGCCTGCCATGATCAGCAAATAGCGATTTTTCATAATTATTATTGATGGATATGCACTTCCACAAATATATAAAAACCTTGCAGGAAAACCGGCATGGGCTCAAGTCCGGTGAATTATTGTTAAATTTGACAAGACAATTATTCCTTATGTTCAGATTTCTGTCAGGCTTCGGCTCATACTGGATATTGATGGGCAAGGTCTTCTCAAAGCCTGAGAAGCCCTCGATCTACTACCGTCAGACCATGAAGGAACTGGTGAGCCTGGGACTGCGGTCAATAGGAATCGTCACCATCATCTCCTTCTTCATGGGGGCAGTCATCACCCTGCAGACAGCCTATAACACCGAGAATCCCATATACCCCACCTACCTGATAGGGCTTGGCGCCAGGGACTCAATTATTCTTGAATTCTCCTCCACTATCGTAGCGCTGATCCTTGCCGGCAAGGTGGGCTCCAACATAGCTTCCGAGATAGGCACCATGAGGGTGACAGAACAGATTGACGCCCTGGAGCTCATGGGCGTCAACTCCGCCTCCTACATCATCCTCCCGAAGGTTATTGCCACAGTTCTCTTCAACCCCTTCCTTACCCTGATAAGCATCATCACCGGAATCCTGGGAGGATGGATCGTCGGGACCACCGCAGATGTAACCACCTCACAGGATTACATCTATGGCATCCAGTATGCATTCATCCCATATTACATCACTTACTCCCTTATAAAAACCGTAATCTTCGCCTTCATCATAACCACGGTGTCAGCTCACCAGGGATACCATGTGGAGGGCGGCTCGCTCGAGGTGGGCCGCGCCAGCACCAAAGCCGTGGTCTACAGCAGCGTCACCCTGCTTCTCTTCAACGTCATCCTCACACAGCTGCTTCTCTCATGATAAGGGCGGAACATATATCAAAAACCTTCGGCGACCGGCAGGTGCTGACCGACATCTCCGCACTCTTCGAACCGGGTAAAACCAACCTCATCATTGGAAAGAGCGGATCGGGAAAAACGGTCTTCCTCAAATGCCTGGTGGGACTGCTCGAGGTAGATGAGGGAAAAATCTGGTATAATGACGTGCTGTTCACGGGCCTCGACTTCCACGGGAAAAAGGAGATACGCAAGCAGATGGGAATGCTTTTTCAGGGCAGCGCCCTCTTTGACTCCATGTCCGTTGAAGAAAACGTCAGGTTTCCGCTTGACATGTTCACTGCCATGTCATATGAGGAGAAGCTCGAACGGGTCAACTTCTGCCTTGACAGAGTGAACATCGTCAATTCAAACAAACTCTTTCCCTCCGAACTTTCAGGCGGGATGAGGAAGCGCGTAGCAATCGCCCGTGCGATAGCCCTCAAACCCAGATTCCTGTTCTGCGACGAACCTAACTCGGGTCTTGACCCGAAAACGTCGATCGTCATTGACGAACTCATAAGGGAGATAACAGTTGAGCTCAACATGACCACAATTGTCAACACTCATGACATGAACTCCGTGATGGAGAACGGTGAAAAGATCATCTTCATCGAAGAGGGCGAGAAGTGCTGGGAAGGTAACCGTAATGAGATACTGCAGTCAGACTGCAGGCTTCTCAATGAGTTCGTCTTTGCAAACTCACTTGCCAGGCAGCTGAAAAATTCCTCAAAGTGACTCTGCCACCTGAGGAAGTGCCAGTTCCTTATCCCTGTTCCCGAATACCAAGTTGAGTCCCACTCTTGCATGTACCGTGTTCCAGTCCTCCGGAACCCTGTATGTGTCTTCTCCGCTGCTCACACTGGTCCACCTGGTCGGGATGTTGTCAACAAGGGCAAAAAACTGCAGGAATCCTGCCCTCAGGGCCATTCCGAAGCCCAGGTTGTCATAGCTCCTGTTGGCCATAGTATAGGCTAAAGTGGTGGAAAAGACATTCCTGAAGTTGAGGTTTCCGGAGAGAGTCAGAGCCTGGTGTGGCTGCTTCCCTTCAAACCGTGTGCGGGAGAGAAGCCCGGCAGTGAAAAACCTCACCGGGGAGTAACTGAAAGCAGCCGTAAGAGTGGCTGGCAGATAAGTGGTGTAAGCTCCCGGAGACTCATTCAGCACTGCCGCCTTTTGCAGGGAGTCACCGGTCCAGTTAAGCAGCTCCCCGAAGTCGAGGCTCTCGTCATATACATCCTGCATTGTCAGGCCGTTGAACTCAAAGGAGGTATTCAGGTCAATATCAGCCCTGTCCCTTTTCCACTTTATGTATCCCAGGTCCGTTACGGCAGCCGAGACAGCAAGTTTTTCACTGAACCGGTACTCAGCGCCGAAGTCAATGCCCAGCCCGGGGTTCGCTACGTTCGTCAGGTATGCAATGGCGTTGCGGTCGTCATCAAAGCGTGCGTTGTCAAACTCGGCGCCGTGAATGGTGCCGTCATCCTCCGTGATGAAGTAGAAGGGAGCGCTGATCTTTAATGCCAGGTCGGCATCGACTGTATGAGTGAAGTCATCATTGACGGTAAGGGTCGTGCCCCCGTTTGTCAGGTATCCTGAAGCCACCCCTGAAAGGAGCAACACCCTGGCTCCGATCCTCAGTTTTTCATTTATATTTCCGGAAACACCGATGCCTGCCTGGTGATATAACATGACATCAGACCTTAAGGACGAAAGATCAATGGATTTCCCGATGAAATCCTGGTTACCCTCCAGCCCGAGTTTCAGCAGGTCGCCGGGGAAAACGATATTGGCGTCGGCACGTTCCGTAAGGTCAAGGGTGATTCTGAGGTTATCCTTCACGGTGAAGGCCAGGGCAAAGAGTTGTACTGCTGCCTGAGGCTCAACGGAATTGCTGCTGCCCAGGCCGTCAATGAAGCTTTCCATCCACTCACCATCTTCAAGGAAGGTCAGGGTGGAATCGGATACCACTCCTCCTGCGAAGAGATCTGAAAAACTCAGGAAGTTGTTGTCAAGTCGTACGGATATGTCCGAAATCCCCGGCAGGCCGAGATAGAACCTTCCCGTGGGTTTCAGGGCTGGATTCATAGTGGAAGCCTGAGGAATATTCATAAAATAGAGAGTCTGGCTCGTCTGCGCGTGGCTTGCAGTTGCTGCAGCAAGCAGCAAAAGCAGCATAAAAATCATCCTTTTCATGTTTCTGGGTTATTTGGAACCGGCAATTAATTCGTAATTATTGAGATAGGTATCATTTTCATTCAAAATGATATTCCAGGTACTTTTATTTGTCACTTTTCCGGCATTGAACCATGGTCCTGATCTTCGGGGGAACCCGTTCACCGGGGTGCCGTTCCTGCCTGTCAGATAAAGCATCCCCTTGCCGGCATCATAAACGGCGGTTCTCCTCTCGCCCGAACCTGTGCTTAAGATATAAGGTCCATTGAGTTCTCCGCCTCCGATGCTGTAGGTCCATATCTGCCTGCCGCTGCTGTCAAAGGCCCTGAGGGTGCCCTGATCAAGGGTGAGACGGTCGGTCACATTGTCTCCGTCTATATCCGTGAAATCAGATCTGTGCGCAGCGGAGATCCCCGTCACCGTATCTCTTCTGACCGAGCCGTCAAACATGAGCCTGACGGTGGCTCCGTCAGGTGCGGAAAAGATAATTGCCGGTTCGCCGCCCACGGCAAGCCTGGCGGCTGATCCCGGCGCCTTTATGAGCGGCTCCTGGTGAGCCACCCTGATGTTGCCGGTGCGGTCAAGCACATAGACAGCCTGATCATCAGCCACAAAAAGATAATCCTTACCCCTGACCCTGAAGAAAGCTACCGGATCGGTTACCTTACCGCGTGCGGTGAAGAGGTTCCATCCTTTGACTGGCATCCCCGAACGGTCATAGGCATATACCCTGCGATCCTCTCCTGCGATGAAGAGCCTGTAATCCTTGTTGTTATCATAATCAAACACGGCAAGGGAACCTGATGCCGGTGAACGCATCTTAAGAGGATACTTGTCAACATAATTCCCATTGCGGTCAATAAGGTGCATATAATCGCGCCCGGTGAACAGCAGCTGAAGCTTTCCGTTTTTGTAATAATCTATCATGAAGATGTCACCGGTGATTTTCTCTCTTATAGCGGCCTTCCACAAAATTTTGCCCGATGGACTGATCAGGTAGATGTTATTGTTCCGGTCCTGTATGAATATCTCTGTTGCACCGGTGTTATGGTTGGTAAAGAAGAACGGTCTTATTGCAGGTTCAGCATCAAGTTTCACCTTCCATAGCAGCTTCAGGCCTGCAGAGTCTGCACCAGGTGAGGCCGCCTGGACTGTGCCTTCTGCAGCAGCTGTGGCTGCAGCGGACGTGGTTGAGGCTCCCGCTGTGCGCCCCTGCTGTCTCTCACCGTCATTGTATCTCACTGAAAGGCTCATATAGATCATATCATTGCTCGGTGTGAGACTTAACCCTGCTCCGCTGATGCCTGAGAGGGTCATATCAGTCAGGGCCCCTGCAGCTTCCGGCGTCAGGTACCCGGAAACAAGTGACCTCAGGGCGCTCCCTGATGACCAGAAGAGGAAGGAGCTCTTCGTCGGCATAGTCTTCTCCATCTCCCTGAAGTCAGGGTCATTTATAAGTGTATTTTCACTGTCCGATTCTCTCAGCACTCTTGCCAGGGCTTCGGGTGAACCCGAAAAGATCATGTATGACCTGGCGAAGGTCACCCACTCATCCCTGGTTCTGTTTCTCTCCGCCCCTGCCAGAATCGATGCCACGCCTGTGAAAGGCATGCGGTAGAGGATCGCCTCATCACCGTCAGACTCCATGGCTGAAGCCACGAAGTGGTTCTCTCTCAATCCCATCGACCGGTACTTGGCCGTCAGTCGCTCCCGCAACACCCTCTCTGCTGACTGGCGGTCAGTCATCCTGAATATCCTTATGCTCTCCTGCCCCTCGCTGATGGATATCAGCGCCTCCGTCACCTCCGATCCTGTATAAGGACTGAGTATCAGCGCCAGGTCAGTGGCATTTATTGAGGCCGGGTCTGTGGCTGTCTCTCCGGTGAGTAAGGCGCGGCGCATGACAGTACGGTAGCTGAGGGTGTTCCGCGGCAGCAGCTCATGGACACCACATTCGGCGGGAGCAACATCTCTCAGGCGGTCAGCTCCTGTGCCTGCACCGACAGTAGAGAGAAACCCGCTGATGCAGATCCCTTCCTCGGCAACGTTCAGATCACCGCCACCGGCGATGGCCACGGTTGTGATGGCTGCTATATCCTCAGGGTCAATGAATGATTTGATAAACCCGGGAAGATTCCTGAAAAGAAGAAACAGGTTGTCAGCATCCTTTCCCGCTGCGTTTGCCACCATTGAAAAACCCTGCTGAAGGCGTATGTCTGACCCTGTGCTCCTGTTGTCCAGCGCAGCTGCAAGCAGACTCTCCGAGGGAGTAATGATCATGATTCCTGAAGTGAGGGCCAGATAAACAATCTTCTGTTTGTTCTCCCTGGAATAGGTGACGGTGAAGGTACGCGTGCCGCCAAGATCACGTCTGTCAGTCACGGCTCCGCCTGACTGGCTGCAGAGTGCTGCAAGTTTCCTTGCAGTAAACGATGGTCCCGTTGTCATCACTGCCAGAGGAACAGTATTATTCTGCCCGGATACGTGAAATGAGATTATCATCCTGCGGTTGCTTATCAGTTCCCGCACCTCCGTGCTCCCGGTGACACTGTCCAACGCTGAGGCGGACTCCACAAGAGATGAAGCCCACTTCATTCCCGGGAGCCCGGAAAGGATCCCGGCCGGATCGGTGATACGGGTGAGCAGTTCGGGAAAATCATTGGTCTCGACAATGAAGAAGGCATCAGCCGGCACCGCCTCCCAGGGATCAATAACCACAACCTGCTTCTCCCTGCGGATAAAGTAAGCTGCCACAGCCAGCGCTGCGGCAAAAATCCCGACCAGAATGATGCCCGTCCTCTTCCTCACAGTTTTCCTTTAAGTTATGTAACATCAAAAATATAAAATATTAATTTGCCCCGTCAAAGAGTTTGACAGACAGACCCGATGTGCCGATAAACATATTTGTACCGAATGTGTATGGAACGTTTTTTGTACTCTGTTCCGATTCAAATACATGTTAACCGATGAGGAAATCTATATTTCTGCTGTTTTTTCTTTTGCTGTTACTGAACGTGAATGCCCAGACGGTTACCGTTGTCGATGCCGAAGAGGGCAAACCCATATCCGATGTGGCCGTCTATAACGAAGCAAAGACCCAATTCGGTTACACCAACCCATCGGGCAAAGTGAGCCTGTCCGGGTTCAGGCCGGGACAGCCCGTTTTCTTCCAGCACTTCTCCTATGAGAGGGTCTCGTTCACCCAGGAAGAGCTGAAAGATGCCGGCTGGGTGGTGCGGCTGGAGACAAAAACCTTTGAGGTGGAGGAGTTCATCGTCTCCGCCAATCGCTGGGAACAGAAGTCCGATGAGGTTCCTAACTACATCAGCGTGGTCGCCCAGCCTGTGGTAAGAATAATGAATCCCCAGACAGCTGCCGATCTGGTTTCCCTGGGCGGCGACGTATTCGTACAGAAGAGCCAGCTGGGAGGCGGCAGCCCCATGCTGAGAGGCTTTGCCACAAACAGGGTGCTTATAAACATAGACGGCGTACGTATGAACAACGCCATCTACCGCGAGGGAAACATCCAGAATGTCATCTCCCTGGACCCGAATATCATTGAACGCACTGAGATAATCTTCGGCCCTGGCGCTACCATGTATGGCAGTGATGCGCTGGGTGGTGTGATGGACTTCCATACCAGGCGGGCGCTCTTCTCCACGGGTGACTCCATCTACCTGAAGGCCGAGGGGATGGTGCGATGGTCATCGGCTGCCGGAGAGCAGACCTATCACGCCGATATAAATGCCGGCGGGAGACGCATCGCTTTCCTCTCTTCCGTAACATGGTCCGACTTCGGTGACCTGATCATGGGATCAGTTTCGCACCCCGAATATCTCCGCAATGAGTACCAGAAGCGCTTCGGCAACAGGGACAGCATCGTGATGAACGCCAACCCGCGCAAACAGGTGGCTTCGGGTTACCAGCAACTGAACACCACTAATAAGTTTCGCTTCAAGGTTGGAAGAACCTTCGACATAGACCTCGCACACCATTACTCCCGCATCTCGGATGTGCCCCGCTATGACAGGCTAATACAGATGAGGAACAGTACGCTTAGATACGGCGACTGGTACTACGGACCGCAGGAATGGATGATGACCAACTCCACAGTCAGCTATACCAGGCCATCCGTATTGTTTGACGAGGCACGCCTGACGGTGGCGAGACAGGATTACCGTGAGAGCCGCCACGACAGGAAAATCAATGATGTAAGCCTTAATCAACAGGTAGAACAGGTGGGCATTTGGTCGGTCAACCTGGATCTCGACAAGAGGACAGGACAGAACGACAATCTTGTATACTACGGTGCGGAGTATGTCAGGAACAACATCAGCAGTACAGCCGATGTGAAGAACATCATCACAGGGGAGACCGTGCCGGCAGGGTCACGTTATCCGAATGGCAGCAACATCTATAACAGTTTCTCCCTTTACGGCGGATACAAATTCAACCTGAGCAGAAAGTTCACCGTCAGCACAGGTGCGAGGTTCAATCATGTAAGCCTCAATTCGGAAATTGCAGACAACTCATACTACAATTTCCCGTTCACTACCATTGAGTCGGCCAACAGCGCCCTCACCGGTGCTGCAGGCGCAGTCTACAGGCCTGACGGACGCACCGAGCTGACCCTCAACCTCTCCACGGGCTTCAGGGCTCCCAACCTCGACGACCTGGGGAAAGTGTTTGAATCGGCCCCCGGGGTTCTGGTCGTGCCGAATCCCGGCCTCAAGCCGGAATATCTGTACAACATTGACCTGGGCGCTTCCAGGGAGTTCGGGGAAATGCTGTTCGCAGATGCCTCTCTCTTCTTCTCGTATCTTGACAATGCGATGGTACGCCGTGAGTTCCTCTTCAACGGCCAGCCCACTATCGTCTACCAGGGCGAAGAGAGCCAGGTGTACGCCATGGTCAACGCCGGCTATGCAATCGTCTACGGCACCCAGATCAAGGCTGAACTGCGCCCCGCCTCATTCATCAGGATAAAATCCTCCCTGACACTCACGGGTGGGCATGACAATGAGAATGAACCTCTCAGGCACGTACCGCCACTGTTCGGGGCAACACACGCGATATTTGAACGCTCCCGGTTAAAGGCTGACCTCTATGCAACTTACAACGGAAGGATAACATATGAGAAGCTGGCGCTCAGCGAAAGAGACAAGGCATACATGTACGCTGAGGACAGCGAGGGTAACCCCTGGTCACCGGGTTGGTTCACACTCAACTTCAAGACGTCATACACGATAAGCAACAGGGTGGACCTTATTGCCGGGGTGGAGAATATCTTCGATCTCAGGTACAGGCCCTACTCCTCAGGTATTGCTGCCCCCGGCCGGAATTTCGTCATCTCTGCGAGGATCAGGATCTGACTCCGGGGTGATGATGCCTGATCACCGGGCTTGATCCTCTACGAGGAAATTAATATTTATCATCTTGTTCTACAATGCTTTATGCGCTACGCGCAATTCATTGTCCACAATCCATCGGCCGTATTGAGTGTGATCGATTGGCAACAATCCCCTGGCCGCAGGCTATCAGGCATTGTA
>DHGW01000069.1:44739-51702 GCA_002402965.1 Bacteroidales bacterium UBA4788
CATTGTAGAAAACCGGAATCCCCCTCCCCCCCATTTGGATTTCCGAAATGATTGAGTAAATTTCAACCATATTTGGTTAATCCGGCGATAATGGATAGTGGCTTCAGGCTGACCGAACTCAGCGGTAAAAAGGATATCAGGGACTTTCATGATCTTCCTGCCTTTATCAACAGGGGAGACAGCAACTGGGTGAAGCCCCTCATCAATGATATCGAATCAGTATTCAATCCTTCTACAAACACTCTCTTTCGCACCGGCGAAGCCGTCAGGTGGCTCCTCAGAGACAGCACCGGAGCCACCGTGGGAAGAGTGGCAGCCTTCTACAGCAGAAAAATAGCAACCGCCAAAGGGAGCCAGATCGGAGGAATGGGCTTCTTCGAATGCATCAATGACTACGAAGCAGCAAGGATACTTTTCGATGCCTGCCGCGACTGGCTTGCAGACAGGGGCATGACAGTGATGGAGGGCCCGGTGAACTTCGGAGAGCGCGACCGCTGGTGGGGACTGCTGGTCGACGGCTTCATGCCGCCCAACTACTGCATGCCGTATAACCCGCCCTGGTACCGGGAGCTCTTCGAAGCATACGGCTTCAAAAACTACTTCGACCAGTATACATACTACATGCCGATCGACGACAGCCACCTCAGCAATGTCATCAGGGAGAAGGCGGAACGGATCTTCAGCAACCCCGACTATACCTTCAGGTACATGACCCGTAAAGAGATGCGCAAAACAGCCCGGAACTTCATGATCGTATACAACAAGGGATGGGCAAAATTCCCCGGGGTGAAGACAATCAGCGAAGGCCACGCCAGGCTGATCCTTAAGAGCATAAGGCCCGTGCTCGACGAAAAGCTGCTCTGGTTTGGCTTCTACAAAGACGAGCCTGTATGCTTCTTCCTCATGCTGCCCGAGGTGAACCAGATAGTCAGGCACCTGAATGGCAGGATGAACTGCATCGGCAAGCTTAAATTCCTATGGCACAGACATATCAGAAATAAAATGACCAAGGCCTTCGGCCTCATCTTCGGGATCGTGCCTGATCACCAGCGCAAGGGTGTGGAAGGCGCCCTCATAATGTCATTCGCCAAACTGGCCATGTCTCATGGATTTCCATACAAAGATCTGGAATTGAATTGGATAGGTGACTTCAACCCTTCAATGATGCACCTTCTCGACCAGATTGGCGCCCGGATAATAAAGACACACATAACCTACCGCTACCTGTTTGACAGGAGTGCGCCCTTCGAAAGGGCTGCCATGGTCAATACCTGATCTGATGGCGTCTCAGAACGGCCTGTAACCAATGATCTCCCTCACCTCACGGATTGTCCTGGAAGCGCTGGCCCTCGCTTTCTCAGCACCCTGGGCAACCACCCTTCCGAGATAGCCGGGATCATTGAGTATCTCGTTGATACGGATCCTGATCGGATCGGTGACCTTGATGATATCCTCGGCAAGTTGTTTCTTCAGGTCACCGTATCTTATCTCGCACAAGGCGTGCTTCCCTCGGAAGTATTCCAGGGTAGAGGGTTCCGATACCACTTCCATGATCGTGAAGAGGTTCTTTACCGGCTCCGAAGGTTCTGATCCGGGCTTCTCCGGACCTGTGTCCGTGACGGCTCTCATGACCTTCTTGCGTATCTCAGCAGGAGAGTCAGCAAGGAAAATACCGTTGCCCTCGCTCTTGCCCATTTTTCCCGTACCATCCAGGCCCGGAATCTTGATCAGCTGCTTTCCGAAGTTATAGGCATCGGGCTCAGGGAAATACTCCACACCGTACATGGTATTAAACCGGCGTGCAAACCGGCGGGTCATCTCGAGGTGCTGCTCCTGGTCCTTGCCAACCGGCACCTTGTGTGCCTTGTGGATGATTATGTCGGCAGCCATCAGCACCGGGTAGGTTAGCAGCCCGGCATTGATATTGTCCGGATGCTTCCGTATCTTTTCCTTGAAGGAGGTGGTGCGCTCCAGCTCTCCCACATAAGCATTCATGTTAAGCAGCAGATAGAGCTCGGCCACCTCAGGCACGTCGCTCTGCACATATATTGTTGCCTTCTCCGGGTCAATGCCCGCGGCAAGGTACTCAGCCAGCACCTGCCTGATGTTATTATGAATGTCATCCGGATGAGGGTGTGTAGTAAGTGAGTGATAATCTGCCACAAAAAAATAACAGTTATTCTCATCCTGCATCCTGAGGAAGTTTTTCAGTGCCCCGAAATAGTTGCCCAGGTGAAGATTTCCGGTTGACCTTATGCCGCTTACTACAGTATCCATCAATTAAATATTTGCAGCGACAAAAATAGGGATAAATAACGAATTTGATCCCCATGACACCACCGTTCCTCTATCTGTTACGCCAACTGACCATCTTTCAGCGCCCTGCCACATTTTTTCGTATTTTTGCCGGGAAAATCATCCGAAATGGAATCGACACGGCAGAAGAAAGTTGCACGGCTGGTGCAGAAGGAGCTTGCGGAGATCATCATGCATCACAACGCTGAGCTGGCCCCCGGGAAGATGATCTCCGTGACAACGGTGCGCGTCAGTCCCGACCTCTCGCTGGCAAAGACCTGGGTGAGCATCTTCCCCTCCGAAGGATCAGCGGCTGCCCTTGAGGCTCTGCGTTTAAGCGTCACCAGGCTGAGATACGAGCTGGGACAGAAGGTCCGCAAACAGCTCCGCATAGTCCCGGAGATAGCCTTCTTCATTGATGACAGCAACGACTATATAGACAAAATTTCCAACCTCCTCAAGGAATAAGGACGATGCACTATGACCCGATAAAGGAGTTCCTGGGGCGAGTGTTCAACAAGCATCCACTGCTAAGGAAGCTCTTTTACAGACTTCTGGATATTCTGCTCTTGCGGTCGTGGCATGTCAGACGGACCCTGAAAAGAATCGGTCCGGCAATGCCCTCACAGGCCTCGGTGCTGGATGCCGGGATGGGATTCGGCCAGTATTCATGGTGGATGGCCAGGCGTTTCCCTTCATGGAAGATCATCGCCGCCGATATCAAGAGCGAACAGGTGGCCGACTGCAACGCCTTCTTCCGCAAGGCGCGTATGGCAGACCAGGTGCAGGCTGTGGAGGCTGACCTGGTCACATGGAACAGCGGGGAGCTCCATGACCTGATCCTCTGTGTTGATGTGATGGAACATATCGCCAAAGACCGTACAGTCTTCGCGAACTTCCGCAGCATGACCGCAGAAGGAGGATATCTTGTCATATCAACCCCCTCCGACATGGGCGGATCAGATGTCCATTCCGATGGCGACACCTCTTTTATCGGGGAGCATGTGCGCGACGGCTACGGAATGGAGGAGATAACGGAAAAACTGCATACTGCAGGTTATGATGAGGTCACGGCATACTACACCTACGGAAATCAGGGCAGCAGGGCCTGGCGACTCTCCATGAAATACCCCGTCATGATGCTCTCGGCATCAAAACTCTTCTTTATTATCCTGCCTTTCTACTATCTTGCCGTTATGCCTTTCGTGCTGGTGCTCAACTGCGCTGACCTGAAGGGAAGACACAAAAGAGGAACCGGGCTGCTGGTCATTTCCCGGAACAATAAATGAAGCTGTCGCTCTACATAGCAAAGAGATACCTGTTCGCGAAGAAATCGCGGAACGCCATCAATGTCATCTCCGCCATCTCCGTGGCAGGAGTGACGGTGGGAACCATGGCCCTCATCACCATCCTCTCAGTCTTCAACGGCCTCGAGGAGATGGTAAAAAGTATCTTCAGCACCTCTGATCCCCAGATAAAGATCGCTCCGGTAAAAGGAAAGGTGTTCACCCCTGACAGTTTGATGCTCACCCGGCTGGCCGGCACGGAAGGAGTTGAAATCTACGCCCTGACCCTCGAGGAAAACGCACTCCTGCGCTTCGAGGAACAACAGTACATAGCCACTGTCAAGGGAGTGTCACTGAACTACCCGGACGTGACCGACCTGGACACCGCAATGTGGGACGGTGAATTCATCCTTCAGGGCGAAAACGGGAGACCCTACGCCGTCTCCGGGCTTGGAGTGGCCAACTACCTGGGCATGAGGCTGAATTTCGTGTCGCCTCTGGCAATTTACATCCCTGACAGGAAGGCAAGGATAAAGGGAACGCCTGACAATGAGTTCACAAGGAAGTATATCTACATGTCAGGCATCTTTGCGGTTGAACAGGAGTTCGACTCAAAGTATGTATTCCTGCCTCTTGATTTTACCAGGGAACTGCTCGGTTACACGGACGAGGTGAGCTCCATCGAAGTCAGGATGAAACCGGGCGCCGACGAAAAAAAGACCCAGGATGCCGTCAGGAAGGTTATGGGCGATCAGTTTGTGGTACAGAACAGGTACGAGCAGCAGGAGATGTTCTACAAGGTAATGAAGGCTGAGCGGCTGGCCATCTTCGTCATACTCACATTCATCCTTATCATTGCTTCGTTCAATATCATCGGTTCACTGACAATGCTGATTATTGAAAAGGAGAGGGATATAAATATTCTCCGGAGCCTCGGGGCAGATAACCGGCTGATCAAAAGGATCTTCATCTATGAGGGTTGGATGATATCATTCATCGGAACCCTCCTGGGTCTGACGCTGGGGTTCATCCTGTGCGCTGCCCAGCAGCATTTTGGCATCGTTAAGCTTGCAGGCGAATCACTGCTGATTGATGCCTACCCGGTCAGGATGCAGCTCTCTGACTTTTTCATCGTGGGAGCAACGGTACTTGCAATAGGTTACGCTGCCGCATGGTACCCGGTGCACTACCTGTCACGCAGACACCTTAAGGAAAACAAATGAAGGCGGGAACGATCATATGCCTTGTAACAGCAATGCTGCTTGCAACATCATGCGGAGAATCCGGCGACGGTAAGCCCGGGAAAAAAATGCGCATACCCGACGATGACCTGGTGACAATCCTCACTGACACCTACCTCACCGCTGGCATGCTTGATCTCTACACGATGAGAAACACATGGGCCCAGCGCGATTCAATTTTCAACTATATCGATATCATTGAAAGCCATGGCTTTACATACGAACAGTTTGATGTAACGATGCGGTATTACTTCACCGGCAAGCCCAGGAAACTGTCTAAGATATATGACAGGGTCACCGGAAACCTGCTTGAACTGGAGACTGTTGTAATGACCGAAAACAGCTCTGTCGGAGATGCCGTGGAGAACCTGTGGCCCGGCAACCCAAGATACAACTTCCCGGAAGACTTTACCCGCGATCCGGTATGGTTCGACATACCCGTGGAAAAACCGGGTGAATATGTGCTCAATGCAGACATACGCATCTTTGAAGACGATCAGAGCCTGAATCCGAGGGTGACGGTTTACTTCAGCTATCCCGACAGCACCGGGGAGGAGGGGCGTGATTACTGGAATGAAATTAAACTGCAGAAGGATGGCCAGTTCAGCAAGGTACAGATACGCCATACGCTTGATTCAATACCAGGCGCAAGGCTCAGGGGCTGGCTGCTGAACCACGACAATCAGCCGGGTAAATGGGAGAAGCATGCCCGCGTAGCCAACATCAGCATTCAATTTAACCCGGGCGAAGATTTTGAGATGCAATGAGAAGGATCTCGGCCCAGTACCTGTTCACCCAGGCCGGCAAGCCCCTTAAAAGAGGTGTTGTCACAGTTGCTGATGACGGCACTGTTACAAATGTTGAGGATACCGGTGGCGACTTCAGGGAGAGCGCCGGTACGGAGTTCTATAGTGGTATCATTATTCCCGGCCTGGTCAACTGCCACTCTCACCTCGAGCTGTCGCACATGCGCGGTCTCATTCCCCCCGGTGCAGGACTGAACGAATTCGTTGCTTCCGTACGCGACAGGCGCGGGGCATCGCCGGAGACAGTCATCAAAGAGGCTGCCCGCGCTGACAGGGAAATGTACGAGGAGGGCGTGACAGCATGCGGAGACATCAGCAATAACGCTCTCACCATCAATATTAAGCGTGAAAGTGCCATAAGGTACCATACCTTCGCCGAGGTCTTCGGCCTGGACCCGGCCGTGTCTGATACCCGCATGAGTGAAGCCCTGAAGCTGGTCGCAGAGACAGAAGCAGCGCAACTCCCGGTGCAGATTACTCCCCATGCCCTCTATTCGGTTTCCGGGCCTCTGTCAAAAATGATCGTTAAGCATATTCACCCCGGCTCAGTCATCTCCCTGCACTTCCTGGAGTCTGACGATGAACGGAAGATGACCCGGCGTCATACTGAGGCAGTCATGGAACTCTCCGGGCTGGCATCGCATCTGATTCTGGTTCACAACACCGTGATCACCCGCGAAGAGGCAGTGACAGCAGCGTCAGCAGGTAACACCTGGTTCTGCCTCTGCCCCTCTTCAAACATGTACATCTCCGGCAAAATGCCTCCCGCAGCCATGCTCAGGGAGGTGACAGACAGAATTGTTGCAGGCACTGACAGCCTTGCCTCATCCGGTCATCTCAGCATGATCACTGAACTGAGGCTGCTGCAGGAAGCTGCACCCGGTATCCCTCTGGAAGAGATAATAGCGTGGGGCACCATTAACGGGGCACGTGCACTTAAAATGGACAGTATCCTTGGTTCAATCGAACCCGGCAAGAGACCGGGACTGTTGCTGGTGGAGCCTGTTGACCTTGTGAACATGCGCCTGCTGCCTGAAAGCCGGGTACGCAGATTATTGTAAATTTGTGGCTTTAACCGATCTGTTCAATGGCAACCTTCCTTTTTGACAGTATTGTATTCGGACCGGTGAGCAGCCGCAGGCTCGGCGTCTCACTCGGAATAAACCTCCTGCCAGTCAGCCGGAAGGTCTGCTCCTACAACTGCATCTATTGTGAATGCGGATGGACCCCCGGCAAGCCGGGAAAAAAGGAGGCGCTCCCCTCACGGGAAGCAGTGTATGAAGCACTCAGGAAAAAACTGTCGGAGATGAAGGAAAAAGGCCAGGCGCCTGATGT
>DHGW01000069.1:51753-64218 GCA_002402965.1 Bacteroidales bacterium UBA4788
ATGTTGCGCCGCAAAAGCGTCCGCGATGCCCTGAAGAAGGTGGATATGAATATCCTGAAGCTCGACTCGGCTCTGCCCGGCACTGTCACTCAACTGAACCAGCCACATGTAATTGTGGATATAGAACGGTTTGAAAAACAGGTGAAGGATTTTCACGGAAGGTTTATCATCCAGACGCTCTTCGTCAGGGGCGAGTGCGACGGCCGGAAGGTTGACAACACCACCGCCGGAGAGATCACTGCCTGGCTCAGCGCCCTGGACAGGCTACGGCCGCAGCAGGTGATGATCTATACAATCCACCGCGATACGCCCCTGGGCAATAATCTCATAAAAGTTCCTGTAAGTGAACTAAATGCCCTTGCCCGTAAAGTCAACGAACTGGGCATTGCCACCTCTGTTTCAGGATAGCAGCCATGAGCCGTATGACGGTGCTGATTAGCCCTCTCAGCTGGGGATTCGGCCACGCCGGACGGATGATCCCCCTTGCGCTGGAATTGAAACACAGAGGCTGCCGGGTAATTTTTGCGGCTGACGCCCGGCTGCTGCAGATTGCAGTGAGGGATCTGAATGGCGTCATAATGGTTGAGATTCCCGGACTCAGAATCAGCTACTCGCGTTTTCTTCCGCAGTACCTCTGCATAGCTCTGCAACTGCCTCGGATTGTTGCCTCGGCGATCAGGGAACACAGAATCCTCAGGCGCCTGGCGGAGGAGTTCACACCCTCTGTAATCATTTCTGACAACCGCTTCGGCTTTTACCACAATGAGATCTTCTCAGCCTATATCACTCATCAGATCCTCATTCCCTTTCCTGTTACGCTGCGTTTCATGGAGCCTCTTGCTTCATGGATCCACCGGACTATAATAAGCAGGTATGACCTATGCCTTATACCGGATTATCCTGGTTCCGATAACCTCTCAGGCAGGCTTTCTCACGGAAGAAGGATCCCCGGCAACGTACTGTACATGGGACCTCTGTCAAGGTTTGCTTCATCCGGTGGACAGGAGGATGCCGGATCCGGACTGAGGCCGGTCATCTGCCTTATACTCTCGGGTCCCGAGCCGCAGCGCTCCCTTTTCCTTGAGAAGGTGACCTCGGCTCTTCGCCCCGTCCTTCTTCAGGAGGATGACGGATCACCGGAACGGGCCTTCACAGAAGCTGCAGAATCAACTGGGGAAGTCTTCCAGAAAGCTGCCGGATCAACTGTCGGGGCCTTCCCGGAGGCTGCCGCCGGGGTACACCACATGATGCGCCTTGTGATTCTCAGTGCCACACCGGCAACACTTCCCTTGCAGGAATTTCATCCCTCAGCCAGCTTCATCACCGAACCCGATACAGCCATGATGCGCCGGACGATAGCCTCCTCCTCCCTTGTCATCACCAGAGCTGGCTATACCTCCGTGATGGAGCTGGTCTCGCTCGGCAGGGGCGCTGTGCTTGTCCCCACTCCCGGCCAGACTGAACAGGAATATCTTGGCGAGTACCTCAACGGCAGGTACGGATTCATCACACTGAGGCAGAACAATCTTGAGATGCTGTCATTGATAGCCGCGGAACATGCGCATCATCCCCCGGCAGAGCTGCATGGAAGAAATGAACTTGCTGCGGATTCTGCAACCTGTTCACCCATCACAGCGGGAGATGAAAACAACTTCGCGGCTGCGCTGTTTGAAAAGGCAATGACTTTGTTACTTGAGCAGAAGCAAGAGTGACAGTCCCATCACCGCCGCCCCGGCGAGGAACCCGGTCCATACCTCTGAAGGAGCATGATCTTTAAGGTAGATCCTTGCAGACATCACAGCCCCGCAGGTGAGGAATACCGCAATGATCTGCCACACCATGCTTATGTGATAAAGGACGATCATGAACACGATCAGCATCAGCAGCCCGCCGAAACCTGTCGCATGCAGCGAAATCCGGTAAAAGGGTGTTATAAACAGGGTGACGAGGGTGACAACAGCAATGGATATGAAGTACGCCTTGAAAAGGTTCGGCACCTGCATCCTGAGCAGGACAAATGCCGTCAGGCCATACATTATAAGGGCGAAAGTGAGCAGCAGAACCCTCTCGTTGCGTCCGCGGGCACTGAATGAAATGATGGCTCCCTTCGCCCAGAGGACTGCCGCCAGCGCCATCGGCAGCAGAACGTTATTTGTCGTCACGAGAATGAGGATCATCCTCTTGACCTGCGACGGGATGAAGGATAGCAGCGTCTGTGAGCTGTAGATGATCAGCAATCCGTATAACGGTATGAATAACGGATGAAAGACAACTGAGAGAATCTCCGCTACCCTCTTCATCCGGGGGTCACTTCCTGAAATCTTACTGTTACCCTCTCCATTCAGGCTATCAGCCGGAAGGTTATTGACACCCACGTTCATTTTATCTCCTTCCTCATCCTGGCAACCGGGATATTCAACTGCTCCCTGTATTTGGCCACCGTTCGCCGGGCTATCTGGTACCCCTTCTCCTGGAGTATCTCTGTAAGCCTCTCATCTGTCAGTGGCTTACGCTTGTCCTCATTGCTGAGGCATTCCTGGAGAATCCGCTTTATCTCACGCGTTGACACCTCGTCGCCGGCGTCGGTCTGCATCCCCTCTGAAAAGAAGAACTTCAACGGATAGATACCGAAATGGGTCTGAATATACTTGCTGTTGGCAACGCGGGAGACGGTGGATATGTCAAGCCCGGTCATCTCCGCCACATCCTTGAGTATCATGGGCCTGAGCTTTGTGTCATCGCCTTCGACGAAGTACTCCTTCTGGTATTCAAGGATGGCATTCATCGTCAGCAGCAGTGTGTTCTGCCGCTGTCTCACGGCATCAATGAACCACCTGGCAGAATCCAGCTTCTGCTTGACGAAGAGGATGGCGTCACGGTTTTGCTTGCCGGCCTTCTTGTCGCGTGAGTATGATTCAAGCATCTCGCTGTAGCTCCTGTTTACCTTCAGCTCAGGGATATTCCTGTTGTTCAGGCTCAGTTCCAGGCCGCCGTCAGACTGCTCAAGTATGAAATCGGGAATGATTTGCTGGGCCGATCTGGAGTACGGGTCGCTAATTGTGCCTCCGGGTTTGGGGTTGAGCTTCAGCACCTCTTCAATGACACCTTTCATCCCGGTCTCATCAATGCCCGTCCTGGCCATGATCTTTTCATAATGACGCCTGGAGAACTCCTCGAAATAGTCTGTCAGGATTGTCTTCGTCAGGGCCACTGATGGGTTCGACAGGTCTTTCCTTCCTATCTGGAGCAACAGGCACTCACGCAGGTCGCGGGCGCCGACACCTGCCGGCTCAAGGTCCTGTATGATCTTCAGGATGGTATTCAGCTCATCGGCGCTTGTAGTGATATTCTGCAGGAAGGCCAGGTCATCAACCATGTTTTCAACCTCGCGGCGGAGGTAACCATCATCATCGATGTTGCCGATTATATACTCTCCCAGCAACTCTTCCCTTTCGGTATCAACCCGCAGGTAGAACTGCTGGGTCAGGTTTTCGTGGAACGATAGGCCTGAGGCATATGGTATCTCATCCCGCCGGTCGTCATCCTTTGAAGTGTTGTTGATCTGAAGCCGGTAATCGGGAATATCCTCGTCGTTGAGGTAATCATCCAGTGCGAATTCATCCTGTTCACGTTCATCCTGCTCCTGGTCGATATCATCCTCTTCCTCCCCATTATGCTCATCGTCCTCATCAGGACCCTCCTCGAGGGCGGGATTCTCCTCCAGCTCCTTCTTGATCCGCTGCTCCATCTGCATGGCGGGCACCTCCAGCAGCTTGATCATCTGGATCTGCTGCGGGGAGAGCTTCTGTAACAGTTTCTGCTGGAGTTTCTGGTCGAGCATGGAATCTCTTGTTCAGCAGTTTAGAATTCCGCGTTCCGGGGAGTGCGGGGGAACGGTACCACATCGCGGATGTTTGACATACCGGTCATAAATAGAATCAGCCGCGCAAAGCCCAGGCCAAAGCCCGAATGCGGTGCGGTGCCGAACTTCCTGGTATCAAGATACCACCACAGATCTTTCAGCGGCAGGTTCAGCTCCTCAATCCTTCGCGTCAGCTTATCCAGCTCCTCTTCCCTCTGTGAACCGCCAATTATCTCGCCTATACCGGGAAAGAGCACATCCATTGCCCTTACCGTCTTACCATCGTCATTCTGCTTCATGTAGAAAGCCTTGATGCTCATCGGATAGTCGGTCAGTATCACCGGCCTTTTGAAGTGGGTCTCCACCAGGTAACGCTCATGCTCGGCCTGCAGGTCGCGGCCCCAGCCTACCGGATACTCCCATTTGCGGCCGGCTGACTCGAGGATCTTAACGGCTTCGGTATATGTCAGCCTCATGTAACTGTTGGCAAGCACGAACTCAAGCCTCTCAATCAGGCCGTTGTCTATCATCTTGTTGAGGAATTCGAGATCCTCCCGGCAATTCTCAAGGGCATACCTGATGAGATACTTGGTAAAATCTTCCGCCAGGTCCATGTTGTCATTGATATCCCAGAAGGCCATCTCCGGTTCTATCATCCAGAACTCGGCAAGGTGACGGGGGGTGTTGGAATTCTCTGCGCGGAAGGTGGGTCCGAAGGTGTAAATCTCTCCGAGAGCCAGGGCTCCGAGCTCACCCTCCAGCTGCCCCGATACCGTCAGGTTGGCTGGCTTGCCGAAGAAATCACTGTCATAATCCACACCGCCATCTTTTGTGCGGGGGAGGTTCTCCAGGTCGAGGGTGGTGACATGAAACATCTCGCCGGCGCCTTCGGCATCACTGCCGGTTATTATGGGTGTATGCAGATAATAGAATCCTCTGTCATTAAAATACTTGTGTATGGCGAAAGACATGGCGTGACGGATGCGCATCACAGCCCCAAAGGTGTTGGTGCGGAAACGAAGGTGGGCGATCTCCCTGAGAAATTCCATTGAATGTCCCTTCTTCTGGAGCGGGTACGTCTCCGGGTCACATTTGCCATAAATGGTGATATCCGATGCGTTGATCTCTACGTTCTGACCCTTCCCCTGTGACTGCACGAGGGTGCCGGTTACGGCCAGACTGGCGCCTGTGGTGATGTCCCTCAGCAGATCAGCCGGGAAAGCATTTATATCAATGACAATCTGTATGTTGTTTATCGTCGAACCATCATTCAGCGCCACGAAGGCCACATTCTTGATCTCTCTCTTTGTCCTGACCCAACCCTTGGCAAGTACCTTCTCACCGTAAGCCGGGCTGGTAAGCAGTTCCTTTACTTTTTTTCTTTTCATAAATGATCATCACATAATTAAGGCAAAAATAGCATTTTGTTCCTCTCGCCGGAATGATCTGCCGACAAATGGCACTGTTTTTGTGCACAAACGCAATTTTTCACGCAGTGAGGGCGTTTCTCTTACAAACCGGAACTTTTTGAATTTATCCGGTAAAAAAGGTAATTTTACTATTCTAACTGAAAACGTTTACACTATGGAAGTCGACAGCAAGATTATTGTGGTGCCATGGGATTTCACCCCGGTAACTGAATATGCACTTCAGCATGCCATAAAGATATCTCGCATGACGCGAAATGATGTCTGCCTGCTGCATATTGTTGAGAAGATTACCACTGAGGGAGGCATGAAGGCCAAGCAGGCTGCCATGGAAAACAAGGGTGCTGAGGTTGAACGTAACTTTGGAGTAAAGGTTAAAACTCATGTTGCCAAGGGCACTATCTTTAAACAGATTCCGGAATTTGTCAATGACCGCAAAGCATCCCTTGTGGTAATGGGAACCCACGGGATAAGCGGTATGCAGAAGCTTACCGGCAGCTGGGCACTCAAGGTGATAGCCAGGTCAAAGGTGCCTTACATCGTAGTTCAGGCCCCGCCAGCCAATAATGAGAGATACCATGATATAGTGTTCCCGGTCGACTTCCGGTCGGAGGAAAAGGAGAAGCTCTCCATGGCAATCTTCATGGGAAAATACTTTGACTCGAAGATTCATATTCTCAAAGCCGTGAGGAAGGATGACTCGTTGGCCAAGAAGACCAACCTGAACCTCAACTATACCGTAAGGATGCTCATCCAGAATAATATCGAGTATGAGATCCGCGAGGAGCCGGCGGACAAGCTGGGTGAGCGTGCTCTCGAGATTGCACAGGAGATGAAGGCTGACCTGATACTGATCATGACCACCAAGGATATCACCTTTGCCGACTATGTCTGGGGAGCGAAGGAACAGTACATCATCGCCAACAGCTCAAAGATACCCGTATGCTGCGTGAATCCGACCTCGGCCTTTGCCAACCTCGGACAATTCATGTACGGGTAGAACCAGGGGATTTGCGAATTGCGAGTTGCGAGTTGCGAGTTGCGAAATTCGATTCATTTAAATCTCAAATCGGAAGTCGTAAATCGCAAATCCTAAACTCCATCCGCAAATCGAAAATCCCAAATTGTAAATTTCTGCCATGTCTATTGTAGTAAGTAACGTAACGAAGCACTACGGCGCCCAAAAAGCGCTGGATGATGTTTCGTTCACCATCCCGGCAGGAGAAATTGTAGGTTTCATTGGTCCCAACGGTGCAGGGAAATCGACGATGATGAAGATCATCACAGGTTTTTTCCCGGCCGACTCCGGGCAGGTGACCGTCTGTGGCCTCCCCGCAGGTCCTTCCGCACGGGAGATGAGGCGGTTCATCGGATACCTTCCGGAAAACAACCCGCTTTATTCTGACATGTATGTGAGGGAATACCTGGGTTATGTTGCTGACATCTACTCACTGGGCCGGAAGGGCAGGGAGGCGGTCGACTCCGTGATTGAGCGTACCGGACTGATTCCCGAGCAGGGAAAGAAGATAGGCGCCCTCTCCAAGGGTTACCGGCAGCGTGTGGGCCTGGCGCAGGCGCTGATCCATGACCCGAAGGTGCTGATCCTTGACGAGGCCACCACCGGTCTCGATCCCAACCAGATTGTGGAGATCCGTAATCTCATCTCCGAGGCCGGAAAGGAAAAGACAGTACTGCTTTCAACTCATATAATGCAGGAGGTAGAGGCCATCTGCAGCCGTGTGATCATCATTGACCACGGCAAAATTGTAGCTGACGGCCCCATTGACGAGATCTCCTCCCTCGCCGGCGCCCGGCTGGAAGAGACGTTCCGGCAGCTGACGGGCAGTTCAGGCAACAGAGGGCCGAGCGTAAAGAAATGACCCGGTGGGTCATTTTAGCGAAGGAGCCGGCTTGCAGGGGAGGCAGCTGGCAATAGTGAAATTAGCTCATAGACCTCAGTGTAGTAGCTATACATCATTCATTGGATATTGGTCGCAGACCTCAGTGTTGCCAGATAATATCATGCCTTGAATATTGGTCTCAGACCTCAGTGTTTTCAGAAAATCTCATGTATTGGATATTGGTCGTATTCCAATAAGAATTGTAGATGCAGGCCCCACCCACTCACTCTTTGGTCTGTGGTCAGAATGGGGTATTTTTCTATTTCACTGTTCTACAATTCTTTATGTTCTACGAACATTTTGTCACCATGATGATTCACGGACAACATGCCTCCACACAGGTCGCAGACCTGCAGGAATTGTAAAAGGCAGCAATACCCCCCTCCCCCAGGCCGTCATCACGCTCAGGTAATTGTCTGGATCTCAACCGGAAACCAATTCATTGACTGCCGGCTGAAGACTGGAGACTGCCGGCTGAACATCACTGCCGCTCCAGCCACCTCGAGAGAAAAAGATCATAAACAGAATTTTCAATATTTACAGAACAAGAGTATTGGGCCACGATATAGGGCCTCGGCAGCATTATTTATATTATTTGGAGAACGTCTAAATTAGCTCCCTGCGTAAAAATATCCTGAAATTTCATGTCACAAAATACAGGATTGCGACATGTTCGGATGAATGACGCCTCTAAAAAGGAGAGCATCCATCTTTGATTGTGTGGAATACAATTAGGAAGACTGAATGTAAGTATTTGGTTTAATATCTTTTAGCTGCAAATTAAAACTTGTGAATTATGGGAAAAGAAACAATTGGAATCAAGATCTGGCTGCTTGTTGCAGGTCTTGTATTGTGGACTGTTGTCCAATCATGCGAAATGAAGGAGGCAACAAGTAATGAAAATGTCAAGCCAGTTGGCCATTATGAGGAAAATGAGTACAACTCTGATTTCAGTGATTTCGCCCGTGTGGTGAGTGAGGCTTTGAAATCCGACAAAGACTTTCGTTACATGGTCAGAGATGAAGCGCTTCAATTAATTGATGGCGATTATGATGTGCTGTTGAGACACTTCGCAGACAAACAGGTAAAAGCCCGATCATCTTTAAAATCAGAAATCAGAGATTATACGGTTAAAGAATTACTGGAGGATTCCTATATGGTGGGTGGGATGAACAATACAAAATCTTCCGTGTCGATAATAGATGATCTTCTGAGAAAATATCCCGATATGCAAATCGCGATACCTGTACACGCTGAAGAGTGGAATGTCAATAACTATATCCCAACAGTAACATTTCTGCCATTAGAATACGACGACGCATCTACTAAAACACTAACTGGTTACGATTCGAAGGGTAATATCGTAAGCATTGATGCAATAAATGAACCCGATGAGCCGGTCATTGTCATCAGTGAGAATGAAAGAATGATCATAGAGCCTGATCCGGACAATCCGGTAAAGCCTTCTGCTCCGACCAACCTGATCGGGACGCAGACAGAATCAGGAATCAGGCTGACCTGGACGATGCCTGCCGGTACCGACCCATCGAACACTTCCGGTTACTACATTTACCGTAAAACCACAGAATCTCCGGCCTACAGTCTGACCCAAAATGTGTACGGAGCTTATAACAGAAGTTATGATGACAATAATGTAGAAGCAAGTCGTTCCTACTCTTATTATGTGGCAGCATACTACCAGGGGCTAACTTCTGATCCATCTAATTACATTTCAATAACAGCCCCAAACTACCCTAAACCTCCAACATCATTTGATGCAATTCAACAGACAAGGAATGAGATTGAGTTAAGATGGGAAAACGATCACACTCAATATATACAAGAAACCAGGCTTTCAAAATATGTAGTAGGAGTAACTCCTGGATATCAATTTTATAAATCTTTCTCCCCAAATGATCATAGCTACATTGACACGGAAGTAATAGCCGGTAAAAAGGTTAATTACAAAATAAATCATGTAACCTCCTTTGGAGAATCAAACGCCAAATATGATTTTGTTATAGCTCCTTATCGAGATATATCTCAAGAGTCTCCGGTCTTTATCAAACAGATAAAATTTACCAACTGGGAACTTGAAAGATGGCCTGCGGGAAGACCCGAATTTTATATATGTGTTACGAATGTCGATGCGGGGGGTAAAACGCCATACACAGTTCAGAAACAAATTGATTGTCAATTTGCAAATAAAACCAATCTGTCCCAGGTCTTTTTTGGTAAACAGGTACTTAAATGGAAACCGGGTTTTTGGTTTGATATGCTTACTTTTACTATTATTGAGTATGATAAGCCCTCCGGCAAACTTACTTTTACGACTTCGGTTGGTTATAACCTTAAAGACAAAGATAAACAAGGACTACAAGCCAGTCGTGCCGTCGACTACGAAATAACCTTTGAAGACAAGGGGGAAAAATGCGGCAATTCATACCTGAACTATTTCGATCAACCTGAGCAATGGTTAATATTTCCAAACTATGGTGTTCAAATGCTTGTAAGTGAATCGGACAATTAAACCTAATCAGTCATGCATAAGCAAACAATTATCCTCCTTTCCCTGCTTCTCTCAGGGCTCCAGTCTTTCTCCCAGGAGAGATGGACCGGCGAAAGCAATGGGAAACCCAGAATTGAGATCGGTTATTTGCATCTATATAATAATCTTAATGCAGATAACTATTTCAGGTTCAGGTATACATTTGCCACCAATAACGGAGATGCAAGTATTGGAGGGTTCAACCTGAATCTGAATATCCCAACAAAGCTTAAATATATTGACCTTACTGTAGGGTCGGTCTTTATGAAAGGCTTTGATGAGATAGATTTCGGAAATATATATCCGGGATCTGTGAATGCTCATGACTACATAATCAACGGCGGAGGCGTTTATTTCGGCATCAGCCCGACGCTGAAAGGGAAATTCATAAGCCTCACCTCGATGTTCGGAGCGGGTATTTTTTCTTTCAAGGAATATGTAAGCATTGTAAACAATATCTACGACCCGTTCGCAGACGAGCATAACCTGAAAGCATCATACGGCCCGGGAGCAATCAGCTCTGTCGGCCTGGGCATTAGAATCTGGAAACTGGGGATTAATCCATCCGTCGTTGCCATCTACTCAGGAGGTTCAGGGGCGAGCTTCACGTTCTATGGCTTCAACCTGCCAATTACCTTACAATTCTGAATCACTTCAGGAATGGTCAGGTCTGCAACCTGACTGTTCCTGATCTTCAGTAAAATCCAGAACAACGTATGCTACGCCTCGCGTTGTGGTGCTATTGATGCTGAATCCGAGCCAGGGAGACAGAGGGACGCTGTATGAATGCAAGAAGCAGACCTGCAGGAATTGCAGATCAATGTCTGCGTCATTTCCACGCAGGTCGCAGACCTGCAGGAATTGTAAAAGGCAGCAATACCCCCCTTCCCCAGGCCGTCATCACGCTCAGATAATTGTCAGGACCTCAACCGGAAACCAATTCATTGACTGCCGGCTGAAGAGTGGAGACTTCCGGCTGAACATCACTGCCGCTCCAGCCACCTCGAGAGAAAAAGATCATAAACTGAAAAATACCTCCCGCTTCTGTCGCTATCCTCGTAGATCATCTCCTTTTCAAGCAGGGCATCAACAGCTCTCTTTGACCCGGCTGGCATTCCCAGGGAATATTTGCCGAGGAATTCTCCTGACTGGGGCTTATATAACTTCCCCTCCTTCGCCACGGCCATGAGGAGTTGCCACTGGTTGGATGTCAGCAGATGGCGGTACTGGAGAAAAGTCTTTTCCTGTTCATCCAGGATTTCCCCGCACGTCGCTTTCACAAACTGAACATCAATTTCTTTCGCACCGGTGCTGAAAAGAGTATTGCAAACAGACTGGGTATAGTATGTGTGGCGCCTGGTCCAGTCAAGGACAAAACTGATTGCTTCCTGAGATATCTTTCTTTTGCTATCTGCAAACTTCTCCCCGATGAACCGGCTGTAACTGTCACTGGATATGGCCGACAGGCTCATAATTCTGGTACTTGCAAAGAAAGGTCTCTTTGAGCTGTGAAAAATCTCATTCATCATATGCTTGTTGCTGCCGCTGAATATAAAATGAATATTTTTCAGCGGCTGAATCATAGTCCTTAGCATGGCCTCGGCATTTCCCTCTTCGTATGAGGCAATCGACTGGAATTCGTCGAATGCAAGGTAAACTTCAGTCCCGAGCTCATCAAGGAACTTCAGCGTGGCACTAAGGGTAACCTCATATTCGGAGGCAGAAGAATATTCAAACCTCACCCCTGGCGCTCCTGTCAGAGGATCATAGGTAATAACAGGCCTTAATCCTTTAAGGAAAGTAAGAAAACGATTCCCTGCCCTTTTTTTCCGTGGCAGAACATTCATTGAAACTGTAGCCAGCTGACGGGTAAGATCCCTGATGTTCCTTGTGGGATAAAGATCAACATAAAGACAAATTGATCGATTATCTTTTAATATTTCATCAAATACATGATAAATTAATGCTGTTTTCCCCATTCTCCGAAGAGAAATCAGGGTTGTATTCAAACCTCCCGTGAGATTCTTCAGAAGCCTTTCAGCTTCTGTCTCTCTGTCGCAAAATAGCTTTTTTCCATGATATCCAACTACAGGAAATGGATTTTTTGAGTTCATGATAAGTCGTTTTACTTTCCAAATATACACATTTTTTCAACATATTGTATCATACATTTTGTATCATACCTTTTGCGTGATTTTCCCCGGGCTGGAGACTGCCGTCCCGACACTCCGTGTACGGGATTGATCCTCCGTCTCCGCCGGAGTCTCAAACTGCCGACTGAAGGCTGCCGGCCGGATGCCGGCTCCTCTATTGCCTCCCCTGCAATCCGGCTCCATCGCTAAAATTATCCGCCAGCTGGCAGATTATTTCTTTACGCCCTGCCTTCTATTGCCTATTGCCTTTTAATGATTATCTTTGCCCCGTTATAAGACAGGTGGACAGATTTGCGCTGATTGCAACCACGGAAAAAAATGCTAAACCGGTCTCCAACCGCTGCTTTGCCAACAATCCGTCCCTGCCATTGTTAAACTTAAAAAATTAACAGATGAGCTATTTATTTACTTCTGAATCCGTATCCGAAGGGCACCCTGACAAGGTTGCCGACCAGATCTCCGACGCCCTGGTTGATAACTTCCTGGCGTGGGACCCCGAATCAAAAGTCGCTTGCGAAACCCTCGTAACCACCGGCCAGGTAGTCGTTGCCGGTGAGGTCAAAACCAAAACATA
>DHGW01000069.1:64318-65562 GCA_002402965.1 Bacteroidales bacterium UBA4788
ATGATGTTCGGCTATGCCGTCAATGAGACAAAAAACTACCTGCCTCTCTCACTCGACATTGCTCATGAGCTTGTATACCAGCTGGCAGAGATACGCCGCGAAGGCAAGCAGATGAAATATCTCCGGCCCGACTCAAAGTCACAGGTCACCATCGAATACAACGACAACGGCACCCCGAAGAGAGTGCATACAATAGTGGTCTCCACACAGCATGACGACTTTGATAAGGACGAGAAGAAGATGCTGGATACCATCAGAAAGGATGTGATCAGTATCCTCGTCCCCAGGGTAATAGCAAAATTCGGAGACGATGTACAAAAGCTCTTTGACGGCAAGATCAGGTACCATGTCAACCCCACCGGCAAGTTCGTCATCGGCGGCCCTCACGGCGACAGCGGCCTGACGGGACGTAAGATCATCGTTGACACCTACGGCGGCCGCGGTGCCCATGGCGGTGGTGCCTTCTCGGGCAAGGACCCGTCGAAGGTTGACCGTTCGGCAGCCTATGCAGCACGTCATATAGCCAAGAACATGGTTGCCGCCGGCGTGGCCCGCGAGATGCTGGTCCAGGTTTCCTACGCCATCGGCGTGGCCGAACCGGTAGGCATCTTCGTGAACACCTTCGGCACATCGAAGGTGCAGCAGAGTGACGGCGAGATCGCAAAGATAATTGATGAGATGTTCGACCTTCGCCCTGCGATGATTGAGAAGGAGTATGGGCTCCGTAAGCCTATCTACAGCGAGACTGCCGCATACGGTCACATGGGACGTGAGCCGCGCACCGTGGAGAAGACATTCAGGTCATTCAACGGCAAGCCCGACAAGAAAGTCACCGTACAGCTCTTCAGGTGGGAGGAGCTCAACAAGGTAAATGCAATTAAAAAGGCTTTCGGCCTTTAGAAAGCGTCTCTGAAAATCTGCGCGAAATCTCCGGCCCTCTAGTATGAGGCTTTGACGATCCGCGCAATGTTATCCGATCTGCCGAGGGTATAGTAATGTATCCCCGGCACTTCGTTTTTAAGGAGGTCACGGCTCTGCGCTGTAGCCCACTCTATGCCCACCTCCCGCGCCTCATCATCGGTGCGGCACTTCGAAAGCTCATGCACCAGTTCCTCGGGCATGTCTATATGGAAAGTCTGCGGCAGGAGGTTCACATCGGTCATCGCCGACACTGGCTTGATGCCCGGAATAAGGGGCACGGTCACGCCCATAGCCCGCAACGCTTCACGGAAGGCATAGAACTT
>DHGW01000047.1:0-24885 GCA_002402965.1 Bacteroidales bacterium UBA4788
GCTGTTCCTTACCAGGAGGCCTGCCACCTTCCCGGTTAGTGATGTTCCGATATCCACTCCCTTCACAGTGGAGACTGTTTCTCCACTTAACTTCTGAACGGCATAGCCGAGAGCTTTTTCCTCCCTTCTTATACCCAGTGCGGTCACAACGACAGCATCCATGCCAATAAGTTCCTCGGCCAATACTACCTCAAAGTAAGTCTGAGATCCCACAGGAATCTCCTCACTCTTCATACCGATGAATGAGAAAATAAGCACGTCAGAAGACAGCACGTTGTCAAGTGAGAATGTGCCATCCATCGCTGTTGCCGTGCCAAGGATCCTGCCCTTGACTGCCACCGTAACACCCGGAAGGGGTTCACCTTTGGCTCCGGAAACTTTACCGGAAACTTTGATCTGCTGTGCTATTGATGCATCAGCCAGGTAACCCGGTGCAAGAATGATCTTACGGTCAATGATCGTATGGGTCACATCCGTTCCTGCGAACAGCTTGTCCAGGACAGCGTCAATGAGCTGATTATTGGCGGCAAGCGAGACCTTGCGTTCCGTGTCGAGGAGCTTTTCATTGTAAAGGAAAAAGAATTCCGTCTCCTCTTCAATCTTGTCTAGCACAGTAACAAGTCTTTCGTCAGTTACGCTGAGCGTAAGTCTTGTCTTCTGGGAGTATGCATCCGTTGCATGCGCCTGCAGGATCCCAAGTAGCATAAATGCAAGTATTATCCGCATCGTAAGAAGGATTTTTTTCAGGGGACGGCTGAACGTCCTCCCCCGGTGGTTGGTTTTTTTCATAACTTTGAAAGTTTTCAGGTTAAAAAATATCGTTAAAGATGTTTTTTAAGGAAGTCGTTGCAGCGATTTCCTTTTTTTTGTCTCTTCTTAAGGGCTGTCGATTCTTTTCATAGGGTTGCGGGGTTTTGGTTAAGAGTTTTTCATTTCATATAAATCTTTACCACACTCCTGGTGTAGGTTGAGTCTTCAGCAATCACCCTGGGGGTAATCTCATACCTGATGGGCGAGGTCATGCTCAGGAACTTCAGCACCTCTTCAAGCGGGTCATCCTCAAAGGTTGCGCGGAAGGAGAATTTTTCCAGATCCTCGTCCATGATCTCCACCTTAACATTGTACCAGCGCTCGATCCTCCTGGCAACCTCTGACATCGAATCGCTCCTGAAGACGAGTTTGCCTTCAGTCCATGATGAGTATTTCGATGGATCTGCCGTACTCCTGGTAACTTTTCCATTCTCATAGACAAGTCGCTCCGACGGAGTCATGACCATTCCTTCCTTGTAGTTGCCGCAACTGACCAGCACCTTCCCGTTTTCAAGAACTACCTCTGTATAGTTCTCTTCAGGATAAGCACTCACGTTGAATGCTGTACCCAGGACGGTCAGATCGAGATCACCTGCGTCAATCGCGAAGGGATGTTTCTCATCATGAGCCACCTCGAACCAGGCTTCGCCGGTGAGGGCGACGGAACGATCCCCGGTGAAGGGCATTGAATATGTCAGTGTTGATCCGCTGTTGAGCATTCCCTCTGTGCCGTCAGGCAGGGTGAATGATACGCGTGATCCGGCAGGCGCATAGATTGATGTTACTGCTGGCTGTCCGTTGTTCCCCGTTCTGTCACGGAGAAGAAGAAAACCGGCACCGGCAAGAAGGGGGATCAGTATTATGGCGGCAGCCCTGGAATAAAATGCTGTCACCCGTTCTGTCAGACTCCTGCTCCTGCCGTACTCATTCAGTCTTATCCGGTGATGTATCCTGTCAAGCGCCGGAGATAAATTCTCCTCAGCAGGTATATCACTGTTCATTAGCCCGTTCCAGTCCTCCTCAAGAAAATTTCTGAGGCCGTGATTATCCTCGCCGCCGGCCATCATGGAAATTACCTCCTCAGCATCCCCCGGGCCGGGGTTGCCGTTGATATAGTTTGTAAGCTTCTCTCTTTCCTTGTTATTGATCAATCTCATCTAATATCCGGTTTTCCGGGGATTATCTTCCCCATGATGCATCTAATACCCGTGAAGGTCAGAAATCTCACATAAGAAATGAAAAAATATTCGAAAGGGGATCAGGAGGATACTCTCAGAAGAGAAAAAGGGCAGCAAAGAGGATGACTGACAGGTTTTCGTGTGCCAGCCTGCTGCGGATAATCCGGATCGTTGCAGAGACATAGTTATCAACAGTTCCGGGTGAGAGGCCAAGTCCGGCGGCCACCTCCTTCGAGTGCTTTCCGTCGATCTTGCACATATAAAATGCTTTCCTCTGGGTTTCAGGTAATCCTGCAATTATCTTTTCCACCTCAGCCAGGAGAGACTGAAATTCAGTACCCTCTTCCGGAGTAGTGTCTGATAGTTTGCCCGTGAGCAGGGTTTCGTCAATGTACTTTTTGAGATAACTTTTTCTTCTGAAGAACCTGCAGATCTCATTGTATGCAATGGTAAACAGGAACGATTTGAATGAAAGGTTCCTGTCTAGTCTTTTGTGATTTTCCCATACCTTCATAAAGACACACTGAACGAGTTCCTCAGCCTCTTCTGCAGACTTCAGGTACTTCATGCTGAAGGCATAAAGACGGCCTGCATACATGTCATAGATCATGTCAAACGCTTCAAGGTCTCCCTTTTTAAGTCTCTCAACCAGTTCAGTTTCCGTTACGGTCACATTCAGGGGATTGCATTGTTTCAAATATAATCAGAACTGCTGTATCTGATGCTGATTAGCAGGGATGAATTTCCCGGAAGCTGGTGATTGTGTTCAAATGCCCTGCATCAGATATAACTTTCGCCGTAAAGAATTACTTTTATCCTCAGGAGTTGTTTAACCAATAAAATCAAGATACGAAATGAAAAGAATTCTCTTCCGGGTACGGTTTGTTGTGCCGGTCATCCTGATACTGATATGTACGGCTGGCAGAGCCGATGCCCAGTGTCTCAAACCAGGGCCGCAGGATCTCTCTTTCCTTTCCGCGGTTGATGATACGGACCAGCCATACTCGGTTTACATCCCCGAGAACTTTGACGAACAGAAAGCGTATCCGCTGGTAGTCTTTCTTCACGGGGCATGGTCAAACCACCGCCTGGGGATGAGACGGCTTTTCGGCGTTGGCAACAGCCAGGGATATGATTTCATCAAGCCCGGCAATGTGCCCTATGAGACTGACGTTGAGGCAAGCCGTTACTGGCCTCCGTTCAGGCCGGTGGACTATATCGCGGCTGCTCCGCTGGCGCGAGGCACCGCCGGTTACCAGGGCGTTCCGGAGCAGGATGTGTATGATATGATTGATGATCTTAAATCCAGGTTCCTGATTGACGAGGACAGGATTTACCTTACGGGCCTCTCGATGGGGGGCGGCGGCACTCTCTGGCTCGGCCTCACGCGTCCCGACATATGGGCCGCCATAGCTCCCGTCTGTCCCGCCCCGCCGGAAGGCACTATGGAACTTGCCGGCAACGCTGCCAACCTGCCGGTGCATCTCTTCATCGGCGACAAGGACTTCCTGTACAAAACGGCCACCGAATGGAAGGCGAAGATGGGGACCTCGGCACTGAGGCTTGACTACGTTGAATATCCCGGAGTGGGGCACAACAGCTGGGAGTGGGCATACAAGGACGGCTTCATCTTCGACTGGTTTTCTCAGTTCAAAAGGGATCTCTTCCCGGAACAGGTCTCATTCACAACGAAGTGGTTCAGGTACAACAAGGCTTACTGGGTCACGCTGGATGACATGGTGCCGGGAGAGACTGCATCGATTGAAGCAAAATTCACCGGCCCCAACAGCGTCGAGGTTGTCTCATCAGGAGTCCGGGCCTTTACCCTCAGCCTTGACGGTCACCAACAGTTCAGCGCCGGAAAGAAACTTACGGTCATTGTAAACGGCAGGTCCTTCATTACCAGGAGTGCCGACGCGGTATCATTCATGCTCAGGGCCGATAAGTGGGAAAATTCCCGCTTCACCCCGGGCCTCACATCGAAGCAGAAAGGAGCGGAGGGACCGCTTTATGCAGCCGTGACCGGCAGCCACGTATATGTTTACGGTACGGCTGACAGCCCTCCGGCCGATGTGCTTGCCGCCCGGCGAAATCAGGCAATGGCAGCCGCCGACTGGAGCGGGATGGGAGGGAGGATAATGGTCTTCCCGAGGGTGATTGCCGATAAGGATGTCAGGTCCAGCGACTATGTACGGTCAAACCTTATCCTCTTCGGTACCCGCGAAACAAATTCCATCATCGAAAAGTTTGCCGACAATCTGCCCTTGCACCTCGATCCTGCGGCGGAGAATTACGGCCTGGTTTATATATTCCCCATGAACAGGCACTATATTCTGGTCAACTCGGGACTGCCCTGGTGGACACCCCCGAAAAAGCTGGCAGGCCAGGGAGGCTATGCCTTCAGCGGAACAAAGGTTGAGGCACTCAAGAGCATGGGAGATTACCTGCTCTTCAGGGAGAGTCCGGACGATGCCGTGGCTCAGGGACGCTTTGACAACAACTGGGTTCTTCCCGCCGAAGCAGCACAAAAGATCGGGGCATCTGGCGTTGTAACCGTGAGATAGTTGCTTTCCGGCCGGAAATTTTAACTAATATTGCCCCGAAAATTCCGGCTATGGCAATTATTAAAAACGTCGTCTTTGACATCGGGGGAGTACTTATCGACTGGAACCCCAGGCACCTCTTCAGGAAAGTGTTTGACAGCGAGGAGGAGATGGAGTGGTTCCTTTCCAACATCTGTACATACGAATGGAACGTTCAGCAGGACGGGGGCAAGCTCTTCAGTGTTGCCACCGCCGAACTGTCGGCAAAGTACCCCGGATACAGCGACAAAATAGCAATGTATTACGGCCGCTGGGAGGAGATGCTTGGCGGGGAGATAAAAGGGACGGTTGAGATATTTAATAGCCTTAAATCGGCCGGAATGCCCATCTATGCACTTTCCAACTGGTCACATGAAGCCTTCCCGGTTGCATTTGAGCGGTATGGCTTTATGAAGGAATTCGACGGGCTTGTTGTCTCGGGTTACGAGAAGCTTCTGAAGCCCGGTCACGCAATTTACAGGGTGCTGATGGAGCGGTACGGCATCAATCCGGAGGAGTCGGTCTACATTGATGACAACAAGCCAAATGCCGACGCAGCGGCAGAATTGGGATTCAGGGCAATTCACTTCCTCTCATCCGACCAGTTGAGGGATGACCTCAGGGCTCTCGGCTTAATCGTCTGAAACACGGACAAGTCTTTCAATCCACAGTCGGCAGACAATCAATAAGTTACTGACTGCCAACTGCGGATTCCCATCCCGACACTTCGTGTGCGGGATTGGTTCTCCTCCTGCGTCGGAGCTCCAAACTGCCGACTGGCGTCACCTGGTGACAGGTACCGGTTTCCCGAAGCCCACACTCTCCAGCTGCTTCATCTGTGTGGCGGCATCACCCACAACCACCCAAAACATCCTGTCAGGATCGAAGTACTTTTGAGTGATGGCCTTATGGTCTTCAACAGTCATGTTCCTGATGACATCCTCCTCCTTTTTGACCCAATCATCGCTGAAGCCGTATTTGCCGATGTATAACAGCATGTCTGCCATTGCATCATTGGTTTCAAACCGAAGGGCATTAGACCTGATCATGCTGTTCCTGATGAATTGCAGTTCCTCCTCCGAAATACCCTCGCGGTACTTCCTTAACTCACCGGTGATTATCTCCATCGTTTCAAGGGTGGCATCAGATCTGACGCTTGTTGAAATAATGAACGGAGCCGGATTTTTCATCTCACGGAAGGTGCTTCGTGCCCCATAGGTGAATCCCTTCTGTTCGCGCAGTATCTGGTTCAGGATACTGGTGAAGGCACCGCCCATCCGGTAGTTGGCAAAATCAGCCTTTACATAATCGGGATTATCCCTGGTCAATGCCAGGTATCCGGCATATACAACCGACTGGCGGGAGCCGGGTATATCAACGAAATATATCTGTGACTTATCCGGTGCTGCCGGCAGCTCATAGCTCTTAAAGGGAACCTCTCCGCCCTGCCACTCAGCCTCCAGCGGCCGGAGCGCCTCCAGTACCTCATCCTTTGACACGTTGCCTGCCACATACACCGATGTGACCGACGGTGAAAAGTTCCTGTCATAGAAATCCTTCAGGATATCAGGGGTAATCCGTTCAATTGATTCCTTTGTTCCCCTTATATCATACCCGAAAATATGCCCGGATCCATAAACCAGTCTCATGAACCGGTCAGAGGCGACACTGGCGGGACGGGCCTCGGACTGGATCAGTGCGTTCCTGGTACGTGACTGTGCCATTCTGAACTCAGCTGTGTCCCAGCGAGGCTCCAGGAGAATCTCTTTCATCAGTGAGACCGTCTTGCCGAAGTTGCGTGACAATGTGCTGCCACTGAAGACTATTTCCTCACCGGAGGCGCGCATGTAAACCGATGAACCCAGCAACTGAATCTCCTCTTCCAGCTCCTCGGGGGTCTTGTTCCTGGTTCCCTGGGGAAGTACGGCAGCAACCATCGATGCAACTCCGGGTAAGGCAATATCATCAGCCAGCGCTCCGCCGGCTATGACAACAGACATGCTTACAAGTGGCAATTCCCTGTTCTCCGTGCCATACACCCTGATACCGTTCTTCAATGTGGCTTTCCATACCTCGGGCACACGCACCTCCGGTTCGGGCCCGGCAGGGGGCTCCTTTGTGCGGTCAATTACCGAGGGTGTCTTTTCAACAGCTGTTTCCTGGATATCTTCTATCGCCACCTGGCTGGCCTTTGTGATGTCTTCCTCATTAACAACCGCTCTTACCGAATTTTCCGCCATCATTTCCGGCCTGCCCCTGGGAACGAAGCTTGTGACAATGTGCGGCCTGCCCTTGATGTATTTCTCATATGCCCTCATGATGTCCTCGCGGGTTACAGCCTTGATGTTTTCGATATCCTTCCCGACATATCCCGGATCATTCAGGAAGGTATTGTAGGAGGCCATCTGGATTGACTTGTTCAATACGCTGTTCAGCCCCTGGTAAAAGTTCTTTTCCATGGTAGCCTTGATACGGTCCACCTCCCTGTCTGTGAAGCCTTCAGTCTCGAAGCGTGTAAATGCCTCATCGATGGCATCTTCTATCTCCTTCAGGGTTTTGCCCTCATTGGCGGTGGCTGAAATGGCAAACTCGCCGGCCATCTCCTCGGCGCCGTTATAGGCCGACACCCGGGAGGTGAGCTGTTTCTCTTTCACCAGAACCTTGTACATGGGGGCCTTTTTTCCGCTGGCAAGGATTTCTGCCAGGAAGTTAAGGGCATATGCATCTTTGGTATAATTCTCAGGTCCGGGCCATACGAGATTGATCTGCGGCACATTGGCAAAATTATCCTCATGGAACAGCCTTTTTGACTCACTGAGAGTAACGGGCATGGCTGTCCTTGCCGGCACCTGTCCGCGGGGCTTTACCTCACCAAAATACTTGTCGAGCAGCAGCTTCACTGAATCAGACTCGAAATCACCCGCCAGTACAAGTGTTGCATTGTTCGGACCGTAGAAGTTTTCATAGAAGCCCCTGACATCATCTACGGTGGCGTTGGCGAGATCTTCCATTTCACCTATTACTTCCCAGTTGTAAGGGTGAGTAGCGGGGTAGAGGCTTTTGGATATCACGTAGTTGGTGAAGCCGTATGGGGAGTTGTCCTCTCCCTGCCTCTTTTCATTCTGTACAACATTCTGCTGGATAGCCAGATTGCGTGGTGTCACCGAGTTGATGAAAAAGCCCATCCTGTCTGACTCGAGCCAGAGAATTTTCTCAAGTGCATTTTTCGGGAAACTTTCAAAATAGGCAGTGACATCGCGGCTTGTAAATCCGTTGTTTGACCCTCCGGCATTTTCTATCACCTTGTCAAACACCCCGTTCGGAACGTTCTCCGAGCCGCTGAAGAGCAGGTGTTCAAAAAGATGCGCAAAGCCTGTCCGGCCCGGGGTCTCCCTGCTGGAGCCAACATGGTACATGATGGCATAAGAAATAACCGGATCAGAGTGATCCTGATGAAGTATCACCTGCAGCCCGTTAGGCATCACGAATTTTTCATAACTGATGCTCAGCTGTTCGTTCTGAGTGTTCCTGCCGCATGATGCGATGAAGATCGAAATGACCGTCAGCAGCATGATCCTGAATGAAAGAGTTTGTTTATTCATGGAATTATTTTAGCGTTTTGATATGTTTACCGGTGTAAAATACTATTCTCCCCGTTCGAACCTGTACCTTCCCGACCCAATCTTCACCACCAGGCAGCCCTGTTCCCGGCCCGCAATCTGAATTTCCTTTACCTGTGTGATCGGCCTGCCTCCTTCGAGGAGAGTATCCTGAACATCTGAGGGGATGTACACCGTTGAAGTTGTATTGACCGGAATCTCAACATCAAGAGTGAATTTTTTGCCTTCAGCCTTCCACGAACTGCTCAGTGTCCCGTAATAGGTATCGAGGCTTGCCGAGACATGGGTTAATCCTCCCCCGGTTTGAGGCTTGATAACACTCTGCTTATAGCCCGCTCCCTCTTCCCGGGTATCCAGTCCTGCCATGACCCGGTACATCCAGTCTCCTATTGCGCCGTATGCATAGTGGTTGAAGGAGTTCATCCCGGGCGTCTGAAAGGTGCCGTCAGGCTTCTGGCCGTCCCATCTCTCCCAGATGGTGGTGGCTCCCATTGTAACCGGATAGAGCCATGAAGGGTACTTTTTGCGTAACAGCAGTTCATAGGCCACGTCGGTATGGCCGAAGCGTGACAGGACATGGCACAGGTAGGGAGTGCCCAGGAATCCCGTGGTCAGGTGTCCGTAGCTCCTGACATTGGCAACAAGGCGGTCGGCGGCCTGTCCCCTCAGTTCCTCCGGCAGCATGTCGAAGTTCAGCGCCAGGACGTACGCGGTCTGTGTTCCGGACACAAGGCGTCCGTTAGGAGTCACATACTCTTTCATGAATGCATCCCTGATGCGCCCGAGCAGTTTGCTGTACGAGGCTGCATCATCTGTCCTTCCCAGCACGTTTGCTGCCTTTATCAGCAGTTGCACCGAGTGGGCGTAGAAGCACTGAGCGATGAGGTACCTGTCAGTCACGGCAGCCATACCGCTATTGTCATCGTCAGGCCTGTAGAAGAGCCAGTCACCGTAATGAAAGCCGGAATTCCACAGGTCTTCCTTTGCCGTGTTCCTGATACTCTCAACATAGGCCTTCATTGAGCCATACTGCTGTTCCAGCAGCTGCCGGTCACCGTAGACCAGGTACATATTCCACGGGGCAATGGTTGCCACATCAGCCCAGCCGGTGCTGTTTACCGATCCGGGTCCCAGTATGTTTGGCACAACGTACGGCACTTTGCCGTCAACCTGGTCTGCCTCCAGATCCTTCAGCCATTTGGCAAAGAAGCTGTTGACATTCATATTGAAGGCTGCTGTGCGCGAGAAAGCCTGAGCGTCACCAGTCCAGCCCAGCCTCTCGTCGCGCTGCGGACAGTCGGTGGGCACATCCAGGAAATTACCCTTCTGTCCCCACTGAATGTTGTGCTGCAACCGGTTTATCAGGCTGTCCGAGGTTGTGAAGTAACCAGTGGGTTTCATTGCTGAATAGAGAGCAACCGCGGTGAAGTCCTCAGGTCTGAGCTTGCCGGGGTATCCTTCAACCTTAAGGTACCTGAACCCGTGCCATGTAAAACGGGGCTCAAAAAACTCCTCCCCATCGCCCTTCAGGACATATATATCACGGGCTTTTGCCGACCGCAGGTTGGCTGTATAAAAGTTGCCATCCCGGTCAAGCACTTCGGCATGTGAAAGGATGACACTGTCTCCGGCATTTCCCCGCACTCTCATCTGAACCCATCCGACCAGGTTCTGGCCGAAGTCGATTACCTGGTCGCCGGCAGGAGTCTGCATAATCTTAACGGGAACGAAGTTCTCGTGCTTCTTCACCGGCTCATTTTGTGTAGCTGTCAGTACATCCATGCCATGCATGGTTACCTTCACCCCGTCCCAGCCGGTTTCATCGTATCCGGGGAGCGTCCAGCCCTTTTTCTCCAGCCTGGCGTCATAAATTTCTCCGTGATAGATCTCTGAGTACCGCACAGCACCGGTGGATGATTTCCATGAGCCGTCAGAGATAATGCTTTCGGTGGAACCGTCGGACCAGGTGATATCAATCTGAAATAGAAGAGCAATATCGCTGCCGTAAAAGTTGATACTGTTCCTGAATCCTATATTGCCACGGTACCATCCGCTGCCAAGCATCACCCCGACGGCGTTGCGGCCGCTTCTGAGCAGGGATGTCACATCATATGCCTGGTATTGAAGGCGTTTGCCGTAGGAGGTCCAGCCGGGGGTGAGGAAGGCATCTCCAATGCGTTTCCCGTTGAGCTCCGCCTCGTAAATGCCGTGTGCGGTAATATATGCAGTAGCCCGGACAATCTTCCCCTTAACCATAAACTCTTTTCTCATCATCGGACTCGGCCTCATCACCGTATCTTCAGCATAGCCAGGTTCAATCCATTTTGCTTTCCATCCGCTTCTGTCAAGGATGCCGGTCCGGAATTTTGCCGTCGGGCTCCATGCGGACCTCTTCCCTCCGTTATCCCACACCCTGACCTGCCAGTTGTAATCCCTGCCTGATTTAAGAGGCTCTCCTGCATAGACAATATGAACTGACTGGTCTGCATTTACCCTGCCGGTATTCCAGACGGGTTTAGTGCCTTCTGAGACCCTCAGTTCATATGCCGTCTGCGCCGTATTCCTTTTGTCAGACAGAAGCAGCCACGAGAAGCGCGGATGGGCAGCATCAATGCCAACAGGGTCTGTCATGTTTTCAGTGAGCAGTCCGGTTACTGCAACCTGTGCCGGCAGAGTCAGGCAGAGCGTAAGCAATGCAAGTGAAAGAACAAATTTCATTTTCATAGGTCAGTCATTTTCAATTATTGCCTTTAGTCCAAGGTAGACAGGCGGAAGACTCCTGCCAACCGCATTCTCGTATATTGTAATGGCCGCGCCGAGTGCAGTGGAATTTTCAACCTGGCTGGCATAGACCCTTTTGCCGGGAAGCCGGGCAGCCAGGATTCGCACAAAGGTGTCATTACGTGCAAAACCGCCCGTGACGTATACTATCTCGGTCTTATCGTCGGCGGGTATAATGAGTCTCCAGGATTCCATGCAGACATCCACGAGGTCACATATCATCTGGTGATAGGCATCGGCATATGTAAGGAAATGAGACAGATCGGCCTGCTCGTCAACGTACCCGGGAGGTATCCCGTGACGGAAGAAAATGCGTCCATGCCTTGAAGCAAGAAGCTTCGCGATCTTTTTGCTCTTGATCTTTATGGTTTTGTAAAGTTCGCCTGTGACCCCGAAGCGGTCATCGAGCCTGCCGACATTCATATCATGGATATGCCCGAGAAAAATGCGCGAGGCTTTTACCTGATGCCGGTCAATGCTCATGTAGCAGAGGGTGTCCCTGCGTAGCTGGTCAGCTGTCAGGGGCTCTCTGTTGAAAGGATTCATGAATATGCACCATGTGCCTGTGGAGACCAGGATAAAGGGCCTGTCGGTACTTTTCAGGTAGGGCACGAGTGAGGCGGAGCTGTCATGAATACCGATACCTGTTCTGACCATCTGACCTTCAATGCTGACATCAAAAACACCGGAGGGTGACACGGGTTCGGGAAGCTCTATTTTTTCAGCCTTCAGCCAGGGATGGTATTGCATCGCATCGAAATCCCACAGGGCTGTGTGACAACCGACAGAAGTGTATTCCGACTCCTTCCTGCCGGTAAATATCCAGCTGAGATACTGGGGCAGATGGAGGGTGGTGCTGATACGTGCGAAGAGGGCGGGCTTCATCTTTTTCAGCCAGAGCAGCTGCAGCCCTGAGTTGAGCATGCCAAGCGCCGGTGAAGCCGTAATCCGGCTAAACTCCTCCACTCCGCCCCAGGCTTCATAGAATTCGTCAGGCAGCCCTTCAGGCATGGGCTTCAGGTAATTGTAGAGAGGGGTGACCCTGCCGCCCAGATGATCGAGGTGCACCAGGCTTGCACCGTAAGAGGTGAAGTTCAATGCAATAACCTGATAGTCTTCTGACCTGATGACGTCTGTAAGCCGTGATTTCATCCATAAAACAATCCCTTCAATGTCATCACTCTCAAAACCATCGTCGTCACGGATTTCCTCAAACAGCTTTTCCTCCTGATGAACCAGGTTAAGCGCAAAGTCGAACAACAGGAACTTCTTGTTGGTCTTCCCTACATCGAAAATGGCAATCACATCCATGATGAGTCAATTATTGATCAGATACGTTTACTCAGAACATCTTTTTCATATTGCTGTATATCAGCAATATAATCCTCAGCAGCCGGCACGTTGCCAGTAAGGCAGTAGTAGTCATAGACAGCTCCCAGCGGTTTTGTCTTCATCACCTCCATAAGTGCCAGCCGTTCAAAGTTCCTGCCCGCCTCCTCATATTCCCTGAGTGTCTCAGTCGGTTCAAGCAGTGCATACAGGAACGCCAGCTGTGCAGCCCGGGTGCCGATTACATAGGCGCCAATACGGTTCAGGCTTGCATCAAAGTAGTCGAGTCCCACATGGACTCTTTCCAGCGCCTTGCAGCGTACAATCTCCTGGGCGATAAGCTGAATCTCATCGTTGAATATTACAACATGATCACTGTCCCACCGCACACCGCGGGTCATATGAAGCATCAGTTCATCAACATAAAGCAGGAGGGATGAGATCTTGTCTCCGACCTGCTCGGTCGGGTGATAGTGACCGTTGTCAAGAGTAATCAGCTTGTTGTTTTTAATTGCGTAACCCATGTAGAACTCGGCAGAGCCAACCACCATTGATTCCGATCCTATACCAAAAAGCTTGCTTTCGAGTGAATCCCTCAGGTGTTCTGCGGGGAATTCCTCACTGAATATTTCGTCAAGTGATTCTTTAAGCAGGGCACGGTGTGTATAGCGGTCAACGGGAATGTCCTTTGAACCGTCAGGGATCCAGAGGTTGTTGACGCATGGTGTCCCCAGCTGTCTGCCCATTTCGGCAGCGATTCTCCTGCATCGTTTCCCGTGTTCGATCCAGAACCTGCGGTGCTTTTCATTCTTGCCCGCAAGTGTAAAGCCCTCTTCCGCCCGGGGGTGTGAGAAGAAGGTCGGATTGAAGTCCAGACCGATCTCCTGGCTCTTTGCCCAGTCTGTCCAGCCCTGAAAGTGCTCAGGAGTGATGCTGTCACGGTCAGTCTTCCTGCCACCAAAATCTCCGTAAATAGCATGCAGGCTCAGTCTCTGCCTTCCGGGCAGCAGGCTCATAACCTTTTCCATATCCTGCTTCAGCTGGCTGATGGTGCGTGCTTTCCCGGGATAATTACCGGTAGCCTGTATTCCGCCTCCGGAAAGGGCTGCATCGGGTGTCTCGAAACCCCCGACATCATCGGTCTGCCAGCAGTGAAGGCTGATCGTTATATTATCAAGCTTGCGCAGAGCCGTGTCAGTGTCAACACCGAGGGCTGCATATTGCTCCCGGGCATCATCATATGCCTGCAGGACTTTTTCTTTTTTCATCTCCAATTAAAGATTTATCCTTTTACAATTTAATCACAAATGTCGAGAGCACAAGTACGAGAATCCCGGTGACAAGGATAGCCACTGTCTTCCTGTCGGCTCCCTTCCACTCTTTCAGGATGATTCCCCATATGTTGCTGAAGGCGATGTTCATCGACATCAGTATACTCCATGCAAATGCCACCATCGATGGCGGGAGCATGCTTTCTCCCATGCCCATAAAGAAAAACTGCATGTACCAGAGTGTTCCTCCTGCCGCTGAAAAGGCAATGTTGCTTAACAGTACCGTGGAAGGCACTGAAAGATAGTCGCTGTAGGTTCTGTTCCTGATGTTCAGAAACAGGCAATAGCCCAGGTTGGTAATAAAGCCCCCGAGGGTGACGAACATTATCACAGGATTTTTGGCAAAGAGGGGGTTTGCGCCAAGACTGATTGCTGCCTCCCTGACAGGCTGTCCGGCTGTGAGTCCGAAGTTGAAACATGCGCTCATGACCCCTGAAAGGATCGCGATCAATATACCCTTTTTCAGGGCGAAATCCTTCACCGCAGCTCTTCGCTCCTGTTCAGACAGGTTCCTGTTCTTAAGGCTTGCTGCAAAACCAATGATGGCTATGCCGGCAATACTGACTGAAACGCCTGCGAGCATCAGTATCCCTGACCTGTCTGCGAAAAGGTTCTGCCCGCTGATCACGGGTGGGATTAGTGTTCCTATCGCAGCGCAGAGGCCCAATGCCACTGACTGCCCGAGGGCTACTCCCAGGTATCTCATGCTCAGTCCGAAGGTCAGCCCGCCTATGCCCCACAGTGCACCGTAAAAGACAGCCCACCATTTCGAGGAGGCAGGAGCCTGGCTGATGATAGCCCCGAGGGTGCCTGCAGGAACCGTGATCCATGCGAACAGCAACGGGACGATTATCCATGAGAAAAGTCCCTGGACAATCCAGTATGATTCCCATGACCAGCCCTTTACCTTTCTTATCGGGACGTAAAAGCTGGCGGCACATATACTGCCGATACCCATAAGGATGATGCTCAGAACGGGATTCATGGTGCGGGATTGATTTGCCTATCAAATATAGCGATTTGCTGGTTCTGAATTCACCTCGTGTTTTTCCAAATGTTCATTTTCAAACGCTTGGCCTTCTATTGCCTATTGCCTCTCATTTTGTTAACTTCATCCGCTCAAACTCACCAACAATGAACTGGATTGACTTCGTAATCGTTGCCCTGCTTTTCTACGGGCTTGTACAGGGATTCATTGACGGCCTGATCATAGAGGTGGCCGAGCTGGCGGCACTGGTACTCGGCATCTGGGGCGCTATCCACTTTTCATGGTGGACGGCAGAGAGGCTGGCAGGCTGGTTTGACATGCATTCCCAGTGGACCGGCATTATCTCTTTCGCCGTGACTTTCGTGGTGATCATGATTGCCGTATATCTGTTCGGCAAGCTGCTCGACTCACTGCTTAAGGCCTTAGCTCTCGGCTTCGTCATAAAGTCGCTAGGCGCCATTTTCGGAGTGCTGAAGATTGCACTGATTCTCAGCGTACTCTTCGTCTTTCTAAATACAATTGACGAGAAGAAGCACTTCCTGCCCTCGGCTACAATTAACAATTCATTGCTCTATAACCCCATCGCCGACCTTGTCCCGGCAATTTTCCCGATGGTTGAGGGCGGAGATCTGATTGACAGCTTCAACCGCCACAAAAAGCAATCGCCCGGTGTGACCATCTGAGCGGTTTTGATATCTTTGCGACACCTAAATTCAAGATGCTGATGATGAATTTTGTTGAAGAACTGCGGTGGCGAGGGATGATTCACGATATAATGCCTGGCACAGAGGAATTTCTGCTGAAGGGGAAGAGCTCGGCTTATGTCGGTTTTGATCCGACTGCCGACTCACTGCATATCGGCCACCTGGTAGGTGTCATGATGCTGAAGCATTTCCAGAATTCCGGGCATACCCCTATCGTGCTGATAGGCGGCGCTACAGGTATGATAGGTGACCCCTCCGGTAAGTCGGAGGAACGCAACCTGCTTGATGAGGAGACCCTTCGCCATAACCAGGAGTGCCTTAAGAAACAGTTCGAAAGATTCCTTGATTTCAATTCCACCACACCCAACAGGGCTGTGATGGTCAACAACTACGACTGGATGAAGGAGTATTCCTTCCTCGGTTTCATCAGAGATATTGGCAAGCACGTTACCGTCAACTACATGATGGCCAAGGACTCGGTAAAGAAGAGACTTGACTCCGAGACCGGCCAGGGGATGTCATTCACCGAGTTTTCATACCAGCTGGTGCAGGGCACCGACTATCTCTTCCTTTACACCAATCACGGCTGTCAGCTGCAGATGGGCGGGTCAGACCAGTGGGGCAACATCGTCACCGGCACCGAACTCATCAGGCGTAAAGCCGGCGGCGAGGCCTACGCCATGACCTGCCCGCTTATCACCAAGAGCGACGGCCAGAAGTTCGGGAAAACGGAAACCGGCAACGTCTGGCTTGATCCGGCAAGGACCACCCCTTACCAGTTCTACCAGTTCTGGCTCAACGTGGCTGATGCCGACGCTGAAAAATTCATCAGAATATTCACTATGCTATCGCAGAGCGAGATCAATGACCTTGTCGTGGCACACCAGACAGAGCCGCACCTGCGCCTGCTGCAGAAGCGTCTTGCCGAAGAGGTGACAGTGATGGCCCACTCGAGGGAGGACTATGAGGCTGCAGTGGAGGCCTCCCAGATACTCTTCGGAAAGGGGACCACCGAACAGCTCAGGCGGATGGACGAAAGCACCTTCCTGGCGGTCTTTGAGGGAGTACCCCTGTATGACGTCAGCGCAGACCTGCTGGATGAGGGAGTGACAATCTCCGATCTCTGCGCGGTACACACCAGGATAGCAGAATCAAAGGGTGAATTCCGGCGCCTGATACAGGGCGGAGGCGTGAGCCTTAACAAGGAAAAGGCGGAGAACGCCGACATGGTGATAAACACCTCGCACCTGCTCAACAACAAATACCTTCTACTACAGAAGGGGAAGAAAAACTATTTCCTCATCAGGATCATCCATTAAACCGGAAGCGATGAAAAACGAAATAAGAGCTGAATTCAGGGCCGATTCCTTTGATCTTATAAATTTTTTCATCAGGCACTTCAGGAAGTTTCTGATTGCCGGCATTTCAGCAGCGATTCTCTCGGCCGGAATCTCCCTTCTGATTAAGCCACTGTACGAATCGGCTGTTATCCTGTACCCCTCGTCGAACATCTCCGAGGCAGGCTCCATGCTTGGCGAAGTCGCTTCCAGGACCTCTCTCTTCGGCGACGATGATGCCACCGAGAAGCTCATGCAGGTGATCAACAGCGAGCAGGTGAGGGATTATCTCAGGGAGAGATATGACCTGGCCCGGCATTACGATATCAAGCCCGGCGAAAAATACCCGAATACGGTCATTAATCAGAAGATGGACAAGTACCTGCGGTGCAGCAGGACCTCCTACGGTTCCGTGGAGATACGTGTACGTGACCGTGACAGGGAGATTGCCTGTGCCATGGCAAATGACATGGCTGCAAGGGCAGACACAATATTCAATAACCTTCAGCGCAATGCTGCCTCCGTCATGCTTGATGAGATCAGCCGCAGCTATAGAATCCAGGAGCTCATCGTCAGACAGTACGAGGACAGCCTCATCAGCCTCTCGGGCGCAGCTGCCCTCAGGAACTATTCCACCCTCGAGACGGAGAATGATTACCTGGGGCTGATACGCGGGAGGTATCTCGAGGCCCTGGCTCTCAGCAGTCAGACGATGCCCTACACGCACATTGTCGACAGGGCTGTGGTGGCAGAAAAGAAAGTCTTTCCGCGGCGCAGTATCATTGTTGTTGTATCGACACTATCAGTGCTGTTGCTGCTGACACTGATCCTTTTCGTTGCCGAGGGAGTGAAGCTGCACCGTACAGATGACCGGCGGTGAACTGCTGATATTGATCATCCCGGTAGTCCTGGCGGTGCTGCTGCTGGCGCTGCTCTCCGTTGAACACCTGCTGTTACTGACACTCTTCCTTACTCCTCTCTCGCTTCAACTCAGCTACATCACCGGGGGCTCCGGCATTGACCTCTCCATACCCACGGAGCCTGTTATGGCCCTGCTGCTGCTGATCACCCTCTTCCGGCTGATTGTCACACGGGGGTTTCCCCGGGAGCTGCTGAGACATCCAATGACAATCCTGATCGGACTCTACCTCCTGTGGACACTGCTTACAGCTCTTACCTCCACGATGCCGGGCGTCTCCTTCAAGACGCTGGCATACCGGCTCTGGTTCACGGCAGGTTTTTACCTTGTTGCAGCCCGGCTGGCTTATTCTGCAAGGTTCAGGGAGAGATATATAATCGCATATGCTGCCGGGCTGGCGATAGTAGTCGTTTACTTCATCGTCAGGGTACAGGGTGCAGGTTTATTTAACCAGCAGTTTGCCCACTCCGCATGCTATCCATTCTACAGGGATCACACCTCCTTCGGAGCATCCATGGCCTTTCTCCTTCCTCCGCTGGCGGTGATGCTCACCGGCAGGAGCTCTGCCGTGCGCAGATGGATGCTGGCCTTCCTGTTGCTCCTTTTTGCTGCAGGCTTCATTCTCTCATACAGTCGCGCCGCATGGGTGAGCCTTATAGCTGCCGCACTGATTGCACTGATACTCTGGATCAGGATGCCCTTACGGATACTCTCCGTGTCAGCTGCGCTCTTCACCTTGGTGATTGCGTTCTCTGCAAACCTTATCTGGCAGAGGATGGACAGCACCACGGAAGATTCCTCGGCAGACCTGGGACAGCATCTCCGCTCGGCTTCCAATATCTCAACGGACCAGTCGAATCTTGAACGTATAAACCGTTGGAAGTGCGCGATGAGGATGTTCGCGGAGAAGCCTCATGCCGGTTGGGGACCAGGTACTTACCAGTTCAAATATGCGCCTTTCCAGAAATCGTCGGAGAGAACGGTCATCAGCACCGACTTCGGTGATGCGGGGAATGCCCACAGCGAGTATCTCGGGGCTCTCAGCGAATCGGGATGGCCAGGGGCGATGCTGTTTATTGCAGTGACGCTTCTTGCAGTCATTATGGGCATCAGGGTCTGGTACCGGGAGGAGAGGGGAGCGGCAGGCTACTTTTCACTGGCCATTGTGACCGGACTTATAACCTATGCTGTTCACGGTGTCATGAACAGCTTTCTCGACAGCGACAAGATAGCAGCTCTGTGGTGGGGGTTCATTGCAATGATAACAGCAATGGATCTGGGTCAGAAAGGAAAGCGACCTACGGAATCTCTATAGCCAGTATTGAGACGTCATCGAACAGCCGCGGATTGCCGTTGCTGATGCCTATGTCGCGTATCAGCGCTTCAATGTTTTCCGCCAGAGGCATTTCATTGGGAAAATGCTTGACCACTGGCGAGATGCCCAGGTCTTTGCCGCCGTCATCTTTTAACTCAGACAGGCCGTCAGTATAACATATGATTTTTGTGGAGCCCTTCAGTGTGAGATGGTCCGTTCTGACCCACGGCATCTCATCGAGCATCCCGACGCCCACGCATGACTGCCTGAGCACTGACGACTGTCCGGTGACTGTATTGATGATAACCGGAGGGTTGTGAGCCGCGTTGACATATTCGAGAACGCGTGTCTTCAGGTCATACCGTGCAATGAAGAGTGTTATGAACCTCTCTCCGGCCGAATTTGTTACCACCAGGTCGTTCAGCTTCCTGATCAGGTCACCGAGGTTGGCATCGGCAGTAAATAGGGCACGCAGGCTGGCCTGGAAGTTCGACATGAGGAGGGCTGCGGACATCCCTTTGCCCGAGACGTCGGCGATGCAGAAACCGACAACGTTCTCTGAGAGCGGCATGAAGTCGTAGTAATCGCCTCCGACCTCATAGTGAGGATAATAGAAACCCCTTGCCCTGATGGTGTCCCCTGACGGGAGCCTGGTATTGTCAGGAATGAGCATCATCTGCATACGGGCGGCAAGTTCAAGTTCCCTGCGAAGTGCTTCCTGCTTAAGGCTCTCCCTGAAGAGACGCTGGTTCTCGATGGCAACGACGATGATGCCGGAGATGGTCTGGATGAAATGAAGGTGTTTGATCAGGGGACTCATCCCTTCTCCCTCCTCATCGATATCACCAATCAGCACATATGCCGAGGGCTCATTGTTGTGGAGCACGGGGATAATAAAATCGACAGACCTGAAGTGCTTCTGAACCACTTCGGTCTGAATCTCCCTGAAGCAGAGAAGATCCTTTTCAACATCGATGGATTGGCTTAAGGTCGCCGGGAAGCCCGAATTGAGGAGTGACTCCCACTGTTCCCCGTACTTGAAAAGAAGGATTTTGCCGATCCCCAGCTCGTCGCGAAGGATCGATTCATACTTCCGGACAAGTTTATCGGTGGGAAGGTTGGCGTTGATTGACAGGGTAATATCGAGCAGGGCGTCGAGCTTGAACTTCGACATCTTCAGCCTGTCCTTGGGAAGCCGGCCCTCTCTCGTTACCATGTCAGCCCTTTACCCGTTCTATATATGAGCGGTCACGCGTATCAATGCGGATCTTGTCACCTGTATTGACGAAGAGGGGCACCATGATGGTTGAACCGGACTCTATCGTCGCCGGCTTCAGGGTGTTTGTTGCTGTGTCACCGCGCAGTCCGGGTTCAGAATAGGTCACCTCCATCACCACGTTGACCGGAAGATCGACCAGCAGCACGTTCTCGGTTTCAGCGTGCACGACAACCTCAACGATATCGCCCTCCTTGAGGAGATCGCTGTTCTCCAGCATCGACTCGGGAACAGTTATCTGTTCGAATGTCTCGACGTGCATCAGGTGATAACCGAGGTCATCGTTATAAAGGTATTGATGAGGCCTGCGTTCAACGCGCGCCACATTGACCTTCACCCCTGAGTTGAAAGTATTTTCGAGGACCTTGCCGGTTGTCACGTTCTTAAGCCTGGTGCGCACGAAAGCCGGTCCTTTTCCTGGTTTTACATGCTGGAACTGAACGATGGTATAAAGATCGTTGTTGTATTCTATAACCATTCCGTTCCTGAAATCTGCTGTTGTAGCCATAAAAAAATCTGTAGTTCTGGTTTATTTACTCAATAAAATTGATGGGCGCTCTAAGCCCTTCATAACTTGTCATATCCACGTGAAATGACCCCACAAAGATATCAAATCGAAATTTAACCGGTAAAAAATTTTCATCGGTAGTGAACCACATGGCCATATCCTCCTCTGTTTTGAAGACCCTTCCCACCTCCGTGACGGGGTGGAAACGGTAGCATTCGATCCCGCTGCCTTTGATCTTAATGGTCTCCTTGCCCTTGTATCTCAGGATGATAGGGTAAAGTTCATCAGCAAACCAGGTCATCATCTTATATGTCTCTCCAGGGACGAGCTCCTGGTCTCCGGCAAGGTAATATTTTCTGAACCAGTAGAAGCAGGAGATTATGTCAAGCAGTCCTTTCGGCCCGGAATGATTGCCTGTGAGGTCGCTGAAGAGGATAGTGGAGTCACTCCTCGACCGGTGGTCAAAGCTCACCTCGTTATACTTGTGGTACTTTCCCTCCTGGATGTTTCTAATTGAAAACACAGGCAGGTCGGTTGCCGGGTCAATATAACTCTCATAGGCATCCCTGACCTTGTAAAGGGCATCGGCAAATCCGGTTGTCTGGCCTGTTGCCACCGCATGCCATATCTTTTCACCATTGTACATTCCTTCCTTGATCTCAAGGGCGGCTACGCCGCTGCCGATAATACCGTACTTTATCTGGTAGGTTATCTTCTCGCCGGGGAGGTATGGCTGTTTCTGTGCCCCGAGCCACTGCAGGCCCGCAGTAATGATGAACAGAACCGTAATTATAGTTTTTCTCATGGCTCATTCAGCTTTTTCAGGGAAGAAGCTTTCCGGGGATTGTGGCGATGAACTCCTTGAGATAATAGGGTTCGAAATAGGCTACATCCTCAAATTGCTTATTCCTCAGAGCATTTACTGCCGGCAGATGCAAATATGATGCCGAGAGCTGGAATCCCTCAACGAAGATGGCATTTGGGTGAGTGATGGTCTGGCTGCATTTTTCGGAGCCGTTCCCGAAGAATATTATCCGGTTTTCAGCGAGGAGATCACTGAATGAGGTTTCATCAATAATGTCTGCCGAGGTCTCCCTGACTGTTGTGCCGTCAGGACGGAAGAGGGCGTTGTAGACCTCCATTCGCCGGGCGTCGATCATGGGGCAGAGGAGTGTTCCTGCTGTCAGGTCCCGTGGATTCCGGATGATATACCCGCTGCACATGGCGGCCAGGGTATTTATGCCGATGAGAGGTATTCCTGCGCCGTAGGCGATGCCCTTAGCTGCCGAGACGCCGATTCGCAGTCCGGTGTATGACCCCGGACCTTTACTTACGGCAACCGCATCGAGGTCTGCCGGCCTGATGCGATGCTCTTCCAGGAGACGCGCGGTGATGACGGTGAGAGAGGCGGCATGAGTCATGCCTGGTGGTGCTTCTGCCACGCCGGCCACTTTCTTGTCATCGCACAGTGCCGCCGAGCATACGCTGGTGGCTGTCTCAATGCATAGGATCATCGGGATCGGTCCGTCTCGTTACTTATTTCTTCTTCTTCTCCGTGCTGAAGAGAGCCTCCTTGTCAACTACCTCAATCAGGGTTGAGTCAGAGAGCTTCTTGGAGATGGCGGTAAAGGGCTGTACTATCACATCCTCCCCTTCGGTAAGACCGTCAAGTATCTCGATGTTTACATTGTCCTGTATGCCGGTCTTCACATCACGGGCAAGTGCATAGGTGCCGTCGGATACAAAGACAAGGGTGCGTATCTGGTCCAGGGCTTCAGGATCCGTGCTCACGGTATCAGTTCGGGTGGTGACGGCCTGGATGGGCACAGTCAGCACATTGGTCTTGCTGCTGGTGTAAACATCCACCGAGGCGGACATGCCAGGCCTGAAGGGACTGGGACTCTTTTCGGTTATCAGATCTTCATATGACTCTTTAAGGATGAGTATCCTCACCTTAAAGTTGGTCACCTGGTCAGTGGTGCTTCCAAGGGTGTTCGCCGAATTGGCTATCTCAGTGACTATGCCCTTAAAGTCGCGGTCGAGGTAGGCATCCACCTCAACAATGGCAGTGTCACCCAGTTTCACCCTTATGATGTCATTCTCATTGACATCCACCATAACCTCCATACGGTTCAGGTCTGCAACGCGGAGAACCTCGGTACCGGTCATCATGTTTGCGCCGATGACCCTTTCGCCAAGCTCTACAAGAAGGCTTGAGATGGTACCGGTCATGGGAGAATAGATTGTGGTCTTCACCAGGTTCTCGTTCGCCTCCTTGAGAGATGCCTCCGAACTCTTCACGGAGTATTCCGCGCTCTGTTTCTCGGCCAGGGCCATCTTGTACTGTGACTCAGCCTGCTCAAAGTCAGCCTGCGAAATAGTATTCTCTTCGAAGAGTTTCTTGCTTCTGTTGTAAGCCAGTTCAGCCTGGATCAGCTGCGCCTCCACCTGCGCCAGCCGCGCCTTCGTGGAGTTGAGCGTGGCGGCTGCACGGTCGCGTGATGAGATATAAATCTCAGGCTTGATCTTGAAGAGAAGGGTGCCTTTCTGCACGAAATCGCCCTCCTTGACTGGCAGTTCAACAATCTCACCGGATACATCTGGACTGATCTTCACCTCGGTCTCGGGCTGGATCTTGCCGTTGGCAGTGACCGCTTCTATGATGGGGTTGACAGTCACCTTCTCGATGGCTACCTTGACTGTTGCCTCTTTGCCGAACCAGCCCGCCTTCTTTCCTACGACGGCGAGGATGATGAGGAATATTACAGTGGGAAGGAGGATTTTAAGAATCTTATTGTCTTTCATTGGATGATAGTTTACTGGTATTATTTGGCAAGGATGGTAATGTGTTCGAGGGTGAGGGGAATCCCTTTATAGAAGTCAAGGACCTTTGTCTTAAAGACATACTCGTATTTAGCCTGGGCCATTTCGCTCTGCGCGTTGAGGAGCAGGGTCTTTGACTGGTTGTATTCAACGGCGGTGACCATGCCTACACCCAGTTTCTGTTCGGCGTAGCGGAATGCCTCCTCCATTGAGGTGACCGCCTTCTGGCTGACATGGTATTTTTTGAGGGCCCCGCTGGCATCAGTGGCTGCCTGCTGTATGTTCTTGTAAAGCTGTTTCCTGGTGTTTTCAAGTGCGTACTTTGAGTTCTCAATTCCCAGCTTTGAATTTTTAATGCCGGTATTGACCTGCCAGCCGTTGAAGATCGGAACGTTAAGCGAAAAACCAAGACCGTAATTGAGGTTGTCAGTCAGCTGATCCCCAAAGGGGTATTTTTCTTGTGTGACAGGCCTGAGGCGCATGTCCGAATAGCCTGTTGACATGGAGGCGCCGAGGCTCAGCCGCGGGCTCCTGTTGCCACGTGCGATTGCCAGGTCGTATTCCGCGCTCTTCAGCTGGTATTCCGCACTCAGAATCTCCGGGCGGGTCTTTTCAGCTATTGAGAAGATGGCGGCAGAATTTCCGTCTACCGCCTCATCCCTGACAGTGATGGCCGGGATGGCGATGCTGAAACCGTCCGCGCTCTGAAGCTCAAGCATCTGGGCGAGGGTGAGGAGTGACAGGGTTAACTGGTTCTGAAGGTTCACCAGCTGCAGCTCCTCGCGGGCTGCCTGGGCTTCGATATCGAGCAGGTTACCGCGGGCGAGGCTGCCTGCCTCAACCAACTTGCCTGTCCGGTCTATCTGCTGCCTGGTAAGCTCCACCTGCGCCTCGGTAGCCGAGACAAGCTCCTGGTTGAGAAGTATCTGAAGATAGGCAAGCGCTATATTCAGGGAGATGTCGTCACGGAATTGCTCCAGATCCTGCTCGCTGGCCAGTACCTGGTATTTGTTCTTCTGTATTGTGTTGTAGTTCACCAGACCCCTGAAGAGTGTCACATTGCTTCCGGCGTAGAAGTTGTTTGACTGGACGGTCTCGTTCTCCGTGAACTCGTATGTCGTCTCGTCAAGAGCACGCCCGAAGGCATAGTTGTGCGATGCACTTCCGTTGAGAGTCGGAAGCAGGTTCAGCTTCGACTGCTCCAGGGCAGTGACCTGATACTCAGTCATAATCTCCTGCTGCTTTATCCGGATGTTGTTCTGAAGGGCATGCGAGATGCACTCCTCCAGTGTCCAGGCCTTTTGCTGAGAAAACAGTGCAAGCGGACTCAACATAAGGATAAAGCCCAGAGAGAGAATCTTTCTTTTCATGTTATTACTGACAG
>DHGW01000047.1:24949-26924 GCA_002402965.1 Bacteroidales bacterium UBA4788
AAAACAATAAAATAATGAGTAATAAGGGATTAAATCTGGAACCCGGTGTAATCAGCGGTGAGGATATAAAAAAACTGTTTGACTATGCCAATAAGAATGACTTTGCGATTCCGGCGGTGAATGTCGTGGGGACCGACTCCGTGAACGCGGTGCTTGAAACTGCCCGCGAGGTGAATTCGCCGGTCATAATCCAGTTTTCAAACGGCGGCGCCCATTTCTTTGCCGGCCAGGGACTGACGAAGGAGAACCATACCGGCGCCATCGCGGGAGGCATCTCCGGTGCGCTTCATGTGCACAACGTTGCCGAGTATTACGGTATTCCGGTTATTCTTCACACAGATCATGCCGCACGCAAGCTGCTGCCGTGGATTGACGCGCTGCTCGAAGCCGGTGAGGAGTTCTATGAGACAAACGGCAAGCCCCTCTTCAGCTCGCACATGCTCGACCTGTCGGAAGAGCCGCTGAAGGAGAATATCGAAACCTGCAAGAAGTATCTCGAACGGATGGACAAGATGGGAATGACCCTGGAGATCGAGCTCGGTGTCACCGGTGGCGAGGAAGACGGAGTTGACAATACCGGTGTGGAAAGCTCCAGGCTCTACACCCAGCCGGAGGATGTGGCCTACGCATACGAGGAGCTGATGAAGGTCTCTCCCAATTTCACAATTGCAGCATCATTCGGAAACGTACACGGCGTCTATAAGCCCGGAAACGTCACCCTGAAGCCTGTGATCCTCAGGAACTCACAGGATTACATTCAGAAGAAGTTCAAGACCGGTCCCAACCCCGTGAATTTCGTGTTCCACGGCGGCTCCGGTTCGGAGAAGCATCTGATTGCAGAGGCCATTAAATACGGCGCCATCAAGATGAACATCGACACTGACATGCAGTGGGCGTTCTGGGCAGGTGTGAAGGATTATTACGAGGCAAAGAAGGGTTACCTGCAGGGCCAGATAGGCAATCCTGAGGGTGATGACAAGCCGAATAAGAAGTATTATGACCCGAGGGTATGGCTTCGCAAGGGGCAGGATACATTCATTGCAAGGCTTAAGGAGGCATTTGCCGATCTGAACGCATTGAACAGGCTTTAATACTTATTAATACGCTAACATAAAGCAGGTCAGCATCTTGGTGCAAGCCTGCTTTTTATTGTTAATAAATCAAAGGTTTGATGCCGTCACCGGTACCCCTCAGGGGTTAATTTAGAATAAAATTTAAAGCGGGATTGAAACGCGGACCAGTCACTGAAGACAGGATAAAGAGGACTACTTCGCTTACTCTCAGGCTGAATGAGAGGGAGGCGAGGGCTCTCAGCATCTACTGCAAGCGGTTCAGGGTACGAAGCAAGTCGGACTTCATGCGGAGGACTATCATGCATGCAATTGTAGGCAGGTTTGAAGCGGAACATCCCTCCCTGTGGGAGCAGGGGGAGCTGACCCTTTTTTCTCGGGAACCTAAAAATAATTGAAAAGGGAGAGATGCAATTCTTATTTTACTATTTTTGTAATCTAACGATAGCGGGGGAAAGGTATTGTCGGGATCAAAATGGGATTGGATATTATCAAAATAGAACCTACGAAGGTTACGCCTCAGGTATTGTTTCTTGAAGGCCACCTTGAGATAAGAGGCAGGTCGATTTCCGAAAATTCGACTGATTTCTACAGGCCGCTGGAAGACTGGGTTGCTGCTTATGCAGCGCAGACTGAGGTTCGGACCAGGGTTATATTGGCATTTGATTTCATCAATACTGCGTCCACGAAGTGGGTTTATGCCATTGTAAAACGCCTGGCGCAGTACCGTAATGTCCGTGAGAATGTCTCCATCGAGTGGTATTATGAGAAGGGTGATGATGATCAGTATGAGCTTGGACAGATAATTCATTCTTTCATTGATTGTCCGTTCATCTTTTACGAGACTGAGCAGACCTGAAAATCACAAGAAAATATATTATTTTTGCACCGCCTTATCAGGCACC
>DHGW01000015.1 GCA_002402965.1 Bacteroidales bacterium UBA4788
CGATTTGCGATTTGCGATTTTGGCCTGAGAGCCTGCCCCGATAACCGATATGCTGTCGGGGTGTTTCAGCATTGTAACCTGATCAGCCGTTCAAGCCTCGCTGCGCAGCTGGTCCATGGCTGTGACCATGAGCGCCTGTGCCCTGGTGGCCAGTTCCTCGGGGTCTCCGGTTCCGAACTGCCCCGGGAAGATAGGATCAAGTACCCTGATTCTCACAATCCTGCGGTTCCTGAAGATAATGCCTCCTTTTTTGGGCATAATCTCGCCGGTACCGTCAATAAGCACTGGCAGCAGAGGCTTATCGGTCTTCACGGCAAGCTGGAACGCTCCTGTCTTGAACTTTCCAATGGCGCCGGTAAGCGTTCTGGTTCCCTCGGGAAAGATTACCACTGAAATCCCTTCCTGTAAGGATTCAGCGCACTTTTCCATCATCCTGGCCACGCTTGACTTGTTGCCCCTGATCAGTTCAATGTATTTGACCATCCGCATCTCCCATCCAACGACCGGTACCCGGAAGATTTCTATCTTGGAGACCCATCTGAGGCGGTGACGCAGCATGTTGAAGAAGACGATATCGAGAAGCGACTGGTGGTTCGGTATGATGATGTACGCCTTTTTCTGATCGATCTTTTCCCGGCCTTCCACAATCACCTTCCAGAAAGGACTCATCTTTGTCAGTACGATTCCCTGGATGACCATCCACCTGTTGTTCATGAGCCTGCGGCTGTCAAAGGCGAGAGCCAGAAGCCATAGTATCAGGGCGACGGGGAAAGCGAGCAGGACGAATGTGATGCTCGATATCCATACCCACAGTGACTTGATAATATTCATTGTTTTATGTTTTTGTTCATTTTCCCGGCAATCCAGGCCAGGCCCATGCCTGCAGTGATTCCGAGCAGTGCTCCGCCGATGATGTCGCCTGGGTAATGCACTCCAAGATAGATCCGTGCATAGGAGACCAGAAGTGCCCAGACAATGACCAGCCACGTATACCACCTCTTCCCGACCAGCGGCGCTGTGAATGCGGCTATGCCGAAGCTGTTTGCAGCATGTGCCGAGACAAATCCGTACATCCCGCCGCAGTGGCCTTTTACGGTGTGTACCAGCCCCTCAAGGTCAGGTTCATGACAGGGTCTGAGGCGTTCAAACAGATTTTTCAGCAGCCCTGAGCCCTGGTCAGTGATAATTATAAGCACCGGAACCAACACCAGCGGGATCCAGATCCGTTTCCTGTACCGCGCTGCAAGGAGCCAGACAATAAAAAGATAGAACGGGATCCAGACCAACCTCATGCTCACGACCCTCATCACCTGGTCAAGAAAGGGGGTGTGAAGCGAATTGAGAAAGAGAAATATGTTGCGATCCAGCTCAATCATAATCAGCTGTTTATGGCTCGCCAGAGTATGTCTTTAAGCACAGTGATGCCCGTCCCGGTAACCGAGGAGATAAATACAACCGGAATGTCTTCGGGCAGGAGCGGTCTCATGGCGTCAGTGAGTTCCTCATCCAGCAGGTCACATTTGGAGATCGCCATCACCCTTTGCTTGTCAAGCAGTTCCGGGTTATACTTCTTAAGTTCATCAACCAGGATGTTGTACTCCTTTACTACATCGCCCGTATCCGCGGGGATCATGAACAGCAGCACGGAATTACGCTCAATATGCCTGAGAAACCTGTGTCCCAGCCCTTTACCCTCAGCAGCACCTTCAATGATACCGGGTATGTCCGCCATCACGAACGACTTGTCTTCGCGGTAGCTCACTATCCCGAGATTGGGAGTGAGGGTTGTGAACGGGTAGTTGTCTATTTTGGGTTTCGCGGCGCTCACCACTGACAGTAGTGTCGATTTGCCGGCGTTGGGGAATCCTACCAGTCCAACGTCTGCCAGCACCTTGAGCTCGAGGATGAACCAGCCCTCAATTGCCGGTTCGCCCGGCTGGGCAAAGCGGGGTGTCTGGAAGGTGGCTGATTTGAATTTGGTGTTTCCCTGTCCGCCACGGCCGCCCTTGACAAGAATCTTCTCCTCGCCGTCGCCGGTTATCTCGAAAATGAATTTTTCCGTCTCCTCTTCCCTGACCACCGTACCGAGAGGTACATCAACATAGATATCTTTCCCGTCAGCACCGGTACTCTGGTTTGATGCCCCTGAACCGCCGTGACCGGCGAAGAGGTGTTTTGTAAATTTCAGATGAAGAAGGGTCCAGAGCTGAGAGTTACCTCTGAGGATTACATCGCCTCCCCTGCCTCCGTCGCCGCCATCGGGTCCTCCCCTGGGGTTGGATTTTTCATGTCTGAGGTGCCTTGATCCCGCACCTCCCTTGCCTGAACGGCAGAAGATTTTTACATAATCGACAAAGTTGGTATCAGCCATCAGCTAAATTATTGTTTCAATCTGCCCGCAGAGTCTTTTGAAGATATCATCAATTGACCCTACACCGTCAACGCTCCTCGAAACTCCGGCCTTCCTTCCGAATTCAATTACAGGTTCTGTTTTAGCGCGGTAGACGGCTATACGGTTGTTGATGACTGCCTCATCGGCATCGTCGGCCCTGCCTGATACAAGGGCTCTCTTCTTCATACGTTCCATCAGCTCGACATCGTTCACTTCCAGCACCAGCAGGAGGTCGATCTTCATACCCCTCTCTTCCAGCATCTTCTGCAGCGCCTCTGCCTGTTCCACTGTCCGGGGGAAGCCGTCAAAGATAAACCCGGCCTTTCCTGTTGTGGCATCGATCTTCTGTGCAATCATTGCTATCACCACATCATCGGGAACAAGCTCGCCGGAAGCCATGATAGCCTCCATTTTTTGTCCCAGCGGAGTGCCGGCAGCCAGCTCAGCCCTGAGCATGTCTCCGGTTGAAAGATGAAGGAGGTTATATTTCTCTGCAAGAGTCACCGACTGCGTTCCCTTCCCTGAGCCGGGAGGGCCGAACATAAGAACATTTATCATTTTAAAACTATTTTGTGAGTTTATAAATCGCCTTCAGGTTACGGCCGTAACCGTCATAGTCAAGGCCATATCCCACCACGAAGTTATTGGGGATCTCAAAGCCGATGTAGTCTATCGGGATGTCTTTTGTATATGCTTCCGGCTTGAAAAGCAGGGTGCAAATCCTGACCTCCACAGCTTTCCTCAGGGTCAGTTCGCCGATGATGCGTTCAAGGGTGCTGCCTGTGTCAACTATATCCTCAAGCACTATGACAGTCTTTCCGGTAATATCTTCATTCCAGCCTATCAGTTCCTTGATCTTGCCTGAGCTGCTGGTGCCTTCATAAGATGCCAGCTTGATAAAGGAGATCTGGGAATGGAGGGTGATCTGCCTGAAGAGATCGGCGGCAAAGAGAAAGGCGCCGTTGAGAATACCGAAGAAGAGCACATCCTTCCCTGCCAGGTCTTCATTGATCTTTTCGGCGAGGGCCGTTATACGGCTTTGTATCTCGTTTTCGGTGATGTACACCGAGAACTCTCTGTCAAGTACTGTGATCTCATTCATTGTCGAGGTGATTGATGCCGCTAAATTATAAATTTTAAGCGTATTTTTGCCCATGACAGTGGTGTAACATTAAAAAAGAGAGTATGAATCCGTCAGTTAGCATTATTATGGGCAGTGTCTCCGACCTGAAGGTGATGGAGAAAGCTGCGGAATTTCTTGACAGCATGTCGATACCCTTTGAGATAAATGCCCTCTCGGCGCACCGCACGCCGGAGGCTGTTGAAAAGTTTGCCCGCGGAGCAGCAGGGAGGGGAATAAAGGTAATCATTGCCGGCGCCGGCATGGCGGCCCACCTGCCGGGAGTGATAGCAGCGATGACCCCTGTGCCGGTCATCGGTGTGCCCGTAAAGGCTTCCCTTGACGGGATGGATGCATTGCTGGCCATCGTGCAGATGCCTCCCGGAATACCTGTTGCGACGGTAGCCATTGACGGTGCTCTGAATGCAGGCATCCTTGCAGCCCAGATGATAGCCACCGGAGACCCGGCTGTCATGGAAAAACTGATCGCCTACAAGGAGAGCCTGAAGCTGAAGATAGTCAAGGCCAACGAGGAGCTGGGTGAGGTGAAGTACAGGTACAGGACGAATTGAAATCAGGCAGTAGGCAAGAGGCAATAGTGGGGATAGCTGGAAGCTTCAGGTCTGAGGTCTGGAGGCAATTAGGAGCCAACAGAACCGGGACGGAG
>DHGW01000058.1 GCA_002402965.1 Bacteroidales bacterium UBA4788
AACTCTTTGCTCGTAGAGCATAAAGATTGTGGGTTCCACCCACCCACCCTACAATGCTTGATGCCCTACAGACAACGTATACCATGATGATATTGATTTACAATGCTTTATCACCTACGGTGAACGGTTTTTTGGGGGCTGCCTGTATATACAATGCTTCATGGGCTACGCCCAATTATTCGCCGTAGGTAGCAGATAACAAGAACTGTGCTGACAAAAAATAGCCCGTAGGGCTTACAGCATTGTAGGAAGGTAACATGATAAAAAAACCTGGTCGCAGACCATTAAGAATTGTAACCCTCGGCCTCGCCGCCACCCTCCTCCTCGCTATCCTCGTGGCGCCAATGCCCTCATTCAACACCCCGCTGTCAACGGTGGTGGAGGCGGCCGACGGCACCCTCCTCGGCGCCCGTGTGGCCGGCGACGGCCAGTGGCGCTTTCCCCCGCCCGACAGCCTGCCTGAAAAATACGTGACCTGCCTCATCAACTACGAGGACCGTTACTTCCGCTGGCACCCGGGAGTCAATCCCGTTGCGGTGTTCAAGGCTCTTACCGACAACGTCAGGGCGGGTGAAATCGTCCGCGGCGGCAGCACAATCACAATGCAGGTGGCGAGGCTTGCCCGCGGCAACCCGGAACGCACTTATGGCGGCAAGATAATAGAGATGCTGTCGGCAATCAAGCTGGAACTCTTCCGCTCCAAGCGGGCCATCCTCACCCTCTATGCCGCCAACGCCCCGTTCGGAGGCAACACCGTTGGGATAGATGCTGCCGCATGGCGATATACCGGTCGTGGCACAGCCGACCTGACCTGGGCCGAGGCCGCCACCCTCGCAGTGCTGCCAAATGCCCCGTCACTTATCTATCCGGGTCGCAATTCAGAACGGCTCCGTGAAAAACGGGACCGGCTGCTGATGAGTCTGGCCGAAAGAGGGCATATTGACAGCCTGACCTGTGAGCTTGCCATGGGCGAGCCTCTCCCGGGGGCAGCTCTGCCGATGCCCTCGCTGGCGTCTCACCTGACCGACAGGCTGTGGCTTGAAGAGCCAGGCACCAGGAGACGCACCACCGTTGATCCCTTTCTCCAGGGTGAGGTGGCAGAGCTGGTCGACAGGCATGTTGACGCCCTCGAGGGGAACGGGATCCACAACGCCGCCGCCGTAGTCGTTGAGGTGGCCACGGGCAACGTCGTTGCCTACGTGGGCAACAGCGCCCTCCCTGACACCACCGGCAGGCACGGTCGTGATGTGGATATGATCATGGCGCCGCGCAGCACGGGTAGCATTATGAAACCCTTCCTCTACGCCGGTTTGCTCTCCTCGGGCGGGTTGCTGCCCAACGCCCTTATTCCTGATATACCAACGCGATTTCAGGGTTTCCGCCCGGAGAACGCCGACTTCAGTTACAGCGGCGCCGTGCCTGCCGGTGACGCGCTGGCCCGCTCTCTCAACATCCCGGCTGTCAGGATGCTCCAGATGTACGAGGAGGAACGTTTCCTCATCCTTCTCCGGCAGATGGGCTTCACCACCTTCACCAAGCCCGCCTCCCACTACGGCCTCTCCCTCATCCTCGGCGGCGGCGAGGCCACACTTGGGGAGCTGGCTTCAGCATACGCCTCAATGGCCCGCATGCTGACCGCAAATCCTCATTCGCAACTCGCAACTCGCAACTCGCAATTCACCAATCCCCAATCGCCAATCCCCAATCCCCCTCTCTCTCCTGCCGCTATCTGGCTGACCTACGAGGCACTCCGCAGGGTCAACAGGCCGGAGACAGAGACGGGATGGCAGTACTTCGGGGGGGCGCCGGAGGTGGCCTGGAAGACAGGCACCAGCTTCGGGTTCCGCGATGCATGGGCGATAGGCACAACACCCTCTTACATTGTCGCAGTGTGGGCGGGAAATGCTGATGGCGAAGGGCGCCCGGGCCTGTCGGGCATCGCGTCAGCAGCACCGCTGCTCTTCGATATAATCAGGCTCCTGCCGCCGGTAGCAGAATGGTTCGCGAGGCCCGAAGAGGGAATGACCCTCGTTGAGGTATGCGCCGCAAGCGGATACAGGGCCGGTCCCGACTGCACGGAGAAGCGTGAGGAGTTGGTCCCGGAAGCAGGGCTTCGCAGCGACGCCTGCCCGTATCATACAATCGTTACCCTCGACACAACAGAGACATATCGGGTCAACAGCACCTGTGCTTCGCCCCGCGAAGTGGTTTCGCGCTCCTGGTTCATCCTGCCACCGGCAATGGAATACTACTATCGCATGCGGAATCCATCCTACCGGACCCTGCCGCCCTTCCGCAAGGGATGCACGGATGATATGAAGGTGCCATCGATGGAGTTCATCTACCCTCCCCGCGATGCCCGCATATTCATCCCCCGGAGCCTCCAGGGTCAGATGATGTCGATGCTCCCTGAAATCGCCCACAGGCGAAGAAATGCGACCGTATACTGGCACCTCGACAACAATTACATCGGAATGACGAGACAGTTGCACCAGACAGAGATCAGGGTTGGTGAGGGAGAACACCTCATAACTGCCGTGGATGAAGAAGGAATTACTGTCTCACGCAAGTTTTTCTGCATCGGTACGTTATAAAAGACGAACAAGGTAAAAGGAGGACTTTTACGTCCGCTTACCATTCTAACTTTAAGGGAAGGTGATTATTCTGTCGTCAGGGAGTCTGTTTCAGCGTGTTATTGCCCGTGCTACCTTTAACAGGTACAGGGAGGTATTTGACAAGGCTGGATATGCAATTATGCTTATCGATAACGCCAACAACCGTTTTATCAAGATCAACCGGGCTGCCTGTGAGCTCTTCGGGTACACCGAAGAGGAGCTGCAAAAGATGACCCCCCTGAACCTCTCCACCGGTACAGATGAGACAGCCAGCATCTCAGGCGGGAAATCCGAAGAGCCTCTCATCAGGCCGGCCAGACGCAAGGACGGGAAAATTATCATCATCAAGGTTCAGACGAGCTACCTGGAAAAGTTCCACGTCAGCATGATAAGTGACGTGACGGAAGAGTACAGCATACGCAGGGCCCTGGAGCTGAACGAGGAGCGACTGAAGGAGGCTCAGCGCATCGGACGGTTCGGATGGTGGGAATACCGTCCCGAAACGAACAGGTATATAGGGTCGGAAGAGATCTCGCGGATATTCAATGACGAAGCATCGAGTCTTTCCTTCACCTACCAGGACAATATCTCATATACCCATCCCGAGGACCGTTCATACCTCATCTCCGCCATCGAGGATGCCCTCGAGAAAAAGAAGGAATCGTATTCACTCACCTACAGGATCATCACCCCGCAGGGGAAAGTAAAGGCTATCACTGTCAATTCGAATATCAGGTATGACGAAAACGGACGTCTTCTATACCGGTATGGAACCTGTCAGGACATCACCGAGACGCAGAAGATCATGGACGACCTGATTGCTGCACGTTCTCATGCTGAGGAGTCTGACAGGCTCAAGACAACGTTCCTTGCCAACTTCAGTCATGAGATACGAACACCGCTCAACGCCATGCTCGGCTTCCTCAATATTCTTACATCGATGGATACCACCGAGAGCGAGAAGGAAGAGATGGTGAAGCTCATCGAGGTCAACTCTCAAAGGCTGCTGAGGCTGATCAATGACATGATAGACATGTCGCGCATCGAGAGCAACAGTATGGAGATCAAGTACACCAACGTGGAGATCAACAGCTTCATCAATTCGATGGTCTCCTCATTTTCTCATGAGCTTGAAGCGTCCGGGAAGAAGAATCTCAGGCTCACACCCGTCGTTGACAGGACGAAAGTGTCAGTCTACCAGTATATTGATGAGCTTCGGCTGAGCCAGATTTTCAGTAATCTTGTGAGCAATGCCATCAAGTTCACTGATGAGGGAGAGATAAAATACGGCTACCGGATTTCGCGCACCGAGAACCGCTACACGATTACCTATTTTGTAACTGACACCGGCCAGGGGATACGTCCGGAGCGACTTGACGACATCTTCCTGCCCTTCGTGCAGTACTGGAATGAGGATGTGCCGAAGGTTCAGGGGGCGGGACTTGGTTTGGCCATCTGCAAGCGTCTGACAGAGTTGATGAAGGGCCGCATCTGGGTGGAGTCGCTGCCCGGTAAGGGATCATCATTTTTATTCTCGTTCAGCACGCCCGTGATGGTGGAGTAATTGATAAATCCAAAAAATATTTATCTTTGTCCCCGCCCGGGACGTTAGCTCAGTTGGTTTAGAGCGCTTGCTTGACAGGCAAGAGGTCACTGGTTCGATTCCAGTACGCCCCACACTTTTCGCTGCAAATTAATTTTTCATGTTCTACGTATATGTATTATACTCAATTGAGTATAATAAGATTTAAATAAACTACACATCTGACCTGCAAGCCAGGCTGATAAGCCACAATCATCCGCTAAACCTTGGATGGACAGCCAGAAATCAGCCATGGAAGGTAATCTATCAGGAGGCATATGAATTTATATCAATATTTTATATCTTTGCATTAACATGCTTACCCCGCTTCCCATAAGAACAGCGCGCTCAGGGTGAGCTTTTTTTTTACTCCATGAGCAAAGTGCCATACACCAAACCGACGCTCACCTATTCCTCTCACCTGGGGCAGCTGAAAGAACGGGGCTTGGTAATAGCCAATGAGCCAAAAGCTTTGCATTTGCTTGAAGTAATAAGTTATTACCGCCTCAGTGGCTATTGGTACCCGATGCTCATTGATAAGCAGAAACATAACTTCAAACCCGGTTCATCTTTTGAGACAGCTTTTAATATTTACAAATTTGACCGTGAACTCCGTTTCCTGATATTGAGGGAACTTGAAAAGATTGAAGTAGCAGTGAGGGCAAAAATGATTTACATTCTCTCTCACAGCCGTGGAGCTTTCTGGTATCTTGATTCAGCTAATTTCCTGAATCCTGTAAAGCACACCGAAACCCTCTCAAAAATTGGATTGGAGTATAATCGAAGCGATGAGGAGTTCATTCAGGCGTTCAGTTCAAAATATTCAGATTTACTTCCGCCAAGCTGGATGATGCTCGAAGTCTCTTCCTTTGGCATTCTGTCGAGTTTATACAGTAATCTCGTTCCCGGAAGAGACAAACGTGCTATTGCCAATTTCTTCGGACTAAACGACAGCATATTGTCTTCATGGCTGCATAGCATTGTCTATTTAAGAAACATCTGTGCACATCACTCCCGTCTGTGGAACAGGGAAATGCGGATACAACCGGTAATTCCGAGAAGTCACAATATTGCCTTTTTAAATCAGACAAATTACATTCACCCCGGTACTGGATCATCAATACCCCTTAATAACAAGACCTATTTCATAATATCAATGATAGTTTATCTGATGAACACCATAAATCCCAAACATACAATACAGGATAATTCAGATCATTGCTCCGTAAATACCCAAATATAGATACCCGGGCTATGGGCTTCCCCGATTCCCGGGAAAGCGAACTTCTGTGGAAGTAAAGGAAAAATGAATCGTGATCCAGTAGCCCCCACGAAGAAATAATGAGGGTTTGAGATCAGACATTCAGTTCATTTCCCTGAATTCATAAGAGAGGTTGCCTTTGTCCTGTTTTCCGCATTGGGACACCCTAAAAATTATTCTGGATAATATCGTATAGTTCCTGCTGCTCTTGATCCATCTTAAGCAGATGTCTTTCTGTGTGTTTGGACGCAGGAAGGGTATAAGTTATCTGGTACATGTTATGAGTGACTTCTGCTGCTTTTTTCAGTGACAGTGTTGATTTGACCTGATACAATGCACGCTCCAGATCCTTGTAAATGCAATAGGCTGTGAAGGCAATGCAGATGTGAGCCTCTATTCTGTCACGCAGTCCATGGTAAATTGGCCTTATCCGTAAATCAGTCTTTGATATCCGGAACGCCTTTTCAACGAACCATAAGTTCTTATAATTCATCATGACCTCCTGGTTACTTATCCTGCTGTTGGTGATGTAACCTTTCAGTCCGTCCCAGACGTGATCATAATTGTACTTCTCGTAATCAATATCAATGGTTATCTCTGGACCAACAGTTTGTATGTTCGAGTTACTCAGTGTAGATAAGACGCTTTTGACCATTTCATCTGTCTCAGAGGGAAAGAGATCCTTCGGCTTGGACAGGTGAACTATCTCTTGTTGCGCCTTTCGGACCAAGTTGTCGATTTCCTGCTGTGTGGTGGCGGAGCCAAA
>DHGW01000074.1 GCA_002402965.1 Bacteroidales bacterium UBA4788
CCGATGACCTGCATGCCGTACTTGACAATGGCTGTCTTGCCCACGCCCCTGATTGCAGCGTTGATGCCCGGACAGTCGCCTCCCGCCGTGAGGATGCCTATCTTCTGAGGCCTGCTGTTCTTACCGTTTGATTTGCCCATTGTTACCGTTGTTATCTTTTATCAAATGTAAGAAAAAAGCTGAGGATAAACAGCGGACTGCACAATCGTTATCATGGTGCAAAGGTAGGTGAAGACGCAGAGCGAAGGATTGAAAACCCGTTACATTTATGTAACTTTATCATGTATCAACAATCTGATCATGACCGCTAAAAATCCCGCAGAGGCGAAGGATGTCAAGGCATCGATGACTGAATACCTGTCAGGATCGCTGACGCTGCTTTCCGGGCTACCGGTGCCGGATGATGAAGCAATACACGATGTAAGGGTTTTGATGAAGAAACACCGTGCTGCCGTCAGGCTGATGCGCCCGCTGCTCGATGAAACAGTTTATCGCCGGGAATACCTGGCAGGGAGGGAGACCGGACAAATCCTGTCCCTGTGGAGGGAGACAGCCGTGCTCCGCAAGACTGCCAGGGCCCTGAAGAAGGATAACCCTGAACTCTTCGTGAGGTTACGCGACAATGAGAAGATTCAGAGCCTGTTGCGCAAGCCTTACTCCACCTGGGATCAGGCCGGCGAACGGGCAAAAGCAATCAGGGAGGTCAATGAACGACTGAAAAAGGCACAGTACCGGCTGCGGTTCCTGGGATTGAATGAGCCCGACATGCGCATGCTGCTGGGAGAGCTTGAAAAGAGCCACCTGACGGCTTCAGCAGCATACCTGGCCTGCAGGAACAGACCTTCAGCCCGTTTGCTTCACGAGTTCAGGAAGAAGTCGAAGACATTCATGTACCAGCTCGTCTTCATCCGGCACCTGGGACCGCAGACCGTGAAACAGCTCGAGAAGAGGCTCACCGCAATGACGCAGAACCTCGGAAAATACAATGATCTGGCCCAGATAATGTCGCTGACCGGATACAGGTCAGGGGCGGAGGGAAACAGTGATACTGACAATGAACTTGCAATAGTCATCAGAGACCGTCAGGACAGGTACCTGGGAAAGGTATGGCCATTGGCATACCGTATCTTTGCTCCCGGAAAGAAACTGCAGGACCTGCTGGGGATCTCCTTTTAATGATGCTGTACGGACTGGTTCCCGACACCCATTCCCCGCACCAGTGCCATCAGCTGCATCCTGTTACGAACATTTGTTTTCATGTAGATGCGTGAGGTGTGATCCTTCACCGTCTGAAGGCTGATGAAGAGCTTGTCGGCTATTTCCTGGTTACTCAGTCCGTTGCATATCTCTGCAATTACCTCCGCCTCCCGGGGCGAGATCTCATTCTTCCTGATGAAATCCTCGATACCGCGTGGCAGCGGCAGCGGATCAGGGACAGTCACCGGCTTCATGTCAGCCCGGTAGCTTAGGTAAAACGAAATAAGGGTTATCTCTGCAAACAGCAGGAAGACGAAAGCGAGCGCCATCCATGCTGAGTGAGGCACCAATATAAGAATCAGTGACGGGGCAACGGCACCGCCTGCTATCAGGACGGCCAGCCGGACACGGTCCATACGGCCGGGAGAGGAGGAGTCGCCCCTTAAAAGTATCAGTACAGACATGAGCGCAAAAAGCAGTGCGGCTGCCACATAGTAATACCTGAACAGGGGCAGGGCAGCACTGAACTCCATCTCCCTGATCATCAGGCCAAGGCCAGCTATCAGCCCGAAATTGACAACAAGGAAGACCAGTGTGAAATAACCGCGCAGACGGATTCCGGAGGCCTCTGCGGAGAACCTGATTAGCATCATCCATCCGAATACAAGGAATGGCAGGCCGAGAAGCAGCGAGAGAACGGAGACAGTAGAATAAAGAGCCGGGTCAAGCCTGCTGCCGGCCAGCGCAAAGATTATGAACTGTCCCCATATACCGTAAAAGCCAAAGGCGGAGATGAAAAGATTGTGGTAAAAAAGTGATCTCAGAAAGGGGAGAGGGTACTCTTCAAGGAGCCTGGTGACAAGAAGAATGCTACCAGCAGCCATCGCCGCCGAGAAGATAAAGATGCCAAGGCTTATGAATTCCGTCCGTCCGTACATTAATAGATTTGCTTCGATAAACGAAAATAATCAAAACAGTAAAAAGCAAACAATCATGGAAGCAAAAGGCATTTACAGGTATGTACCATCCTTCAGCGGTGCCTACGGCACCGGCTGGAAAGCGATGGCAGATAATTTTCTCAGGCTACTGCTGGTGGTTCTGGTTCTGGCGGTCGTCGCCTCGCCAATGGCAGGAACAAATGCAAAGTATAATTTCGAACCGGGAGATTTCGGAAACTTCCCGTTTGAGATGGAAGATTTCTTCAGGTTCGGGGCAATGGGACTGGCAGCTGCCTTCCTGGGACTGATCGCGCTGCTCTATGTATTCCTCCTCAGACCGGTCTTCAAGTACGGTGCAAAGATGATGTTCGTGCAGGCGGCACGGCAGATCACACCCGAATTTGACATGCTCATAAGCGGATTCCGCAAGAACTACCTTAATATAGTACTGGCCAATCTTCTTCTGACCGCGCTTATCGGCATAGGATTAGTCTTTCTGATCGTGCCCGGTATTATTCTGGCATGCCGGCTGGCTTTCACACCTTACCTTGTGATGGACAGGGGTCTTGACCCCATCCAGGCAGCCGAGGAGAGCTGGAGGCTGACCCGCGGACACGGGTGGACAATCTTCCTCATGGGTCTTGTTGCCTTCTTCATCTACATCGCAGGATTAATCTGCTTCGCCGTGGGAGTGTTTGTTTCTGACATGTGGATCAAGAGCTCATATGCTACTCTGTACCACTCTGTGCTGATTGAAAAGGGTTTGTGGCAGGTTGAATCCGTACCGGTGGCCAACACCGCTACGCCTTCAGCTGAAGCAGAGGCAACGGATGATGCTCCGGCAACGGAGGCATAACTGCGCGGCAGAATTATATTGTGCATCCATTAATTTGAACTTCATATTCTTCACTGAGGGAGCCGGTCAGCCATGCCGGCTCTCTCTCTTTATCCAGGGGGCCTCCTGAAAAAAAAGTCTTATAGCCTTGTCAGTTTTGCAAACCGGAGCAGGAGCTTCTTCGTCCCGGCAGTTTTGAAATTAATCAGCGCTGTGGTGTTGGGCGATGCGCCCTCAACAGACATCACCTCACCCTGGCCGAACCGTTCATGCATCACCCTGTCGCCAGCCGCAAGCCCTTCATTGCCGCCCGGGCCCGGACCCTGGTTAACTGCCCGATTCACTCCTTCGTTATTTCCTGCCGGCGCCTGTCCTTTCGTGTCATGCAGCCTGGTCATCCTCGCCGGCGGAGCAATCGGTCGGGGCTGTTCGGCAATACCGCCAACCGGCCCGGGCTCGTATACCATCCTCTGACCAAAGGGTTTTCCTCCGGTCTGCGGGTAAGACAGGAACTCGTTCTCTATCTCTCCTATGAAGCGGCTTGGAGAGCTTCTCTCAAGCGATCCCCACTTGTACCTGTTGAGCGCATAACTGAGTGTAACCCGCCTGCAGGCCCTGGTCAGCGCCACGTAAAAGAGCCGGCGCTCCTCCTCCAGCTCACGTGGGTTGAAGACGTTCATAGTTGAGGGGAAGAGATTCTCCTCAAGGCCGACTATATATACATACTTAAATTCCAGTCCCTTGGCTGAGTGGATTGTCATCAGGGTGACCCTGTCCCTGTCTTCGGGTTTCTCCAGGTCCTGGTCTGTCAGCAGCGCGACTGTCTGAAGCCATGTGCCTATGTCAGCCGGATCACCGTTTGTGACGGCTGCTTCGGTAAATTCCTTGATGCCGTTCAGCAGCGACTGCAGGTTCTCCAGCCTGTCGATCTCTTCAGGCACCTGTCCCTGCCTGAGATCCGTAATGATACCGCTGGCAGAGGCCATGCCCGAGGCAATATCATATGCGGTGGCTTTCTCTGCCACGGCCATCACCGGCAGCATCAGACCGGTGAAGAGGCTGATCTTCGCACGGAGGGAAGGAGCGAGATACTTCGCGCTCAACTCGGGCGAGCTGATTATAGACCAGATGCTCACATCCAGTTCCCTTGCCAGCTCCATGAGTTTCTGCACCGTAGTGTCGCCGATTCCTCTCTTCGGATAATTTATGACCCGCTTCAGCGCCTCCTCATCGTCAGGATTGACAATCAGCCTGAGATAGGCAATGAGGTCACGTATCTCCTTTCGTTCGTAGAACGACTGCCCGCCGTAGATTTTGTAGGGGATATTGCGGTGACGCAGTCTCTCCTCGAAGATTCGTGACTGCGCGTTGGTGCGGTAAAGTATGGCGAAGTCCTTCCAGTCGAGGCGTTCCCGCATTCTCGTGTCGAGTATATCCGACACGGTGAGGATACCCTCCTCGCTGTCGATCGTGGTCTGTACAACCCTGATCTTTTCGCCCTCGTCGTTCTTCGAGAAAACCGTCTTCCTGATCTGTCCTGTATTTTTCTCTATGACGCTGTTGGCGGCGTTGACTATGTTTTGAGTGGAGCGATAATTCTGCTCGAGCTTGAAGAGCCTGTAATCCGGGTAGTCCTTCTCGAAATTGAGGATGTTCTCAATGCGCGCCCCGCGGAATGAGTAGATGCTCTGTGCGTCGTCACCCACAACACAGAGATTCCTGTGGCTCTCAGACAGCTTGTGAACGATGATATACTGGGCATAGTTGGTATCCTGGTACTCGTCCACGAGGATGTAGTCAAAGCGGTTCCGGTAATCCTCCAGCACCGCAGGGAAATCACGGAAGAGGATGTTGATGTTCATCAGCAGGTCATCGAAGTCCATTGCGTTGGCCTTGAAGCATCTTGCGGCGTAGTGCCTGTAGATATTGGCCGCATCGGGAACCCTCGAGGCCTTGTCTGACTCGGTGATCTGGGGAACAGATCCGTATTGCTGTGCAGTAATGAGGTTATTCTTTGCATGCGATATGCGCGAGGCAATTGACGCAGGCTTGTAGACCGAATCGTCGAGCCTCATCTCCTTTATGATCGTCCGGATCAGGCTGCGCGTGTTGTCCTGGTCGTATATTGTGAAGTTACTCTTGTATCCGAGGTAGTGTCCGTCTTTGCGGAGGAACCGTGCGAATATAGAATGAAAGGTTCCCATCCAGAGGCTGCTTGCTTTCTCCGGGCCGACGATGTGCATGATCCGCTCCTTCATCTCGCCGGCGGCTTTGTTGGTGAAGGTGAGTGCCAGGATACGGTGGGCGGGAACTCCCTGCTGGAGAAGATGGGCAATACGGTATGTCAGAACCCGTGTCTTCCCTGACCCGGCCCCGGCAATGACCATCGCAGGCCCGTCGGAGTTGACAACGGCGGCCTGCTGTGCCTCGTTAAGCTCTTTCAGATAGTCGCGCAACATGAATGAGAATGCGGAAATTAATGCCCCAAAGAACGGCATTTTTTTATTAGGTTTGCATATCATTTGAATGACTAATTCCGTTAATAAAGGTGTGTCAAGGTACCTGGCCCTCATAATCATTTTGTTGCCACTTGCGATGCAGGCGCAGATCACTGCCCCGGACAGCCGCACCGTACGTTATACAAGCTATCCGGCCACCGCACGGCAGGATCCGGTATTCATCTTTTGCGTCACCAACGAGGGCGAGACCGGCAGCCTGGTGGCAGCAAGCCCCGGAGGCACGGCTCCCTTTACTTTCACATGGACGAAATACAATGAAACGGGTGGCGGTTACACAACTCCCGTGAAGACCGAATCAGGAGTCACCTCCGTAGCAGCCGGTCTCACTGAGGGTGGATACAGGGTCCGGATCACTGACGGAGGAGGCTACAGCACAGAGCTTTATGCATGGGTCAATCTTGACCGGCCGGTGGCAACAGCTGCTCTGCTGCACTATACATGTGACTATGTGGCCCTCAATGGCACGTCCGCACCGGATCACTTCACCTATTACGATCCTTCAACAAACGCATCACGCATGCTCCCAAACGGTGTGAAGCACCTGTGGTCCTCAACGCCCTCATCCGCTATACCCTTTCCGGACCTGGAGATAGATCCCATCACCTTCTCTCCACCTCTGGAGGATGTCAGGTACAGCCTTCAGGTCACTGACAGCTTCGGATGCTCCACGACATCATCGTTCGACTATGAGTCGATCCATGTCAAGGCAGAGTTCACCGCGGATCCGGTTGAAGGTGAGGCGCCGCTGGAAGTCTCCTTCACCGATAAGTCCGTCAGGGCGATGAAATACACCTGGAAATTCGGCGACGACTCGGTCTCGACTGTGCCCGACCCGGGCCCGCATACTTATTATATACCCGGTGACTATACCGTTACGCTCCTGATCGAGAGCGACCTCACATGCCGCGATTCCTCAACTGTGAAGATTAAGGTTCTGCCATCGCTGCTGAAGATCCCCAACGTCTTCACACCCAACAACGACGGTATCAATGATTTCTTCGTGCCCGAAAAGCAATCGCTTCGTTTTCTCAACCTGCAGATCTTCTCCAAGAGCGGCCACCGGGTTTATAATTACGAGGGTGACGGTGAGGATCTGCTGACCTGGCAGGGATGGGACGGCAAGATCAATGACTCGGAGCGTCAGGCCGGTCCGGGAGCCTATTATTACGTCATACGTGCGGTGGGGTATGATGATGTCTCATACAAAGGTCGTGAGTACCGGGGGGCGGTCTACCTCTACAGGTAGAGGTCTGAAAGTCTGAAAGTCTGAAGGTCCCGACACTCCGTGTGCGGGATTGACCCTCCTCCTGCGTCGAAGGCACAAATTGACTGCTGCCTGGGTCGATCCATTCACCGGCCAATTACCGCAGTTCGGCGGTGTTTA
>DHGW01000091.1:0-5309 GCA_002402965.1 Bacteroidales bacterium UBA4788
GCTATTGTACCTAACTTGTTTATATGTGTACGAAAGGTATGCATATTTTGCTGAAAGGGGTGTTATTGTGGAGTATGGGGTGTTTGTTATAAGTATAGGATTATGCGGATTTGGGACAACATATTACATATCCCATTCAACTACATGATAGTTGCTGTATCTGAAATACAGCATCTTCAAAACTCATTAACTCAGGTAATATTTGCACAACTCATTTCACTCTTAATAACTCCAAAACAACCAAATACGGACAGTGATCCGATGCAACTGAATCCTGAATGACCTCCGAAGAAATAACCTTCCATCGTTCCGTCGGATAATACATGACGTAATCAATCTTCTTCACCGGAACACCCGACGGATAAGTTGGAACAGGCGCATCCTTATCATACGCGCTGCCCCAATAATCCTTAAGAAGCATTATCGGTAAACTGCCAGGCTCAGCATTCAGATCACCTGCCAAAATAACCGGATATCGTGAATTATCCAGGATCTCGTTAATCCGCTTCGCCTGCAGAATTCTGTCTGCTTCATCACCGGTATGATCAAAATGGGTCCCGATGAAAATTATCGTGTCACCCGATGGCAGGACCGTCGTTATTTCAATTGCAGCCCGCGGCTCATTATTCCCGGTATAGGGGAGAGGTATATTTCGCGATGCGATGAAACTGTACCTCGATAAAACCGCTTCGCCATACTCGCCGCCGTCATAATGCATCGCCCTGCCGAAGAGTGAAGCCATGCCAGTCCTCCAGCCAAGCTCCGTGGCAAGGTCATAACCTCTCGCTCTCCTCGTCATGAAATCAACTTCTTGCAATGCAACCAGATCAGGATCCGCCGCCTTGATCACCCCGGCAATGAGATCAAGATCAAAATCACCTTTCATCGTGGCTCCGTGATAGATATTGAAGGTTAAAATCCGAACTGCAGTGCTGCTGTCAGGAACTTCCTGAGAAAGTGAAATTACGGAAAGTGAGGCGGCTAAGATTGTAATAGGTAATAATTTTGGACTCATGTCTCGCTTTTTAATCAATTACACGCATGACTGTCACAAGGGGATTCACCTAATCCATGATCTAGTGGCTCGCAGTGCATCAACAAATTTTGGATATATCTATGAGGTATTTGTAGAACATCCCCAAATGCCTGGTTTTTATCTGTATGGATCTGCGGTCAATATCCCAATGTCAGTTATTTGTGAAGGTGCATGAAATGCATCAACAAATCTCTGGCTCTTATGCGACCGCCTATGTGGTGAATCTACAAAGCATGGTTTGTATATGACTACATCTGTGCCGGATCCACATAGTGTAGTTTCTTTCTGACAGTATCTGCGCCTAATTCACAAATTTCGGCTTTTATCTGACTGTATCTGTGGTGAATACACAAAGGCCTGGCTTTTATTTTACCGGATTTGGGGTGAATGCCCGAATGTCCGATTCTTATGCGACCGTTTATGTACCAATACGAATATTCCTCCCTGTATCGCTTCCCGTTTCTGGTTGTGCTTACAGATCATCAAACGGACTGCGGATCCTTTGAATGCTCTTCTCTGTCACATGGGTGTATATCTCCGTCGTCTTGCTGCTCTTGTGCCCGAGCAACTCCTGGATATATCGCAAGTCAGTCCCGGCTTCGAGGAGATGAGTTGCATAGGAATGCCGTAAACCATGCAGGGTTATCTCTTTCCTTATACCTGCCCTTGCACAAGCAAGGTTAAACACCTTCTCAACACTGGTCGCGCTGTAAGGATAGCCTTGTCTTTGACCTTCAAAAAGATACCTTACCGGATGATATCTTTTAATATATGCATCAATTATCTCAACCAACTTAGGCGATATTGGTACTACTCTGTCCTTGAAACCCTTGGCCTGCCTTATACTGAGAAGTAAACGGTCACGGTCAATGTCTCCGATTTCCAGCATGATTGCCTCACTTCGGCGAAGACCACATCCGTAAATCACACTTAAAAGTACACCGTGCTTTTCATTTAAAGGTGCTGATAAGACCATCCTCACCTCTTCCTTGCTTAATACGTTTGGTAACCTGTGACGAACTCGTGGACGAGTAAAATCACCGGGATCGACTTTATCATTGCAAATTTCCTTGTAATACTTCTTAACTGCACTTATCAACTGGTTCTGATACGAGTAGCTAAGCCCTTTCGGGAGCATGTAATCATTTACCATTCTCGTCAGATCCTCAGCATTGCATTCAGATGCCTCGCGCGGAAAAACAAACTTGAGAAATGCTTCCATCATGGAGGTGTAGGTGCGAACAGTGTTTTCAGAAAACCTTCGCGATTCAAGCCAGTTACGAAATCTTTTTAGATCACCTATGGCAACAGGACTAAGCTTAACATTATTGATGTTAACCAGCACCCTTTGGCTGACGGAATGCAATTCATTAACAGGCTTAGAGCCAGAGCCGGCTGAAGCATTTCTGCTGCTTACATAGCTGCGGATAACTCTTCCATGTATTCCAGATTCAGTTGTAAGATCTGATTGGTTGTTTACTTCACAGGTTTCATCACGTGGAATCGAAGAGGGTTGACCTTTCACAACCCTGATAACTTTCTGCTCCTTCCCAGAGTCTCGGAAACGGTTCCCACGCATGGTCTTTCTCAGTGCAGAATAATCTATGAACGCATATCGATTCAACTTATCATAAATTAATGAAACCACATCAAGCGAATCTGGGATATGCCAGCAATTGAGCTTTTCACTCCATCTTGCTCCTGCTAAGGTTTTTACAACATTCGTTAACTCCCTGTCTGAGGGGAACTTGAGAGTGACACGTATTCCACCGTCGTGCCAAACCCTCTCGGCTGTGATTGTGATCATAATATGCAGCGATTTTTATGGTGTTCATCTTTTGATGCTTGTATTTTTTTGGGTGTATGCTGAGGTCTGTTGTTAATCTCAGGTCAGGGGAGGTGTGGGTAACTATTATTGTTCAGCGTCTCAGCGCATCGGAGTCGGTGTCGCGAAGTGTTTCCGCGGATCCGTCGCGAAGCGAACCGTAACCGCTTTCATGCAGCGAGTCAGAATTTCCATCACGAAGGGATTCGGAATTTGCGTCCCGGAGTGATTCGGAGGTACCGCCTCGCATGCTCTCAGAGTCGGCCTCGCGCTGTGATTCCGAGGAACCATCACGCAAGCTGCTTGAGTCAGCTTCGCGCATTGAACCGGCATCGCTGTCGCGTAAGGCATTCGAATCGGCTGACGTGCTCACAAATAGTTGCTTATATAGTTATGGAATCACTGCTAACGTCGCCCTGCGGAGGCGGAAGCAATAGCGGCAGCCGTCACACTGGCTATAATTGCCGCCTGAACCTGCCGGATCGTCTGCGCAACCACATCGGAAACAGGACTTTCACTGACCATCACCTTCAAATGCTGCCTGATACGCTTCAACTCATCGCGGTCAGAGGACAGAACCCTCTCCATGCTGCAGGCTTTTACCATACCTGCAAGCGCATTTAGCTCTCCGTCGCCACCCCTGCCTGACAATATCTCATTCTTCAACTGACGGATCAGGCTGGCACGGGTGTAGGTCTCCGTGAAAACTGACTGCCGGTAGGGGATAAGTCCTAGAAACTTCTTCTTTTCAATGCGAAGAATTCTTTTGCCCTCCAAGACCTCCAATATCTGCCACTTGTACCGGTTGTAACGGGAGGCAAGCTTACCGACCCAATAACTGATCTTTCGCGGATTGGGCGACTGAGAGATCATCGTACTGACATCATTTAACAGAGGGTAGGAGAGGGCCTTGCCCGGCTTCAGAAAGAGCTTCTTGTCGGTAATGCTGATGCGCTCACTAAGAGTGAGATCCAGAAGAACGGCCCCTGCAATGCCATACTGGATGAAAGTCTGCGATGTCAGAAACCCGCCCTTTTCAGGACGATGAGCTATGATCAGGAATTTCTCAGCGGTGGATAATATCTTTTCAGTCATAGTTGCATTAATTGGGGTGACAGTTTCAATTCGGTTTTTGGCCGGAGTTTTAGTGTTTGTCCTGTTTCAGAACGGGTGACGGTTTCCGGCCGGTTTAAGAACGGATGATGGGTTCCGTAGCGGTAGAGGCCGGGGTGACAGTTTCCGGACGGTTCCAGGCCGGGGTGATAGGTTTTGTCCTGTTTCAGAACGGGTGATGGGTTCGGTAGCGTTACAGCCCGAGTGATGGTTACCGGCCGGTTTCTCTCCGGGATAATTGATTCGGGATGCTTTCAGCCATGGATGCTGGATTAAGGTCAGCTTCAGGCTGCTATAACGGGTAGCGGTTAGTGTAATTACGGAGATACAACGCAAATGTTCACTGTTACTTTATCAAAACGGAAATCGCTTCTTCTACAGTAGGCATGAAACAGACCATCTTGCCGCGATTGCTCTCACGGATGAAATCGCGCCAGCTCCGGCTCTTCAGATGGGAAAAATCACCCACAATGGCCAGCCTCATCCTGTAGTTGGAAAACTTCTGAAGGATATCGCCGGCCAGCCCGGTACGGAGATCGAAAAAGCCTGTGGCAAAAGAGGCAGAGTGGATGATAACCTTTGTGCAATTCGCATAACTGGCATTTCCAAGTATGTCAACAGCGTCCTCGGCTGACCTTATTGTGCCTGTCCCAGGCCTCAATTCAGCAATGTTGCCCGATGCATCGACAGGGTGAATTATGAACATAAAATTCCAGTAATTGTCAGTTATTTATGAGATTGCAATTCGCGTAATCCGGATCTTGCTTATGTGTGGCTGCTTTCAGGTAGCAAAGATACCTTGCCTCGTTTCTTTTGAGGGGAGGGAGCTCTGTGTGCAATCCAATTCTTACTTTCGAGAAACGGATTCAACTGATAAAAACACCTTGCCTTCCCTGTTTTTGAGGGCCGGAACACTTATTTCAGCCTCCGAGAGGGGGTCTGATGTGGTGACTATTTTGAGTCAGCCATAAAACTCCGCTTCGTCAGTCACACCTAGAATGATTTAGAAAGTTGATTTATAACGACTTTCACTCGACTGACAGAAGATGACCTTAGCAAACAACGAAATTTAACATTTTTTTTCGATTTAAGCAAGGAAATAGTTGGGAAATCGTGCAAATCTGTTGGTTCATCGTTGCAGGGAAGACTCTTTACTTACAAAATTACGTACCTCCTGGTTATCCCTTTTTGAGGGGCAGGGGAGACAATCTCCGGAAATGAGAATGTGGAAGCTTGTTGATTTGGGGGACAGAAGATATATGAAAAGGAGCAGATCCGGGTTACCGAAAATACACTGACATCCCGCCCTGCAGGCTTTCCCGCGCTACTGAAGAT
>DHGW01000091.1:5467-8587 GCA_002402965.1 Bacteroidales bacterium UBA4788
CTTTCCCGCGCTGGCGAGGAATCACGGCCTGCCCGCAACGCTATACCAGCCCTGCAAATCCCATAAAGGCCAACGCCAGAATGCCCGCAGTGACAAGCGAGATCGGCACACCCTTCATACCGGAGGGCACATCGGCAAGCTCAAGCTGCTCACGGATACCGGCCAGAATTACAAGCGCCAGACCAAAACCTATCGCAGTGGCAGCTCCGTAAACAATACCTTCTCCAAGATTGTAATCCTTTTTGATAACAAGTATCGCAACACCAAGAACAGCACAGTTAGTGGTTATCAGGGGCAGAAAAATGCCAAGCGACTGATACAGCGGCTGACTGATCTTCTTAAGTATGATCTCAACCATCTGAACCAACGCTGCAATCACCAGGATGAAGGTGATCGTCTGCATAAAGGTAATGCCCAGCGGTATAAGCACATAAACATGTATCAGGTAGGTTACCATCGTCGCCAGTACCATCACAAAGGTGACAGCACCTGACATCCCTATCGCTGTGCTCACCTTGTTCGAGACACCCAGAAAAGGACATACACCCAGGAACTGGGCAAGCACAACGTTGTTGACGAAAATTGCGGATATTATAAGCAGAATATATTCCATTTTCTTTCCTCCCTATGCTTTGTTGATCCTGTTCACAATGGCAATCAGATAACCCAGGGCAATGAAAGCACCCGGCGCAAGAATGAAGACCAGTATGCCGTCGCCTTCAATGAACTTGAACCCGGCAATGGCGCCACTGCCAAGAATCTCGCGGATGGCTCCAAGTACTCCAAGGGCCCCGGTAAATCCGAGCCCCATACCTGCTCCGTCGACAAACGAGGACCAGACCGTATTCTTGCTGGCATATGCTTCGGCACGCCCAAGAACAATGCAGTTCACCACAATCAGCGGAATAAATATCCCAAGGGTTTCGTATAACGAAGGAACATATGCCTGCATCACCAGGTCAACTATAGTCACAAATGTCGCTATAACCACGATGAAGGCAGGGATGCGAACCTTATCAGGAATGATGTTCTTCATCATCGATATCACTACGTTTGAGCCAATCAACACGAAAGTAGTCGCAAAGCCCATCCCCAGGCCGTTCATGGTCGATGAAGTGGTGGCCAGTGTGGGACAGGTCCCCAGCACTAAAACCAGTATCGGGTTCTCCTTGAGGAATCCCTTCGTAAAATTCTGCATCTGGTTCATTTCAGATCTCCTTTCATAAAGTCCTTTATATTGCTCGTTTTCAAACCTGCCTCCATAAAATCTTGCATCTGGTTCATTTCAGACCTCCTCTCTCGAATGCGTTGTATGCCCTCTGGACACCGTCACAGAAAGCTCTTGAACTGATTGTGGCGGCCGTGATGGCATCAACCTGACCACCGTCCTTCTTCACCTTGAGCTGGAACTCCGCAGGGTTCTTCCCCTTGAACTGATCCTTGAACTCGGGTTTCTCCGGGGTGCCGTCGGGAACCATCTTCGTACCCAGGCCGGGAGTCTCCTTATGCTCAAGGACGTTTATATTATATATCGCGCCGTCAGGCGTAAAACCTACCATAAACCCTATGTAACCGCTGAAACCGTTGTTGGTGTAAGATCTGACGGCATATCCAACCACCTCTTCACCGTTTTTGGCGGGATAAACCTCGAGGGAGTCACCCTCATCTGTTGGCAGCATGAACATCTCATCATTAGGGTTGTTGGTGAACTCAGGCACCACCTGCTTGATTGCATCAAGCTTCTTGTTCAGGGCAGTTACGGCTATCGGGGCCTTCGTCATTTCATAAACGAAACCGAGACCTGCCGAGGCTCCCAGCGATATCAGCGTCAGCGAAAGAACCATGTTCCTGAGCGACGATTGCATCTTAGCCACGTTTCACCTCCTTCCCGAACCTCTTTGGTTTAATATACATATTAAGTAATGGCACGAAAGCGTTCATGATCAGTATCGCAAACGAAACGCCCTCTGGATATGCTCCCCAAACCCTTATCAACACTGTTATGACACCAATCCCGATACCGTATATTATCATTCCTTTGGCCGTCATCGGTGATGTCACATAATCGGTGGCCATGAAGATTGCACCGAGCATTATCCCTCCTGTAAGCAGATGGAACAGGGGATCAGCATATTTTGTCGGGTCAACTCCCCAGAGGATGCCGGTGAACGCAGCAACAGTCAGAAGAATTGTAACCGGGATGTGCCATGTGATTATCTTCCTCCATACCAGGTAAATGCCGCCGAGAATGAGTGCCGCTGCGGCAATCTCACCCATCGAGCCTCCCATGTACCCGTAAAAGAGCTGCATGTGCGTCGGGACCTTCTCCATCAGCGCGGAAACCGTTTCGCCGTTCTTGATACCCTCGCTCATTATTGCAAGGGGAGTGGCGCCGGTAACCGCGTCGGCATAACCGGTGTTGAATCCCTGCGGCAACGGCCAGCTTGTCATCTGCACCGGGAAGGAGATTAACAGGAATACCCTGCCTACAAGCGCCGGGTTGAACGGATTGTTGCCAATCCCCCCGAAGGTCATCTTCGCCACACCGATTGAAACAATGGCGCCGATAATAATTATATACACCGGCAGGTTCGACGGTACGTTGAAAGCCAGCAAAAGCCCTGTGACTACTGCCGATCCGTCCGAAATAGACGGCTTCGTCTTAAGTATGAACTTCTGGATAAGATACTCCGTGCCCACGCAGGCAAGCACGGATACCAGTGTAACGATAATCGCACCCATCCCGAAGAACCAGATCGAGGTTGCCAGGGCCGGGAGCAGCGCAATCACCACACCGTACATCAGCTTGCGCGTCGTTTCGGTGCTCTGCTGGTGCGGTGAAGGGGATACATTTAAAATGTTACTCATATGTCTTGTGTGCTATTTCGTGATACGTTCGCGTGCCAACCTGATAACAGTGGACTTACCCAGCCTGATGTAATCAAGCAGCGGCCTCTTCGCGGGACATGTGTAGGCACAGGCCCCGCACTCCATGCAGTCGGTGATCTTCTCCTGCTCGGCCTTCTCAAACATGCCCTTCTGTCCCAGGACCGAGATGAGCCACGGCTCGAGACCCATTGCACACGCCGAGGAGCACTTTCCGCACCTGATGCACGGCAG
>DHGW01000091.1:8614-11266 GCA_002402965.1 Bacteroidales bacterium UBA4788
GCCTTGCCCATCATCGGACCGCCGTTGACAACCTTGCCGGTGTCGTCAGGCATTCCCCCGGCAGCCTCAATCAGCACCGATACGGGAGTACCGATACGCACCTGAAAATTGCCCGGGTTCTTAACCAATCTCCCGGTAACGGTCACCACCCTCTCCACAAGCGGTTTGTTCTTCTGAACGGCCTCGTAAACAGCAAAGGCAGTACCCACGTTCTGCACTACAACTCCCACATCGAGGGGCAGCCCGCCGGAGGGAACCTCGCGCCCTGTGCAGGCCTTAATCAGCTGCTTCTCACCTCCCTGCGGATACTTGACCTTCAACGGCTGAACCGTGATTCCTTCAAACCCCTTCGCCAACTCAGTCAGGTTGCTGATGGCATCGGGCTTGTTGGCTTCTATCCCTATGATAACTCTGTCAACGCCCAGGGCTTTTTTAATGATGGCCGCCCCGGTGAGCACCTCGGCACCTTTCTCAAGCATCAGCCTGTGGTCCGATGTGAGGTAAGGCTCGCACTCAACGCCGTTGATGATGACTGTGTCGCACTTCTTCCCGGCAGGCACTGTAAGCTTGATATGCGTCGGAAAGGTCGCACCTCCCAGACCTACCAGCCCGCACTGCTGGCACCGCTCGATGATCTGCTCGCGCGACAGCGTAATCTCTTTCACCAGGGCGGCGCTGCGGTCAACAGTCTCAACCCATTCATCGCCCTCAACGTCAATCACTATCGCGATCTGCTTGTACCCGGTTGTGTCAACCACGGTGTCAATCTTGCTTACCTTGCCCGATACCGGTGAGTGGATGTTGGCGGAGACAAATCCTTTCGCCTGCGCGATGAGCTGCCCGGCCCTGACCACGGCACCCTTCTCCACGACCGGTGTGGCCGGTGCGCCGATGTGCTGCGAGACTGGAACCGTCACCTGCGCCGGGACGGGAAGGATGACTGTCGGCTTGTCCGCCGTCAGCTTGTTCTCTGGCGGATGGATGCCGCCCTTCGGAAATGTCTTAAACACGTTTATGGTTCTTTTCAGGTTATTCAATAATCAGTTTGCTGTCTGTGGTGCAATTTGTTCTTTTACGCATTCGCGATAACTTCTGCTGTGCTTCGGTAATCATTTCTCCTGTGCATCCGCGATAAGTTCTCCCACGCCGCCGCGATCAGCTCACCACCGCATCAGCCGGTTCAGCGGGCCTGGCTTCCTTCACCGGGAAACCGATCTCGAGGATGGCTCCGGTGGGACACTCAGGCGCACACTTGCGGCAGAGCTTGCACTTGGTGGAGTCGATAAAGGCGAGGTAGTTTTCCATTGTGATGGCCTCGTAAGGACAAACCTTCACGCATTTGCCGCAGCCGATGCATGCCACCTTGCAAGCCTTGCGCGCCGGACCTCCCTTGTCCTTGTTGACACATGAGATGAAAATCTTACGGTCTTTCTTGTTCCGTTTCCGAAGCTCGATGATGTTACGCGGACAGGCTTTAACACATGCGCCGCAGGCCACACACTTGTCGTCAAGGATAACCGGCAGTTCCGTTACCGGATCCATGTACATGGCGTCAAACTTGCAGGACTCTACACAGTCGCCGCACCCAAGACACCCGAACTGGCAGCCGGTCTGACCACCATAGAGGGAGTGGGCTACTCGGCAGCTCATGGCACCGTCATAATACGATGTCCGCGTTGCATTGTCCGGGGTTCCGTTGCACTTTACAACTGCTACTTTCGGTTCCACGGCAACGGGCTGACGATCAAGGATAAGAGCCACTTTTGCCATCGTGTCGGCACCACCGACGGGGCAGTTCAGGCCCTCGAACGAGGTTGACTTAACCAGCGTTTCCGCGAAAGCACGGCATCCGGTGTATCCGCAACCGCCGCAGTTGACTCCGGGAAGAGCTTCGGTAACCGTATCAATGCGGGGATCTTCAATCACCTTGAACTTCTGCGCCACAAAATAGAGTATCACCGCGGCAAGCAACCCCAGGGCGCTCAGCATCGCGATAGTCAAAAGAACAGTGGAACTCATCTGTCAGACCTTTATTTTGAATTCGAATTTTTCTCCGATACTGGCCCTCATCAGCCAGACGACAAGATAATAAACACCAACAGCGGCAAAGGAAAGCAAAGCCGAGAACAGCTCTCCGGCGCCGGCAGCGGTTGCTGCTGCAAACGCAACTATAAGCACTAAAAACGGGATCATGTACCCTATTACCAGCGCACGGAATCCCTGCGAGAGCCTCATCTCAACCGTAACACTGTCGCCCGGCCGGACGGATGGATTACTCTTCACCGTAATCACTTTCATTTCCGTGTTACCTGCAGAACAGGCTGATTTGGCGTGACAACCCGAGCAGGCGCCGGACACTAGAATTTCAACCTCGGCAGTGCCGTTGCCCGGCACTCTCAATACCTTCCCTTTATGAGTGATCGTTTCTCCCTGCGGCATCAATTGATTCTTGAAAGGGCAATTTTAAGGAATTACCGGGAAAATATATATAACAATGGTCATTATTTTAAAGGGTCTGAAGGTCAGAGGGTCTAAAGGTCTGATAGTCTGAAGCTTCGCTCTGTCATGCGGTCTTACGATCCTGCGGTATTGCAGTTGATGCTGACTGGTGGGTGGAGTCATGGTTGTCTACAATGCTTCATGGGCTACGCC
>DHGW01000003.1:0-7274 GCA_002402965.1 Bacteroidales bacterium UBA4788
TCCCCGTAGGGGATCAAGCATTGTAAAAAAATGTCAGTAGCTTATTGTGCCCAGAAGGTTGATATACCCCTCGGCCACCTTCTCAAACTCCCTCAGTGCTTCCGGAGCCACCGGGTTGACCGGCGGTGCCTCAACCTTCAACGGATCAATGGGCGAGCCGTTGCGATAGAACCTGAAGTCAAGATGTGGCCCCGTAGAGAGACCTGAACTTCCCACGTAACCTATCACCTGTCCCTGCTTCACGTACACCCCTGATGATATCCCCGGGCCAAAGCGCGAGAGATGCAGGTAGGCTGTCGAATAGACGCTGTTATGCTTTATCTTCACTGTCCGTCCTGCTCCTCCCTCGTAAGCTGTGCTGGTGACCCTGCCGTCGCCTATGGCCAATACCGGAGTACCGATGGGAGCAGCATAATCCACCCCATGATGCGGCCTGACTATCTTGAGGATGGGATGAAGCCTGCCTCCCGAGAAGCGAGAGCTGATGCGCGAATACCTCAGCGGCGCCTTGAGAAAGGCTTTGCGCAGGCTGGCGCCCGTGGTGTCGAAGAACGACATCACGCTGTCCTGTATAAAGGGTATGGCATAGATGGTGCTGCCTGCATGCTCGAACTGGGCTGCATGTATCCTGCGGATGCCAACCGACTCATCGCCGATGAACTCCTCCTCATAAATGACCTTGAATCTGTCACCCTTCTGCAGGCCGAAAAAGTCGATGGTCCACGCATATATCTCAGACAGTTCGGCCGACAGGTTCGGGTTGAGATCGTTCTCCTGCGCAGCATCCCAGAGTGATGTGTTGATTGTACCGGAGGAGTAACGCAGCGTCTTCCTTATCTCCGCATCATGTCTGTAAATGGCAAGGGTATCCTTCAGTGAGAAGACGTATGCAACCCTGGGATCGTGATGATAAATGAAGTAATGCGGCTTATTCAGGGTGTCCGCTGTCATCAGTACAGAGTAGGAACTGCCAGTCCTGACCCTGCGCGGATCGAACGTCTCCCTGTTGTCACTGAGAAGCTTTTCGATGTCATTCCAGTCTACTCCGTGATCTGACAGGATTGATGAGATGAACTGATTCCTCTTTACCTTTCCGGTTACTATATTGTACGAATCGAGTGGAATGCCGAAAAGGGAATTTCTGTTGTCTGCCGTATTGGCTGTTCCAGTTGCAGAGTCGAAATGAAGCCCGGCTGTTTTGGTTAGGTCGGCCGGACTGCCTGTGACTGCAGCATATTCCGGCGGGATGCCGTTGAGCGCTGTGGAATCGGCCCCAGCAGCTGCCGTGGTAAGTCCGGCAGTGCCGGCACTGTCAGCACTTTCTGCTGCGCCGCTGCGGACGCATGAAGCGGTAATCAGCATTGCAGCAGTGACGAGCGCCGTCAGGGAGTGGAATAACCTCATAAAACAATGTTTACAATACGGTTGGGAACTACTATCACTTTTGGCGTTGCTGTGCCTATCCATTTCTGTGCTCTCTCATCCGCCAGAATGATCCGGGTGACCTCTTCATGTGACAGATCTACCGGCAGTTCGATTTTGAACCTCATCTTACCGTTGACAGATACCGGGCACTCGAATAGATCCTCCTTCATGTGCTTCTCATCGGAAAGGGGCCAGGGCTCGTAGGCTAACGTGCCGGCATGCCCGGTCATCTGCCACAGCTCTTCTCCCAGGTGGGGTGCAAAGGGTGAAAGCAGTTTTATGAAGGTCGAAGCAGTCTCAAGCGTTATCTTCTCCTTCTTAAAGGCTGTGTTCAGGAAGATCATCATTGCCGAGATGGCTGTGTTGAAACGAAGGCCCTCTATATCCTCGGTTACCTTCTTTATTGTCTTGTGCAGGACCTTGAGCACCTCGGGATCCTCATCTGCACCGGTGATGTTTTCACTGTTGGCAACCAGGCGGTAGGCTCTTGCCAGGAAGTTATGCGGACCTTTGATACCCTTCTCGTCCCACGGTTTCGTTGCCTCGAGCGGTCCCAGGAACATCTCGAAGAGTCTCAGTGTATCAGCGCCGTAGCTCTTAACCACGTCGTCGGGATTGATAACGTTTTTGAGGCTCTTTGACATCTTCGCCACTATCTGGCTTACCTCCTCACCGGTTTCAGCGATGATGAATTTGCCGTCCTTTTCGGTTATCTGGTCCGATGCCACCTTCGCACCTGTGGCCGTCTCATAGGCAAACGCCAGGATCATTCCCTGGTTGAAGAGCTTTGTGAATGGCTCATCGGTTGAGACAACGCCGAGGTCAAACAGCACCTTGTGCCAGAAGCGGGCATAGAGCAGGTGCAGTACGGCATGTTCAGCTCCGCCGATGTAAAGGTCAACCGGCATCCAGTATCGCTCCTTCTCAGGGTCAAAAATTGCCTTGTCGTTTTTCGGGTCAATGAATCGCAGGTAGTACCAGCATGAACCTGCCCACTGCGGCATGGTGTTAGTCTCGCGCTTGCCGCGACGGCCGTTTTTGTCGGTAACATAAAGCCAGTCGGTTGCATTGGAGAGGGGCGACTCGCCGCTGACGCCCGGCTCATAGACCTCGAGCTCCGGGAGTGTCAGAGGCAGTTCCTTCTCGTCAAGCAGGCTGATGGTACCGTCTTCCCAGTGGATGACGGGGAAAGGTTCTCCCCAGTAGCGCTGACGGCTGAAGAGCCAGTCGCGCAGTTTGTAGTTGACACGATGCATTCCGATGTTCCTGCTTTCGATCCACTTCGTAATGGTGGCGATCCCATCTTCGACATTCAAACCGTCGAGGCTGATGTTCTGTTCGCTGTTCGATGAGTTGATGTACATGCCGTCACCGCTCCAGCACTCGTTGCCGGAGATGATCCGTTCTCTCTGCTCCGCATCTTCCACATCGGGAGAGAGGATGCAGGTTATTTCGATCCCGAACTTCTTTGCAAACTCAAAGTCGCGCTCATCATGCGCCGGTACTGCCATGATAGCCCCGGTGCCGTAGCCCATGAGGACGTAGTCGGCCACCCATATGGGTATCTTTTTATCATTGACCGGGTTGATGGCCCAGGTGCCGGTGAAGACACCCGTCTTATCCTTGGCGAGGTCTGTACGGTCAAGGTCTGACTTGAGTGATGCGGCCCTGATGTATTCCTCAACCTTCTCTTTTTGTTCCGGGGCGGTAAGCTCATTCACCAGAGGGTGTTCCGGGGAGAGCACCATGTAGGTTGCGCCGAACAGCGTATCGGGACGGGTAGTATAGACGGTGATTTTCTGTTTGCTGCCATCCACTTTGAAATCGACCTCGGCGCCTGTGGACCGGCCTATCCAGTTGCGCTGCATCTCCTTTATCCCCTCCGGCCAGTCGAGCTTTTCGAGGCCGCTGAGCAGGCGTTCTGCATAGTAGGGTATGCGCAGCATCCACTGCTTGAGGTTCCTTCTCACCACCTTGTGGCCGCACTTCTCGTGAGAGCCGTCGGTCAGCACCTCCTCGTTGGCGCATACTATGCGGCAGGAGGGACAATACCATATCTGCGCATCATCATAATAGGCCAGTCTCTTCGAGTCGATATATTTCTTTCTTGCCTCGTCGCCTGCCTTAAGGATATCGAGGGGTATGGGGAGTTCATTTATGTTGCGACCGCGGTCCGACTGGTTATCATACCAGGTGTTGTAAAGCTTGATGAATATCCACTGGGTCCATTTGTAGTAGGAGGGATCGGTTGTATTGATCTCGCGGTCCCAGTCGTAGCTCAGGCCCAGTTCTTTTATCTGGCGGCGGAAGGTGTCGCAGTTTTTGTTTGTGGTGATTGCCGGGTGTGTTCCGGTCTGGATGGCGTACTGTTCTGCGGGGAGTCCGAAGGCATCCCAGCCCATTGGGTGAAGAACATTGAAGCCCTTCATGCGCTTGTATCGGGCAACGATGTCAGTTGCCGTGTATCCCTCGGGATGGCCTACGTGCAGGCCGGCGCCGGAAGGGTAGGGGTACATATCGAGGATATAGCATTTGTTGGGATTTGAAAGATCGTCTGAGGTTTTGAAGGTCTTGTTCTTCTCCCAGTACTCCTGCCATTTTTTTTCTATCTCTGAAAAATTGTACTCCTTCATCATGCCCGGATGGTTTGCGCTTATGGGGTGCGAAATTAGGAAATCTTTGGCAGAAATCTTGCCCGATGGGTGATGTACAGGCGATATTTACGGCATAAACTGCGTAAAGCGCAACCCTGAGTCCTCCGGTACATGGCGAAGCTTCAGTGAGGAGTCACAGGCATATCTCCAATTTTCGGCAGAAGTTTTGAAAATCGGCTGCGGCAGTGTACTTTTGCACTCTGACCGGTCCCGTAGTTCAATGGATAGAATGACAGATTCCGGTTCTGTTGGTTGGGCGTTCGAGTCGCCCCGGGATCACACGACGGCGGCGCCCCTTATCGGGCGCCGTTTCGCGTTTAAAAAAAAGAGCCGTCACGGGGACGGCTCTGTATATATTTATTCCGGTTCTTGCTTAATAGATATGTGTGATCTTGTCGACGTTGGTGTTGGCGTACATGATCTTCAGTGCGCTGGCGCGTCGCAGCGCCTGTTTCACGTCGGTGACGACGCCCATCCTGGTATCACGGTCGATCTTGAGAACCACCAGCATCTTGGTTTTGTCAGCCTCGTTGAGCTGTTCGCGCTCCTGCGCGATGAAGTCCTGTATGTCAGCAAGCTCTTTGAAGGTGTCATTCAGCTGAATTTTTGGCTCCGTGCCATACAATCCCTGGAATGCCTCAAGCGGTTCGCCGATATAAACGAAGCTGGCGAGAGATTTCTTCTCAAGCACTTTTCCTTCAGTGGCTTCGGGGATGCGGACGGTGACCATCACGTCGGTCTCGCGCATCGTGGTTACGGCCATGAAAAAGAAGAGTATCATGAAGACGATGTCAGGCAGCGAAGAGGTGTTCAGTGACTTGACTGATTTGCCTCCGGTTTTGATGAACTTTGCCATTACTTATCTCCTCCTATCCTTTTGGGTTCGGCTTCCGAGATGGGGACCTTGAAGAAGTCATCGACGGCTCCCTTGCGGTCCTCATCGAGCCTGTCATAAGGCATTCCGAACTCCTGTCTTGCAAGATTGTCACGTAGTTTCGATCTCGCAGCTATCAGCTCGTTCTGCACCGCGATATAGACACCGTATTTTGTGCCGATGTCGTTCTGCAGAGAGATGACCGCTTTCGAGACTGCCACATTGCCCAGGAAGGGGATGTTCACAACCTCTTTCTCGGGTTTATTTGGTTCGTCATTGGCATTGAGGATGAAATCGTGCGCAATCTCCCTCAGCTGGCTGAACTCGGTCAGCTGTCCCTCAACCAGCAACAGGTTGTCCTTGTTGACCTTCACCTCGAGGATGTTTCTGTCATTGATCTTATTGACATCCTGCGGGACGTTTGGATCGGGGATTGCGGGCAGCTGACGCATCAGTCCCGTGTCAGAGTCCATCGTGGTGGCAGCCAGGAAGAAAATAAGAAGGAGGAATGCAATGTCAGCCATTGAGCCTGCATTTATTTCCGGTGTTGACCTTCTTGCCATTTGGTGAATATTTATCTCCGCCGCAGGGCGGAAGTTCAATTATTTCTTAAAATACTTTGATACAACTGAGTAGATGATAGTCAGGAACGCACCGGCAAGGAGGAAATATGCCACATAGAGGCCGATATCAGTCCAGAACAGGGTGCGCGGGACGTTATCCGAACCCTTGTAGTGAGGCAGGTTCAGTACCGTATTGTCAGCCAGCAATGCTGCGATTCCCATTAGTACGGCTCCTACGCCCAGGGCGATGAATACGGCCTTGAGTCCTTTCGGATCCATGATATAGTTTCGCACTGCGAAAAAGAGCAGTACCAGAATTGTGACTGTGAGCAGTATATATGCAAATACGATGAAAGAGTTGGTCACCCTGGGTTCTTCATACCGTGTGCCTTCAGTGCCCGGCACCACTCCGCCGACGTAAAAAAGCAGGGCAAAGATCACTGTCAGGCCCATCAGGGCCCACAGAAGGATCGTTGATAACTTGGTGATTTTTTCAGACATGGCTGGTTATTTTTGATTGTATTTAGCCAGCATATCAATTAGTGTGATAGATGAGTCTTCCATCTGGTTTGATATGCCATCAATCTTTGACAGCAGGTAGTTGTAGAATACCTGGAGGATGATAGCCACGACGAGACCGAAAACGGTGGTGATAAGGGCCACCTTGATACCGCCGGCAACTATTGTAGCAGAAACCGTTCCTGCCTGCTCAATTGCATCGAATGCGGCGATCATACCGATAACTGTTCCGAGGAACCCGAGCATCGGGGCGATGGCGATGAAGAGGGAGATCCAGGAGAGGTTTTTCTCCAGGAGGCCCATCTGTACGCCGCCGTATGCAACAACTGATTTTTCAGCCATCTCAACGCCTTCATGTGCCCTGTCGAGGCCCTGGTAGAATATGCTTGCCACCGGTCCGCGGGTGTTGCGGCAGATCTCTTTGGCAGCATCGATACCATCTTCCTTGAGGGCTTTGTCAAGCTTTGCAAGGAGTTTCTCGGTGTTGGTTGTAGCCAGGTTAAGGTAGATGATTCTCTCGATTGAGATTGCCAGACCGAGGATGAGACAGAGGAGGATCACTCCCATGAAGCCTGCGCCACCTTCGATGAACAGGCGTTTGATCTCCTTGTGGAGGACTGCTTCACCTTGTGCAGGTGCTGTTGTCTGTGTCTGTTCGGTAAGTTGCTGTGTTGTTGCAGTCTGATCGGTCTGTGCCTGTGATGTCTGTGCCGTGCCGATAAGGAGCAGGGCTGCAAATGCCATAAATACAAGAACTCTTTTCATCATGTTAGATTATTAATATCGGAATATTATGACAAAAATATAAAAAAAAGGAAAGTGTGCAACGGCGTGGAGATTTTAATAAAATTTAAGGGGAGAAGGGGATTACGGCCTGCGGCCGTGATCCCTTGAGGGGGAGCCTGCAACGATTAAATGAACCCTACGGGTCTTCATTTATTTTCCCTCAGCCCCTTCAGAGAGCAAGCTCTCTACGGGTCTTCGGTAAAATAAATGATCCCGCCGGGGGCGGGATTCATTTAATCGTTGCGGAGAGAGGGGGATTCGAACCCCCGATACCCTTTAGAGGTATACTAGCTTTCCAGGCGAGCCAGTTCAACCACTCCTGCATCTCTCCAAAAACGGCGCAATTTACAAAATTTTTCCTGATGATAACTTTTCCATTGCATTTCACCCCGAAAGTGCTGACATCCACTGCCGGCAACCAGTCTGGCATTCAACCAGCTCAGCTCATCTCTC
>DHGW01000003.1:7296-9224 GCA_002402965.1 Bacteroidales bacterium UBA4788
CCGCAGAGAGACCTGGCAAGTAAGGCACCAACCTTATCGGCAGGCAGATCGCTGCCAAGCAGAATCATCATCTTCGTCACGGCAGCCTCGGTGGTGATGTCCCTGCCACTGAGGACACCCACGCTGATCAGCCCTGCCGAGGTCTCATATAACCCCATCTCCACACTGCCGGCCTGGCATTGCGTAACATTAAGCACTATGCCTCCCTTTGCTATGAAAGACCGCAACTCCTCAAGAAACCACCCTGCCGTCGATGCATTGCCGGTACCGTAGGTCTCCAGGATGAGCCCTTTAACCCCGGCTGTATCCAGTATGGCATTTACCGTCTCATGCCTGATGCCCGGGAAGAGCCTGAGCACTGCAACCGCCGTGTCAAACTTTCCTGAGACTGTCAGGGGCCTGCGGACCGTTGGGTACCTTATTATGTTCCTGTTGTAACGGATCTGCAATCCTGCCTCTGCAAGCGGCGACAGGTTGGGAGAGACGAAGGCATTGAAATGCTCCGCACTGTACTTGATAGTCCGGTTACCACGCAACAGCTTGTTTTCGAAATAGATACACACCTCCGGCACTATCGGCAACCCGTTCTCGCGCGCCGCGGCAATCTCTATGGCAGTGATGAGATTCTCCTTGCCGTCAGTGCGGAGGACGCCTATAGGCAACTGTGCGCCGGTGAAGATGACGGGCTTCTCCAACCCCTGCAGCATGAAGCTTAGCGCCGAGGCCGAATAGGCCATCGTGTCCGTACCGTGCAACACCACAAACCCGTCGAATTTACTGTAGTTTTCTTCAATCGTCGCTGCAATCTTCAGCCAGGTATCGGGACTGACATCCGAGGAGTCGATCACAGGATCAAAAGTCACCGTTTCAAGGGTAAACCCGAAACGGCGCAACTCCGGTACCTGACCGGAAATGTGCCTGAAATCGATTGGTACCAGCGATCCCGATACCGGGTCATTGACCATGCCAATGGTCCCGCCGGTATAAATTATCAGTATTGATCCTGTCGTTTCCATCATCTATAGTCTGAACAGCCTCCTGGCATTTTCCGTTGTCCTGTCGGCCACTTCCACCTGCGAGATGGCAAGCAGCTCCGACAGCTTGTCAATCACATAAGTCAGATAGGCTGCCTCATTTCTCTTTCCCCTGTAAGGGACAGGAGCAAGATACGGGGCATCGGTCTCGAGCACTATGTTATTCACTCCTGCAGCTATGGCAGCTTCGCTCTGCCGCCCGTTGCGGAAGGTGACCACTCCGCCTATGCCGATCATGAATCCCATCTCTGTCACCGTGCGTGCATCGTCAGCCGTCCCCGGGAAAGCGTGAAAAACACCCTTCACCCTGCCAATGCCGAAGGACCTGATCACCTCAATTATAAGCCCGAGGGATTCCCGCGCATGAATGACCACCGGCAGTCCGTAGACCTCAGCAAGCTCAAGGTGACGCCTGAAGGAGAGGGTCTGTTCCGTTACGAACGTTTTGTCCCGGTAAAGATCAATCCCGGTTTCGCCTATTCCGTAATACTTATGTTTTTGCAGGGCTGATTCAACCGCATTCAGCTCATCCAAGTAATTCTCCTTCACGGAAGTGGGGTGGAGGGCCATCATTGGCAGACATGTGTCCGGGTACTGCTCCTCAACTGCCAGCATGGGTGCTACTGAAGATGTGTCGATATTCGGCATCATTATCCTGCGCACCCCGGTATCCAGTGATCTCTTCACCACCTCGTCGCGGTCGGCATCAAACTCCTGGAGGTATATATGGTTATGGGTGTCAATTATCTGCATTTGGCAAAAGTAGATATTTTAAGGCAATAGCCATTAGGCAATCGGCAACAGGTGAATTTGCTGTTTTACAATTCTGAATGGCCTACAGCCAACTATCTCATCTTGTTACTGCTTCTACAATGCTTTAAGCTCTACGAGCTA
>DHGW01000003.1:9238-12576 GCA_002402965.1 Bacteroidales bacterium UBA4788
AACACTATTAACTTCTTCCTGATGCTTATTGCCTTAATTTTTCCTAACTTTATCCTGTCTCGCTAACATAATGCACAATGTCATCAATGCCACTTGTTTACAAGATTGCGCTTGGCATGATACCCGGCGTGGGCGATATCACCGCCCGCAAGCTTGTATCATACGCCGGCAGCGTGGAGGCCGTCTTCAGGGAGTCGTTCCGCAACCTCACCCGGATCCCCGGGATAGGGGAAGCTCTCGCCTCGGCAGTTGCCAGTCATGAATACCTCCCTGCCGCCGAAAGAGAGGCGGAGTTCGTGGAGAGAAACCACATAAAGGTCTTCTTCTATCTCGACGACGACTATCCCCTCAGGCTCCGGCAGTGCGAGGACTCTCCCGTGACCTTCTACCTGCGTGGTAATGCTGACCTCGATGCGCACATGATCCTCAGCATCGTGGGGACCCGCCACGCCACCCCGCACGGCCGCGAGCTCTGCCAGAAGATCGTGACGGGACTGGCGGAGCACTTTCCGAAATTACTGATAATCAGCGGGCTCGCTTACGGAATCGACATAACCGCGCACAGGGCTGCCCTGGCGGCCAGCCTTCCCACGGTTGGTGTGCTTGGCCACGGGCTGAGGACTATCTATCCCTCGGTACACGCCGGCGTCGCTAAAGAGATGCTTGGTAACGGAGGCCTGGTGACCGACTTCTCGTCACCGACCCTTCCTGAGCGAAACAACTTCATCAGGCGCAACCGAATCATCGCCGGCATCTCCGATGCCACGCTGATAGTGGAGTCCGGGATCAAGGGCGGGGCGCTGATCACAGCAGACATCGCAGCCTCATATAACCGCGATGTGATGGCTGTTCCCGGGCGTCCCGGCGATGAGTGGTCTGCCGGCTGCAATGCTCTTATAAGATGCAATAAGGCCGCCCTCGTGGAGAAGTGTGGCGATATCGAATACCTCCTGGGATGGAAACCGGCCGCTCTGACGGCGCCAGTGCAGCCCACTCTCTTTGCGGGCATAACCGATTATGAGAGGAAGATCTGCGAAGCCCTGAAGGACGAGGGCGGCCTGACAATCGATATCCTCTCCCGCATGCTGGAACTGCCCGTTTACAAGCTGTCGACCACCCTGCTCCAGATGGAGCTCGCTGGCATGATCACCCCCTGCCCGGGCAACGTCTACCGGCTGCGGGTCTGACCGGAGATCAGCCCGGATCACTACCACTGCTAATCAAGTTGACACGGGCCACCTCCGCTGCCCCCGGCAATAAATAACAGGGAGCAGTCACCTGACCACTCCCTGTCCTCAAATTGTATTAACTTGTACTGATTATACCAGTCCCTGGTCAACCATTGCATTGGCAACCTTCAGGAAGCCAGCGATATTGGCACCCTTCACGTAGTCAACATAACCGTCCTTGCGCTTGCCGTACTTCACGCATGCAGCATGAATGTTGACCATAATCGAATGCAGCTTCTCGTCAACCTCATCCTTGTTCCAGTTGAGCTTCATCGAGTTCTGCGTCATCTCGAGGCCCGAGGTGGCCACACCGCCGGCGTTGACAGCCTTGCCGGGAGCATAGAGCAGCTTGTTCTTAATGAAGAGTTCAATGGCCTCAGGGGTGCAACCCATATTCGACACCTCTGCAACAAGCATCACCTTGTTGTTGATGAGAATCTGGGCGTCAGCACCGTTAAGTTCGTTCTGTGTTGCGCACGGCAGTGCAATATCAACCTTCACCTCCCAGGGCCTCTTGCCCTTGACAAACTTCGAGCCGGGGAACTTCTTCGCATAAGGCTCAACAACATCCTGGTTTGATGCCCTCAGATCAAGCATGTAATCGATCTTCTCGCAGCTGATGCCTGCCGGATCATAGATATAGCCGTCGGGACCGGAGATTGTAACAACAGTCGCGCCCAGCTGGGTAGCCTTGAGAGCAGCACCCCATGCCACGTTGCCGAAGCCGGAGACCGATACCTTCTTGCCTTCGAATGAATCATTGTTCATGGCCAGCATCTCCTTTGCGAAATAGATGCCGCCGAAGCCTGTTGCCTCAGGACGGATGAGTGATCCACCCCAGTTCAGGCCCTTGCCTGTAAGAACACCGGTGTGCTCCTGAGCAAGCTTCTTGTACATCCCGTACAGAAAACCGATCTCGCGTCCGCCAACACCTATGTCGCCTGCGGGAACGTCGGTTTCAGGACCGATATGCTTCCACAGTTCAAGCATGAACGCCTGGCAGAAACGCATCACTTCATTCTCTGACTTGCCCTTGGGATCGAAGTCCGATCCGCCCTTGCCGCCACCCATGGGAAGCGAGGTGAGGGAGTTCTTGAATATCTGCTCGAAGCCCAGGAACTTGAGTATTGAGAGGTTCACCGTGGGGTGGAAACGCAGACCGCCCTTGTATGGACCGATGGCGTTGTTGAACTGCACCCTGTAGCCGAGATTGACCTGCACATTGCCCTTGTCATCCATCCAGGGTACCTTGAAGGTAAATATACGGTCAGGCTCAACCAGCCTCTGAAGAACACCTGCCTTGGCAAACCTGGGGTTCTCATTGTAAACTTCCTCGATCGACTCAAGGACCTCCTTGACTGCCTGATGATATTCTGATTCACCAGGATGCTTCTTCTCGAGCTCAGCCAGAATCTCTTTTACTTTCATTTTATGATATATTTGTGATTTGTGATTTTTGTAAATGATCAATTACTTCCCAAAGGTCATAGAACCTTCAGTCATGAAAAATGACTTTGCTCATGTTTTATCCGCAATAGCTAACCTGCTGATTTGTAGTTTTTAAGAGTCGACTCAATCTGTGCTCTCTGGGTCTTTGAAAGTGCAGTGATGCTGACGGGGGGATAGGCCGCCTTCCTTCCCTGAACCTGCTGGAAGAGTGTAAGATAATGGAACAGGCCCATACCCTTCCTGGTGATCTTGTAACCGGCGAACCTGACGGCAGGTATCTCGATGCTCTTGCTCTCGCCGGGCATCAGTCCGGTCTTGTACCACCTGAGGGTGACGGTCCGTTCATCGGCCGAGAAGAAGACGTATCTGTATTTCATAATGGCCGGCCAGAAAAGAACGAGAAGGAAAATGACCGTAACAAAGACGGTGAGTATAGTGAGGCTCTCTTCTGACATCACCTTCCGGAAAATCTTCTGGAAGTATGCAAGAAACACGTACAACACATACAGCACCGTGGTGATGAACGCAATCAGCCTCAGCAGAACTATTCTTTTACCGTTATCGAGGGTCATTTACGTCTTATTTAAAACAAACCTAGTAATTTTTTTTCATTTGCCCCTGCGGGGCGAAGCAAAGGTTTACTTCTTCTCCGGCGCGAAG
>DHGW01000003.1:12656-12904 GCA_002402965.1 Bacteroidales bacterium UBA4788
TCCGTGGCGAAGCTCCGGGGTCAGTCCCTCTTTTTCCTGAAGAACTTCTTCATGATCGCTGAGCACTCTTCTGCCAGCACCCCGCTTCGCACCTCCGTCTTTGGATGGAGTATCGGGGCGCCTGTGGTGGTATATCCCTTCTTCGGGTCCGGTGCTCCCCAGACCACTGCTGATATCTGGCTCCATGCCAGCGCCCCCGCGCACATCACGCAGGGCTCAACAGTCACATAAAGAGTACAACCGGTGAG
>DHGW01000073.1 GCA_002402965.1 Bacteroidales bacterium UBA4788
CGCAAGTTCGAAGCTTGTCTGGCGTAACCGCATAAGGGACGGAGTAAATGAATGGAGAAGGTAATTGCATGGTTTTAGGGTTTTAGTTTGGAAGTAAAAGGCCGCTTTTTACCGGCCTTTTACGTTTATAACAGGCTTATTAACAAATTTTAGCAATCCGGAATGAGAAAACTTCAGATTCTTCTTACAGCAGCACTTATCCTCTCTTCCTGTACAGGAAACGAGGGGCAGGTAAGCATCATTCCCAATCCCTCCGCAGAGGAGGGAAGCGGCTCAACCGTTACCGGATGGAATGCTGAGACCGGCAGAGGCGGAATTATTGCCTTCTATGACTACGAAGCCCATCAGGGAAAACGGAGCCTGATGCTGCAGAGCAACAGGCCTGCCGGCGGACGTTGGATGACCCGGGTGCAACTGAAACCGTGGTCCGAATACAAATTCACCGGATGGGTGAAGACCGAAGGGGTTCAGTCCCGCAGCGGCAATGGCGCCGGATTCCGGTTTGACTTTATCGATTCCAAATTCACGGGGCTTAGCGGCACGAATGACTGGACAAAGATTGAGATTGTCTTCAAGACCGGCAATGATGATTCATCAGTCCTCTCATGCCTGCTTGGTCTTGATGGCCCGGCATCCGGAAGAGCCTGGTTTGATGATATGACCCTGGAACTGGTCTCCTCGGAGAACATCAGCACAGCGGTTACAATTGACCTGGCCGATAAAAAAGAGCCGATGTCCGAATATATCTACGGACAGTTCATTGAGCACCTTGGCAGATGCATCTACGGAGGTATCTGGGCTGAAATGCTTGAGGACCGCAAGTTCTGGTACTCTCCCGGCGACAGGGAGTCGCCCTGGCAGGTCCGGGGAAAGAGAGAACTATTCTCTGTTGACAGGGTCAATCCTTTTACCGGCGACAAGACTCCGGTTCTGGGAGTTGACGGCAGCGGTGCCGCCATAATGCAGCAGTCAGGCCTCGGCCTCAAACCGGATCTGGCCTATAACGGACGCATCATTCTCAGGGCAACTCCGGGTATTACAGCCGTGAAGGTTACGCTGGCGTGGGACGAAGAGTCCCGTACTGTCACAATTGATAAGCCCGGAAGCACATATGCAGCCTGCCCGGTAGAATTTCGTTCCGGCGAAATGACACATAATGCCTCATTGACAATCGAACCCGAAGGCAACGGAAAGGTATGGGTTGGTACTGCCAGCCTTATGCCGTCAGACAACATTGAAGGATTTCGCCCGGATGTAATGGCGCTGCTGAAGGAGCTCAACGCTCCTGTCTACCGCTGGCCCGGAGGCAACTTCGTCAGCGGTTATGACTGGAAGGACGGAATCGGTGACCGTGACCGCAGGCCGCCGAGAAAGAACCCGGCATGGCAGGGCGTGGAACACAATGATGTAGGGATCCATGAGTTCATGGATTTCTGCAGGATACTTGGCACGGAGCCTTACATCGCGGTAAACGCCGGACTTGGCGACTCGAAACAGGCACGTGAGGAGGTTGAATACTGCAACGGCTCTGCTGAGACTCCCATGGGCAGACTCAGGGCCGCCAACGGCAGTCCCGAAGCGTGGAACGTGAAATGGTGGTCCATCGGCAATGAGATGTACGGCGACTGGCAGCTGGGACATATGTCTACGGACGAGTTCGTGAAGAAGCACAATGCCTTCGCGGATGCGATGAAAAGCGTGGATCCGGACATAAAGCTTATTGCAGTAGGGGAACTGGGCGACTGGGACCGCATGGTGCTGGCCAACTGTTCGGAGAGCATGGACCTGATAAGTGAGCATTTCTACCGTCAGGACTGGCACGGGGGAGGTCTGATGACCCATGTTAAACAGATACCCGATGCAATCAGGGAGAAGGCTGAAGCACACCGCCAGTACAGGAAGGAGATTCCGCAGATGAACGGAAAGGACATCCGCATATGTATGGATGAGTGGAACTACTGGTACGGTCCTCATATCTACGGAGAGCTTGGAACGCGCTATTTCATGCGTGACGCCATGGGAATAGCTGCAGGCCTCAATGAGTACTCGAGGCAGAGCGATATAGTCTTCATGGCCAATTACGCCCAGACAGTAAACGTCATCGGATGCATAAAGACAAACACAACCAGCTCAGTCTTCGATGCAACCGGCCAGGTACTGAAGCTCTACAGGCAGCAGTTCGGTACCGTGCCTGTGACAATTTCCGGAGAGACCAGGCCGCTTGACATTGCGGCAACACTTGACGCGGAAGGCAAAAAGCTTACAGTGTCAATTGTCAATTCCACATGGGATAAGGTCACAGTGCCAATTACATTTCTCAATGGCGCTGTTACGGGTGAGGGAGAACTGTGGCAGGTGACAGCACCGGATGACATGGCGACCAACGAACCCGGACGCCCGGAGAATGTCAGGATAACAGGCCCGGCCACTGTGCCGTCAGCCAGGGAACTGACCGTTGGTCCGGCAAGCATCAACATTTTTGTATTTAATCTGAATGACTGAAAAATGCATTTTATTCAATTTTTTAAAACCAGGGAAATGAGAAAAAACAGATTCATGCTAATCCTGGCTGCCGCGATGGTGGCAGTCGTTATGATCCCCTCTTGTGCCACCGGCGGTGCCGGGAAGGCTGGTAAGGATAATCTTGCAGTACTGGCAAGGTCCGCACAGGTCTCCCGCGGAGGCCAGAGGGATATCAGGGAACTCAATGACGGTCTTGTTCCGGACAGCATTCCGGAGCAGATGAGACGCTGGATGTCCAACCCGAACAGGCAGCAGCAGATGCAGTCCGGCCTTAATGTGATGCGGTATGAGTATGTATGGGAGCAGCCTGTATCAATTGATGAGGCAGCAGTATTCCTGTATGATTTTGACAGATTCACGAAGTTGCCTCAGGCATACAGGTTCAAGTACTGGAACGGGGAAGAGTACGTAGATGTGGAGAATGCCTCAGGCCTTGGACTGGAGAATGACAAATTCAACCACACCACATTTACGGAAGTGTCAACGACGAAGCTGATGCTGGAAGTTGACTCGGTTCAGCGTTTTCTCTCGCCGGTTCTGGAGTGGCAGGTTTTCAAGCCTGAGAATGCCCCGGCTGTTGCCCCGGTTATCACTGCCGGCGGTGACCGCATGGTTGTCACCGGAGGCAAGACCTATCTCAGCGGCCTGATCAAGAGTGTTGATCCGCTGAAGAAGACCCTGTGGACGGCTGAGGGTCCGGGTGCTGTCACCTTTGAAAATGCAAAGAGTGACACCACAACCGCTTCCTTTACGGTCCCCGGTGATTATGTGCTCACCCTCTCTGCCCAGGCCGGCAAGATGAAGTCATCTTCATCACTGAAGGTAAGCGTTGTAAATCCGCCAGAGGAGAAGAGGCTTGATGTGGTTTACACCCGCAGGTACAAGATTGACAGCCCGCTCTGGAATGACCGCGCCAAAGCGCTGATAGTTGACTGGATACCTCATTGCATTACAATGATTGAGCGTACTGATCTTGAGAGAGGACAGGGCGGAATTGACAATTTCATCGAGGCGGCGAAAGCGCTTCGCGGTGAGCCTCACGGAAAGCATCTCGGTTATGTCTTCTCGAATGCATGGGTTCATCAGACCATTGAGTCGATGTGCATTGCCCTGATGGTTGATCCGCAGGGTGACAAAGAGATTATCGCTGCACAGGAGAAGATGAAGAAGACTCTCGAGAAATGGATCCCGATAGTTCTCGCAGCACAGGAGCCTGACGGCTATCTGCAGACTGCATTCACCCTTCGCGATACAACGAGATGGAAGGAGAGATGGGCGCCTGAGACCAGGGGTAACCACGAAGGATATGTGGCCGGCTACTTCATTGAATCAGCCATCAACCACTATACCCTCACCGAAGGAACTGACACCAGGCTTTATGATGCAGCAAAGAAGCTTTCCGATTGCTGGGTGGCCAACATCGGCCCCGGCAAAAAGGCATGGTATGACGGCCACCAGGAGATGGAGCAGGCACTGGTCCGCTTCGGCCGTTTTGTGAATGACATGGAAGGGAACGGACGCGGTGACAGCTATATTGCGCTCGCCAAATTCCTCCTTGACAACCGCAACAACGGTTCAGAGTATGACCAGAGTCATGTGCCCGTGCAGCAGCAGTATGAGGCTGTGGGTCATGCCGTAAGAGCTGTTTACAACTACTCTGCAATGGCTGACGTTGCAGCCGAGACAGGTGACACCGATTATCAGAGCGCTGTAATGTCACTCTGGGACAACATGGTCAACAAGAAATATTATGTGACAGGCGGTGTCGGAAGCGGGGAGACCTCAGAGGGTTTCGGCGGCAACTATTCGCTGGGCAACAATGCTTACTGCGAGTCATGCTCCAGCTGCGGGCTCATTTTCTTCCAGCACAAGATGAATATAGCCTATCACGATGCAAAGTATGCAGATCTTTATGAGGAGACAATCTACAATGCTCTCCTTGGTTCGATTGATTATGAAGGAAAGCATTTCTTCTATACCAACCCGCTGTCATCCAACCACATGCGCTCAGACTGGCATGTTTGCCCCTGCTGTGTGGGCAATATCCCAAGAACGCTGCTGATGATCCCGACATGGACCTATGTGAAGAGCGATGACGGTATCTATGTCAACCTCTTCATCGGAAGCACAATCAACGTTGAGAAGGTTGCCGGAACCACCGTGGAGATGGTACAGAAGACTGACTATCCGTGGAAGGGTGATGTCTCCATTACCGTCAATCCGGCTGAATCAAAGAAGTTCACCGTGTGGGTCAGGGTTCCGGACAGGGAGACCAGTGATCTTTACAAATCGACACCGGAGCTGAACACCATCAGCGCATTGACAGTCAACGGCGAGTCAGTACCGGTACAGACTGACAGGGGATATGTTCCCATTACCATGGAGTGGCAGAAGGGGGATGTGATCTCTTTCGTGATACCAATGGAGGTACAGACCATAACAGCAGATGAGAGGATTGTTGCTGACCGTGGCAGGATTGCCCTCAGGTACGGCCCGATGATCTACAATGTTGAGAAGGCTGACCAGCCTGATATCGATCAGCGCATCGGTGATGCTGCCCTTTCAACGGAATGGCGCAATGACATGTTCGGTGGCATCATGACCTTGAAGGGTAAATGGAGTGACGGAAGTGACCTGCTTGCAATTCCCAATTACGTGAGACTCAACAGGTCCACTGCCCCCGATGCACCCAGGGAGGGTGATCAGAGGCGTGACTGGAGTCCGACATCGATTGTATGGATAAATAAGGAGGCAAACTGATATGATGAGGGGAAGAATCATCATCCGGGGCATTCTCATCCTTTCACTCTTTGTGCTTGCCGGAACTGCACTGCCCGTTTTCGGGCAGGACGGTGACGGGGGGAGGCAGGTACTGCAGAGTGACAGGATGAGGGCCCTTATCACGCCTGACGGACTGGTGTCGGTGACCGACCCTCTGGACCGTTACAAGGCGGATATTGTGAGCAGGCGTGCCCCCTGGGGCAGACTGAAGATCGTCTACAGGACGAATGGCGGAGCATGGATTGAAATGCCGGCCAACAGGCAGTGTGCTATTTCCTCCGAAGCCGGTGCTGTGGTACTCAGGGCTGATGATGCAGCTGATCCGGTATCGGTGACTCAGCGTTTCTCACTGGCCGGCAATGCGCTTGATTATGAGATAGAAATAGGTTCAAAAGAAGGAAAGGCGATCGAGATCGGGGATATTGCCGTTTACCTGCCCTGGAGCATGTCGCGCAGTGAGAACCCGGACACCATTTTCGAAAGGAGCTTCACCAAGCATCACTATATCTCAGGCAACGGATCCTTCATTTATTTCACGAGGCCTTCCGGCGAGCCGCCATACCTGATGGTACTGCCCGGTGACGAAACAGGGCTTGAGTACTTTGACGGCGGTAGAGGAGGATACAAGGTCTACATGCACTCAGCCGCGGCAGGCAACAGCGTACCCAGCGGTACATGGAGGCTGCCCCATACCTCTGCTATCCTCGGTGGCGAATCCGGCAGGGAGACGCTGAAATACCGGTTCAGGATAGCCTGGGCTGACAGCTGGGATGCAATGCGCCAGCTTCTCTATGATGAGGGACTCTTTGACATCAGGGTGGTTCCGGGAATGACACTTCCCACCGACCTGAAGGCACAGTTCTCTCTTCACACACGGAACATGATTGACTCTATTGTGCCGGAATTCCCGTCTCAGACGGAAGTCAGATACCTGGGCGAGAAGGTTCCGGGTCATCACCTTTACGAAGTGAACTTCCGGAAGCTTGGAGAGAACATGCTCACCGTCAACTACGGCAACGGACGGAAGACCTGGCTCGAATTTTTCGCCACTGAACCGCTGGAGACCCTGGTGAAAAAAAGGAGTTCATTCATTGTCAACAGCACACAGCACCGTGACACAACCAAATGGTATAACGGGCTATTCTCTGCTTATGACATGAAGAATGGCATCCTCCGCGGTCCTGATGACACTGACGGGTATGACGGCTGGTGGGGCTACGTGCTGGCATGTGACGATCCCGGCCTGTGCAAGGCACCGTATGTTGCGGCTAAGAACGTCTACTTTCCTGATCAGAAGGAGATTGACGCCGTTGAATATTACCTGGAGAATTTCGTCTGGAACGGATTGCAGAGGACTGACACCGATGATCCATATCCGTACGGTATCTACGGGGTACCAAACTGGAAGGTGGCACGTGACTCCGTCGAGAGGGCGAAGATCAGCACAACCAACCTCGACAAGATGAAGATATGGAGGTCATATGACTATCCTCATATCACAATGCTCTACTACCACATGTACCAGGTGGCAAAAATGTATCCGGAAAAGGTACATTACCTCGATGCTGCAGGATATCTGGAGAGGGCCTGGCAGACAGCAAGGGCCTATTTCATCTATCCCTATGAGATCCTGCCCTGGTATGAGACCTACAAGTGGGGCTGTTACAATGAGCTGGTCATAGAGAACCTGATTGCTGACCTGGAAAAGGAGGGGAGGAAGGATGAGGCCGGCTGGCTTCGTTCGGAGTACGAGAAGAAGGTCAAGTATTTCGTTTATGATGACAAATACCCGTTCAGGTCGGAGTATGCAATTGACCGTACTGCCTTCGAATCATCATATGCTTTTGCGAAGTACGGCACGCTCAATGAGATGGAGCCCGACTCCAACCTGTGGTTCGACAAGAACGACAGTGTGTGGTATTCGCACCCCTCTGTAAGCAGGGAGGCAGCAAGGGATTTCATGGAGAGGCAGCATTATGCGGGGCTGGCCGTTCGCGGATGGCTTGAAACCAAATATTTCCTGCTCGGGAGCGACTTCACATCAAGTTCTGACAACCACTGTCTGAGCTATATGGCGAGGATGGGCGGATGGGCGATCCTTGACTATGGGGTCAGGTTTGCAGAGAAGCCTTATGACTGGCTGCAACTGGGCTACGCCTCCTATCTTGCTCCTTACGCGCTTATGAACACGGGGACGGAAGAGTCCGGCTACGGTTACTGGTTTCCGGGCAAGGAGAAGGACGGAGCCATGGGATGGGCATTCATGGAGTCGAAGACCGGCCGTGCATGGATCAGGAAGGATATTGACCGCGGAGCGTGGTTCTATGACGGCGAGGCAGACCTCGGAAACGGAGCCATCTTCAGAACGGCACAGACGGTCCTGACTGACGATCCTCTCTTCGGGTGGATAGCCTATGGCGGGGTACTGAAAACAGTTAAAAAGAGGCTTCTCGTGGAGCCTCGTGACGGGGTCAGGGCACGCTTTTCCGCGGTAACCTCAGGGCCTCGCTTTACGATGGAACTGGAACGTGACGGCTTCGCCGAAGGCAGGGAGATCTCGGTTGACAACGCTCTGAAAAGAGTGGGCTTCACCCTTGAGAACCGTTCGGGAGACAGCCATGAGACCCTCCTCAGGATCACAGCCGATGCAAAAGTGAAGCTGAAGATTGACGGAAAGAGGATTAAACAGGCGGAAGAGAATAACGGAACGAAACTCTTCATTCTGCCGGTATCCTCAGAAAACCATACTTTAACAATAAAGCTGAGACACAGGCGAAACGCAAGTTGACTTATGAATTATCCGGGCACAAAAAGGTTTAGCATTCTGATATTTTTTCTGAGCATTATCTTGCTTGTCGGATGCAGGGAAAAGCCTGATGATGAAGCAAATCTCGTCATCTCTGCTACCGAGATAGGTGCCCCGGCTGAGGGAGGAGAGACATCTGTCCAGATCACCTCAGACCAGAAGTGGACCATAACTACGATAGACCAGTTATGGGTTAATGCTGCCATCCTGGGAGGAGTACCCGGAGTGCCTGTTACGGTTAAGTTTATATTTGAGAAGAATACGACGGCATCTGCACGCACTGCGCAGGTGACCGTCGTTTCAGGTGCCACCAGGGAAAAAATCACCATTGTGCAGGCAGCAGGTATTGATCCCACGGCCATAGATGTCAGCAAAATCTATATACCATTGGAGATGAAGAGCATGGATCTCTTCAAGAGCTCCAGTACCTGGTATTTTGGCCGCAGCAAGCAGTCGGAACACTTCATCGTTTTCTGGGGGAAGGGGTATGATGAGCATGGTTATGTAACCCCAACCAATCATCCTGATCCGGCATACCGTGTCGACGTAGATGTTTTGCTGGCCAGGGCGGAGGAATTCTGGGACATGAACGTAAAGACTCTCAAGTTCCTTACTCCCGGCAGCTCGAAGACTGACAGTTATAAAATGATGATTTTTCTTCTTTATCAGACTGACTGGCTTGCTACCGGGGCGGGTTATGACAACACAATCGGAGCCCTCTGGGTCAGTCCTTCCACCTGTCACCCGGTGGGCTCGACAATCGCGCACGAGATAGGGCACAGTTTTCAGTACCAGGTCTACTGTGACAACGGAGGCAACTCCGGGTGGCGTTACGGATTCGGTGGTAACGGCGGCAACGGTTACTGGGAGCAGTGTGCACAGTGGCAGGCTTACCAGAGCTATCCTGCAGAGGCATTCAGTTCCAACAACTTCAACGTTTACATTGACAACTGCCACCGTTCGACCTTCCATGAGTGGCAGCGCTATGCCAGCTATTTCATCAACTATTACTGGGCAGACAAGCATGGCATCGACTTCATCGGGCGTCTCTGGAGGGAGTCGGGAGCCAATGGCCAGGAGGACCCGGCGCAGGCTTACATGCGTATCACGGGCATCACCCTTGAGCAATACAATGATGAGCAGTTTGACTATGCGCGCCGGATGGTGACCTGGGATCTTGATGCATTGCGCTCACCGGGAAGCAGTCGCATCGGGGTCCACAGTTGCAGCCTTAACAAGGCTGCCGACGGGTTTCGGCAGATCGCCCCGGATGACTGCATCGAGAACCACGGTTACAATGTAATCAGGCTCAAGGTGCCTGAGGCAGGGACCAATATCACCTGTACCTTCGAGGGTATCGCAGGAGCTCCGGGTTACCGTTCGATCAATGCTGCTTCCGGCGGCTGGAGATACGGGTACGTGGCGCTGTTAAGTGACGGTACACGGGTCTACAGTGACATGTTTTCCGCCTCTTCAGGGACGGCCTCATTCACCTGTCCTGCCAGCTGTCAGGACCTCTGGTTCGTAGTCAGCGGCGCTCCCACCAACTACTGGATGCACGGGTGGGACGAGAGTGAGTCAAATGACGAGCAGTGGCCTTACAAGGTCAGGTTCGACGGAACGGGGATCTATGGCCTTCTTGATTTCACGGAAGATGATCAGCCGCATGATACGACATTTGTGCTGAACGTGTCATTCAGGGCCGATGCAACCGGATACGCCGGCACCACAGTCTCCATAGACCTGACGAAGCTCTGTTATGCCTTTGTCCTGACCGGTCCGGAGATAATCACGAACCTCGGCCAGCCTTCTTCGGATAAGAGGATTAAGTTCTACGGTGTCAATGGGGACGGCACACCGGCCCCGGCAGCTACGGCCAGGGGCTACGGCCACTGGTTTAACGCCTCAGGCGACGTGTGCGCGTTTGACCCGGCAACCGACGGAGCGAACAGGATTTTCTCAGAGTTCAGTGAATCCGGCTTCGTCTTTTCACTGGGTCAGCATCCGGGACGATGCAAAGCCGGTGATGTCTACAAAGTAAAACAGGCGCTGGTCTATACACCTGAACCGGGTAAAAATTATACAGCCACTTTCGAGTTCAATATTACAATAACGCCCTAAAATACGGGGTCAGGCATGCCGGATGACAGTACTGTTCAACTTGCTGCCGGTTGTCTTACTGACTTGTGACGACAGGATACCTGTAACCTTTTATTTCAATCGTTTGCAAAAAAGTCTGAAATGCTTTCTAAAATCGAAATAACTTTGTAAATTGCTTAAGGAAGAAAGGCCTGAAAATTATAATTGATAACTTTAAATAAGCAATTATAAGAGTGGGTTTAAAAGTGTAAAATTCACACGTAATGAGGCCCTTAAATTTTGGTTTATTGGAATGCCCTGGTTAATGGGTATCATACAGTCGTTTTCAGCACTTGAGTTTCAAAGGCAACCATGATATAAAAGTGATATTCAGCAAACGAACTAAACCTCCGATTTATGAAAACAACTAAACTGATGAAATGCGTATTGTACGCAACAGTTTTGGCCGCATTTGTCCTGGTCGGGTGCGAGGATTTGGATATTTATTCAATAAACGCGCCCTCAGACCTGCAGAGAAGGATCGACTCAATTGCAGCTGCGAAGCCAAGTACTGGTGACACTACTTACCTCACTATCATTTCTGCGATAGTCGGACCTGAAGATAACAGTGCCGGTTGGTGGGCTCACTTCTCTGATTACTTCACAATTCCTTCAAACAAGCTGTTGCATCTGGAGTTTATCAACCACGGTACCGGAGTCAACAACTGGAACAACTGGAATCTGGCCCTCGCCACTGCACAGCGTGATGCCGAAGGCTATGCGGAATACTTTCTTCTGCGTTCTGATGCTTATGGCTGGGGCAACGCTGATTACGACGGAGGGATGATCTCCCACAACTATCCTGACACTGACGGGGATGATGATATCTGGAATGATTTCCGGACAACAATGCAAGGTGCCCGTGTTTCTCTCGATGTTGACCATTCTGCTACCGGCAATGTATTTGTAACAGCCACTGCCGTTGGAACGAATGGCATAACACTGGTCCAGACATATCAGCAACCTGTTTCTGCCACAGATGATATCGTTGCTTTCCTGGTTTGCGATGGCAGCCATTTCGAGATGAAGAAGGCATACCTTATACCTTCTAAAGTTACAGTCATTGAAGATGTTAATCCGGTTTCAATCTCTGTCACAGGAGCTCCTGCCTTTGTTGAATTAGGTAACGAAAACTTCTGGGGTGACGCAATAGCTATTGTTACATTCGAAGACGGATCTTCCGAGGTAGTTGATTCTTCAGAAATATCATTCAATGTTATTCCTGATATGACTACACTCGGAAAAAAGACAGTTGTTGCAGCATATAGCAAAACCAAGCAGGGTGCATACTGCCAGGCGGTATCAACCATCTACACCCTGGAAGTAACCAACTCTGTTGCAAGTCTGGCTGTTACCACCATGCCAACTTTAACCACATACTATTATTTCAGCAGCGACTCAATCATATTCAACACCGCAGGTATTGTCGTAACAGGTACATATTCCGACGGTACATTAGCTGTCATTCCAAACTCAGCTCTTAAGTTTGGTAAGATTCCGGCTTCTTCAGGTGCTCAGACTGCTGTCATTTCTTTTGTTGGTGCAACAAAAACAGTAACTACAACCTGCCCATTTACGCTTGTGCAGGGTATAAGTCAGGTAGGCGCTACTGACTTTTCGTCCGGATGGTGGACGGCATTCTCTGATAACTATACAGTCGCATCAGGTTCAAGTAAGACGATTTCCATGTACTGTTACTCCAACCAGGTTAATAACTGGAACAGTCCTTGTACAATTCTTCGCAAAGCTGACAATTCTGAATATGCTGTTGTTCGCATGGACAGTTTCGGATGGGGCACCGGTTATGGCGCAGCCACCCCCACATCTGACTGGAATTGGGATACATTCAAACAAAACATAAGTGGCTCCAGAATTGTCATCACAGTTACAAACAATGGTGACAATACGGCTGATATACTTTACACTGTTACTTACGCCAACGGCGAAACGCATTTCCAAAGGTATGCGGGTATATCAATTGACAGTTCTGATTTGAATTGCGCACTCGTAACAGAGGGGTCTTATCTTGTAATTGTTCAATAATCACTTGGATAAAATATTCAGACTATGAAATACTTCTATTTAGTCATGTTGGGATTGCTGGCGATCGCAACGGCAACATATGCAGAAGGCTACGGCAATGCCGGACAGATGTCTGTCAACCAAACAGATAACATAACAGCTAAAGGTAAGGTTGTTGACGAAAACGGAGAACCGCTTCCAGGTGCAACCATACAAATAAAAGGTACAGCCATTGGTACCTCTGCCGACATTAATGGGAATTTCTCCCTTTCTGTTCCTTCAGATGCTACACTGATAGTATCTTTTGTAGGGCACCAAAGTATTGAAATAGCCATTGGCGGACGAACTGAACTGGGCAGCATCACATTGGTTTCGGGATTGGAAGAACTCGAGCAGGTGGTAGTAATAGGTTACGGAACACAACGAAAGGTTGACCTCACAGGTTCTGTTGCCATTGTCAACACTGAAGAGATGAAGAAAGTTTCACACTCAAACATCTCAACAATGCTCGAAGGAAAGATAGCCGGTATTCAGATTACAACTGACGGACAGCCGGGAGCCGACCCTACAGTACGTATCCGTGGTATCGGTTCATTCGGCAGCACCGCACCTCTTTACGTTGTCGATGGTGTACCAATGGGAACAACAATACGCGACTTCTCGCCAAACGATATCGAAACACTTCAGGTACTCAAGGATGCTTCTGCTGCCGCAATCTACGGTTCGCGCGCTGCCAACGGCGTGGTTATCATCACCACAAAGCAGGGGAAGCATAACGAAGCCATGAAGGTAGACTACAGCGGTTACGTTGGTTTAGACCAGGTGGAGCAGGGGGTATATGAAGTAATGGATGCTTATCAATATGCTCAATACGTCACCATGGCATACACTAACAGCGGCATGGATGTACCTGCCGGATACAATCCTGCAAGCCCAAAATATCTCGATCCGGATGTAATTAACACAAACTGGTTTAATGAGGCGTTCAAAACAGGTGTTCGTCAGAATCACAACATCAACCTCTCAGGAGGTGGCAACAACAATACTTACAACATCGCTCTCGACTACTATAGCCAGAAAGGAACGATGGAAGGTGCCGGTCCTAATTTCGACCGTTACACTGCCCGTATCAACAATACGATGGATGTTAAGTTTATCAAATTCAAAACGAATATAGTGTATAGCCACAGCGATCAGGACAATATGGCTCTCAGTAACGCCAACGAGTATGTACAGGGCCTTTGGGGTGCACAATACCCTGTAATGGCTTCTGCTCTGCTTATGCCTCCAAGTATCAGGGCTTATGATGAATCGACCTGGGTGCTCGATGATAAGATACCGGCTGCTACAGAATACACCTACGACTCCTTCGGTTATGGCACTTACTATGACGATGTGCATGGAGACTTGCGAGTAACGAACCTGCTCCTCACCAATAATATTCTGGAGAGAAATGTCGTTGTTGACCGCATTGTTGCTTCAGGTTCCGCAAATATTGACCTCATAACCATGGTTGGCCTCAGCAGCAGTAATCAAAAGTTTGATTATAACCTCAACCTGGCGTACAGCAAGACGATTGCAAAGGACTTTACGTTCGTGCCTGCATTTATACAGAGTACGACAAACTACCTGTCAAAGCAGGATGAGACCCTGACGGAGGCCTATCGCAACTATAGCACTGCTCTTGTAGAAAACACCGTTACATATGATGGCAGATTCGGACGTAATCACGTAAATATGGTTGTCGGCCAGACGTACGAGCACGAGCTCTTTCACACAGTCAGTGGAAGCGGCGTTAACATGCCCGAGCCATACTTTCTGGAAATAAGAAACGCTGAGGAAACATCTGCAACAAGCCCGGAAAACGAACATAAACTGGCATCCTATATCGGTCGTATTAACTATGATTTCGATGAGAAATACCTTGTTTCGGTAACAGCACGCCGTGATGGTTCAAGCCGTCTTTCACCAGCTATACGCTGGGATTGGTTCCCATCTGTGTCAGCAGGCTGGCGTATCGAACGTGAAAATTTCTTCCCTGTATCCAAATCTACAATCAACCTGCTCAAGATTCGCGGTAGCTATGGTGTGCTTGGTAATGAGAACATTGGCGAATACCAGTACATGGACGTCATGTCGAGAGGTAATTACACATACAGCTTTGGAAATAATAAGGTTACTGGCTCAGCGATATCAAACTATGTAAACGAAGCCATCAAGTGGGAAAAGAAGAAAACAGTTGACGTTGGTCTCGATCTCGGTATGTTCAACAATCAGCTGGAGTTCACATTCGACTGGTATAAGTCGACTTCAGAAGACCTTCTTTACAGTGTAGCAGTACCGGCCAATGCAGGTGCTACCAATGCAACAGTCACGATGAACGCAGCAACAATGGTAAACTCAGGTCTTGAGTTCCTGGTTGCATATCACAATCATCAGCACGCTGTTAAGTTTGACATTTCAGCAAACTTATCCACCCTCAGTAACGAGGTGACAAAGCTGGGCGTTTCAAACGAACCTCGTACAGATGGCTACTGCCGCACAGAGGTAGGCCGTGAAGTTGGTTCATTCTATGGCTACGTTTACCAGGGGATATTCCAGTCGCAGACTGAGATAGATAACCGTGTCAATTCAGAAGGCGAATACGTCAATCAGAGTGGAGCACAACCGGGTGACTGCGCATACGCCGACCTCAATCTCGACGGCGAAATTACCAACGAAGACCAGCAATTCCTGGGCAGTGGTTTGCCGAAGTATCATTACGGTCTCAATGCACGTGCTGAATGGAACGGTTTTGACCTGAGCATATCGACATATGGAGCTGCAGGTTTCAAAGCTGTTGATTTTGTTGACGTCACATTGCACAGCTCATATTTTATACTCAACAAGAGTATTGATCTGTTGAATGCCTGGACACAGGATAACACAGACACCGATGTGCCCCGCATAGCATACAAATCGACAGGCTCAATCACCAACGATATGTTCAGCAACCGTTTCATTCAAGATGCATCATATCTGAAAATTGCCAACATCGAACTGGGCTATAACTTCTCTGATAAATGGTTTGGTGGCTATGTTCAGGGTGTTCGTTTATACGCATCGGCTCAGAATTTGGCAACGTTGTCTAAGTACAGAGGTTACAACGTAGACTTCGCAGGAGGTACTTTCACTCCCGGTTACAACTATGCTTCGTATCCATCACCACGAACTGTAATGTTTGGAGCCCGCTTCTCATTCTAAATATGTAATCAAAGAAACAGGATAGCAATATGAAAAGTCTAAAGATATTTATAGCAATGTTGGCGCTTATTGCAGGCATGACAGCCTGTGATGATATGCTCGATGTTACGAATCCGAATAATCAGACAACCTATGATTTTGGCGATTCAGAGTCAGAACTTCAGGAGGCTATCATCGCGTGCTACAACCGTATCCGCCTCGAAGGTACGTTTTCCCGCGTTGGTTACACTATGGATGCAGTACGTGGCGACGAAGTCTGGAACTCATCTCAACAGTGGTATCTGGAGTATGACAATCTCAATTCTCCGGGTACAATCGGAATAGGTGACGAGTGGATTTGGCGCGACTGCTACCATGTAGTAAACCGCACAAACTTTGTATTGTCAAAGGTAGATGATGTTGAAATGTCGGAAGATGCTTATAATCAGATAGCCGGACAGGCCCTTTTCCTCAGATCACTGGCATACTATGAACTGGCTACATATTACCAGACGGTACCACTGATTACAGACTATGCATCCTATTCAGACATCAATACCATGTATGCATCCAACAATACTCAGGACGAGGTGTTTGACCGGATAGAGGCAGACCTCGCACTGGCCATGGAGATATTGCCAACGCGCGATAAGGGTGGTGAATGGGCTCAGGGACGTGCTACAAGCGGTGCTGCTGCCGGATATCTGGCTCGTGCACTCATGTTCCGTCATAAATTTCCTGAGGCTTATGCTGTACTGAAAGACATCATCGCCGGCCTATACGGACATTATGAACTTACAGCCGACTATGGTGACAACTTCAGGGAAGGTCCGGCATACGAGAATAACTCAGAGAGCCTGTTCGAAGTTCAATTTATGGACTATGGCACAGGTGGCACAGACCAGGAGTGGACTCCGGTAAACATAAGCTCGCAGGCAACTCAGGGTCATGCTGTAGAAAGCAATTACGCTTCTCAGCAACTGGGTAGCTGGGGAGACCTGGCCGGCTCACCCTGGTTGTATAACCTGTTTAAAAAAGAGAACTGCACAGATGGCCGTCTCGATCCTCGATTATACTGGACTCTGGTTACTTACGAAAGTGAATATAACGCCTATACCGGTCTGAAAACTGCGGCCTATCCTGATGGAGATCCTCGTTCCAACACTGTTTACCAGGCAGACATAACCGCAACTCCTCTGTCGAACACAGCCCAGGGGGGTATATCAATAGCTAAGTTCACCAATGCCAGAAACAACATCTACACTACTATTACTACCGGATTGCATTGTGGGATCAACCTGCGCCTTATGCGTTACAGCGATGTTTTGCTGCGTGCAGCAGAATGCGAAAATGAAATCAATGGCCCAACCCAAACTGCTATAGATTACATAAATATCGTACGTCAACGCGTTGCTCTTGAAGATCTTCAACTTTCCGACTTCCCATCGGCTGATGCTCTTTTCGAACAAATAGCAAACGTTGAGCGTCCTAAAGAATTTGGTTGCGAAAACGGACGCGGTATTGACTTACTCCGTTGGGGATTCTTCTACAATGCAGATCGACTGAATCAGCTGGTTGAACATGCTTATTATAAGCGTGATGGCACAGCCTCAACAGATGAGCTGACCGCCGAAACCGCTGACGATTCATCCTTCAATTACTATTATAAGGGACATGAATATTTCCCGATTTTTCAATCTACTCTTAATGCCAATCCTAACCTTACGGGTAACTCGGCAAACAAGAATGAAGATAATGGACCTGCTTTCTTACAGAAATGGACTGTTCGTCCTATTGTAGAGTAGAAATCATTCTCTGGAATTAGAGACTTCCTTATCAGCATATTTTTCGTAGTTGATGAGGAAGTTTTTTGAAAGAAAACATATTCGACATGAGACTAAAGTATTTTCTGATTTTGTGTGTCACCATAACTGCTCTGTTGCTGGGAGGGTGCAAAAAAGATAATACTGAACCTGAAGAGGATGATAATGACCCCGTTACAACTTTCACCATTCCGACATACGCCGATGACTATTCAGCGATATCCTCGTGGACAGACCGAAACCAGTGGAATCTGGCCAACGTTCACGACCCATCGGTTGCCTGGTACAACGGATATTACTATATGTACGGCACCGATGCCTCGTATGGTAATGCTGCCGAAGGACATGGACATTTTCAGGGCAAGCGTTCAACCGATCTGGTTAACTGGCAATGGGTAGGCGGACCTTTTTATGAAGCGCCCTCCTGGGTGGCCGACTCGCTAAACGCCATTCGTTCCCGCATGGGCCTGGATGCCATTGCCCGGGACAACATAGTATACCTTTACTGGGCACCATCAGTACGCCGGGTCAACGTGGGAGGACAGGATATCCTGCGAATGTACTACAGCATAGTTATCGATAACTATATCAAAACCGGTAACCCCGTCTCATCCACCTTTGATGGAAGCTGGACCGAACGCGCCTTTATCGGCATGTGCGAATCGACCGACCCCGCAGGAGCTGTATGGACTGACAAGGGTTTCGTTACATGTTCATCGTCAGATCGTGGCCTGGACTACAATCGCACTAGTACAAATGACTGGAACGCCTATTTCTACTACAATGCCATCGACCCGGCATACATAGTAACGCCCGAGGGGAAACACTACCTGATACATGGTTCGTGGCATAGCGGCTTTGCACTGTTACAGCTCAATGCGACAACAGGTAAGCCTCTCAACACACTCGGCAATCCCTGGGCAAACAGTGCCGGTGAGATAACTGCCCGATATGGTGTGAGAATCGGCACACGAACAGCATCTTCGCGCTGGCAGGCCAGCGAGGCTCCGGAAATAATCTTCAAGGATGGTTACTACTATTTGTTCATGGCCTACGATCCACTTGACATACCATACAACACACGGGTGGTCAGAAGCACAAACATCGAAGGTCCATATCTCGATATTACCGGGCGAAACTTTACCAGCGGCAGCGGTGACTGCTACCCTATAGTAACCCACCCGTACAAATTCAATCTTAGCTACGGATGGGTGGGCATATCACACTGCTGTATCTTCAAAAAGGAAAATACAAACGAGTGGTTCTACATGTCCCAGGGACGATTGCCTGTCAACGTTGGTGGCAACCTCTACTCCAATGCCATTATGATGGGGCACGTACGCCGCATTGTCTGGTGTCCGGCTTCTGCAGGTGAACCCGACAACCTGTGGCCAATAGCATTGCCCGAACGTTACGCAGCCGTACCTGATTACGGCACCATAACCAAAGACTCGCTGGCAGGAACCTGGGAGCACATAAACCTTAATTACAACTACAGGGTACAGGATGGCGCCACTGCCCTGACCCTCAAAACCGACGGCACCATGTCGGGAGCACTTTCAGGCAATTGGAGCTACAATGCAACAAAAAAGCAACTCACACTGGGCAACGTTGTTGTTTGCGTTGAACGCGAAGTCGACTGGGAAGCCACCCCACGCCGTGTTACGTTTGTCTATGCCGGAACTGAAAAAAATCTGAATGCGACATACTGGGGCAAAAAGAAAAAATAATATTGATATATTGCTGAATTTAAATAATTAATAATCTTTTAAAAGGGAACAGGTTATGAGACATTCCAGCATCATGACGACAGGAATACTGATCCTGTCTGCTTGGGTATTTTCTGCTTCTGCTCAGTCAGGGGGAAAAGCCAGCCAGGCTAATATTATCATTAGCACAGACCTGGGAACACAAACTATCAGTCGGCATATTTACGGGCATTTTTCCGAACACCTGGGTCACTGTATCTACGGCGGTTACTGGGTGGGAGAAGATGCTGCCATACCCAATACAAGAGGCATCAGGAATGATGTGGTCGAGGCCTTGAGAAAGACGCAGATACCCAACCTCCGATGGCCAGGAGGATGCTTTGCCGATGAATATCACTGGATGGACGGTACCGGACCGCGTGAGCAGAGACCTAAAATGGTGAACACGCACTGGGGTGGCGTAACCGAAGACAACAGCTTCGGAACACATGAATTCCTCGATCTTTGCGAGCAGCTCAATGCTGAACCGGTAATATGCGGTAATGTGGGCAGCGGATCGGTTGAAGAGATGTCAAAGTGGGTGGAATACATAAACTTTGACGGCGTGAGCCCCATGGCTGACCTCAGGCGCAAAAACGGCCGCGACAAACCCTGGAATGTCAAATTCTGGGGTGTGGGGAATGAGAATTGGGGATGCGGAGGCCATATGACCGCTGACTTTTATGCTGACCAGTTCAGGCGTTATGCAACATATGCCCGGAACTATGGTGATAACCGGCTCATGAAGATTGCTGGCGGAGCGAACACGACTGACTATAACTGGACTGAGACCCTGATGCGCGATGTGCCTCATTTTCTGATGTGGGGAGTCTCGCTGCATTACTACACCACCTATTGGGAGAAAAAGGGCTCCGCCACTAAATTCGGCGAGAAGGAATATTTTGAGACTCTCGAAAGGTGTCTCAACATAGAGACAGCCCTGGACCGGCATATCACTATAATGGACAAGTATGATCCCGCAAAGCGGATTGCTCTTGTCGTTGATGAGTGGGGTACATGGTGGGATGTAGAGCCGGGTACCAACCCCGGATTTCTCTTCCAGCAGAACACCCTGCGTGACGCAATGGTTGCAGGACTGTCACTGAATTATTTCAATGAGCGTTGTGACAGGATTAAGATGGCCAACATTGCTCAGACGGTCAATGTATTGCAGTCGCTCATCTTTACTGATGGGGAAAAGATGCTGCTAACGCCCACGTACCACGTTTTCGAGATGTACAAGGTGCATCAGGATGCCACCCTGCTGCCGCTGGCTGTCAACTGTGGTACTTATGCAATGGAAGGCAGGGAGCTGCCTTCAGTCAGCGCCTCAGCCTCCAAAGACAAGAATGGTGCAATACATATTTCGGTTGTGAACGTAGAACCGTCGGAGAAAATTGAACTGCTTATTGACCTGCGCGGAGGAGATTATTCAGAAGTATCGGCAAGAATACTGACGGCACCGGAACTCAACACCCACAATACATTTGAAAAGCCGGAAGAGGTAAAACCCGCAGCATTCAAGGAGGTGAAGATCAAAAAAAATATTCTGAGCCTTGACATGCCGGCAAAGTCAATCATAATGATTGAGGTAAAGTAAACCGGGGGCGAAGGAATGAGAGCAATAAAGGTATTACTGGGAGTTCTGATCTTGACAATGTCAGTACCCCTCGACGGTCAGCCGGGTAACATATCCGTCCATGACCCCGTTCTGGCCAGGGAGGGAGACACATATTACCTCTTCTGTACCGGGATGGGTATATCGGTTTTTTCATCGCCGGATATGATCAGCTGGAAGCCGGAAAAGCCGGTGTTTGACAAGGCTCCCGAATGGGCTGTCAAGACTGTTCCCGGTTACAGGGGGCACACCTGGGCACCTGACATCTCCTTTCATGACGGCACATACTACCTCTATTATTCAGTCTCTGCATTCGGCAAAAACACTTCATGTATAGGAGTGGCCACAAATACGACGCTTGATCCGGCAAATCCTGACTTCAGGTGGGTTGATCACGGAATGGTTGTTCAGTCCGTACCCGGACGCGACATGTGGAATGCAATTGATCCCAACGTGATCAAAGACGATGCAGGAACTCCGTGGCTGGTATTCGGTTCCTTCTGGGACGGGATGAAGCTGACAAAGCTTGATCAGAATCTTATGAAACTGTCTGAGCCGCAGGAGTGGCATACGGTTGCTGCGCGCCCGCGAGACTACTATACTGAGGAAACCAGTGCAGGAGAGGGTGCAATAGAGGCGCCGTTCCTTTTCAGGAAGAACGGATATTTCTGGCTGTTCGTCTCCTTTGATTTCTGCTGCCGGGGCCTCGAAAGCAACTACAAGGTCATGGTCGGAAGATCAGAGAAAATCACCGGCCCATATCTTGACAGGAACGGTCACCCGATGACACACGGCGGCGGCACTCCTTTGCTGATAGGAAATAAGGCATGGCCGGGTGTTGGACATAATTCTGTGTATAACTTTGATGGCCAAGACTATATCATATATCATGGCTACGACGCTGCCGACCACGGAAGGCCTAAATTGCTTGTCGACAAACTGGCATGGGATGAGGAGGGCTGGCCGGTCGTGACAAACAGTATCATCGGGAAAAAATGAGAACACGGGAAATTCATAGCAATATTTAAACTGGAATGACATGAAACGCAATTCTGTAAAAATCGGACTAATCTTTCTGCTTCTGATCAGTTACCCGCTTATGCTGAGTTCGCAGAATGCAAGGATAAAGATTGATATCGACCGCACCATTGGCGACGTTGATAAAAACCTTTACAGCAATTTTGTAGAGCATCTGGGTCGCTGCGTTTATGGCGGAATCTGGGAACCGGGTTCACCTCTCTCGAATGAAGATGGCTTCCGTAAGGATGTAATGGAGGCAGTGAAGGGACTTAATGTTTCTCTTGTCAGGTATCCGGGGGGCAATTTTGTCTCCAATTACCACTGGCTAGACGGGGTGGGACCGGTGAGAAACCCGAGGATGGAACTGGCATGGGCCCGGCTGGAACCAAACACCTTCGGCACCAATGAGTTCATGAAGTTCTGCAGCAAAGCCGGGGTTGAACCCTACTTTTCAGTCAACATGGGAACCGGAACCATTGAAGAGGCCCAGCAATGGGTTGAATACTGCAATGTGAAGGAGGGGCCGTTCTATGCTGAACTCAGGAAGAAGCACGGCTTCCCTGAGCCTTATAAGATAAAATACTGGAGCCTGGGTAACGAGATGGACGGATTCTGGCAGATGGGGCATCTCAATGCCGAAGATTACAGCAAGAAAGCCCGTGAGGCTGCCAAACTGATGCGGCTTACTGATCCCTCAATAAAGCTTGTGGCGGCAGGCTCGTCCAACTACAGGCCTGATGCTGATCCTGATGAATGGAATGCAAAGATTCTAAAAGAGCTGAGAGACGTGGTCGATTATATTGCTCTTCATATATATGTCGGCAATCCTGACAACAACTATTATAATTTCCTCTCCACTCCGCTCGTCTGTGAACAGCGAACACAGCTTGTGAAAGGGATGATCATGGAGGAGATGTCAAAGGCAAACCGTGGAGACAGGGATCCCATCTATATTGCCTGGGATGAATACAACGTGTGGTACCGTGCCCGTACAGATGAACACATGCAGGGTACCAGGGCGCTTGAAGAACCTTACAACCTGGAGGATGCTTTGGTTATCGCAGGATTCCTCAACGTTTTCGTCCGCAATGCCGATATCGTCAAGATGGCCAATATGGCACAGCTTGTTAATGTCATTGCCCCCATATGGGCTGAGGAAAAAGGCATATTCCGGCAGACGATATATTATCCGCTGGCACTGTTCGCACAGAATGTGAAAGGCACTTCACTTGATCTGTTCGTCGATTGCGAGAGCTATGATACGGAGGAGTTTTTCATCGGGCTTGGTGAGAGTACCACAAAGCAGACTGACGTTCCCTACCTGGATGTATCCGCAACTTATAACAACGGGGAGGTGATCCTTTGCGTTGTGAACAGGAACAAGGACAAGGCAATCACAACGGATATCCTTTGCCAGACGGGTGAATATGCAGGTAATTTTAAGATTTTCGAGGTAAACGGACCTGATATAAAATCGATGAATAATTTTGACGGAGAGCAGGTTAAGACGGTGAGTAAGCCTGAGATAAAGGGCAAGGGGAACAAAATCACCTATTCATTTCCTCCTCATTCGTTCACAATGTTGATCGGAAAAATTGAAAAATAAGGATAAAAACAAGTATTTTCGAAAAAAATCAGATATGCGAAAACAAAGTATCTTCCTTGGCACGGCGCTTATATTGGTCATTTTTGGCAATGGCTCGTGCGGTAACATTAAGCAAAAAGAAATGGTGACTACTGAAAACTTCGGTTCATTTGAAGGGAAAGATGTTTCCCTGTACACCCTTAAGAACAAGCAGGGTGATGTAATTAAACTTACCAACTACG
>DHGW01000090.1:0-842 GCA_002402965.1 Bacteroidales bacterium UBA4788
TGGACCCTTACCGATGACTGCGGCAACACTACGATACAGGTACAGACCATAAGGGTAGAGGACAATACAGCACCGACCTTCACCGTCCCGGCCGACATTACCATTTGCAGAGATCTTGCCGGCAACTACGACAGAGATATAACAAACACCGGAGATGTCACAGACGAGGCTGACAACTGTGACACATCGCTGGATGCAATCTATGCTGACTCAGATGCAAATATGGGAACAATTGCAGCCGTAGGGTACATCACCAGGACATGGACCCTGACAGATGACTGCGGTAATACCACGGTGCAGTATCAGACCATCTGGGTGCAGCCTGTTCCGAGAATATCAGTTACGGTCCCCGATACACTCTTCTGCAACGGATCAACAGTCAACTTCACGATAGACTCGCTCGTTGTTTCAAGAGGCGAAGTAATGTACGACCTTGATGTTACCTATCCTGCCGGCGTAAGCGGAATACTGTCCGACGGCTCAAGGCAGATAATTAATATCGAAGACCTTCTTACCAACACCACCAACAGTTACCAGACGGTAACCTATACATTCAGGCCTTATATACAGGGCAAACCCGGTGATCCGACCTGTAATGACGGCGTGGAAGTAACAATTCTTATACATGTGGAACCAACGGCACGAGTCGCACTGACACTGGCTGATGATGAACTGTGCAACGGAGAGAGTGTCAATATCCAGCTTTCGACTGTCACCACACCGTACCGGGGTATAGAGTTCAATGTTGACGCCATCAACAGCTATCCGGAGATAACCGGATTCACGGACAGAACGGGCCTGATTGTCACGGATATTATAACTGAAGCGCTCACCAACAGCGG
>DHGW01000090.1:965-4901 GCA_002402965.1 Bacteroidales bacterium UBA4788
ACCGTAATGCGCTCGGGGGTTAATGAGTTCAATTACACAATTTCAGCCACTGCACCCACCACAGTTGTTGGCGGTAACAGGACTCCTCTCAACAGCATTGCCCCCGGCACTCACCTGCAGTTCCCGTACACCAACGAAAGCGATACAATGCAGTCGGTGTTCTTCCATATCACTCCAAAGGTGACAGGTCCGGGATGCCCGTACGGACCTGCAATTATAGCTGAGGTAAAGGTGCATGCCCATCCGTTGCAGTCGCTTGAGATTAGGGATTCCATAACCTGCGACGGAGGCCAGGACGGCTCACTGGAAATAATACATGCGAGAGGCATGGATCCGATGTGGGTAGCATGGACCGGACCGGATTACTGGGAAGATGCAGGGTACAATATGTACATCGTTGAAGAAAGACGTCAGGGTTACTATACGGCAACTGTCACCGATGAACTCGGTTGTGTGAATGTCGGATTGCTTAACCTGATAGAACCGAATACGGAAGTGGCATTCTATTTTGATGACTTCATCTCATGTCCCGGAGCAGGAGATGCAAGGATCGCACTTGCCCTTGCCGAGGGCCAGGCTCCGCCTTATTACTATTACCTCGTCCGGAACATGACGGACACGGTTTACCAGGGTCCGATGCCACTGCTTGGCGATCCGCCCATATACCTTAACAATATTCAACCCGGAGAATATCTCCTGATAATTGAAGATGCCAACGGATGCAAAAAGACAGAGCTCCGCACGCTTTACGATGCACCTGAAACCATGGTCAGATTTGAGAAGTCGCATTACTCAGATTACAATATTTCATGCGACGGATACAATGATGGATCGATATGGGTTAACAGCATCAGGAGTTATTATATGGCAGGCCCTGACTCGGTGTTTGTCAATACCAGGGCTCCGTACTCTTATCTCTGGACTGCTACAGACGGAGGCGTGATTACAGGCAGTGCCACAGACAGCATTCTGGTTAATGTACCTGCCGGTACCTATCATCTGACTGTCACCGACAGATTGGGATGCGAATTCCATTTCACCGACACCCTGACAGAACCGGACGGCATTGACCTGATGAGTGAAAGCGTCTCGCTGAGCGCTGACGGAAACTATGAGATCTCGTGCTTCGGAAGGAATGACGGGTTTATTACACTTGAGTTTGACGGCGGCTCCGGTGCATACAGTTATGCATGGACAGGTCCCAACGCGTATACGGCAACGACTGCCTCGATAGCTAATCTTACAGCGGGAGCCTACGAGCTTACCGTCACAGACGGGAACTTATGCCAGAAGGTCTATCCATATTTGCTTGAGGAGCCTGACTCTGTCGGCATTAATGTAGTCAAATCACTGACTCCCGACGGGTTATTCAATATCAGCTGCAACGGCCAGGATGGCACCATTGACATAACAGTCTTCGGCGGAAGCGGACCCGGCACCTATGCATACGACTGGAAAGATGACAATAATCCTGGGTGGTCAAGCAACATGGAGGATCAGGCTGTCAAGGCAGGTTCCTACCGGGTGTATGTCACCGATGCCAATGGCTGTACCACCGACAGGGGGGTAGTTTTGACCCAGCCTATGCCTCTGGCGCTTTCGCTCGCGGTTTCTGAGATAACATGCCTTACAGCGCCGTCGTACAATGACGGGGCGATAGACCTGACCGTCACCGGAGGTAAGACTCCGTATAGCTTTGCATGGACAGGCCCCGCCGGGTTTACTTCAGGAGCTGAAGATATTTCAGGACTGACACATGGAAACTACGAGGTGACCGTGACGGACGATTATGGATGTATTATTACTGCGGACACAGTAATGAATATGCCGGAGCCCCTTACCATCGGTTACCGCCAGTCTGATTATAACGGATTCAATGTAAGCTGCCTGGGCAGATCTGACGGATGGCTCAGGGTGATACCACTCACAGGTACAGGACCCTATGATTTCATATGGAGCGGTCCCGGAGGCTTCACTGCTGCTACAGATTCAATTTCAGGCCTCAGGGTGGGTGTTTACACCGTGACTGCCACAGACAGGCATCTGTGCACGGTTACTGAGAACATCACACTGGCATCTCCCGGGCAGCTTAGTATGACTCTCAATATTTGGCCCAGCGCCGGGGGCAGCTTCAATATAAACTGCAACGGTGGTGCAACAGGCAGGATTGACATTTCCCCTGTGAATGCTGCCGGTACGTCGACCTATTTCTGGTCCGACGGTCAGCAGGGTGCATTACGCACCAATCTGGGCGCCGGTGTCCATGAGGTCATCATAAGAGATGCCAACGGTTGCAGCGCTGACACAACAGTTACCCTTACCCAGCCTGAACCACTGGATATCTCCTTCAGCATGATCTCACCATATTGCCCCGAGAGCACTGACGGAACTATTTTTGCCGGTGTTACCGGCGGCGAAGGCTCCTACAGCTTCATGTGGAGCAACGGGCAGACAATGCAGGAGATCAGCGGCCTGACAGCAGGACTCTACCTGGTTGAAGCAAGAGATTTTAACGGTTGCACGTTGACAGACTCAGCGACGCTTGCGCCGGTAAATGATATCTGCGTGGGTATTCCAAATGCCTTCTCCCCTGATGGTGACGGGATAAACGAGTACTGGAATATTGCCAGGATTACCCTATATTCCGAGGCCGAGGTAATCATTCTCAACCGATGGGGTACAGTTGTCTGGAAATCTGCGAAAGGGTACCCAGAACCCTGGGACGGACGTGCCTCCAACGGCAAGGTATTGCCAATGGATTCATATCACTACGCCATTGATCTCCATAACGGAGAGAAGCCAATAGTCGGACATGTGACCATTATCAGGTAAACTATGTACAGAAACGAAGGAGCATGTAAGGTGAAAAAGGCATTGTTGATAATTGTAGCGTTGTTGCTTGCAGTACGGTTGGATGCGCAGGATCTGCCCATATACAGCCAGTACCTGTTTAACAAGTATCTCATTAATCCTGCCGTTGCCGGCAGTGACGGATATACCAGCATTAACCTTACGTCCAGGCAGCAATGGGCCGGCTACCAGGGAGCACCACAGACATATTCCCTCAGCATGCAGGGGCGGATCCTTAAGCAGAAATACATCATCAGGGACAATCTCTTCGACAGGAAGATCTTCAAACCTCAAACCGAAGGAAAGGTTGGGCTTGGCGGCACCGTCTTTTCTGATATAAACGGGCTCGTTCGACGGACCGGTTTTTCAACCTCATATGCTTATCACATTTGGCTACATGGAGGCACGCAGCTTTCATTCGGCCTTGCATTCACGGGTTATCACTATAAGATCGACCAGAGGCAGATACAGTTTGAAGATCCTGATGAACCCTGGCTGAACACTGATTTCAGGAAGGGAATATTTGTTCCGGACTTCAACTTCGGTGCGTTTCTTCTCAACAGGAAGTTCGCGATCGGATTCTCAGCCCAGGAGCTTATGGAAGGGTTTATAAAGGCAGGAAGCCAGGCATACAGGGATCTAAAGATTCAAAGGACATATTACCTATTCGGGAACTATGACTTTGAGCCTGACAACAAAACACTTATACAGCCCTCGCTGCTTCTGAAAATGTCAGAGCAGCTGCGGCCGCAGGCTGATATCGGTTTGACCTGGTCATATGACAACAGGATCTGGCTCGGGACAACCTTCAGGACCGGCAGTGCAATAATTGCCAATGTGGGAGTCAGGAGAGACAGGCTCTTCTTCGGCTACTCGTTTGACTTTACCCTGCAGAAGATCCAAATGTCGACATATGGCTCACACGAGTTCATAATGGCAGTAAGATTTGGAGATACACCAAGGAAGTACCGCTGGCTTGACAGATATTAGTAACACAAGCTGTTGCCGGTGGAGCTAATGCCTGTGATCTCACCTATCAGGCAGCTGCAGGGTCTGTCCGGACATTACATAGATAAGTGAACTGGC
>DHGW01000090.1:4915-6003 GCA_002402965.1 Bacteroidales bacterium UBA4788
GCATCCTCTGTTCCTGTAGCTAAGTGCAGAGATATAAAAAACATCCAGGGGCATTGCCCTTATTTCCCGGCATATAAAACCGTGGTCCCCGGCAAAGCGGGTCAGAGTCGCGGGTGAGAAGTGCCACAGGTGCCTTGGCACATCCAGCGCAGCCCACCGGTCACTAAACCACCGCGCATCGGCAGAATCAAGGTTTGGCAGCGCGATAATGCATTTACCGTCATCTTTCAGGATTCTGTTTACCTCCTTCATCCACATCGCCGGTTCATGGAGGTGTTCAAGGACATGCCAGAATGTTATGCAGTCAACCGAGCGGTCAGAAATATCCCTGAGCTCTTCAGGGGCAAGGGCCTTGATCCCGAATCTGGTCACGGAATAATTTCTGGCCTGTTCGTTCAGCTCAATACCGGTCACCTTCCATCCCTTCTGCTGCATGAATGAAGCAAAATAGCCGGTGCCACTTCCGATATCAAGCAGGGTACCGGAATCCCGGTGAGTGACACCGGTTACCAGCTTCTGCTTTCTGCCAAGCATATACCTCCTCGCCAGGTGATACAGTCGTTCGGTAAAAGTCTGCCTTTTATCGGAATGAGATATATAATCTTCTGACAGGTAATACCTGCCGATCTCTTTTTCAGCCGGAGGTTCAGCAGTAAATGTGAAGCTGCAGGCATTGCACCTTCTGATAACAAAGCTTTCGCCGCTCACAAGGTGATCCCTGGCTGTAAACAGGTCAGTGAATTCAGTCTGACCGCAGACGAGACAAATCCTCGCCTCAGTCATCCTTTCGCCCGGGTTTAAATCCCTGAAACGCAGCAATGGCAAGCAGAGCAAGCAGAATGACTGAACCTGCCAGTGAAACCCTGTTGCCGGTCTTGTATGAGGCGGGCTCAAACCGGAAAGTAACGGTGTGGGTTCCGGCGGGCAGCAACATGCCCCTCAGAACATAATTAGTCCTGAAGTGGTCAGCCGGCACATCGTCGATGTATGCCTGCCAGCCGTACTTATAGTACATCTCTGAGAAGACTGCCACTCTTTCTGATGCAAGGCTGGCCTTATAGGTCAGCAGGTTTGGTTCATACGATTCC
>DHGW01000090.1:6111-14916 GCA_002402965.1 Bacteroidales bacterium UBA4788
CCGGCCGCAAACCTGTTTAGCAGGGGAGAGGTATTGGGGTCAATTATGATATACCTGGTATTGAGCATATTGAGGGCGTTCAGATTTTTCATAACCCCCTCGGCATCTTCCCATGAGGAAGCAGTCCGAAGACTGGTAATAAGCGTATTGATATCATCCGTGAGGCCCGATTCAATGAGCTCCTGGTATCTCTTCATCTTGACGCCGCTGTAGCCGCCGATTGACTGATGGTGGTATGATGTTGATGCATCATTGAAGGTAGAAACGGTTAGGTTCAGTACGCGGAATTCTCCCTTGTCCTGAAGGATCTCCTTATCAGCCTGGGTGGGGGCAAATGAGTTGACAGCCTCTCTTTTTGTTTCGAAATTTGATGCTCCGAGATATCTTGCGCTGACCGGGATCTGGTCTATGAGGAACAATACCGGGAGGCCTATCAGTAAATATCTGAGCTTTATCTTTTCTTTCAGGAAGAACCAGAGCAAGGCCGCTCCTCCGGCTATCAGAAGGGCTGACCTGAGGGCATCCGCACGCACCATCGTTTTGCGGTCCTCTATCATTGCATCTCTCAGCCACGAAAGGGAGTCCGGAAATGCATTCTCATCAGGCCGCAGGAATGATCCGGCGAGTCCGGGCAACAGGAAGAAAATAAAGGCAAGGCCTCCTGTTATCAGGGCTGCTGTCAGCACAGATTTGAAGGCTTTGGCTTTAGTGACGGAACCTTCCATGATGGCATTGAGAGCCAGAACGGCCAGCAACGGCACACATACTCCCGCAATGACCAGTGTCATTGATACAGCCCTGAACTTGTCATATCCCGGGAAGAAATCNNGTAAGGATCCACCATTTCTCCCTGCCTTTTACGATCAGGAGTCCCAGTATAAAGAGGAACAGAACCACGGCCCCGAAATATACCGGTCCGCTGGTTGACGGTTGCTTTCCCCAGTACCTGAAGAGCTGGCCCTGTGCCTGCCCCATATTGTTTTTACGCAGGATCTTTACGGTCTCGGAGTCTTTGGAGAACGGTGCAGTGGCTCCTCCCCTGAAATTGGGGATCAGGAAGGTCAGCGATTCGTCGATCCCGTAACTCCACTGAGTAATATATTCCTTGTCAAGTCCGGTCTCATTGGTTCCACCGGCTTTTGTCAGTTCGCTTTTTCCCCTTGTCGATTCCTTGCCGTACTCCCATGTTGAATAGAGCGGGGCGAAATTGACGCTGAAGGCAATCAATGCCGCCACAACGAGGATTCCCAGGGTCTTCAGAAATGAGGGAAGTGTTTTCTTCTTAATGGCATCAACAAGTTCGAAGATGCCAAAAACCAACACAATCATTCCTGTGTAATAGGTAATCTGGAAGTGGTTGGCCATCAGCTCGAGGGACATGAACAGTGCAAACAGGATGCCTCCCGTCAGGGCATGCTTCCGGAAGGAGTATATCACACTGCCAACCACGGGTGCCATGTAGGCCATCGCGTAGGCTTTGGTGTTATGCCCCGCCGACAGGCTGACGAAGAGGTATGAGGCAAATCCGTATGCGATTGCCCCGCCCAGGGCAAGCCAGGGGTTAACCCTGCAGAAGAGCAGCAGGATATAGAAACCGAGCATCGAGATAAAGAGTGCGGCAACCGGTGTCCTGTACAATTTCAGAAAATTATCAAGATGCTTGAACAGATTGCCCGGATAGAGGGCTGATATCATATATGCCGGCATCCCGCCGAACATCGAATTGGTCCATAAGGGCTCCTTCCCGTACTGGTCGCGGTAGTCGCTTATCTCCTTTGATGAGCCCTCATATACCTTTGTGTCATGGGCATTGATCTTCCTTCCTTCAAGTACAGGATAAAAATAGAGGAAGGAGATTACTGTGAAGACAAGCACGGCAATAAGGTGCGGCAGGGCAGGTTTCAATGCACTCACTTTCATCGGATGGGCTTTAAAGGGGAATAACCCCGCGTTGTTATCATCCGACAAAAATACACCAACTGATCCTTAAATCAAATGAGTATATTATTATACATTTGCCGGGACAAGAGAGTGAGATGGGAATAGTTCAGAAGCAGACCCTTCGAGGTACAGCGTGGTCTTACACCGGAGCCCTGCTGGGCTTTGTGAACATTGCCCTGCTTTCACCGAAGATCTTTTCCACCGGTGAGATTGGCGTAGTACAGCTCTTGCTATCCTTTGCCACCATGCTGGCCCAGTTTTCGAGTCTGGGCTTCACCAACGTAATCAACAGGCTTTTTCCCTGGTTCAGGGACAGCCGTGGCAGGCATCACGGTTTCCTGGCTCTCTCGCTTGTAATAACCCTTGCCGGATTTCTCGCTGCCATAATCTTTCTTAAGTTCTATTTGCCTCATTTCGAGTTGGCGAACATAGAGCGCTCACCGCTGATTGCCGAGTACTCTTTTTATCTGCCGGCTCTCCTGCTTGTCACCCTGCTGTTCAACCTGTTCGACAACTATAACAAAGTACTGTATGACGCTGTGCTTGGAACTTTCCTGAGGGAGTTCCTCTTCAGGGTCCTTAACCTTATTCTGATAGGCCTCTTCTGGCTCGGGCTGATCGATTTCAGCGGCTATGTTTTCGGTTATGTTGTCTCGCAGGGAGTTCTGCTGATCATCATTTTTATCAGCCTGCTTGCCAGGGGTGAGATTTCGCTGAAGTTTGAGCCGGGGTTCGTCACTCCTCAGCTGCGGCGCGAGATAATCATTCTCTGTCTTTTCGGCATTCTGACAGGCTTCAGCACTATTGCACTCACCACCTTCGATAAACTGTTCATCAACAGGTACCTTGGTGAGGGCGAGGTTGGCATTTATTCAATCGCCTCATATTTTGCCGTGCTAATCCTGTTGCCGGGCAGGTCTGTGGCGAAGATATCCATCCCCTTTCTTGCAGAGTCATGGAAGAAAGATGACCTTGAAACCATTGATGACATGTACTCCAGGAGCAGCATCAACCAGTATGCACTTGGGCTGCTTATTTTCATCGGTCTGCTGGTCAACATTGAGAACATCTTCCGGATGCTGCCTGAAGCTTACGGCAGCAGTGCAGCGGTTATAATCCTTGTCGGCCTCGGGAACCTTGTCAGTGTATCAGCAGGAATTAACGGCGTTATTCTCAGCACATCAGCCTTATACAGGTACCAGACCTGGCTTATGTTTATCCTGATTGCGCTTTTTGTGACAACCAGCATGATCTTCATTCCCCTGTTTGGCATTACCGGTGCCGCCCTTGCCGCGATGGTCTCAAATATTATCTACAATATGCTCGGGGTAATTGTCGTCGGCACGAGGTTTGGCCTGTGGCCTTACAGCATGGCGCACCTGAAAATGACAATTGTGGGCCTGGCTGCGGCAAGTGCGGGTTATCTCACACCTCAGATCACTCTGATACCTGACATCATTGTGAGAAGCCTCCTGGTGACTTTCATCTTTATAGCAGGGGTTTACTTCCTGAGGCTTTCGGATGACATGAACGGGCTCTTCGGATCCTTCATGACAAAACTGAAGAATAAGTTATAATACTTCGTTGAGCAGGTTGCCCAGCTTGACAGCAAGTGCCCTTCGTGAATACTCGAGATGGTGACCGCTGCGCTTTACCGGTTTGCCTTCAGCAACCTTTATGATGAAATCGCGGATACCCTGCACGTCATTGTATCCGAATATACCCTGATAGCCACAGAGAGAGAGCAGGCGTGCTGCATCTCCGTCATCCGGACCCAGGAAAAGGATCGGTTTTTCCGTTGCCAGGTACTCAAATATCTTGCCTGTAAGGATTGACCTGTTGGAAGGGTGGTCAGGGATGATCAGAAGCAGCAGGCTCGAATCCATCATATGCCTTATAGCAACCGGATGCTCGCAGTACGGGATGAATTCAGGCTTCCGGCCCTGTTCATCGGCAGGAAACAACCCCTGTATCGGATCCGGGACGGTACCCACAAATTTAAGTGCCAGAGACATTCCCCCTCTCCTGGTTTCGGTTATGGCATTGATGAAGCCATCAACGGGATATGCAGGTGAAAGAGTACCCACATAGGTGATGGTAAATTTTCCGGGCAGGGTCGGGTTAATTCCCTCAAAATCCTCTTCGTCAAAACCGTTTGGCAGCACATGGATCTTCTTTTCCGTTTTTCCTGATTTGACAGCCAGCACAGAGGCAAGGGTATGCCCAACGGTAATTACAGAGTCAGCCTTTGTCAGCACGCTTCTCTCCAGGTGCCTGTCAAGCATTCTGGCCGGCAATGACTGCCTGAACATGTCATAATAATAAATATCGGTCCATGGATCTCTCATGTCAGCAATCCACTTTATATGCGGAAAGCGACGTTTCAGTCTCAGCCCGATCAGTTGTGTGGAGTGTGGCGGGCTGGTAGTGATCACATGGGTGATATTCCCTGTTTTGATAAGCTCGCAGGCTTTACGGAAGGCATACCTGTTCCATCCTCTGCGTGGATCGGGAATAAAGAGGTTGCCACGGATGAACCGGCTGACCGTGTGCTTAAGTCCCTTTTCAGTTCCTGAAGCAAAACCGGCACCCGGTATTTTCGACTGGTCCTTTCCGTACAGGGCGAAATAATTCAGCGCCTTTGTCCTGTGTATCTCCGCGTCAAGGGGGATCTCACCGTAAAGCGAGGCATCCTTATAGGGGTATGCCGCATATTCCGGCAAAACGGTCAGTACTACGGGAAGCCAGCCTGATGCGGGCAGGTATTTGGTGAATTTGAGCCAGCGCTGTACTCCCGCACCTCCGCTGGGAGGCCAGTAATAGGTTATTATCAGAACCTTAGCCGGCCTGGATCTCATTTCAGAGCTTTTTTAGCTGCTCCTGCATGCTGACCTTATCAGCGATGATGGATCTCAGCTGTGCTATCGGCACACGCTCCTGGAGCATCGAATCGCGGTACCTGATGGTAACGGTTTCATCCTCTGCAGTCTGGTAGTCAATCGTGATGCAGTAGGGTGTTCCTATTGCATCCTGCCTGCGGTAGCGCTTTCCTATAGAATCCTTCTCATCATACTGACAGTTGAAGCTGAACTTCAGGCCATCGATGATCTTTCGGGAGATATCGGGAAGCCCGTCCTTCCTTACCAGCGGGAGCACGGCCAGTTTCACCGGAGCAAGTACTGACGGGAGCCTGAGGACTACCCTGCTGTCAGCAACACCCTCTTTGGAAAGATCCTCCTCATAATATGAAGCTGCCATCACCTGAAGGAACATGCGGTCAACGCCGATTGAAGTTTCGATCACATACGGAATATAAGATTCGTTCATTTCCGGATCAAAGTACTGCATCTTTTTCCCGCTGTATTCCTGGTGCTGCCTGAGGTCGAAGTCGGTCCGTGAATGGATCCCCTCCACCTCCTTGAAACCGAAGGGGAATTTATACTCAATATCGGCTGCTGCATTGGCATAATGGGCCAGCTTGTCATGGTCATGGAACCGGTAGTTTTCATCGCCGAAGCCAAGGGCGCGGTGCCACTTCATCCTCGCCTCCTTCCATTTGCTGAACCACTCCAGTTCGGTTCCGGGCCTGACAAAGAACTGCATCTCCATCTGCTCGAACTCGCGCATGCGGAAGATAAACTGGCGGGCAACGATCTCGTTCCTGAAGGCCTTGCCTGTCTGTGCTATGCCAAAGGGAATCTTCATGCGGCCGCTCTTCTGCACGTTCAGGAAATTCACGAATATACCCTGGGCCGTTTCAGGGCGTAGATAGATCTTCATGGCGCTGTCAGAGGTCGATCCTATCTCTGTGGCGAACATCAGGTTAAACTGCCTGACATCAGTCCAGTTTTTTGTGCCGGAGACCGGGCACACAATCTCGTTATCGACTATGATCTGCCTGAGCTCTGCGAGGTCCGGGCCGGACATGGCATCAACAAATCTTTTATGCAGCTGGTCATATTTCTCCCTTATCTCAACAACGCGCGGATTTGTTGTCCTGTAGAGTGGTTCGTCAAATTTCTCGCCGAAACGGCTCCTGGCTTTCTCGACCTCCTTCGCTATTTTCTCATCCAGTTTTTCAAGCAGCTCCTCTATAAGAACATCGGCGCGGTACCTCTTCTTGCTGTCCCTGTTGTCAATAAGAGGGTCATTGAAGGCGTCAACATGTCCGGATGCTTTCCAGATAGTCGGATGCATGAATATTGCCGAATCGAGTCCTACTATGTTTTCATGCAGCAGAACCATGCTGTCCCACCAGTATTTTTTAATGTTGTTTTTCAGTTCAACTCCGTACTGGCCGTAGTCATACACTGCCCCCAGCCCGTCATAAATTTCGCTTGAGGGGAAAACATAACCGTACTCCTTGCAGTGTGCGACAAGTTTTTTAAACAGATCTTCCTGAGCCATATTATTATTTAGGTTCTGCGTATTAACCGGGCAAAAGTATATTAAAATCCGCGGTTTTACAATCGCGGGGAAATGTGTGAAATCAATTTGTATCTTTACGTTTCGTTTCTGAAAATGGCTGTATGGAAGTTCGGTGTGATTTTCTCGTAATAGGATCAGGCATAGCTGGTCTTTCATTTGCCCTTAAGGCCGCCGCCCACGGAAAAGTGTGCATTATCACCAAAGCCAGTATGGAGGATTGCAGCACTAACTATGCCCAGGGAGGCATCGCTGCGGTCATGTATGAGCCTGACAACTTTGAGAAGCATGTCAGGGACACCATGGTTGCCGGAGCGGGCTATTGCAATGAAGAGGTTGTCAGGATGGTTGTAAGCGAAGCTCCCGAGCGCATCAGGGAGCTTATAGAGATGGGGGTGGACTTTGACAAAAAGCCTGACGGCAAACTGGATATGGCAATGGAGGGAGGGCATACCGAGCACAGGATACTTCATCACAAGGACTCCACCGGTGCGGAAATAGAGAAGGTGCTGATACAAAAGGTGCGGGACCACAGGAACATCGATATCTATGAAGATCACTTTGCGATAGATCTTCTCACGCAGCACAACCTGGGGGAATATGTCACGAGGGATTGGAAGAACATTGAGTGTTACGGTGCTTATGTTGCTGACCTGAGCACCAGCCTGGTGACCACATTCCTGGCGAAACTGACGGTACTGGCAACCGGAGGGTGCGGAAATATATACCTGACAACCACTAACCCGGTTGTAGCCACGGGAGACGGTTTGGCCATGGTACACAGAGCTAACGGCGTTCTGGAAAACATGGAGTTCATCCAGTTCCACCCCACCTCATTGTATAATCCCAATGTCAGGCCTTCGTTCCTTATCACTGAAGCGCTGAGAGGTTTTGGTGCAGAGTTGCAAAACAGCGCCGGCGAAAAATTCATGCCGAAATATCATGTGCGTGGCTCCCTTGCCCCTCGCGATGTAGTTGCAAGGGCCATAGACAATGAGATGAAACTACGGGGAGATGATTACGTGTGGCTCGACTGCACTCATCTGGACAGTGACGAGCTGAGGTCACACTTCCCCCACATTCACGAAAAATGTCTTTCTGAGGGAATCGACATCACAAAAGATATGATCCCTGTTGTTCCGGCTGCACATTACACTTGCGGAGGAGTGAAGGTGGACAAAAACGGAAGGAGTTCGATAGACAGGCTTTATGCAATAGGGGAGGTGTCATCAACGGGGCTTCACGGAGCCAACAGGCTGGCATCCAACTCGCTCATAGAAGCCGCTGTGTATGCTCACCGGGCGGCCGGGGACGCCTCACCGCGAATTGGTGATCTTGGTTTTGAGGAGAAGATCCCGTCATGGAACTATCATGGTACCACCAATATTGAGGAGATGATCCTTGTTACACAGAACTACCGCGAGATGCAGATGATAATGAGCAACTACGTCGGTATCGTCAGGTCTGACCTGAGGCTTGCGCGGGCAAAAACAAGGCTGGAGATAATCTACCAGGANNCGTAACCTGATTGCAGCAGGTTACCTTGTAATAAAAATGGCAAAGAACAGGAAGGAGAGCCTGGGCCTTCACTATTCAATTGACTATCCCGCAAGACCAGGGTCAGAGTTTTAATTATAAAATGTCTATGGAAAACAATGAAACCGCAACTGCCCCTGCAGTTAAGGATGAGGGCCCGTTCCTGACAGCCCCCTTCAGCGGCAAGAACGCATTCTGGCGATATTTCATCGGTGCTATTGCACCATTACTTGTCTCCAATATAATTGGTGCTATTCCTCTTGGCCTTGTGATAATCAGCTACACCCTTGACGGGTCACCGTTACCGCAAAGAGGAGGGATGCCTGATTTTGAACTGATGGGAATAGATCTCAATTTAGGGCTGGCACTGCTGGTGTTTCCCTTTATCCTTTCATTTTTCACGATGGTATGGATTATGAAGCCTCTGCACAATCGCAGCTTTGGTTCTGTAGTAAATGGCGGCAGGAGGGTTCGGTGGGGAAGGATGTTGTTCTCGGCATTTGTCTGGATAGCAATGGCAGCCATATGGCTGTTATATTCGGTCAGGACTGATCCGGGGAATTTCACACTTAACAATACTTCCGGCTCCCTGCTGATCCTGGCTGTCTTGTCTGTGTTTCTGATACCCTTCCAGGCGGCGTTTGAGGAGGTCCTCTTCCGGGGCTACCTGATGCAGGGCTTTGCGTTACTGGCCCGGAACAGGTGGGTGCCAATAGCAGTCACTTCACTGTTGTTCGGGCTGATGCATGCACTGAACCCCGAGGTAAAGGAATACGGATTTCTCACGATGATTCCGCAATACATGTTCTTTGGCCTTGTGTTTGCTGTTCTCACAATGCTTGATGACGGAATAGAGATTGCCATAGGTGCTCATGCTGCCAATAATGTCTTCCTGTCTGTATT
>DHGW01000090.1:15059-15700 GCA_002402965.1 Bacteroidales bacterium UBA4788
CCCCAGTTTTCCCTTATTTCACCCAGTATAGTCCTGATCTCCTCCACGTCAAGAGTGGTGAGGAGTCTTAGTCTTGTCTCCTTAAAGCCGGGCAGATACTTAAAGTAATGTGAAAAATGGCGCCGCATCTCAAGTATTGAGGCCTTCCCCTCCTTATGTTCCAGAGATTTGTCGAGGTGGAGGAGGGCAAGGTCAACCTTCTCCTCAATAGTCGGTTCAGGCAGAAGCTCGCCGGTATCAAGGTAGTGTCTTATCTCTCTGAAGATCCATGGCCTGCCGAAGGTAGCCCTGCCGATCATGATGCCGTCAACGCCGTATTTGTCAAACATCATTTTCGCCCTTTCCGGCCCGTTGACATCCCCGTTGCCTATTATGGGTATCCTGATCCGGGGATTGCCTTTCACCTCGCCAATGAGTGTCCAGTCTGCCTCACCGCGGTACATCTGCGCCCTTGTGCGTCCGTGAATGGTCAGTCCCTGGATACCGGTATCCTGAAGCCTTTCGGCCACGTCAGCAATTACTTTGCTGTTGTCATCCCAACCCAGCCTGGTCTTTACCGTAACCGGGACTTTGACAGCCCTGACAATTGCCGAGGTCATTTCAATCATCAGGGGTATATTCTGAAGCATTCCGGCGCCGGC
>DHGW01000088.1 GCA_002402965.1 Bacteroidales bacterium UBA4788
TCGTAGAGCTTAAAGCATTGTAGGACAGGAATATCATTAAGGAGATTGGTCGTAGACCATTCAGAATTGTACAGACGGATAAAACGCAAAACATGAAAAAAACAGCAATTTATTTTTTAACCGTGGTGCTGGCGGTGATGGTGGCCGGATGCGCGGCATCATACATCGACTCATCACAGGGACGCGACGGCTCATCGTTCGAGAAGGCCGTGATAGTTGGATCGGTGAGGGCTGAATACCTATACATCGACCGGACATTCCACGGCTCTGAAATACTGAGCCAGATGATTGTGGACAACAACGGTAACCCTTATGATGTTGTCACAATCCTGCCAAAGGAAGGGACGAAGAAGGATATTTACTTCGACGTTTCCAGGTTCTACAGGAAAAAGACGTACGCTGACGACGTACAATAGTCCTTCAGTCGTGCAGTAGTGCGGTCTTGCAGTCAGTGAAACTGTTTTGACCGCAAGACTGCAGTACTTCCAGACTGCAAGACTTATGACTATTTTGCGGCCTGAACGAGGCGGATGAACTCGGCACGATAGCCGTCGGGGTCTGAGCCGCGGGCGCCGGAAGCCGGCGAGACAACATCCTCACCTGTCGCATTGCCACGGTACTTGCTGCCGCGAAGGATCATTCCCCAGGCTGCCACGGCAGCAGAGAATCTGAACCGGTCGGTGGTTTCACCGGCCTTTTTTATGTCCGTACCCACTGTCTTGCTGAACAGTTTGCTTGTCAGCCCGTCGGGTTCCTTGTAGCGAAGCTTGATATTGCAGAGTTCGCGGGGCGTGTCCTTAAGGTTTCTGAGTTTTTCAATTTAATGTACCTAAAAGTCCTGTCGATGTCTTTGGCTCGCAGCCCCACATGAAGGAGGTACCGGTTTTTGTTCCAGGGGCAGACGCCTGCCTCGGTATAGACGGAGAATGGATGTTCGACGGCGGGCTCCGGGTAATCATATTTGAAATAGTTGATCATCTCCTCTATTCGCACCGCATCGGCGGGCACCTCCTGCCCGAGGTTGATGATGCGGCGCACGTTGGAGTACGAGGCGTTGTCAACATCGATTGAGAAGGTTGAATAGGGCTCGCGCAGAGGGTCCCTGTAACCGTTCTCACTGATCCCGGCGTAGGACTCGGTATTTTGTTCCACATAGGGCTGCTGGTGCCATGCTGCCTTGTGGTAAGCTCCCGCCTGGGCCTGTGCCACGCGGTCATATGCCAATCCGACGGCGACTTCATTTTCGGAAGCCTCTTCAGCCATGACAAAGACCTCGTCGTAAACCGGCTTCGTCTCATGCCGGCCTTTTCCATCTTCGCGGTCCGGGGCTGCAGTTTTCTCCGGTTCCATCATAACGTTAATGACGGTCCGGCCAATGATTGGTTCCTCCAGCGGCTTCATCCCCCTGAGGGAGAAGATCAGCACCTTCGCCTTCCGGCGGCTGGATTGAGTACCGGGAGTGGGTCACAAGAAATATAAGATACCCCGAGGGCATCGCGCCGGCTGTACGGCAGGAAGTGATGGTCTCATTCACGGTACAGCCCGACAGCACAATCGCAGACCTGAAGGCATTGCGTTCCCCCGGTGATGCGTTCACCAGGGAGGCTTTCAGACTGCTCCGTGAGGGACCGAAGTGGGTGACGGCCCGGATCGGTGGAAGTCCGGCAGCCGCGGTGGTAACTGTAATTTTCGTGTTCAGACAGACCCGGAATAATTCCTGAAAGTCTGCAGCCAACGATTTCTGTCAACGTCTTGATCCACAATTTATAAGGGCCGGAGAATCAACTACGCTTTTCGTGCCCTGATAAGGGTTTTGCGGAAGAAAGGCGCTGTCAGGTTGGTAAAGGCATAGAGCATATATCCTTCTGTAAATGAGCAGTTAAATCCAAGAGATGTAAGAATCTTTTCACAATCGGCAGCATCATTCTTCCTGTGATAAGTGCATACCGCCAGTCTTACTGAGGGATTTTTTTCCAGCAGTTTTTCTGAGCTTCTGATTATACTCGCCTCTGCTCCCCCTACATCCATCTTAATGAAGTCGACCCCGTTCTCTCCAAGAAGCCCGTTCAGTGTTATGTTATCACCGCCGTCAGTGTCTGAAGCAAATTTATTGATGATCCTTACCTTATTCTCCCAGGGCCTGAAAGTGGCCTTCAGAGCTTCTGCCCAGTCGCTGTCAGGCTCAATAATCCATATCATTCCGGCCTTTTCAATCACATCCAGTGCAAAGTTGCCTTCGGCTGCCCCGATGTCTACAACCGTATCATTCTCCCCGACACAGAACAACTCATTCATATAACAATGAGGCGAACCCTGATCCTGTTCAAGACAGATGGCGTCATAGGCCTGACGCACATCAGCTTCCGTCAGGTATTTGCGGCAGTAGTAGAGCCGTTTGTCATTATGCATAACATAGAAGAGCCCGTTTGTTCTGTCCCTGTGTACTTCAGTATTTTTACCGGCATAGTCAAAGACGAACGGGTACGGGAAAACGAAGGACCAATGGTTGCTCAGGCTGGCGGAGGAGTTCAGGAAGGCTGTTTCCCGGGAATAAATATTTCGACGGGAAGTGGTAAAGGCAAGATAGAAGTTAATCTTCCTTCTAAGCGAGGCGAGGTCTTCGTCCGCCGCATACCATAATGGTAACGGAGTGAGATTAATCGCCTTTTTCAAGCACCGTTTCAGTTTTTTCACCAACTGCATCACCGTTTTCCTGTCAATTCTTTATCTGTCCTGGCATAAGCATATGCTCCTGCAGAACGGGATTCAAATATAAGAGAGTTTTCAGAACCTCTTTCATGAGCTGGCGGGGGAAATTTGCCCATACAGCCAAGCAGACTAATTTTTCCCGTTATGACAATTCGGGGCAGCCTTACCCGTTACAATTTATTAGATTTGTGAAATTTAAATACAATGAGCCTATTAACAGGAAAGCGTATCCTTGTAACCGGCGGGGCCGGATTCATCGGGTCATCCCTCTGCTACGACCTGCTTGAGCGCGACAATGAGGTGATATGCCTTGACAACTTCGCAACGGGCAGAAGGGAAAACATACAGGACCTGAAGGACAACCCTGAATTCAAGCTGATCGATGGCGATATCCGTGACCAGGAGACATGCCGGAAGGCGGTGAAAGGGGTTGATGTGGTGCTGCACCAGGCTGCCCTCGGCAGCGTACCGAGAAGCATCGCTGATCCGGCAACCACCAATTCAGTCAACGTCAACGGCTTCCTGAATATGATCATCGCTACCCGCGATGCCGGCATAAAAAGATTCGTCTTTGCGTCGAGCTCATCGGTATACGGCGATTCCCCCGAACTGCCCAAGGTGGAGGATCGCACCGGGAAGGTGCTTTCGCCTTATGCAATCACAAAGCTGGTAAATGAAGAGTACGCACGCATCTTCGGCAACCTCTACGGCATGGAGACAATCGGCCTCCGCTATTTCAACGTCTTCGGCAGGCGGCAGGATCCGGACGGCCCGTATGCAGCGGTGATCCCGAAATTCACAATGTCATTCATGAAGTATGAGTCGCCCGTCATTAATGGCGACGGAAGCAACTCCCGCGACTTCACCTATATAGACAACGTGGTGATGGCCAACAACCTGGCAGCCACGGTTGAGAATCCCGCAGCGCTGAACCAGGTTTACAACGTCGCCTGCGGCGACTCGGTTAATCTGAATGAGATGACCTTGCTGCTAAGGGGCTATCTTGCCGGGCATGATCCGAAGATTGCCACGGTGGAGCCGAAGCACGGTCCTGCCAGGGCGGGGGACATTCCCCACAGTATGGCCAGTGTGGGTAAGGCGGTGAGGCTGCTCGGGTACAAGCCGAATATACTTTTCAGCGAGGGACTGAAGCATGCTGTTGAGTGGTATGTTGATAACCTATGAAGCTGTTAACAGGCAAGTGAATCGTTCTTTTTTATCTTTGTCTTTATTGCTATCAACGCTTTGGCCACACCTGGCCTAAGGATAACATATACAGTACGTTGGACACAAGTCTTGTGTGACTGACGGACCGGAGGATTGGAT
>DHGW01000095.1:0-5364 GCA_002402965.1 Bacteroidales bacterium UBA4788
TGCGCGTAGCGCATAAAGCATTGTAAACCAGACATAAAACAACAAAACACATCAACATGATAACAATCCGAATGGCCAACCCGGATGACGCCCCCTCAATAATTGCATTCCAGCAGGCTATGGCAATGGAGACAGAGGGTATGAAACTTAAACCGGATGTGATCACCAACGGCGTTATGGCCGTATTCCGCGATACCAACAAGGGCCGGTACTACGTGACTGAAGACCAGGGCAAGGTGATTGCATCACTGATGATCACCTATGAGTGGAGTGACTGGCGCAACGCCGTCATCTGGTGGTTCCAGTCGGTCTATGTTATCCCTGAATACCGCCGTAAGGGGATTTTCAGGATGATGTACGATCATGTGAAGAAGGAAGGAATGGAGTGCGGCATTGCAGGGCTGCGGCTTTATGTTGAGTTGGAGAACCGCCGCGCACAAAAAACCTACGAGGCGATGGGTATGGACGGCAGACATTACCGTACCTTTGAATGGATGGTGTAACCATGATTGCAGGTCATGGCCGGAAGGGCTGCACGACTGCAAGACCGCATGACTGCAAGATTGCAAGTTCGCAAGACTTTCAGACCTTCAGACTTTCGACTTTCAGACTTTAAAATATGTGGTGGTTAACTTTACCTGTAATCCTATACTCTGCAGGACTCCTTGTCCTGTGGCTGATTATTGTCAGGCGCAGCAAAGAAAAAGAGCCCGAATTGGTGGTATTACCCACGGTAAGTGTAATTGTTGCGGCCCGCAACGAAGAGAAAAGCATTTCCGAACTGCTGGAGAACATTGTACGGCAGGATTACCCACAGGAGTTGCTTGAGGTCATTATTGTCAACGACAATTCAACGGATCGGACTCCTATTGTTATCAGTGAGTACATTTCGGTTCATAGGGGCCAACCTGGTCCCCGGATGAGGCTTATCTACAATCCATTCTCCGGTAAAAAGCGTGCGGTAAGGTATGGTATAGAGAAGGCTGACGGGAAGGTGATCCTGACAACTGATGCCGACTGTATTGTAGGGTCAGGGTGGGTTCGTTCGCATGCAACATGGTATGGTGATGGTGGTCCGGTTATGGTTCTTGCACCTGTTTTCCAGAGGTCCTCTACAGGATTCTGGTCGTATTTCGGGGTTTATGAGTTCTCGGCGCTGCAGGCGATAACTGAAGCGACAGCCGTGGCGGGGCATCCGGTGATGTGCAATGCTGCGAATATGTCGTTCCGCAGGGAAGTTTATCTGCGTCATGCGGATGAGTTGCGTTCTGATCTGCCATCGGGGGATGACATGTTCCTGCTGCAGGCCGTCATGCGTGACGGCGGGGCCGTCAGGCATGACGGCCGCAGTGCGGCGGTGGTGGAGACCGCTGCCGCGGTCCCGGCTGCGGCGCTGCTGCGTCAGCGTGCACGCTGGGCATCCAAGGCATTTCATTACAGGGACGCCCCCACCCTCGCCCTCGCCGCAGCCACGGCGGCGTGCAACGCCGCCATCACCGCCGCCGCAGTGATTGCATGTTTTTCTGTTGCATACGTGCCGGTAGTGGGTGCCATGTATGCCATCCGGATCCTGCCCGATTACCTGCTCATTGCCAGGGAGATGAAAAAAAGGGGTGACCACGTGCAAGTGATAACATTCGTAGTATCGGAGCTGATCTACCCGTTCTACTTTCTGGTGGTAGGGGTGATGAGTCTGTTCCCGTCGTCGCGGAGGTTCAGGGTACGGTGAGGTTAATCGGGTGGAGGCAGGCGGGGGAAAATGCTGGATGGTATACGACCATAAATATCCATTATACTACTGTTCTACAATGCTTTATGGTCAATATTTATTTTCTGCCGTCCCCATCCGCCAGCTGGCGGATACGGGATTGATCCTGCTCCTTCGTCGCAGTCTCAAACTGAAGACTTCACTACTGCCTGTTGCCTAATCCCAATTGTCTGATCTAGTTTCCCTCTGACAGCACCTTGATGCGCACAAGGCGGATCTCCTCCTCCTCAAACTCACCGGCCAGCTTACTGACAGCCTCCTCAAGCGAGCCGCTCTCAGCTTCCTCCATGAAGAATGCGTATATATCCTGCTGACGGTCCTCGTCAATGACACTGTTAACGTAATAATCTATGTTCAGCTTCGTCCCGCTGCTCACAATGGCCTCCAGCTCAGATAACAGCTCTTCGTACTCGAGGCCTTTGGCATCAGCGATATCCTCAAACGGCATCTTGCGGTCAATGCTCTGAATGATGTATACCTTGAGTCCCGACTTGTTCACTACCGACCTGACAACCATATCCTGGGGCCTGATGATCTCCTTGTCCGCCACATAGTCCTTGATCACCTCAACAACCTCCTTGCCGTACCGCTGCGCCTTACCTGCACCTATGCCGGTTATGTTCTGCAACTCCTCAATTGTGACGGGATACTGGATAGCCATCTCCTCCAGCGAGGGGTCCTGGAAGATGTTGTAGGGCGGTTGTCCCGCCTGCTTTGAGATCTTCTTCCTCAGATCCTTAAGGATGCTGAGCAGCTCCTCATCGGCCGCTGCCGTGCGTGCCCCGAAGGAGGCCTCATCATCCTCAGTGTCAGTATAGTCATGATCTTCATTCAGCATGAAGCTCTTCGGCTCCTCGAGGTACTCGTGCCCCTTTGGCGTCAGACCAAGCAGCCCGTAATTCTCTATGTCCTTGTTAAGCAGCTTGTTGATGAGAGCCTGGCGTATAACCATATTCCAGAAACGCTCGTCCTTCTCCTCGTCAATGCCGAAGGTCTCAAGCTTGTGGTGCTTGTATGACTTGATTGCAGAGTTCAGGGTACCGGCCAGGATCTTTGCTATATGATCAGCCTTGTGCTTCTCCTTCACCGCCAGTACTGTCTCGAGCATGCTGACGACATAATCCTGTCCCTCGAACTGTGTCTTGGGATGGAGACAGTTGTCGCATGCTTCGCAGTTCTCCTGGTCGTACTCCTCCCCGAAGTAATGGAGCAGAATGCGGCGCCGGCATGTTGACGACTCCGCATAGGAGACCGTTTCAAGCAGCAGTTGCTTGCCTATCTCCTGCTCGGCTATCGGCTTACCCTGCATGAACTTCTCGAGCTTGACTATATCGTCATAGCTGTAGTAGGCGATGCATCTCCCCTCTCCGCCGTCGCGCCCGGCACGGCCTGTCTCCTGGTAATACCCCTCGAGGCTCTTCGGCATGTCATAGTGGATGACATACCGCACGTCAGGTTTGTCTATTCCCATGCCAAAGGCGATTGTAGCCACGATCACATCCACATCCTCCATCAGGAACTTGTCCTGGTTTGAAGTACGCGTCTGCGAGTCCATCCCGGCATGATATGCCAGAGCCTTTATGTCATTGACCTTCAGGGTCTCGGCCAGCTCCTCCACTTTCTTGCGGCTGAGGCAGTATATGATCCCCGACTTTCCAGTGTTGTTCTTAATGTATTTGATAATCTCACGTGCGGCGTCCTGCTTGGCCTTGACCTCATAGTAGAGGTTGGGCCTGTTGAATGACGATTTGAACGACATTGCGTCGGATATGCCGAGGTTCTTCAGTATGTCATGCTGCACCTTCGGGGTGGCGGTAGCTGTCAGTGCAATTATAGGTGCCCGTGCGATGGTGTCAATTATTGGTCTTATCCTGCGGTACTCCGGCCGGAAGTCGTGCCCCCATTCCGAGATGCAGTGGGCCTCATCCACAGCGTAGAACGAAACCTTAACGCTTTTGAGGAAATCAATGTTTTCCTCCTTGGTAAGCGACTCCGGGGCCACGTACAGGAGTTTGGTGTTGCCATGAGCCACATCCTGCCTTACCTTGGCTATTGCGGTCTTGGTCAGCGATGAGTTTAGAAAGTGGGCCACGTCATCCGTGGTATTGAAGTTGCGCATTGCGTCCACCTGGTTCTTCATCAGGGCAATCAGCGGGGAGATGACCACAGCTGTCCCCTCCATCATCACGGCGGGGAGCTGGTAGCAAAGCGACTTTCCGCCGCCTGTTGGCATCAGCACGAATGTGTCATTGCCTTCGAGCACACTCCTGATGATGGGCCCCTGGTTGCCCTTGAAATTGTCAAAACCGAAATATCTCTTCAGATAGTCATGTATGGAAGCATCAGTATACATAATAATATCTCTTCTCCCCCTTTTGTTAAACTGTCAAAATCCTACTAACAAGTTACGTAATCTTTGTTCAACATATTACCCTTAACTCAAATTTAACTTAAATAAAACTACATGTCAAATCTTTTTGTCACCCCTGCGATAAATATCACATGGTACCAGTTTTTTGTCCGGCCGCTCAAAATCGGGTGATTTTATGTAAGTTTACACCCTTTAATGCAGATGCCGGCTATGGCCCGCAAGAACAGAGAGACAAGCAATAATGCTGACGGTGAGATGACTTTCCTCCAGCACCTGGAGGAGCTGAGGTGGCACATCATCCGGGCCCTCGTGGCTGTTGTGGCAGGGGCAATCATCGCGTTTGTGTTCAAGAATATAATCTTCGACAAGGTTATCCTTGCCCCTAACAATCCCGATTTCATCACCAACAGGATTCTGTGCCAGCTAGCCGACCTGATGAATGTCCCGGCTCTCTGCATCAACCAGGATCCGATCGATCTGATAAGCATAAAGATGTCAGGGCAGTTCACCACCCACATCAACATCTCCCTCGTGGCCGGGCTGATCATTGCCTTCCCCTATGTCTTCTGGGAGTTCTGGTCTTTCTTCCGTCCGGCTCTCTACGATAAGGAGCGCAAGTATGCCCGCGGTGCGGTGTCTATGGCTTCGCTCCTCTTTCTTGCAGGTGTGGTTTTTGGTTACTTCATCATCACCCCGCTATCTATCAACTTCCTTGGCTCCTACCGTGTGAGTGACGTTATCACCAACCAGATCAACATAACTTCCTATATCGGCTCGGTAACCTCTGTGGCTCTCTCGGCAGGAATAACATTTGAACTGCCCATTGTGGTATTCTTTCTTGCGAGGGTTGGAATCATCACCCCGGAGTTCATGAGAAAGTACCGAAGGCACGCCATTGTTCTGGTTCTGGTGCTGGCAGCTGTGATCACCCCTCCTGATGTATTCAGCCTCATACTCGTGACCATCCCCCTGATCCTTCTGTATGAAGTGAGTATCTTTATTGCTGCCAGTGTGATAAGGAAAAGGGCTGAGGATGACGAGGCGGAGGCCGCAAAAGGAACCGCCACTGCAAAAGAATAAAGAAGTGAGTATCTTTACAGCAGCCTGCATGGTAAGGAAGAGTCCCGGGAATGAAGAGGCTACGGCCGCCAGGGAGGCAGCAGCAGCAGCAGCAGTGAACGGTAAAAAAATGTGAGAATATGAAACTCCATACAACAGACCTTGT
>DHGW01000095.1:5383-8896 GCA_002402965.1 Bacteroidales bacterium UBA4788
CCCAACGGCGCCGGCAAGACCACTACCTTTTATATGATAGTCGGACTGATAAGACCCAACGGCGGAAATATCTGGCTTGACAATACCCGGATCACCGATTTCCCCATGTACCGCAGGTCACGTCTTGGCATAGGCTACCTGGCGCAGGAGGCATCCGTATTCCGTAAACTCAGCGTGGAGGATAACCTTATGGCTGTCATGGAGCTCTCCGGCATGACAAGACAGGAGAGAAAAGAGCGCCAGGAGTTGCTCCTCGAGGAATTCGGCCTGGCACGCATACGCAAGAGTCTTGGCATACAGCTCTCGGGAGGCGAGCGCCGCCGAACCGAGATCGCCCGCGCACTGGCCCTAAAACCCAACTTCATCCTGCTCGATGAACCCTTTGCCGGTGTTGACCCCATCGCCGTAGAAGACATCCAGATGATCGTCTCCCGCCTGAAGGACAAGAACATAGGCATTCTCATAACCGACCATAACGTTCACGAAACACTTTCCATCACTGACAGGGCATATCTCCTCTTCGAGGGTAAGATCCTCAAGCAGGGCACCTCATCACAGCTTGCTGACGATGAGCAGGTAAGAAACGTGTACCTTGGTAAGAACTTCGAACTCAGGAGGTAAATTAGCCCCGGTGCTTTGGCAACTTCGTAAATTTTACTAATTTTGCACCACTTTTTGCGGATGTGTCGTAATTGGTAGCCGAGCAAGACTTAGGATCTTGTGCCTCAGGGCGTGGGGGTTCGAGTCCCTTCATCCGCACCACGTAAGAGAACCGCTATGACACTCCGGCGGCAATCGGAGATGAAGGCGGTTTTTTAAATAGATAATAAACTATTGCATTATGAATGTCACCAGAGAGAACATTGACGCACTGAACGCAACGGTCAGGATTGATGTCGTTAAGGCCGATTACGAAGAGAAAGTTGAAAAGAAGCTAAGGGAATACAGGAGAACTGCCAGCATCAAGGGATTCCGTCCCGGTCACGTACCTTACCAGATGATAAAAAAGATGTACGGCACCACGGTCCTTGTAGATGAGATCAACTCCCTCGTGTCAGAAAACCTTTCAGAATTTATCAAAAAGGAAAACCTGGATATCCTGGGTGATCCGATTCCAAAACAGGACGGTCACTCTTTTGAGCCGGAGAAGTCAGAAGAATTCAGCTTCACCTTCGAGCTGGGTCTGGCACCTGAATTCGAGATCAATCTCACAAAAAAACATAAGCTTACTCGTTACCAGATAGAACCTGACACAAAGATGGTTGCCGATTATGTTGACAACTACGCGCGCAGAAACGGGGAGTTCGTTGTGGCAGACCAGTCTGAGGAGAAAGACATGCTGAAAGGTTCGGTAACCTCGCCTGACGGGACGGTGATCAATGACGATGCCATCCTCTCTGTTGATATGGTTAAAGACGAAGAGATCAAGAAGGAGTTTATCGGCAAAAGGGCAGGTGACACCGTCAGCTTCGATATCCGCAAGGCCTTCCCGAACGACTATGAGATTGCCGGCCTGCTTCAGAAGCAGAAGAATGAGGCCAAAGATATTGACGGGACATACACTATAGCAATCAGGGAGGTGTCTCGCTTCACCTCTGCCGAAAACAACCAGGAGCTTTGGGACAAGGTCTACGGCGAAGGCACTGTCAGTTCAGCTGAAGAGTTTGAGGCCAGGGTCACCGAAGAGATCAGGAGTTTTTTCAATCGTGAGTCTGAATACAAGCTTCAGACTGACGCTCGTGACCTGGTTTTGGAGAAGAGCCAGTTCGAACTTCCCGAGGAGTTCCTGAAGAGGTGGCTGCTGAGGGTGAATGAGAAGACCACTGCAGAGGATATTGAAAAGGACTGGAGTCATTTCCGCGATGACCTGCGCTGGCAGCTGATCAAGAACAGAGTCGCAAAAAACAATGAGGTGAAGATAACCGACGAGGAGATACTCGAGGAGGCAAAAACCTTCACCCGTGCACAGTTCTCGCAGTATGGTCTCTACTACGCTACTGACGAGCAGGTTATGTCCTTTGCAGGCGATATGCTGAAGAAGGAGGAGGAGGCACGCCGTATAGCCGAAAAGGTGCTTGACACAAAGGTTCTCAACGTCATAATCGACACAGTTAAGGTGGATGACAAGAAGGTCACGCCGGAGGAGTTCAACAAGCTCTTCGCGACCAAATGAAACCTTTAACCCTATAATTTCGTATATTTGGAATTCATCAAAAATATTTTATCATGTCAGATATAAAGGATTTCAGGAAATATGCCGCTGACCGTTTCGGGATCAGCAGTCTCACTATGCACCGTTACATCTCAGCAAGCGACGGATACATCTCTCCCACGATCATCGAGGAGCGCCAGCTTAACGTAGCCTCGATGGACGTCTTTTCACGTCTTATGATGGACCGCATCATCTTCCTGGGTCTGCCTGTTGACGACTATGTTGCGAATATCATTCAGGCCCAGCTTCTGTACCTTGATTCATCGGATCCGGGCAAGGATATCCAGATCTACCTTAACACACCCGGTGGCGTGGTCCATGCAGGGATGGGCATATATGACACCATGCAGTACATCTCAGCCGATGTGGCAACCATCTGTACCGGAATGGCGGCTTCCATGGGGGCTGTGCTTCTCACCGCCGGTACTAAAGGCAAAAGATCTGCACTGAAGCACTCGCGCATCATGATCCACCAGCCAATGGGCGGTGCAGAGGGACAGGCTTCCGATATTGAGATAGCTGTAAAAGAGATCCTGAAAATCAAGAAGGAGCTTTACGAGGTCATAGCATTGCATACCGGGCAGCCCCTTGAAAAGGTCGAGAAGGATGCTGACCGTGACCATTGGATGACGGCACCCGAAGCTAAGGAGTACGGCATGATTGACGAGGTCCTGTCAAAAACCAAGAAATAATTTCACTCTGATGGATAAATGCTCATTCTGCGGACGTACGAAGAAAGAAGCTAATCTTCTCATTGCCGGGCTTGAAGGCCACATATGCGATCATTGCATTGAGCAGGCCCATAACATCATGGCTGAGGAGCTGGGAGGCAAATCAACCTTCAACATTGACAGTATCAAGCTTCGCAAGCCGGAAGATATCAAGAACTTCATCGATCATTACGTCATCGGGCAGGACAAGGCCAAGAAGATTCTCTCCGTGGCCGTTTACAATCACTACAAGAGGCTGATGCAGAAGGCTGAAAGTGATGATGTGGAGATAGAAAAATCAAACATCATCCTCGTTGGCGAGACCGGTACAGGCAAGACACTCCTGGCCCGCACCATTGCCCGGATGCTGCATGTCCCCTTCACAATCGTTGACGCCACCGTACTTACCGAGGCAGGCTACGTGGGTGAGGACATCGAGAGCCTCCTGACCAGGTTGCTACAGAATGCCGATTACGATGTAAAGGCTGCCGAGAAGGGCATAGTGTTCATAGACGAGCTTGACAAGATAGCCCGCAAGGGCGATAACCCCTCCATTACGCGTGATGTCTCAGGCGAGGGTGTGCAGCAGGG
>DHGW01000055.1 GCA_002402965.1 Bacteroidales bacterium UBA4788
CCGGGTGCCCCATAGTTACCCACCAGCGGGTAGGTGAGGCAGAGAACCTGCCCCCTGTATGAGGGATCTGTCAGGCTCTCCGGGTAACCCGTCATGGCGGTGTTGAAGACCACCTCACCGGCTGCTGTCACGGGTGCACCAAACGACCACCCGCGGTACACACTTCCGTCTTCGAGCGTCAGCTTCACACTCAGTCTGTCGTTGCTTCTCACCCTTTATTCTTTATTGCGTTTTCAATCTGTTCAAGTGCGCTCACAACCGTTGCCCGAGGGCAAGCAAGGTTCATCCTCATGAACCCCTCCCCTCCGGGACCAAACCGTGATCCTTCATTCATCCCCACACCGGCACGCTCAACGAAGAATTGGTTCAGCTCAGTACCGCTCATGCCCATCGCACGGCAGTCGAGCCATATCATATAGGTAGCCTCGGGCCTCACCGGCCTGATCTGCGGCAACCGCTCATGGCAGAAATCCATAACCAGGTTAACATTCCCCTCAACATATCGCATCAGCTGTGAAAGCCACTCGCGGCCATGGGTATACGCGGCTTCCGAGGCTATGTTACCGAATATGTTCCCCAGGTGCATGTGTAACCCGATCAGCGTCTTACGGTATTTTGCCATCAGCCCCGGATCAGAAATAACCATTGAGGAAGTTGAGAGGCCTGCCAGGTTGAAGGTCTTGCTAGGCGCCATGCAGGTCACGGTCACCGCAGACGCATTCTCTGAAACTGACGCCAGCGGCACATGTTTCATTCCCGGCAGCAACAGGTCAGAATGAATCTCATCGGAAAGAATCACTATTCCCTTTTCGATGCATATCTCGGCCAGCCCTGCCAGTTCATCGCGGGTCCACACCCTACCCACCGGGTTATGAGGGTTGGAGAGAATCAGCATCCGTGAACGAGGTGTTATCGCCCTGCGCAATCCGTCAGGATCCATCATCCAGCCTGCCTCAGTCTCAACCAGGGGGTTAAAGACCAGCTTGCGTCCGTGATCATTTACAGCCCCGAAAAATGGCGGATATACCGGTGGCTGAATGATTATCTCATCGCCCGGCGAAGTGAAGGCAAGGGTGCACATGTTAAGCGCCGGCACCACACCCGGGCTGAACTCGATCCACTCACGCCGTATATCCCATCCGTGCAGGCTGGAAACCCATTTAATAAAGGAGTCAAAATAACTGTCAGGCCTGTACGAGTATCCAAGGATCTCATGATCCAGCCTCTCCCTCAGAGCCTCTATTATAAATGGAGGCGTCGGGAAATCCATATCCGCGATCCACATCGGGATCACATCGGCTCTGCCGAAGACTTCGTCACGTTTGTCCCATTTAAGGCAGTCAGTGTTCTGCCGGTCAGGTGCCTCATCAAAGTTGTATATCATGGGTTTGTAAATGTTTCGGGATGCAAAGTTAACAGAAAATGGCAATGATTAACCGGCCGGCCGGCGGTGTTATAGGTGCATTCAGGCCGGACACGCAAGAGTTTAAATTATTCTTTGAGATAATAATCCGGCGGAATTTGTAAAAAGTCTTATTTTTACGTAGCCAAAACACAAGTACCAAACAGCAGTTATATGAAAAAAACTTTCACAAAGGTACTGGTAGCTGTATTGATCCTGACAGTCGCCAGTGCATCCTCCTGCAAGAACAGGGGCGAATCAAGGAAACAGAAGGAGATCAATCAGGTTGAACTCGAAGCCCTGGGAAATAAGATTGAAGAAAACGTCTATCCTCTTCCCACGTCAGCAGAGGTGATAAAGAAGCTCACCGATCTGGACCTGGGATACATTCTCGGCGCTACGAATCCCCCGGAGAATGCCCGCAACTATGTGGAGAGCTATAACCGTTCGGTCAACCTCGGCGTTTTCGGAGCTGACCTCAGCTATGCCACGCTGTATAACATGCAGCAGGATGTAATTGACTATCTGGCAGTTATCCGCACACTAGCCCTTGAGCAGAACCTGTCAAAGATCTATGACGAATCCCTGTATGACAGGATCAAATCCAATTTTGACAACCGGGACACTTTGGTAACAATCCTTACCGGTGCCTTTGACCGCACATACGCATACATGGTTGATGCCGGCCAGGCTAACCTCGCGCTGCTGATGGTAGGAGGCGCATGGGTTGAGGGCATGTATCTCACCCTGTCGGTCTCCGAATCAGGGGGCCATCTGTCAGGGTTTGAGTCGGCACTGCTCGGCCAGAAGAAGTCGTTTGAGCTCTTCCAGGATATTGCCGCTCCTCATGCTGAGGATCCGCTCGTATCAAGGGTCCTTGCCGTGATGCAGCCCATCCGGGACGTCTATGCCACCCTGACCACCAGCCTCACAATGAAGGATATCGAGACGATGAAGGGGGCCGTGAATGCGGTCAGGGCTGAACTGATTAAGTAAAAATCAACAGATACCGGAAGACCGCAAACAAAACTTGCGGTCTTTTTTTGAGGTTATGAGGGAATCAGTATTACATGCACTGATACATATCTTTGCCATTATCTCTACCGTAAACCCTGCCGGGGTTACGTCAAGGGGCAAGAAGATCCTTCGCAGTTACCTCAGGAGATATCTTAACCAGGAGCTTGAGGAGGAGTACTTCAAACTCTACGAGAACAACCTCCATTTCTATGAGCGTGAACTAAGGGCGGTGGAGGAGGGAGAGCTCTCCGACGAGGACTCCCTGATCACCTTTCAGATAACCAATATATGCAGGCAGATCAAGAAGGGCCTCTTCATAGAGGAGCGGATGATCGTCTTCCTGCAACTGCTCGAGTTCGTATATGAAGACGGGACAATCTCGGATCAGGAGTCGTCAATAATTGATATTGTTGCCCGGACCTTCAACATTTCGAAGCAGGAGAAGATCAATGCCCACGCCTTCATGCTCGGGATGAAGTTTGACAGGATCAGCCCTGAGTCGTTTCTTGCCATAGAGGGTGAAGGCAACATCGGGGAGGCCGCTTCCAGTTATGCCAACTACCATGAGTGGCATCACCTGGTCTCGAGGGGGCTGAAGGGAACAATTTATGTGCTTTTTGTGCGTAGCACCGGCCATCTCCTCTTCATGTACGAGGGAAAGATGCAGCTCCACTTCAAGGGCCGCAACGTGGTGCCGATGAGGCCTTTCCTGCTGGAGCCCGGAGTCAACATTCGCGGCCAGGGGATCGCTCCGCTATATTATACAGCCATCTTCAGAAAATTCATCAGGGCAAACTTTGTTGAGGATATCGTCTTCGAGGGACACAATATTGAATACCGTTTCAAGGGCTCGGACAATGGCATTCAGCCCTTGAGCTTCAGCGTCAAGTCAGGCAACCTTGTCGGCATCATGGGGGGAAGCGGCGTAGGCAAGAGTACCCTGCTGAACATCCTCAACGGGAAGCTGAAGCCCGAGGGAGGCTCAGTCTTCATAAACGGCTATGACCTGCACAATGAGCCCGAAGAACTCAACGGGCTCATCGGCTATGTCCCGCAGGATGATCTCCTGATAGAGGAACTTACCGTCTATCAGAACCTTTATTATAATGCCCGGCTCACCTTCGGCGATTATGATGAAGAGAAGCTGGACGAGGTGGTCGTCTCCGTTCTCAAAGAGCTTGATCTCTATGAGTACCGTGATCTGCTTGTTGGTGATCCGCTGAACAAAAAGATAAGCGGCGGACAGCGGAAGAGGCTTAACATCGGCCTGGAACTGATGCGTGAACCGGCAGTGCTCTTTGCTGACGAGCCTATCTCAGGGCTTGCATCACACGACTCCGGGAACGTAATGGAACTGCTTAAGAATCAGGCTATAAACGGCAAGCTGGTCTTTGTGATAATACATCAGCCTTCATCTGACATCCTTAAGATGTTCGACAGGCTCTGGGTCCTCGACAGGGGAGGATACATGATCTATGACGGAGACCCTGTTGATGCAATTGTATACTTCAAGACGGAGACCTCCCAGGCCAATGCTGCCGAGAGCGAGTGCCCCACCTGCGGCAACGTGGAGACGGATGAGATACTCCAGATAGTTGAAGCCAAGGTGGTTGACCCTGACGGCCGGAGAGGTCAGGAACGACAGGTATCACCGGTGGAGTGGTACCACCGGTACAGGCAGAAGATGGAACCTCCCCTGACCGGGAAGCCCGAGATGAAGCCGTTGCCGGCCAGCAACTTCAAGATCCCTGACAGGATGAAGCAGGTGCGTACATTCGTCAAGAGAAACCTCGTGAGGAAGTATGCCGACAAGCAGTACATGGTCATTAATCTTCTCGAACCGCCGCTGCTAGCCTTCATCCTCAGCTTCGTCTCCAAATACCTCTCAGACGGAGTCTATCTCTTCTCCGATAACAAGAGTTACCCGGTGTTCCTTTTCATGAACGTGGTTGTTGCCCTCTTCCTGGGGCTGACAGTCAGCGCCGAGGAAATATTTCGCGACAGAAAGATCCTCGAACGAGAGAAATACCTGAATATCAGTCGATCAAGCTACCTCTTCTCAAAGATTAATTTCCTCTTCGGGCTATCCGCAGTGCAGACCCTGATATATGTCCTCATCTCTCATCAGATACTTGAGGTTGAGGGAATGCTCTGGCGGCACTGGTTGATACTGTTCACCACCTCATGTTTCGGGAACATGGTGGGTCTTAATATCTCCGCCGGCATGAAATCGGTGATCAGCATCTACATCCTGATACCGCTGGTGCTTGTGCCGCAGCTGCTGCTGGGAGGGGCAATGGTGCGGTTTGACGACCTTCATCATTCCCTCACCAGGAAAGTGTACGTCCCGGTCATCGGCGACATCATGACCACCCGCTGGGCTTATGAGGCCATGGCTGTGGAGCAATTCCGGTCAAACAGGTACATGAAACCCTATTTCCCGACGGAGATGATGATCAGCCTCTACGACTGGCAATCGGCCTTCCTGATCCCCGAGCTGAAGCGCAAGAGCAATGAGTGCGCCTGGGCAGCCGGGAAGACGGAGTATGAAGATACATACAGGAGTAACCTTAAAAAGCTGGAGACTTACATCGGGGAGCTCAGCTCAGAGGCAGGTCTTGACCCGGCCCAGGCTATGAGGGTGATAAAGAGGGAGCCCTTTACCTCCGATGCCTCTTACATCGTAAACGACTATCTTGACTCATTACAGAAGGTCATCCGCAGTTCTTACCTGTGGCATGCAGCGGTAAAGGACAGCATCACCAGGAGTCTGGTGGAGAGGATTGGTCAGGAGGAGCTGGTGGCGCTGAGGACGGCCAATCACAACAATGACCTGGCAGACATGGTGCTAAACCGCACGGTTCAGAAGAAGCTTTATGAGACTGACAACCATATCATCCAGAAATCTGATCCCGTGCTTATGCTTCCCGGGTCACGGGTGGGCAGGGCACATTTCTATGCCCCTTTCAAGATGATCGGTAATCTTAAGATCAGTACTCTGTGGTTCAATATGACGATAGTCTGGCTCATGAACATATTGCTCTTTGTGACTCTCTACTTCAATCTCCTCAAGCTGTTGATGAACCTGATTGAGAGAATAAAGATTCCGGGTTTCGGATCTGACAGATTGGTACCGCCATGGGAGCTTATCAAGTAAGGCCGAAGAAGCACCTCGGGCAGCACTTCCTAAGGGATAAAAGGATTGCAGCTGCAATTGTCGAAGCACTCCAGGCAGAGGGGTGTGACACGGTCGTTGAGGTAGGACCGGGAATGGGTGTACTGACACATCTCCTCGCTGAGAGAAACCTCCCCTCCTTCAGGATTGTTGAGATTGACAGGGAGTCAGTGGAGTATCTGAAAAATAACGTAGAGGTCCCCGTGGAGATCATCGAGGGCGATTTCCTTGAGCTGGATCTCAGGCCACTGGGTGAGAGGATAGCCGTTATTGGCAACTTCCCGTACAACATTTCGAGCCAGATCTTTTTCAAAATCCTTGATCACCGCGACCGTGTTACAGAGGCGGTTGGTATGGTGCAGAAGGAGGTGGCTGAGCGGATTTGTTCTGCTCCCGGCACTCGTGTATACGGCATTCTGAGTGTTCTCCTCCGGGCCTGGTATGACATTGAATATCTCTTCACGGTGAGTGAGAATGTATTTTCGCCACCCCCGAAGGTGAAGTCTGCCGTGATACGTCTGACCCGCAACCATGTTCAGAAGCTGGGATGCGATGAGAAGCTCTTTATAAGCGTGGTGAAACGCTGCTTCAATCAGCGCCGTAAAATGATTCGCAACCCGATAAAAGATATGGTGCGTCCCGATGCCGGTGATATGCCCCTGCTTACATTGAGAGCGGAACAGCTTTCAGTAAGCCAGTTTGCGGAATTGACGAACTGGGTTGCATCGAACAGAAGACAACCTGCGGAATAACAGTCCGGTGGTCAGAAGGAGTAGCCTATTGCTTCGACTGGATTCATCCTCGATGCAGCCGATGCCGGTGCGAACCCTGCAATTATGCCTATCGTGGCTGAGATGACGACGGCCAGGATGATGTTTCCCGCCGTCAGATACATCCCCAGTGTGAAGAAGTAGTTGACAAAGAGAGTCCCGATAAAGACTATCATCAGACCGAGAATCCCTCCGGTCACGGAGAGAAGCACCGATTCGGTGAGGAATTGCTGAAGTATCCATCTCCTTTTTGCGCCGAGGGCCATCTGTATTCCGATGATGCTTGTGCGTTCACGGACAGACACGAACATTATGTTGGCAATGCCGAAGCCTCCCACGAGTATCGAGAAGCCTCCTATGATCCAGCCTGCAATGTTGATGCCGTTGAAAACCGGTTCGAGGGTGCTGGTTATCTGGCTTGCCTGGTTGATGGAGAAGTTGTTATCTTCTCCGGGGCCGATCCGTCTTGCAGCCCGAAGGATCATTGTAACCTCGTCAGAGAGCTGCTGCACGGAGACTCCGTCCTTACCCCTGATCATGATGTCCGAGTTGAGGAACGGATTGCGGAAGTTGACATATTGTCGGCTGAAATCGAGTGGCACCACTACCCCCTCATCCATTCCGTTATCGCTCATTCCTCCCCTGCCTTCCTTTTTGAAGACCCCGATGACCTGTGCCTTGTACTTGTCTATTGTAATTTCCCTTCCTACAGGATTGACCCTTTCAAACAGTTTCTCCGCCACCACAGCGCCGAGAATCGCCACAGGTTTTCCTGCGGCTGACTCCGATTGGGTGAAATAGCGGCCTTTCTCAATCTCAAAGGACCTTACGTCTTCAAGGTCGTGTGTCGCCGCCATAATCCAGGTTCCGTCGATCAGGTTGCCGCGGTATTTGACAGGCTCGGAAGATCCAACTGTGTAACAGACAGCTTTAGCCGAGGATGACCTTTTCACCAGGGCTTCATAATCATCAACTGACGGGGGCGGCCACTTCATCATGTCCCACCACTTGATGTTGGCATCAGGCGACCAGGGCCATTTCTCAACATAAATGGTATTGTCCCCGAGGCTTGCAATACTCTCCCTGATGCTGCTCTCCATCCAGTCAAACACCGTGAAGACGGAGATGATGGAAACTATCCCGATGGTTATCCCGAAGAGAGAGAGGAAGGTGCGGAGCTTATTCACCGCAACGGAACTGAAGGCGAACAGAAAGCTCTCCCTGAACATTTTTAACCACATAACCCCGTTTTTTTCCGATCAAAGATAGTCAAATCTGAAACATCAATACATCCGCAATAAATCATCGATTCAATTATTTGACAAACATTGCCAATCAAAAAAAATATCTATTTTTAACCGATTGCTTCTGCCGTTTTATCTTTAATCTAACTAGTTGGTGATGAGGGATGTAAAAATAAAGAGCGCCTTTATTTCGGTCTATTATAAGGATGGCCTCGAGGCTATTGTCAGGAAACTGAATGAGCTGGGTGTAACCATCATCTCCACGGGAGGTTCCCGGGATTTCATAACAGCCTCAGGAGTGCCTGCCGGGAAGGTTGAGGACATAACAACATACCCGGCAATTCTCGGGGGAAGGGTTAAGACGCTTCATCCCGGAATTTTCGGGGGCATCCTGGCCCGGAGGGGCAATGAGACTGACATGAAGCAGGTTGCCGAGTATAATATCCCGCTCTTTGACCTTGTAATAGTTGACCTCTATCCTTTTGAGGAGACGGTGGCTTCCGGAGCCACAGACCAGGAGATAATCGAGAAGATAGACATAGGCGGGATTTCCCTTATCAGAGCCGGCGCAAAGAACTGGTCTGACGTGCTCATCGTCTCATCGAGGAAGCAGTATGGAACGCTGATGCAGATACTTGAGAATGGCAACGGAGTGGTCAACACCGAAGAACGTTATCGCTTCGCCCTGGAGGCATTCAGCATGACATCTCATTATGACACCGCCATCTTCAACTGGTTCAACAGGAGTGGAGAGATCACGGCATTCAAGAACAGCATAACGGAGTCACGAACCCTCAGATACGGAGAGAACCCGCACCAGAAAGGGGTATTCTTCGGTAATACGGAACTGATCTTCAGTCAGTTTCACGGCAAGGAGATTTCGTATAACAACCTGCTTGATATTGAATCAGCTATCAATCTTATTGATGAGTTTGACGATATCACATGTGCCATCATCAAGCATAACAACGCCTGCGGGGTTGCATCACGCCCGTACCTTAAGGAGGCATGGGAGGCTGCACTGGCATGTGATCCCGTATCAGCCTATGGCGGCGTGGCAATTGTCAACAGGGAGGTGGACGAGAGGGTTGCGACAGAAATGGACAAGAACTTCCTCGAAGTTGTGATGGCCCCATCATTCACTCCGCGCGCTGTTGAGATTCTCAGTTCCAAAAAGAACAGGATTATCCTTCAGCGCCGAAGTACATCCGGTGACACTTACTCCTTCAGGTCAATGCTCGGGGGAGTGCTGTGGCAGGAGCGTGACAGGGTCACCGAGCAGGCCTCGGCGATGAAGCCAGTCACTGAGAGGCAGCCGTCGGAAGAGGAGTACCGCGATATGGTCTTCGCCAACAAGATTGTCAAGCACAGCCGCTCCAACGCCATCGTTCTGGCAAAGGGCCTGCAACTGTGCGCCAGCGGCATCGGTCAGACATCGAGGATAGATGCGTTGAGACAGGCGGTTGACAAGGCCCGTGCCTTCGGCTTCTCCCTGGATGGAGCGGTGATGGCTTCAGACGCCTTTTTCCCCTTCGCTGACTCGGTAACTGCAGCCCATGAAGCAGGGATTTCTGCAGTTGTACAGCCCGGCGGTTCGGTTCGTGATCAGGAATCAATCGACTACTGCAATAAAAAGGGTGTTGCAATGGTTTTTACAGGTGTAAGACATTTTAAACATTAAAATAGAGTAACAAGAAATAGCTTTAAGGACCTATGGGATTATTTTCTTTTCTTTCACAGGAGGTTGCAATTGACCTGGGTACAGCCAACACAAATATTATTGCCAATGACAAGCTGGTAGTGGATGAGCCCTCGATAGTGGCCATTGACAGGAACACCGGGAAGCTCATTGCAATCGGCGAGAAGGCCAGGCAGATGCATGGCAGGACTCATGAGAACATCAGGGTCATCAGGCCTCTGCGCGACGGAGTGATAGCTGACTTCAATGCAGCCGAACTGATGATCAGGGGCATGATCAAGATGATCAATACCGGACCGAAGTTCTTTTCACCATCCCTTAAGATGGTCGTTGGGATTCCCTGCGGCAGCACCGAGGTGGAGATAAGGGCAGTGCGTGACTCCTCTGAGCACGCCGGCGGAAGGGATGTTTACCTGATCTATGAACCCATGGCCGCAGCTATTGGCATAGGGCTCGATGTGGAAGCCCCTGAAGGATGCATGGTGGTTGACATTGGCGGCGGCACTACCGAGATCGCTGTCATCGCCCTCGGCGGAATCGTCTGCAACAGGTCGATCCGCGTTGCCGGTGACGGATTTACGGCAGATATTCAGGCCTATATGAGGCACCAGCATAACATCAAGATAGGCGAAAAGACCGCCGAGGATATCAAGATAGCCGTTGGCGCTGCCCTGCCTGATATCGACAACCCGCCTGCCGACTTCGTGGTACGCGGACCCAACCTGATGACTTCGCTCCCGATTGAAATACCCGTATCATACCAGGAGATAGCCTACTGCCTCGACAAATCGCTTACCAAGATCGAGGCATCGGTACTTCAGGTGCTGGAGCAGACGCCTCCCGAGCTCTACGCTGACATTGTAAACAGGGGCGTGTTCCTCGCCGGCGGCGGGGCTCTGTTGAGAGGACTCGACAAGCGTCTTACGGACAAGATAAACATCCCGTTCAGAGTGTCGGAAGACCCGCTTCACGCAGTTGTCAGAGGCACCGGTGTGGCTCTGAAGAATGTGGAGAAGTATCCGTTCCTGATGAGATAAACCAATTGCTTGAATGAGAAGCCTGCTGAACTTCCTGCTCAGGTTTAAGACCCTGATATTGTTCCTTGTGCTGGAAGCAGTGGCTCTCATCATGATCACAACATCCCATAACTACCATGAGACCGTTCTATACGGTGTTTCCCGCAATATCACCGGATTTGTGGCAGAGCGGGTGGAGAAGGGGACCTATTACTTCCGGCTGCGGGAGGTCAACGAGGAGCTCGTGACGGAGAACACAATGCTGAGGAAACGCCTTACTGAACTGACTTCCGGTTTACAGGAGGGATTTATCCCCGTTCGGGACAGTGTCAGCGGCGTAAATTATACCTACCTGAATGCCAGGGTAATCAGCAACTCGGTAAACAAACAGAAAAACTTCATAACCCTTGACAAGGGATCTAGGCACGGTGTTACAACAGGTATGGGGGTGGCTTCTCCTTCAGGGGTAGTGGGAGTAGTGGTGGGGGTCTCCCGCAACTACTCGGTGGTGATGTCACTGCTTAACACTGACTTCCGTTTGAGTGCACGCATAGCACGCAATGATTACTACGGATCACTGGCGTGGGACGGAACTAATTACCGTTATGCCAGGCTGTCGGAGATACCGCATCATGTGTCAGTAAATGAAGGGGATATTATTGTCACAAGCGGATACTCGGCCATCTTTCCGGCCGGGCTGATGACGGGAACGCTCACTGGTGAACAAAAGAGGGGTGGCGACTTTGTGTCGCTGAAGGTTCTGCTGTCTGCTGACTTCAAGAAGCTGACGGATGTCTACATAATTGGCAACCTGACAAAGGATGAGAGAGAAAATCTCGAGATGGAGGTGGTGCAATGAACAGTGTACTGAGATATGGTGGCGCCTTTGTTCTTCTGATGGCTCTTCAGCTGCTGATATTCAACAACATCGAGTTCAGCGGCTACGTCAATCCCTTTGTCTATATCATGTTCATCCTGATCCTGCCCGTGTCAATACCTTCCTGGATCCTGCTCCTGCTCAGCTTCTTCACCGGGTTCGTCATTGATCTCTTTTCAGGAACTTTAGGCGTGCATGCCTTCGCTACGGTGCTTGCAGGATTCGTTCGTCCGTGGGTACTCTCACTTAACGTGACAGCTGAGGCTGCAGAGGCAGATATGTCGCCCTCATCATACAGGAGCGGCCTGCGATGGTTTCTTATTTATACCGTTACAATTGTCCTGGTGCACCATCTTGCACTCTTCTTTGTGGAGCTATTCAGCCTCAGATACTTCCTGCACACTCTGCTGAGAGTGTTGCTGAGCGTTGCTGTTACAACTTTCTTTGTTGTCCTTTTTGACTTCATCAGGTCTCACAGATGAGGAGCCAGCCATGAAGGACCGGTATGCAAACAGGAAATACTTCATCATGGCGCTGGTGCTTCTGGCGGCGATTATTCTCATTACACGCCTTTTCTATATCCAGATAGTCAACAAGACTTACCGTGTCTCGGCCGCCAACAATGCTCTCAGGCCGGTCACGCAGTATCCTGCCCGCGGGCTTATCTATGACAGGAACGGCGAGCTGATCGTGTATAACCAGGCTGCCTATGACCTGCTTGTAATACCGGTACAGACCAGCGCCTTCGACACCGTCCGGTTCAATGAGATTCTTGGAATCACCATGGATGATTTCAATGGCAGGATGAAAGCGGCTGTTTCATATTCGCGCCGTGCACCCTCGGTCTTCATGAAGATGATATCCTCAGAGACTTATGCTCTCCTCCAGGAGGAGCTCTACCGCTTTCCGGGCTTCTATGTACAGGCGAGAACGCTCAGGAAGTACACCCGTCCCGTGGCGGCGCACCTGCTCGGGTATGTGGGGGAGGTTGATAATAAACTGATATCGAAGGACAGGTATTACCGGTCGGGAGACTATATCGGGGTAAGCGGCATCGAGAAATCATACGAGGAGCATCTCAGGGGACGAAAGGGGGTGAACATTTTCCTCGTTGACGTGCACAACAATATCAAAGGCTCTTATGCCGAGGGAAGGTATGACACGGTTGCCGTACCGGGAACAAACCTGTGGTCAACAATCGACCTCACCCTTCAGGAGTATGGTGAGAGGCTCATGCAGAACAAGACCGGCTCCATCGTTGCCATTGAACCTGCGACAGGCGAGATACTCACACTGGTCTCTTCGCCCACCTATGACCCGGCGCTGCTTGTCGGAAGGGTCAGGTCAGAGAATTTCTCGATGCTGCAGGCTGACACTGTCAAACCTCTCTTTGACAGAGCGTTGATGGCCTCATACCCACCGGGTTCGACTTTTAAGATAATGAACGGACTCATAGGATTGCAGGAGGATGTCATCCACCCGACTTCACTCTTCAGCTGCAGCAACGGCTACCATGCCGGCTCGCTGACTGTGGCGTGCCACTCGCACAGTTCACCGCTCAACCTGGTACAGGCCGTGGCACAGTCATGCAATGCCTGGTTCTGTAACGCATTCAGAAATACCCTTGAGAACCCGAAATACAATTCAATCCAGGATGCCTTTGACAAGTGGAGGGACTATCTCGTCGCCTTCGGATTCGGCAATAAGCTGGGGATAGACCTGTCCAATGAGTTGCCTGGAAACATACCCACGCGGTCTTACTATGACCGTTACTACGGCAAAGACAGGTGGAAGGCGCTTACGGTGATATCGCTGGCAATCGGCCAGGGCGAGATTGGGGCAACACCCCTTCAGATGGCCAACATGGCAACCGTCATTGCCAACAGAGGTTCTTTTTATATTCCTCATGTGGTCAAACATATAGGTAACGACGGAGCTCCTTTGCCGCTCTACACGCAGAAGTACATCACGGGAATATCGCCGGAGAATTTTGATCCGGTTATCGAGGGGATGGAAGGAGCGGTAAATGGCGGCCCTGGCTCTACAGCCCGTGGTGCCCGGCTGGACAGCATAATTATCTGCGGCAAGACCGGTACGGCACAGAACCCCCACGGTAAGGATCACTCGATCTTCGTAGCCTTTGCACCGAAGGACAATCCGCAGATTGCCATAGCAGTATACGTGGAGAATGCCGGCTTCGGATCGACCTTCGCCGCCCCGATTGCCAGCCTGCTGATTGAAAAATACCTTACAGGGGAGGTTAAGAGAAAGTACCTTGAAGATCATGTTCTGAGAATGGTAATACAGCCAGGTGGAAAAGAATAATAACATACTGACGAGGCTCGATTGGGTCACGGTGATACTGTGGCTGTTGATGATGATCATGGGGTGGCTTAATATCTATGCAGCCGTCTACAATGAACAGCATACAAGCATATTCGACCTGTCGCAGAGGTACGGCAAGCAGCTGATGTGGATTTTCGCCGCGCTGGTGCTGGCTGTCTTTGTCATAGTAACCGACAACAAGCTCTGGTTCTTCTTCGCATGGTTCATCTACGGATTCTTTTTGCTGCTCCTGCTGCTGGTTTTGGTGTTAGGCAAGGAGATCAACGGAGCCAGGGCATGGTTTGAGGTGGGTCCCTTCAGCATACAGCCCTCTGAGTTTGCAAAGTTTGCCACAGGGCTGGCACTGGCCTCATATCTGAACTCGCAGCGACAATCGTCGGGCATGAAGGTGATGGCGGCCGCAACGGCTATAATCATTGCCCCGGTAATGCTTATTGCGTTGCAGCCTGACATGGGTTCGGTGATTACCTATTTCGCCTTTTTCATAGTACTTTACCGTGAAGGAATGAGCATCTGGGTCTTTATTACTGCAATCCTTGCGGTGCTTCTCTTCCTCCTGACCCTGATACTTGGTAACCTGCCAGTGGCGATCGGCCTGCTGGGTGTGGCAGTATTTGCACTGCTGGTGACGTCAGGCTATATGGTTACCCTCAAGGCGGCAGGCGTAATGGCAGTCGCGGGAGGTGCGGCCTACCTTGCAGGACACTACCTCCTTGACCTTGATCTGATGCTTATTATCGTCATTGCAGTATTCCTGGCAGGGATCGTATATGCGTGGTACATTTACCGCCAGAAACTGAAAAGTCAGGCCATTATTTACATCTTCCTCCTTAGCGGGCTTCTCTATCTCTTCACCGTAGACTATGCCTTTAATAATGTGCTTAAGCCCCACCAGCAGACAAGGATCAACATCATGCTCGGGACGGAGGCTGACCCATTCGGGGAGGGATACAACCTGAACCAGTCGCTCATTTCAATTGGGTCAGGCGGATTCGCGGGAAAGGGCTACCTGAACGGAACCCAGACCAAGTTCAAGTTCGTGCCCGAACAGAGCACTGACTTCATCTTCTGTACCGTAGGCGAGGAGTGGGGTTTCGTTGGTTCGACAGTTGTTATCGGTTTGTTCGTTCTGCTGCTGCTGAGGCTTTTGATGATGGCAGAGCGGCAGCGGACCACCTTCGTCCGGGCGTACGGCTATGGAGTCTTCGGGCTCTTCCTGGTCCATTTCTTTGTCAACATCGGGATGACAATAGGTGTGATGCCGGTGATAGGTATACCCCTGCCGTTCTTCAGTTACGGAGGAAGCTCCCTGTGGGGCTTCACGATACTGCTGTTCATCTTCGTGAGGCTCGATGCAGGAAGGACTGAATATCTGGGATGACCGGAGCTGGATATCGGTGAAGTGACCGGAGCTGGTTATAGGTGAAGTGACAAGACCCGGAAGCAGGACACAAGGATGCCTGGCCGGTGTCCGGGATGATCAGAATGGAACCCTTATACCCGGCGAGAGTTCTACCCCGAACTCTGACTCAACATAGTTTATCAGTTGCGGAAAAAACTCCATGAAGTCCTCCTCGATTGAGTAGTACTGTTTTTTCCAGACTCTCATGGCCCAGCGCGTCTCCTTCGGCAGTGAGGTAATGCCACTGAGTGTCTTGAGAACCCTGCGGATGCCCCTCCTTGTCTGGTAGGTCTCCAGCCAGTTGTCGATAATGAAGAAGGGCATCTTCTCCCGCACCTTCTCAGGCAGGATCTCAAAATTGTTTACCATGGCACGGTAAAAGTTATAGGTCACACTCTCAAGCGGCCTCCTGGAGAAGAGATCCCACTCCCTGGTCAGGTAGTGGTCATAGAGGATATCAGTTATCACGCCGGCATATTTCCGGTACCGCCCCGTGAAGTGCAGCTTGCTTCGGTGAACCACCGGGTGCCTGTCTGTAAATGCATCTATGTGACGATGAATGATGATTCCCTTGCGGATCCCCTCCGGATATTTCAGGTAATCACGGCCCTTAACATAGTCACCGATGTAATTGCCGATGATTATGTTATCGGAGTCGCCTGAGAGGTATATATGTGCCAGGACATTCATCCGCCGAAAGTTAGTGCAAAGATTCTGCCAATATGCTGAGGTTTAAAATATTAAGCTGAGAATTAATCAACAAACCCCTCCGATTTATTAACTTCCATATTATCAAAATATTATGAACCTCAGAAAGATTAAATGAAACTGACTATTATCACTTCCGTTTTCAGTTACAAATTATAAATTTGCCGGATACGGAAACTAACGGAAAGAGATATTCTTTAAAAAAATCAATAAATAACGAGGAGGTTATATGTTAAAAAGGAATGTTATCATCATTGGAGCCGCGGGCAGGGATTTTCACAATTTCAATACCTGCTTCCGCGACAATGAGCTTTACAATGTCGTTGCGTTCACTGCTGCCCAGATACCCGATATTGACGGCAGAAAGTATCCTGCCGAACTTGCAGGGAAGCTATATCCCGGCGGCATTCCCATCTTTACCGAGAGTGATCTGCCTCGCCTTATCAGGGAGATGAAGGTTGACGACTGTGTGTTTGCATACAGTGATGTCACCTACCAGAAGGTTATGTCGATGAGTGCCATTGTCAACGCTGCAGGGGCAAATTTCACGCTTCTGGGATGGAAGGAGACTATGGTTAAGAGCACGAAACCCTTGATTGCAGTCGGAGCCATCCGTACGGGGTGCGGCAAGAGCCAGACATCACGAAGGGTCATTGAACTGCTGATGAAGAAGGGCCTGAAGGTTGTGGCTGTCCGTCACCCGATGCCCTACGGAAACCTCGTCGAGCAGAAGGTTCAGCGTTTTGCAGTGGTTGAGGACCTGGAGAAGCATAAGTGTACCGTTGAGGAGATGGAAGAGTACGAACCTCATGTTGTTCGCGGTAACGTCATCTATGCCGGTGTTGATTATGAAGCTATTCTCCGCGCTGCCGAGAATGATCCCGACGGTTGTGACGTGGTGCTGTGGGATGGCGGAAACAACGACTTCCCATTCTATAATCCTGACCTGATGATCACCGTCACTGATCCTCACCGCGCAGGGCATGAACTCACATATTATCCGGGCGAAGTTACCCTGAGGCTTGCCGATGTGGTTGTCATCAACAAGATGGACAGCTCGGCACCGGGCGACATTCAGACTGTTCGCGAAAGTATTGAGAAGGTGGCTCCTAATGCTATCGTTGTTGATGGCGCATCACCAATCAGTGTTGATGACCCGTCTATAATAAAGGGAAAGCGTGTTCTCGTTGTTGAAGATGGCCCGACGCTCACCCACGGTGAGATGAAGATTGGTGCCGGTGTGGTTGCAGCCCGCAAGTTTGGTGCTGCAGAACTGGTTGATCCGAGGCCCTTCACCGTTGGCAAGCTAACCGAGACTTTCGAGAAATACCCGAACATAGGGACACTCCTTCCTGCCATGGGTTATGGTGATCAGCAGCTCAAAGACCTCGAGACTACAATCAACAACACTGACTGTGATTCCGTGGTAATTGGCACGCCCATTGACCTGAACAGGATCATCAATATCAAGAGGCCATCCACAAGGGTATGGTATGATCTGCAGGAGATAGGCCGCCCGAACCTCGAGGAGGTGATTGACGAGTTTGTGAAGAAATACAAGCTGGCCTAGCAAGGCAGCAGGCAGTAGGCAATAGGCAACAGGTAATAGTGAAGTCTTCAGGCTGCATCCCGATAATGGGTTTGACAGGCTGAAGACTTTCTTATTACTAAATGACTGCTGACTGCCGACTGGAGACTGCCGACTTGAAATTACTTGTCATTTCATATCTTTGAGGCAAAAATTTATCAATGCCGGGAACCGATCATGCGGACGTGAAAAAAGCCGAATCAAGAATTGCTGATGCTACCGTAGTGGGTTCAGGAAGCTGGGCAACGGCGATGGCAATGGTGCTAACTGCCAATGGCCACCGGATTTCATGGTATATTGACAGACCGGAAATATTCAGGCATGTAAGACGTTACGGGAGGAACCCGCACTACCTTCCGGCAGTTGAGCTTGATCTCAGCCTGATCAATCCCTCAGATGACATTCATTCAGCAACAGAGGCCTCCGATGTCATAATACTGGTTACACCTGCAGCTTATCTTAAAGCAGCACTTGAGCAAGTGGAAAACGCCGATCTGGAAGGAAAAACGGTCTGTTCAGGCATAAAAGGGATAATTCCGGGTGACAATTGTGTTACAGGTGAATACCTTATCCGGAGATACCTCATACCCGATGAAAATATTGTGATCATAACCGGGCCAAGCCATGCTGAGGAGGTGGCAATGGAGAAGCTGACCTATCTTACCTTTGCCTCCCGGAACAGGGAGAGGGCAGCTTCGGTTGCATCACTCTATTCCAACAGGTGGATAATAACCTTAATATCAGAGGATTTTATCGGGACGGAATATGCAGCAGTCATGAAAAACATATATGCAATTGCTGCTGGAATAGCGAACGGACTGGCATATGGCGACAATTTCATCGCGGTGCTTCTGGCTAATGCTGCAGGCGAGATGAGCCGGTTCGTAAGCGCGATGTCTCCTCTTAAGCGTGAAATAACCGAATCACCTTATCTGGGAGACCTTCTTGTGACCGGATATTCTCAGTTCAGCCGTAACAGGAATCTTGGATTTATGATAGGTAAAGGTTATGCTGTGAGGAATGCCTTACTGGAGATGAATCAGGTGGCTGAAGGGTATTTTGCATCTTTACGGATTCATGAAGTAAATGAAAAATTGCAAGCGGATATACCAATAGCAGAGACTGTATACAGAATTCTCTACGCGAATTCCAATCCTGTCCAGGAACTAAAAAGTCTGTCCAAAAAACTAAAATAGAAATGAAAAATAATCTCTCAGTCAGAATTGAAAGCATCGGTTCATTTATCCACAGTGATGAACTGACCGCCTGTATGGAAAGCGCAAAGGCCAGCCTAATAACCCTCAGGGCAGGTAAGGGCCGGGGCAATGAGTTCACCGGATGGCTCTACTTACCGGACCAGGCTGTCAATGAAACCGGGAAGGTTCAAGCCTGTGCTGCCCGTCTGCGTTCACAGGCCCCGGTTACAGTGGTTGTCGGCATCGGCGGGTCATACCTTGGAGCAAGGGCTCTGACCGACGCACTCAATGACCCATTTGCAAGACAGGAACACAGGCTGGTTTTTGCCGGACATACACTCAGTGAGGACTATCATGCAGCGTTATTGAAATATCTTGACAGCACTTCTTATAATATTGTCGTCATCTCCAAGAGCGGCACTACAACAGAGCCGGCCATTGCATTCCGCATACTGCGTGATCACCTCAGGAATAAGCTGGGAGCGCCCGCCATGAAAAATTATATTGTCGCCATAACTGATGCCAGGCGTGGTGCGCTCCATGATCTTGCTGCAAGTGAGGGCTATGAGACCTTCGTTATCCCTGACGACGTGGGCGGCCGGTATTCGGTGCTTACTCCCGTAGGCCTGCTGCCGCTGGCACTGGCAGGTCATGACATCGATGCATTTGCATCAGGGATGCGGGACATGGCCCTTTCGATCCGCGAGGGTAATGACACGGCCACGAACATTGCCGTGGCCTATGCCGCAGCACGTAATACCCTTTATGACAATGGATATTCCACTGAGATCCTCATAAGCTACGAGCCATCACTGGTCTACCTGGCGGAGTGGTGGAAGCAGCTTTATGGTGAGAGTGAGGGAAAGGAGAGTAAGGGTATCTTCCCGGCCTCTGTGACTTTCACAACCGACCTCCATTCAATGGGACAGTACATACAGCAGGGAGAGCGCAAACTGTTCGAGACAGTCATTCATATAGAGGAACCCCGCCACATGCTTGTTGTGCCCGGCGCCGCTGACGACGCAGACGGCATCGGCTTTATCGCTGGCAAAAAGCTGACGGAGGTAAATCACAAGGCCGAAGAGGGGACACGTATTGCCCACATCGAAGGAGGGGTGCCGGTCATAACCGTAAGCCTGGCAAGAATAGATGAGTACAATCTTGGACAGCTGATGTACTTCTTCGAGCTGGCATGTGCCATAAGCGGTTATGTACTTGGGGTTAATCCCTTTGACCAGCCGGGCGTGGAGTCGTACAAGAAAAATATGTTCGCCCTTCTGGGCAAGCCGGGATTCGAGGCTGAACGCGAGCGGCTGGAGCAGCAGCTCAGGGCAAGGGGATAAGGCGGGAATCAGTCTACAGTCTTCAGTCAGCAGTCATTCAATATGTTAGCGACTGCGGACTGCCGACAGCTGACTTCTGATTCAGGAGGGTTTATAGAGTCCGTCTATGTCTGCTCCTGAAAAGCCGGCATCATACAGGTATTTCGGAACATCACTGAGCTTTCCTGCCTGCGTGGGGGTAATGAGCGGGTAGTGTCTGACAGTGTATGTATAATCACCTATGTATTCAAGATCCTCGTCGGTTGTTTCCCAACCGCGCTCATCAAAGCGCGACAGGTCAATTGTGCGCGAATAACTCCTCAGCGTCTTCTGGCCATTGAGATTATAGTACATCTCGAAGTAGGACATCGCCAGTTCACGGAGTGTTTTGTATACAGGTTCGCGGAAGCGCAAAACTGTTGTATTTGATTTCGCCACGGCACCCCAGCTGCCACCTTCACGAAAGACGGCAATGATATGGTCATCATCGTTCTCGGCTGACAGGTCAACAATCAGGGGAGGGTATCCCAGCCTGCGGAGGGCGGCGGCGGCAAACATCCCGCCATCCATGCAGTGAGCCATCTTCTCCTTCAATACCAGCAGGGGCGACAGAGTGCGTTTGGTGGTGTTATATGGGATTGAATCAAGAAACTCCTGGATCTTCACCGGAGAATCAAGAGGCTTCATCAGTCCACTCAACTCCATGTATTTCAGTTCAGTCACGAATACCTGTTCTACAATGCTTAATCCCCTACGGGGAATATTGGATTACCGTTATCCATTCTACAATTCTTAATCGCCTGCGGCGAATTCCCCCTATTACCTGTTTTGACTGCCTACTGCAGACTGCCTACTGGTTACATCTCCGGCTTCATCTGCGGGAAGAAGAGCACATCCTGTATTGAGGGCTGGTTCGTCATGAACATTGTGAGCCTGTCGATGCCCATACCCATACCTGATGTGGGCGGCATTGCATACTCCAGCGCCCTCACGAAATCCATGTCGATGAACATTGCCTCATCATCACCCTTCTCAGACAGCCGGAGCTGTTCCTGGAAGCGTTCAAGCTGGTCGATCGGGTCATTCAATTCAGAGTAGGCGTTTGCCAGCTCCTTTCCATTGACCATCAGCTCGAATCTTTCAGTCAGCCCTTCTTTCATGCGGTGTTTCTTGGTCAGAGGAGAGGTCTCCTGCGGATAATCGATTATGAATGTGGGCTGGATGAAGTGATGCTCACACTTCTCGCCGAAGATCTGATCAATAAGCTTGCCCTTGCCCATTGAGGGCGAGTGACCTATTTCCATCCTGTCACACTCACGGCGGAGATCATCCTCGCTCATGTCCGTGATATCTATTCCGGCGTAATCCTTTATGGCGTCGGTCATTGAGATCCGCCTGTAGGGAGCTTTGTAGTCAATTACGTGTTCGCCGAGAGGAACTTTGGTGGTGCCATGGAGGTCCATTGCCACCTTCTCAAGAATCTTTTCGGTGAACTCCATCATCCAGTTGTAATCCTTATAGGCTACATAGATCTCCATGACAGTGAACTCCGGGTTATGGGTCCGGTCCATGCCCTCATTGCGGAAGTCCTTGGCGAACTCATAGACGCCGTCATATCCACCCACTATAAGTCGCTTGAGATAAAGCTCATCCGCAATTCGCAGGTAGAGGGGAATATCCAGAGCGTTGTGATGTGTTTTGAACGGTCTTGCTGCGGCGCCACCGGGGATAGGCTGAAGCACCGGAGTCTCCACCTCGAGATATCCGTGTGAATCGAATAACTCGCGCATCGACTTGATTATCTGCGAGCGCTTGCGGAATGTCTCACGCACATCCGGATTGATGATCAGGTCGACGTAGCGCTGACGGTAACGCATCTCAGGGTCAGTTACTGCATCGTACAGAACGCCGTCCTTCTCCTTGACAACAGGTAGGGGACGGAGCGATTTGCTGAGAAGGGTCAGCTCCTTCACATGGACTGTTATTTCACCCATTTGTGTTCTGAAGGCGAATCCCTTCACACCGATGATGTCACCTATATCAAGCAGTTTCTTGAAGAGAGTATTGTAGAGAGTCTTGTCCTCACCCGGGCAGAGGTCATCACGGCGCACGTATATCTGAATGCGTCCCGATGAGTCCATCAGCTCGGCGAAAGAGGCGTTGCCCATGATGCGGCGGCTCATGATACGGCCGGCGAGGCACACATCGGGAAATTTATCCTCCGTGTCACTGAATCCTGCCAGTATCTGCGCTGCGGATGTGTTGACCGGGTACATTGCTGCCGGGTAGGGATTTATGCCGAGTTTGCGGATCTCTTCAAGCGATTGCCTGCGAACCAGTTCCTGTTCGCTAAGTTGAGGTGTGGTCATCTTTTAAAATTTGTGCAAAGGTATAATTAGTAAGGCATAAGGCAAGTCTGGTCGTTGTTCCTGAATATGCAATTTGACCTGTTAGTTCATAAATGGGATAAAAAGCACTCAAAAGATTCGTTTATAAACTATAAAACATTATATTTGTTAAAAAGATTCGGGCATGGATGAAAGAATCGCATTGATAAGTAAGTATAATCTATGGGATGGAAAGACCTTTGATTTTGGATACAAGCGTAGTGAATATACTGAAAAGATAGCCGGTTATGCAGGAAACCGCCTTGTAAAAGTTCTAGTCGGCCAGAGACGATCTGGTAAAAGCTATATCTTACGACAGGTTGCAAAACAGCTCATAGACAGTGGTATAAAGCCTGAAAATACCCTGTTTATTAATCGTGAGTTTGCTGATTTCGACTTTTTAAGAACCCACAAGGAGTTAGATGAGCTAATCAAACTCTACAAGAAGGAACTTAATCCGCAGGGGAAAGTCTACATTTTCATTGATGAAATTCAGATCATTGAAGAGTGGGAAAAGGTTATTAATTCATACTCCCAGGATTATTCGGGCACCTACGAACTGTTTATCACCGGTTCAAACTCCAAAATGCTGTCCGGGGAATTAACCTCACTCCTGTCTGGCAGGTACATAACTTTTGAGGTTTTCCCTTTCAGTTATTTGGAATATTTGGGAATAACCAATCAGGAGCGTGGGCGCCAAAGCTATATGGCATATATGAACAGCGGCGGTCTTCCTGAGTTGTTTATGCTTGTAAAACAGGAGTTTAAGCGCAATTACGTATCTGCCATTAAAGATACTGTCCTGTTGCGCGATATCATTCAGCGGTACAATATTCGGGAGCCCCGATTGCTTGAGGATATTTTTGTGTTTCTGGTAAATAATGCCTCCAACCTTATTTCAATATCCAATATTGTTAAATATTTCAGAGGCCAGGGCAGGAAATCAAGCTATGATGCCATATCGAATTACATTGGATATGTTCTGGATGCTTTTCTCATACATCGTTGTGACCGATATGACATCAAAGGTAAAGACACGATCTCCGGGAATGCCAAATTTTATGTCAACGACCTGGCTTACAAAAATTACCTGTATCCCGGATTCGGGTATGGATTCGGGTACCTCGTGGAAAACCTTGTCTTTCTTGAGCTGCGACGTGCCGGATTTGATGTTTACGTGGGGACGGTTCGAAACAGGGAAGTGGACTTCATAGGTCATAAGGGGTCACGTATCATCTATTTGCAATGTGCGTATATGCTTACTGATGAGTTGACAATCGAGCGTGAATATGCTGCCCTGGAAGCCATTGACGATAACTTTGAAAAGGCGGTTGTTTCTCTTGATGAGATAACATTACCGATAAGGAAGGGAATAAGGCATATCCAATTATGGAATTTGCCCGGATCGTCACTGTTGTCAGAGCAATAATTCCCGTTTGGCCACTGTCGGGGGCATCAGACCCGTTACCCGGCTGCATCCCGCTGCTACCTCTCAACGCCTCGGATCCTGTGACTGAATCAGCTCGCGCAGCAGATTCTGCAACCTTCTTGTCAATGGGCCGGGAGTACCATCACCGAGGATCTGGTCGGTAATCTTAATGATTGGGACGATCTCGCCGGTAGTGTTGCTGATGAATCCTTCATTCATGTATGGAATCATATCGGCTGTTACAGCCTCCTCAACCACACTGATGCCGTTTTCTTCAGCCAGTGTAATTACGTTCTTCCTCGTTATACCTGCAAGGATGTCATTGGACACCGGATGTGTGTACAGTGTGTCGTCCCTTACAAGAAAAATATTCGAGTGAGCACCTTCTGTCACGAGGCCGTTGCGCACGAAGCATACCTCCGCAAACCCCAGGTCATGTGCCTCCTGGTAAGGAAGTATGTTTGCAATCAGCGCAGTTGTCTTTATGTCACAGCGGTTCCACCTGGGGTCCGGGGTGAGCCATATCCCCACTCCACGCTCGCATGCGAGGGTGTTTATGCTGTGCCGGCGGGCGAACCCGTAAACCGTCGGTTTGACCGGCGGATCAGGGAAGGCATGGTTACGGGGCGCAGCACCACGGGTGGCCTGGAAATAGACAATGGCACACTCAGTGCCAAGGCCGTTGCGCTCAATAAGCTCATGGGAGATCTC
>DHGW01000092.1 GCA_002402965.1 Bacteroidales bacterium UBA4788
CAAATCAGAAACAAATAAATAAAAACAAAGATCATTATGAGAAAGATGTTATTCCTATTGACAGCGGCATCGGTTCTGTCACTGCAGGCTATATTGGCACAGCAGTCAGATCCCGTGCAGTTGATGGACAAGAGTCGTGACCTGACTATGTCAGGCAATATTCAGTCAACGGTCACCCTTACCATATCCGAGAAGAACGGCTCGGTACGGACACGGAAATTGAATATGATCACTAAGTCCTACGGCGACGGTACGATCAAGAGAATGGTAAAGTTCCTTGATCCGGCTGATGTGAGGGGCACTGCGATGCTTATCGTAGACAGCAAGGATGCGCAGGATGATATGTGGATCTACCTTCCGGCACTGAAAAAGACACGGCGGATAGTCAGCACAGAGAAAGGCAAGAGCTTCATGAGCTCTGAATTTTCCAATGCAGATATGTCGAGCGGGAGCAACAACGACTTCAAAATAAGGCACCTGCCGGAATCAGGGAAGACGGACACCTGGGTAATCGAGAATGTGCCTGTCAGCGATGACAAGGCCGACGAATATGGCTTTTCGAGAAAGATAACCTACCTTGACAAGGCCAGCCTGAAAACAATGAAGATCGACTTTTACAACTTTGACCACGAACTTTTCAAGACAATTGAGATAGTGGCCACCCAGCCTCTTGAGGGAAAAGAGGGGTATATCATGACGGATATGCTGGCAAGAAATTATATCAATGGCAGGAGCTCGAGGGTCAAATTTGACCAGGTAAATACTACAGCATCGATACCGGATAATACCTTCATTGCCGATAACCTCGCTAGGTAGAATTCCATTACCTTTGTCCCAGTTAAAATTATGGCACAAAAGGGGACAATAATATGTGCACCAGCCACCTCCGGAGGGGGTGCGATAGCTTTGATCAGGCTTTCCGGACCAGGGACAATTGAAACATTGGCCGGAATATTTGAACCTGCTGATAAACAAATTGATATACGTATTGCGAAGGGGTACACATTGATTTTTGGGACCATATCTTCGCAAGGCGAATTCATTGATGAGGTACTTATCTCTCTCTTCAGGGCACCTCACTCCTATACCGGTGAAGAAATGGCAGAAATAAGCTGCCACGCCTCGCCTTTTATACAGCACCGGATCATTGAAATTCTCATTGGGAAAGGGGTGGAAACAGCCACTCCCGGAGAGTTCACCATGAGGGCTTTTATGAACGGCAAAATGGACCTTTCTCAGGCAGAGGCAGTGGCTGATATTATAGCATCCGATTCAGAGGCGGCGCACCGTCTTGCTGCCACCCAACTGCGCGGCGGTTTCTCGAAGGAGATAGAGAAGCTGAGAATGGAGCTTCTCTCCTTTGCCTCGCTAATTGAGCTGGAGCTCGATTTCAGCGAGGAGGATGTGCAGTTCGCCGACCGCTTTTCGATGACGGAGACAGTTATCAAAATCAATAGCCTGGTCGACAAGCTTGCAGCTTCATTCAGGCTGGGCAATGCCATTAAGAAGGGTATCCCGGTAGTTATCGCCGGCAGGCCCAATGTGGGCAAATCTTCCATCCTCAACGTGCTCCTTCAGGAGGAAAGGGCAATCGTCTCTGACATACCAGGCACTACCCGTGACACCGTTGAGGAGGTGTTGCATGTAGGCGGCCTCCTGTTCCGGTTCATTGACACGGCAGGACTGAGACAGGGCGGTGATAAGATTGAGGAGCTGGGCATTGAGCGGACGCGTGGCAGGCTCAGGAAGGCAGAGATTGTGCTGGCTGTGGCTGAGGCTGCTGACCGCCCGGAGGATATTGCTGCCTTTGCCGGCATTGTCAGTGATCTTACAGGCAACTCGGGTGCCAGGATTATCCTGGTAATCAACAAATCTGACCTGGTTACCAGGAGCGCTGCTGCAGCAATGAAGAAGGAGCTGAAGAGCCTCTGCTCCTTCCCGGTGCTTTGCGTATCGGCTACGAATTCATACGGAATGGATGAACTTAAAAGTATGCTGACAGCTTCTGTCGAGACCGGCCGGCTTGATGCTCCGCAGTATATTGTTACCAATGCCAGGCATTACGAGGCTCTGAAGAACGTTTCAGAAAGCTTGCAGCGGGTGCTGAATGGCTTTCGTGACGGCATTCCCACAGTGCTGATTGCCACTGACGTGCGCCAGGCAATCTACTACCTTGGGCTGATAACGGGAAAGATCACACCCGAGGATGTCCTCGGGCAGATCTTTTCTAAATTCTGTATAGGTAAATAACCTCCTAGAGGTTGCGGATAGCCCTTTCGGCGTCATGGCCAAAGAGGTAAAACAGTCCAAGCTGAATCCCCCTGTTGGTCGATTTTAAATCACTGCTTTTATTTATATCGTTTATTCCGTGATTGTATCTCAGGTCAATGCCAAACCCGGTTGCCGGAACCACATAGCTTGCACCCACACTCAGGGCAAAATCAATAGGGTTCCAATTGTCATTATTGTCTGAACTGACCAGGAATCCAATCTGCGGACCTGCCTGTAACCTGAATCCATTGTCAAACATATATTGAATCAGGACAGGTATATTCAAATAACCCAGTTTCAGGTTCTTTGCACCCTGTGCAGAATATACCAGTTCAGGCTGAACTGCCCACTGACTGTTGCGGTGGATATGACCAATAATACCAAAGTGATACCCTGTTCTCTGATCGTAACTGGTGCTGTTGTCATTTTGAATGTTGTAGAAATTCAATCCGCCTTTAACACCGAGAACGACGTGTCCGGCAGGCGAAGCACTGTGTTGCGCACTGGAAACACCTGTTATCAGGAACGCTGCAATTAATACAGGTAAAAATCTCATTTTCTTTTTCATCTCTTTATATTCGTTTTCGTTGAACCCCTGTTCTTCAGGGATCTGATAATTAACAACAAAGGTGCCCGCTTTTACATGAAGAAGCGTTACAGATTTGCAATTACATGTTACATAATTCACATATAATAAGGGAATTAGTATCTGATGCTTTCTGAAAGAGTCTTATAATATCGTTCCCTTTCCCGGCTTTTTAAATACTGCCTTAATGCTGATAAGCGGGGGCTTTGTATCGCCAAGCAGGAACCCCCATGGTTTTAACGGTTCGACGTGGTCGCAGACGAGTTTCACAATGGCAAGCAGCGGTATTGAGATGAACATTCCGGGAATCCCCCAAATGGCACTGCCAACAAATACTGCCAGGAGAGAAAAGAGGGCATTGAGTTTTACTTTTGAGGCAACTACCTTGGGCACGATGTAATTATTGTCTACAAGCTGGATCAAATAGTAGATAATCAGGACATAAACAGGGTACCATCCGGAATCTTTGGTGATCAGGGCCACTATCATCGGCATTGCTACGGCCACGATTCCTCCTATATAAGGTATAATATTAAGTAATGCGCCAATAATGCCGAGTAACAAAGCATATTCTATACCAAGGATCAGAAGAGCAGCAGTATTCAGAACTGCAACAATCCCGGCCTCGATAATCAGGCCGATGAGATATTTCTGAATGAGTGTCTTGGTCTTGCTGACCAGATCGCTCACTTTGCTCTGCTGGCCGGTACTGAAAAGCCTGTGGATAAACTCTATAAGGATCGAATGGTAAAACAGGAGCATAAAGACATAAACCGGGATCAGGAAGACAATCACCAGCAGGTTGCCAAGGGAGACAAGCGTGTCCCCGATTGCGGCAGTGCCGGTATTAATAAGATCACTGCGTGTTTTCAAAAGCCAGTCATCCATCTTCCGGGAGCTAATGTCGAAATGATCTGATATCCAGGTAGTGGCCTGGTTAAGCAACTCCGTGAATTTGTCTGCCAGGAATGGTAATGAATCGCTCAGACGGTTTGCCTGCGAAAGCAGCAGTGCTCCAAATGCTGCAATCACCAGAAATGTAAGAAAAAGTGTAATGATGATAGAGATGACCCTGTTTATTCTCTTCTCAACAAAGAAGTTAACGACCGGATGTAGTACTATGGCCAATATGGTTGCGAAAGCTACCGGCACAAGAATGCTCCTCCCGATATAGAGCATAGCAATAAGAATGGCAATACCGGTTAATAAAATACTTACTTTCACATAAACCGGCAGCTTCATTCCTTCAAGTGCCACGGCTTCGGGATTTCAGTTTTTTGTTCCGGAAAATTCCCAGCAGGGCCATTTCTCCCATTGACCTTAATGAGCCGGTGTTTTTAGCTACAAAGCTGGTTACTCCTGACTGCAGAACGGGGCTGATTACCCTTCTAAGTCCCGGTCCTGCCAGACCTTTGAAAACCAGGTTTGAAACCAACCCTGCGGTCAGCCCCAGTGTAGTACCAAGAACGTTATCGATCAGATTTGGTGATGAAGTAATACTTTGCAGAGTGCTCCGGAGCAGGTTGACGGGCTTGAAGGTTTCATATGTTGCATACATTTGCGCCTTCAGCTGCTTTCCGTTGGCAGCATGCTCAACTTCAAGCAATTGAATTGCCTTTTTAAGTCCGGTAGTTGAAGTAATTGGTTGCATCTGTTATTATTTAAGGACCCGCTTTATGATGAAATCGCCGACCTGTTTTTTAAGCCATTTATGCATGAAAAGATGTAAAATCAGGGCAATGATTCCATAAAAAGCCGCTACCGCAAAAAAGCCGAAGAAAAGATTGCCAAGGAGCCCGCCAACCCAAAATGCAATACCCAGATTAAGGAAGAGCATGAATACAGATGCTGTCAAAATGACAAGGAGCCTGGGTATACTGGCTGACACTATATCTGACGCTTTGTCAAGAGCTTTCAGCTTGGCCAGCTCTAATTCCGCTTTGCCGTATTGCGTAGCTTTATCAAGCAGTTCATCTATGACTTTGGTGTTATCTTCCATCATTCCGGCCATAATACTAAGGTTATGATCCAGCGCTGAAATAAATCATCAAACCGCAGCTGTCTTTGCCTTTTTATCAGGCTCTTCCATTGTACTGCCGCTCATGTCATCCGTGTCAGTATCCGCCTGACTTACATTATCATATTTCTCAGATATGTCATCAAGAAATTCATTGAATTTCTCCTTTATCGATTCCTTAAGGTCCTCCCCTTTTCCGGTCAGCCCCTTGCGTGTTTCTGATCCTTTTGCAGGGGCAAAGAGAATACCTAATGCTGCGCCGGCAGCTACTCCGGCCAATAATGCCAATACTACTTTTCCTGAACTCATAGTCTTGTTGATTTAATAAGTCCGCTCCGGATTATTCCCGCCCTTAACGCCCTAACCTAAACTACTGTCTTCCGATGAATCCAAAATCCGGGATTTCCCGAAGCGGACTATATGATTATTTAATGACGTTTTAAATTACCAGGACAAAATTAAACCACTCGCGAGGGCAAATCGTTACATGGTTATGGTAATTAGTTACATGATTCCCACATCACGGATATGAAGAATGCCTTCTGAATCTCACCCTGGGACCGTAACTAATTGGTTTAATAGAAAAAGGGCGTCCCGTGAGACGCTCTTTTTCTATATCAAGCATGCATATCAGTTGATGTGATAACCCTGAGTCATCATTTCACGGGCTGCAAAGTAAGAATAGACTTCATTATCAATCGGGTAGTCCCAGCACCCCAGCCCATGATAAATCTCGCCGCCAAATCCCGTCTTGAACCGGTATAACCCGACCATAAGGGACATAGGCTATAGAATGACTGGAGTCAATTTGCCTGAGAACCACCAGAACATCGGAGGTTATCAGCTTTCCTTCTTTCCTTTCATTATTGCCTGATTCAGGGCAAACATGCGACTTAAAAATCAGAATTCCAAGGATTTTTGTTCCGGACAGGAGATCTGCATCTCAGGTCTTAATATTCTTATTTTGCCGTCGGCACAGTTCATGAACTGTTAACCGGAGTGGTTATCATCATATCATGCAATCACTGCCCCGAGGCTGGCCAGGTCATCAAAAAAGCGCGGGTAAGATTTTGCCACTGACTCTGCCCCTGTAATGGTCACCGCTCCGGTGGCGCCGGTGGCCATCACTGCTGCCATCATTGCGATGCGGTGGTCGTTGTGCGATGAGACCACTGCTCCCTGCGCCTGTCCGCCGGTGATGATCATCTCATCACCGCTGAACCGTACATCTATCTTCAATGCTCCCAGCACTTCCGCTATCGCCTCCGCCCTGTCGCTTTCCTTGTGCCTCAGCCTGCCCACCCCCCTGATCCTGCTTACGCCTTCACTGCTGGCCGCCAGTGCCGCAAGCGGTGGAAACAGGTCAGGTGCATCGGTGGCGTCAAAAGTGAATGCATTGAGTCCCGAGACCTGGGCTGTAATGCTTCCCAATTCCACCTCCAGGGCAGCTTCCGCATCATTAAGTGCCTGAAGTATTGCCCTGTCGGCCTGTATGCTGTCAGGATTGAGGTTGCTGACTGTCACCCTCCCCCCTGTCGCCCCGGCGACAAGCAGGAACGCTGCCGCGCTCCAATCACTTTCAACAGAGTATTCATGCGCCATGTACGACTGGTTTCCGGGTATAATGAACGATTTGTAACTTTCATTCTCAACGCGGATGCCAAAATCCGACAGCAGGCCCAGCGTCAGCCCTATGTAAGGCTTGCTGGTCAGGTTTGCCATATCAAGCCTGCTCTCTCCCTCTGTCAAAGGGAGAGCCATGAGCAGCCCGGTAATCAGTTGTGATCCAGCTGAACCGTCAATGAAAGCTCTTCCGGACCTGAGCCTTCCCTCCAGTTTTACCGGCAACAACCCTCCCGACGTCTCCACATGAACTCCCAGCTGAACCAGGGCCTCACTGATCATTGTCAGCGGCCTGCGGGTAAGCGATCCTTCACCGGTAAGCGTCACGCTGCCGGAGAGTAGTGCCGCCACAGGGGCAAACATCCTTAGCGCCAATCCCGATTCCGAACAGTTAAGTGTCAACGGACCGGAAGGCACCTGGCCGGAAACAACAGTGATCCGGTCGTTTTCCCTGTGAACCGCTGCTCCAAGTTCAACGGCTATCCTCATGGCAGCCATGGAGTCATTGCAGAAGGAGGGGTTGCGGATAACAGTTGTGCCGCCCGCAAGCAGGCCTGCTGCTATAGCTCTCTGCATCAGGCTCTTGCTTGGAGGCGCCTCAATTGTGCCCCTGACTTCGCAAGGGCTGACGGTAATGTTCATCTAAGAAGTATTTCCTGTTTTAGCCAGATTCACCTGCTAAATTACGCTTCTTTCATCACTTTCATCTGGTGGGTGATCGATTCCTGGTGGATTGCTTCGAGGATGTTATGTATAAATTCCGGTGTCAGCCCTTTCCTCACCCCCTTGTCAACGGCGTTGTCCTTAACCTCCTTCCATCTGGAGCTCTGCAGTATTGTGATACTGTGCTCCTTCTTGAAGCGGCCGATTGTCTCGGCCACTTGCATCCTGCTCTCGAGGATGTCAAGCAGCAGGTTGTCATAGACGTCTATCTGACTGCGGAGGTCCTCAATGGTCTCCAGATACTCCGGATCATCAGAGGTGGGTGACCTGAGTATCAGGCTGTCAAGAACATTCATCAGCTCCACGGGTGTGAGCTGTTGCTTCCTGTCGCTCAATGCGTTGGGAGGGTCAATATGTGTCTCAATCATCAGCCCGTCATAATTCAGGTCCATCGCTTTCTGTGAGAGGTCACCTATGAATTCCCTGTCGCCTCCCATATGACTCGGGTCACAGAGCATCCCAATTCCCGGGATCCGCTGTCGCAGTTCCACTGCTATCTGCCAGCGTGGCTGGTTGCGGAACGAGCATTTCTCCCATGTGGAGAAGCCGCGGTGCACTGCTGCCAGCCGGGTGATACCGGCTCGGCTGATACGTTCAATGGCTCCGATCCACAGTTCGAGGTCGGGGTTGACCGGGTTTTTTATAAACACCATGACATCAGCGTCCTTCAGTGCGGAGGCTATCTCCTGCAGTGCGAAGGGATTCACGCTGGTGCGGGCCCCTATCCAGACCGCATCAATACCGTGCTTCAGAGCTTCATATACATGCTTCTCAGTAGCCACCTCAACTGCCACTGGAAGACCGTACTCCTCCCTCACCCGCTTCAGCCACTTCAGGCCTGGAGAACCTATACCTTCAAACTGCCCGGGGCGGGTCCGGGGTTTCCAGATTCCAGCCCGAAAGATGTCAACCCGGCCTGAGGCAACAAGAGCGGCAGCGGTGGTCATAACCTGCTCCTCGCTCTCCGCGCTGCATGGCCCGGCAATGATGAGGGGCCGTTTCTTGAAGACAGACCACTCCTCCACCGGGAGGATATTAAGACTGCTTCTTGCTTTTTTTACGGTCGTTGTGAGAATTTCAGTGTTCATGGTATGGTATGAGTTTCATTTAAGAATGTTTCCGATCTGGTTGGCCGAGGTCATCAGTTGCCTGAGCGCCTCGCCGTCGCCGTTCTCAATATGATGCCGGAAGAGACGCATTTTATCTATATAGGTATCGATGACCTCCAGGATAGGGCCGGCGTTACCGGTAAAGATGGGAGCCCAGGTCTCGGCACTGCTCTTCGAGAGTCGCACAGTGCTCTCGAAACCGCCGGCGGCAAGCGAAAGGATGTTGCGCGTATCTCTCTCCTTGTCCAGGACACATAGCGCCAGCGCAAAAGATGTAATGTGCGAGATATGAGAGACATATGCAACGTGGATATCATGTTCCCGTGAATCCATATACTGGATTTTCATATTAAAGGACTGCAGCAGGGCGGTGATCAGCTCGAGGGCGTCCGCATCACTTTTCGAGGGGTCACAAATGATTGCGATCCTGTCGTTGAAGAGCCTGTCGACAGCCGCCGCCGGTCCCGAGTGCTCCGTGCCTGCCATCGGGTGTGCTGCAACATACCTGCCGCGTGCAGGATGGCTGTCAGCCACTGCAGTGATGTCAGCCTTGGTAGAGCCCATATCGGCTACCACCTTGTCCGTACCGGCGATCATGTCAAGTATGCCTGGCAGCAGCCGGCAGTTTACATCCACGGGGGCGCAGAGAATGATGATATCGGACTTCTCAACGGCCTCCTCCAGCGGCAGGAACTCATCAGCAAGGCCCCGGTACATGGCAATGGTGCAGTGGTGAGGGTTTGCATCAACCCCTGTAATCCTCCCGGTGAACCCGTTGATTCTCAGGCTTCGCGCAAGCGATCCTCCGATGAGACCAAGTCCCGCAATACAGATGTTTGCTGCCATATTATTTCAGTTTTTTAATTGTTGTTCTGTTTTTACTCCCGCTTTGATGCGCCGTAGCGCCATTTTGAGGGTATCCTCGCCGGCGCAAAGCGAAATCCTTATATATCTTCTGCCGTTGTCACCGAAGACCGATCCGGGGGTGACAAAGAGATGATTACGGTGCAGCAGCTCTTCAGTCAGCTCTTCAGCATCTCTGCGGCTGTCAGGGATCCGGCCCCAAAGGAAGAGGCCCGACTGTGAACTGTCAAAGGTACAGCCAAGTTCAGTCATCATCTCTTCCACGCTCATGCGGCGCCGGAGATAGATTTCGTTGAGACTGGCATACCATTCGTCCGGCGCCGCTAGCGCCACGGCGGCGGCGGCCTGCAACGGCCGGAACATTCCCGAATCCATGTTGCTCTTTACTCTCAGCACATTGTCTATATATGAGCTGCAACCTGCCAGCATGCCAATCCTCCATCCGGCCATGTTGTGCGATTTGCTCAGCGAGTTGAGCTCAAGTGCAGTCTCCCGGGCACCGGGAACCGATAGTATGCTCAGGTGATCACTGTTGAGAATAAAGCTGTAAGGGTTGTCGTTGCAAACCAGGATGCGATGCCTCCGGGCAAACTTCACAAGCTTTTCAAAAAGCCTGCGCGATGCCCTGGCACCAGTCGGCATATGCGGATAGTTGACCCACATGATTTTTACCTTCTCCACTCCTTCTGCCTCAATTGCCTCAAGGTCAGGCAACCACCCTCTCTCCTCCGTGAGATCATATTTCCTGACTGTGCCTCCTGCCAGCTTCGAGGCCGCTGCATAAGCCGGGTAGCCCGGGTCGGGAACAAGCACCTCGTCGCCGGGATCTATGAAGGCCATGCTTATATGCATGATCCCTTCCTTTGACCCTATCAGGGGCAGAATCTCCGAAGCGGGATCAAGCACCACCCCGAAATACCTGCTGTACCACTCCGCGAATGCTTTGCGGAGTGAGGGGATGCCCCTGTAACCCTGGTAGCCGTGATTATCTTCCATGGAGGCGCAGTGAGCCAGCTCGGCTGTCACTTCCCCTGCAGGAGCCAGGTCCGGACTCCCGATACCCAGATTTATCACGTCAGCCCCCTCCTGCCGCATGCGGGCTATCTCAGCCAGCTTGGCCGAGAAGTAATACTCCTCTACCAGACGGGTGCGCGAGGCAGCCCTTATTATCGGATTTTCATTCATGGCATTCATTATTTAGTTGTTTCCAGCCTCATATGGCATCAGACCGTGCATGAATTCACCCAGCACCTCAAGCCCCTCGGTAAGCGGCCGGATTGCATCAAGAGCCTGGCGATAGCGATTATAATCGCTGTATATCAGATCGATATGAAAGAGGTACTCCCAGGGCTGGCCAACAATAGGGATTGACTGAATCCTGGTCAGGCTGATCTGGTAATATGCAAGTACCGAGAGCACCTGAGATAGTGATCCCACCTTGTGGGGCAGTGAGAAGCAGACCATCGCCTTGTCTGTATTGACAGCCGTGTCCTGCCCGGTAATATGCTTCCCATTGCCTGCTATCATAATAAAGCGTGTAAAGTTGAGCCTGTTGTCTTCAATTTCCTTCTTAAGGATGGCAAGGCTGTACATACCCGCTGCACTGCTGCTGGCGATGGCACCGGCGCCGAAATGCCTCTTCTCGCTTATAAGCCTTGCACTGAGTGCGGTATCCGATGCTTCCACAACCTTCACGCCTTTTTCTCGCATCTCATTGATGAACACAGAGCACTGCTGGATGGCGATCGGATGAGAGTGTATTTCCCTGATATCCGACATCCGCTGTCCCGGCAGGGCTACAAGGTTCTGAATGACCCGGAGGCAGATCTCACCCGTTACTGTCAGTCGGGAGCGCCGCAGCAACTCATAATTGGGAAGGATACTGCCCGCCACAGAGTTCTCGAAGGCCACAATGCCATAGTCTGTCTTACCCTCTTCCAGCACAGTGAAAAGGTCAGTGAATGTTTCGCAGGGCACGGGGCAGATCTCCCTTCCCCTGAAATATTCAACTGCTGCTATCTCATGGAACGATCCCACTACACCCTGGATCGCCACGCTGATCTTTTCATTTTTTCTTTTCATATCCGCCATATATGCAAAAAAAAGTCCCGCTCTCACGGGACTTCCTTCATTATACGTCTATTCTTTTATGCAGATATACAACTATTCAGTCCCTCTCTCCACCTGGTAGTAGAAATAGTAAAACGAAAAGTTGAATGCTGCAAATGTTCTCATCATATCGGACGCTAAAGTAAATAAAAAATATTTCCGATGATAAAACGGAAGAAAAAAATCTTATTATTTATATTTCAGGTGATCTCTTATCTTTATTGGGTTGAATATGGCAGTCGAAATCGAAAGAAAATTCCTGGTTCGTGGCGAATTCATGGCTTATGCCACTGAAGCTACGGACATTGTACAGGGATACCTTGTACATGCGCCTGAAAGGACTGTCAGAGTACGCATAAGGGGTGACAACGGATTCATAACGGTAAAAGGCAAGTCCGGTGATTCAGGCATGGAGAGATACGAATGGGAGAAGCAGATCCCGGTGGATGATGCAAGAGAACTCCTCAGACTCTGTGAACCATTTGCCGTAATGAAGACTCGTTATCTGGTGCCATTCAAAGGCCATGTTTTCGAGGTGGATGTATTTCACGCCGCGAACGAGGGGCTTGTGATGGCTGAGATTGAACTTGCCTCTGCCGATGAGGCTTTCGAAAAGCCAGACTGGATTGGTGAGGAGGTTACAGCTGATCCGAGATATTACAATTCCTGCCTTTCCGTTAAACCCTATAGCCGCTGGTGATGGCCAGAAAGAGCCGCGTCGAAATATTCAGAATAATTATCGCCATTCTGCTGGTCTGTACCGCAGTTGGCATTGCCTCCTTAACGGTGGGCCGTGACATATACTACGGATCGCGTGATCAGGGTTTGCTCTCCTTCGCCATTGTCAATGCCAGCGGTTACCTTTTTTTTCTCTTCATGCCTGTGGAGGTCGCATTCGTGTACTATCTCTCCGGTGACATCAGTGTCCTGGTCCTGAATGCAGTCGCTATTGGCACTGCTCTCTTTTCACAATCAATAGATTATGCCATTGGGCTTATTGTAAGCAACAGGTTCATTGACAATCTCATCGGCCGGCGCCGTTATGAAAAGGCCGAGGCAAATATTGAGAAATACGGCAATCTCACCATCTTTGTCTTCAATGCCTTGCCACTCTCTTCACCGGTTATCTCCCTTGCGGCGGGGATGCTGCGTCACAATATCCGGAGCACACTGATCTGTACTGTTCTCGGTCTGTTGGTTAAATATACTGCTCTGACCCTGATCTTCTGAACAATAGACTCTTATTCTGTGCCTTAGTCTCAGGCCTGCTTAGCGTACTGAACCTCACAGAAGATACGAACGTCATCGCTCACGAGGACACCACCGGCTTCCAGCGCTGCATTCCAGTTCAGTCCCCAGTCCTTACGGTTGATCTTGCCGCTGATGCTGAATCCTGCCTTTGTATTTCCCCACGGATCTTTGCCTACTCCTCCGACTTCCACGTCAAGCACAACGGGCTTCGTGACACCCCTGATGGTCAGGTCGCCTGTCAGCCTGTAACTTTCATCATCAACTTTCCCGATTCCTGACCCGGAAAAACTCAGCACCGGGAAATTCTCAGCATCAAAGAAGTCAGCGCTTCTCAGGTGTGCATCCCTCTGTTCTGCATTGGTGAAGATAGATGCGGTGTTTGCCTCGAAACTGATCTTTGCTGTGGTAAAATCCTCACCACTGGTCTCAACCTCAGATGTGAATTCCTTGAAACTGCCTGTCACAGTGGTAATCATCATGTGCTTTACCTTGAACTGAATTTCACTGTGCGCGGGATCTACAATCCATTTTGTTGTTTCCATGATATTATTCTCTGTTTTGTTTAACAATTGTTCATCATGAAAGATAAACAACAAAACCGACATATTGTTCAATATAAGATACACAAAACACAGCCTGCAATCTTCCGTCAGCTGCCCTGTCGCCTGCGGTGAAGGTTGGGTGGAACTCATGCTTTCTACAGTGCTTTAAACCCTGCGGGTTATTAGTTGTCAGCACAATTGCCAGCTTCTTACTGCCTATTGCCCGCAATGAATGCTGACTGTGGGCTTCGGACTTTAAATCAGACAGAGTAACGGACGCCGGTCAGCGTCTCGGAGGTCTCCCATAACCTTACGGCCAGATCAGCCTTGTAAAGCCTTGCAGGGTCATTGGTAAGCACGGGATAACCCTTTGTGTTACCCGGGCCATCGGGACCGATATACTCTCCGCCGTGCAGATCGGGATGGGTGGCAGCATAGAGTGTCGGCAGCGCTCCCCTGGATGCAGGCTGAGCTACAATTCTCATCAGGGTCTTCATCACCCAGCCCATTTCTTTCCCGGTGCCGCGTGAGAGGAGATTTGTGACGCTGATGCCTGGGTGACAAGCAACACTGATGGTGGATGATCCCGCACGCTCCAGCCTGTTCTGCAGTTCCATGGCAAAAAGAAGATTGGAGAGCTTGCTCTGACGATAGAAGATCATTGGATTATAGCCTTTTGAACCATCGAGGTTATCAAAACGGATTTTTGCCCTGCGGGCAGCAATACTGCTGATGGTCACAATACGTGACAGCGGCGTGTTCATCAGCAGGGGAAGAAGGTGTGCGGTCAGAGCAAAATGCCCCAGATGATTTGTGCCGAATTGCAGTTCAAAACCGTTTTTGGTTCTGCCATATGGCGGCACCATGACGCCGGCATTGTTGATAAGTACATCCAGCCTGTCAAACCGGGCAGTACAGTCAGCAGCGAACTGCATTACAACATCCAGATCAGCAAGATCGAGATGCATCACGGTCACAGCGGCGGAGGGGTTTTTATGCCTTATCTTTCCAGCTGCCTTTTCGCCTTTCTCTGTATTCCTTACGGCAATTATAAGGTCGGCTCCCTTTGATGCCAGCTTCTCCGCCGCTTCATAGCCGATGCCGTGGGTTGCACCTGTTATTATAATCCTTTTGCCTTTTAGTTCTCCAATACGGTCAGAAGTCCATTTATTCATATCAATCCTTCAGATAAAAAAAAGAACAGCCAGTGGCTGAATTTCCCCTCAAATATAACAGAAATGATTGATCCCGGACAAGGAACCGCCTGAAACATGCAAGCCGGTTATCAGGAACTAAAGCTTGACGGAATAGGTCACCCCCAGCAAATTCTCATAAGGGGGCTTGGTCACCCTGCTGTCGTTGTAAATATATTCCAGCCCGAAAGTGTGCTTTTTATTGAGTGTGTACTCCACCCCTATCATTGATCGCCATTTGTCGGCAATAATCTCATTGGGATTGAAAAGACCGTTGTGCATCTCCACGTTTATGTAGGGTTTCAAAGGCACTCCCCTGATGTCGTAATCGAGCTCCAGCCTGACCCTCTGGTACCACTGCGGCTCTTCATCCTCCGGATCTTCGATATAGGTTTTAAACTGCTGCTGAATACGGTATCTGGCCGCAAATGTGAACCGGGCAACCGAAGGTGCTGTTCCTTTCATCTGTAGGAACCAGCGGTGGCGTGCGTGGAATTTGTAGTCCTTCTCCTTCTGCTCGATGAGCCTGTAATAAACGCCGGCATTAAACCAGTCGTTGAACTTATATCTCAAGCCAGGCTCGAAATAGAACTTTTCAATGTTCCCTGCATTCTCGTTTGTCCTTACACTGGCCTCCAGATCAGCTCTTAAGCCTCTCCAGATGTTCTTTTCGGCCTTGGCCTCATACCAGATACCGTAGTCAGTCTTCTGCCCTGAAACAAGGGCCGGGAGAAGAAATGCTGCCAGCAGGATTATGTAACTTTTAATCATCGTCATTGTCATCCGGTTTAATGAATCCGTTCTGGTCGGCAAGGTTGACAGACCGTCCCTTATCCTCATAGTATATTATCATCCGGCAGGTATCCTTCAGAAAGTTGATTGCGCCGATTTCGACTTTCTTTATCTCACTGAGCCCGGTACGCAGCTGCAGGTCTGCGATCAGCTCGTCATACTTTTCAGGCACTATGAGGTTGATCTTCTCATAGACAATAGCCTTGGATGAGATATGTCTGAGCAGCCAAACCTTCTCCAATCCCATTGTGATAAGTATCACCGCAAGGTTGGCGAAGATTATCTCCGTCATGCTGGTGCCCGCCGTCAGCGCATTGATCACAGAAATGCCGATTACCAGGAAGAGATATGTCATCTCCTTGATCGGCATTGGGTTGGTGCGGTATCTTATGATGCCGAAGATGGCGAACAGTCCAAGTGCGAATCCTATCTGCAGGCTGACGCTCTCAAGCAGGTAACATAGAAGGAATACCACACTGGAGATGAGGATGTACGTAAACAGGTAGTCTTTCCTCCTGGTGGTACTGTAATAGAGCCATCGCACCAGGATGAGCATCACCACCAGGTTGATTCCGAAACGCAGAAGCAATTCCGGAACACCTGCAAAACTGAACATCCCCTGGTCAGCCATCTCCGCGCTGCTTACGGGCAGCATCATTCCTGTAATATTCATCCTTTATCCTGTTAATGAGTAAAAACTTCGGTTTAAGATTATTCTGTCTGGGCGCACTGTTGACAAGGGCCATTCCCGTTGCATACTTGCTGAACCCAGTGCTGCGCACACCAAGCTCCTTCAGCCTGGCAAAGAATGGCGAGAGGGAGGTCGACTTATCGCTCTTGATCTCCGCTATGGCCAGGAAAGGCATCCTGAGGCTGTCACCCCTCAGGTTGTTCCAGCCGATGTTGTAGTCAATTGTGATCCTCTCGGCCCTTTCCAGACTGACCAGCGTAATTCTTGTGAAGGCAGTGTTGATGACGGGCTTTAACGATCCGGCTTCCGGAGATATCAGCTCCTCCAGGAATAACCTGGACTGCTCGATGTGGTTCATGTCTCCGGGCTCTTTTTCGAGGCGCGACTTGTTTGTGCGGCCCTTGTTCGACTTCTGTTTCACCTCCAGAAAGGTCAGCCCGTTCGTCTCGTAGGTCCTGATCCTGACCTTTGTTCTGTTGAGCTTGCCGGTAACATGCTGGTTGTAAAAGAGCAGGTCCGGAGTGTCAAAATAGACTGTCTTGTAGGCAAATTCCCGCATCCTCTCTATTTCTAAGGCCCTGTAGTGTGATTGCACCATTCGCAGCAGGTCAGGAAGCTTGCCGGCGGAAAACAGATATTTGGTATCAACACGGTTCATATACCGCACCCCGGAGATGCCATCGAGGCCCACCGGTTCAAATCCCTTGAGTATTTCCGCTATTTCCGACAATACATTCATCCAAAGCCCATGCAAAGATAACAGACTTTACACAGCCTGAAAGTCCGAAAATCCGTACAGTGACATTAATTATTAACGCTGCCGGGCAAAAGAATATTTCACTACGGCTCACTCTCCCAGTTGTCCGTATCTCCAGCGCGGGTTATGCGACACCCTGTGTTCTTTCCGGATGATCTCCCGTACCTGTTCCATTATCTCCGGGTGTTCTGCGGAGATATCAGTGGTCTCCACGGGATCGTTTTCCAGGTCATAGAGTTCGAAGACTTCATTGCCTTTGTGCATTTCCTTTCGAAGGGCCTTGTAGTTTCCAATAAGCACAGCCTGCTGTCCACCGTATTCAGGGAACTCCCAGTAGAGGTACTCATGCTGCTTCTGATGTCCTCCCCTGAGTACAGGCAGGAAGCTAATACCATCTGTCACTACCGGCATCTCCGCTCCGGCAATCTCACAGAGTGTCGGCAGGAAGTCCTGGAAGGCCGAAATATGTTGAGTAACGCTGCCCGGTTCGGTCACTCCGGGCCACGCAGCAATCAGCGGTACCCTGATGCCGCCCTCGTTCAGCGATCCCTTGCCGAAGCCCTGGGCACCCCTGAAAGGGTATGCACTCGCAAACCATTCAGGGTCAGTTCCTGCACTCCACGCCGGACCGTTATCGCTTGTAAAGAGGATAAGTGTTTTTTCATATACGCCAAGCTCCTTAAGGCGGCTGACCAGCATGCCTATCTGATCGTCAAGGTATGAGATCATTGCGGCGTAGGTGGCATGGGGATACCTGACCGGGAAATAGCCGTCTGAGCCGGTATAAGATTCTTCATCTCCGAACTTCCCATGGTACCTGTCGACCCACTCAGCGGGCGCCTGAAGCGCCAGATGCGGTATGGGTGTTGCCCAATAGAGAAAGAACGGTTTGCCGGCACTTGAGTCGATGAATGACAGTATCTCCCTGAACATCAGGTCAGGGGCATAATCGGTAAGATTGAACTTATCATAAGAGGCAGGATCCATGGGATCAGCGCCGGGATCAAACCCGGTGTGCGGCGCCACGGTGTCGTTCCTTAACCACACCCTTTGGCCATTGCGCCAGAGATGTGTGGGATAATATGTATGTGCAATTCGCTGGCAGTTGTAACCGTAGAAGAAGTCAAATCCCTGGCTGTTGGGGCTGCCCGCGGTATGAGGCGCCCCGAGACCCCATTTGCCAACTGCGCCGGTGACATAGCCATTCTTCTTAAGTATGGATGCAATTGTAACCGTGGTGTCAGCCAGAGGCCTCTGACCCTCAAGGGTGGAGTCAGCTATCATTGCCCTGTAGCTCCACACATTGCCCCTCTCAGCCCACTCGTCATTGCCTCTCACCTGCGAGTGCCCGGTATGCATTCCCGTTAGCAAAACGCAACGCGAAGGGGCACATACAGGTGATCCTGCATAGTGACGTGTGAAGCGCAATCCGTTGGTGGCAAGCCGGTCAATGTTCGGAGTCTCTGTTTTTGTCTGCCCGTATGGCCCTGTGTCAGCATATCCGAGATCGTCAGCAATGATCAGGATGATGTTGGGCTTCTCCGTCTCCTGCTCTCTGCATCCGGCCAACAGAAAGGCTACGCCAAAGAGAGCTGACAGGGTCTGGATGAATTTTCCCCGGAACATGATGTCAGAACCCTTTGAACCATGCCTGAAACTGGTCGCCCAGCCAGGGTACAGGCTTCATCTCACCCTGGATTGACCAGATCAGTGACATCAGCCATCCCACAAAGAGAATTATCCCCCCAACCGCCCAGATGACCGGGCCGATAATCGGAATCACCCGCAGAATGGTCAAAGCCAGCCACACAATGATGAAGCCGAGGTTCTGCCTCAGATAATAGCTTGCCATCTCCTCCTTTTTGCTTGAATTGAGAATCAGGGCTATTAACCAGCCGATACCGAAAAGGTGCGAAATAATGGCCTTTGTCTTTGCATCCATGATATAACGATTTAGCTTTATTCAAAAATAGGCATTATAGCATAATTGTCTATTTTTGTGCGCTGATATTTTCCGGGCATGAACTACATTTCCTCGCACACAGGGGAGTTTGCCGCGCTGGCCGTGGCGATCTTCTGGACCATTACCGCACTGGCGTTCGAGTCAGCCAGCCGCAAGGTAGGCTCACTCACAGTCAACATCCTTAGGCTGAGCCTGGCATTCTTCTTTATAGGATTCTTTACACTCATCTCACGCGGCCACTTCCTGCCCGTTGACGCCTCCCTGCATAACTGGATCTGGCTGGCCCTATCCGGGGTGGTGGGATTGGTTCTGGGCGACTACTTCCTCTTCCGCTCCTACCCGCTCATCGGCTCCCGGTTCTCCATGCTGATCATGACGCTGGCTCCGCCGCTGGCTGCCATTTTCGGTTATTTCATCCTGGGCGAGTCACTTAATGTCATGCAGATGGCTGGCATGATCATCGTCATCTTCGGCATCAGCCTGGCCATCTTTAAAAAACCGGTCAGGGGGGAACGGCTCTCCTTAAAGATATCAACGGCAGGGCTGCTCTTCGCATTTATTGGTGCGCTGGGACAGGGGCTAGGCATCGTGCTGAGCAAGTATGGCATGGAGGGATATGACGCTTTTGCTTCAACACAGATACGCATCATTGCCGGGGTGGTTGGTTTTGTAATAATAATTACAATACTGCGGCGATGGGGCAATGTGGTGGCAGCAATCAAAAACCCTCCGGCCATGAAGGCGCTGGTGCTGGGCGCATTCTTCGGCCCCTTCCTGGGAATCTCCTTTTCACTGCTCTCGGTAAAACACACTCAGGCCGGAATAGCCTCAACAATCATGGCCATTGTGCCGGTGCTAATACTGGCTCCTTCAGCGTGGATATACAAAGAAAAAATCACCGCCGTTGAGATTGCAGGTGCGATCATGAGCGTGGCAGGAGTGGCGTTCTTCTTTATATGATCTGTCCGGTCATTTCCCGGTCAGGCCCTGCGTCATTGAGTTGAGCAGCATTCCGTCAACATCCTCGCTGTACTCCCAGAACATCACCCCTCCGAGGCCTTCTGCCTTCACGAACTCCATCCTGGCGGCGATGGATGCCTCATCCTCATAGGAGATGAAGACCGAATCCCTCTCGTTCCAGAGAAAGGGCGAAGCAGCCGATGAGTCATAATACCTTGTGAAAGCCGGATCAGCAAGTGCCTGCAGCACGTCGATATATGACATCGCCGCACCGGTGGAGGATGCCTCACGGTATAGGCCGTTGTTCACGGGTTCGACTCCCTTCCAGGCCCTGCCGTAGAAGGGAATTCCTATGTTGAGTTTGGAGGGTGTAACGCCATCATTTATATGTAATTTAACTGCCCGTTCCGTGGCGTCGCCGTCAGGTGCATCGAAAGATGAGAGGAACAGGTTCGAGTGGTGGCCGGTCTGCGTGCTCGCACCGTGATGAAAATCATATGTCATGATGTTGATGAAATCGAGGTATTGCTGCAGCTTCCCAAGTTCGGTATTGGCAGCATAGAGCTCACTGGCACCGGTGGCGATGGTGAGCAGGTACTTAGCCCTTCTCCCCTGCTCCGCGGCAAGCGAGTCGATGTGCTTCCTCACACACTCAAGAAGGAGGGTGAAGTTGTGCACATCCTCAGGCCTGTATGTATTCCCGGCCCCAGGATGGTTCGGGTACTCCCAGTCAAGATCAATACCGTCGAGACTATGATCCCTGACAAAACGGGCGGCACTGGCTCCGAAACGGTTTCGCGATGAGTCTGTCAGCGCCGCATCGGAGAAGTTGCCAGACCAACCCCATCCTCCCACAGAGACCAGCACCCTGAGATCCGGATTGACCTCCTTCAGTGCCAAGAGGGAACTGATGTCCTTCACATTCATGTCGGTGTTGTCTATTCCTTCGGTCCCGAACATCACCTCCCCGTCAATGATATTTGCGAAGGCATAATTAATATGTGTGAGTTTTGCGGCATCGATCGCTGAAAAATCAAAGTTCCTGTATCCAGCCACGTAGGCAACTACCATATAATTGTTGTCAGAGGGCCTGCTGCCGCAGGATGCGGCTGTGAGAAACAGCAATAAAGCGAGGAATTCCACAGTCTTTTTCATAATAATCAGCTGGTTAATCTGACGGCAATATATAAAAGATTGTACAATTGGAGTGGGTAAATGCAATCACACACTATCATTTGCGTTATCCGTTATATTTGTTCCGGAATAAAACCGGAATTCATGACAGAACAGGAATTTAACATCGAAGTAAGGAGGCTGTTTGATGATCACGAAAAGCTCATAAACAGGCCAAATGCAAAAAAGGAAGCCGGCAACGGCATCTTCGACAGGTACCTCCATCCCATTATAACACGTGACCATACGCCGGTCTTCTGGAAGTATGACCTCGATTACCGGAATAATCCCCACCTGATGACCCGGCTGGGCATCAATACCACCTTCAACGCAGGGGCAATAAAGCACGGGAACAAGTACTGCCTCGCATTACGTACTGAGGGATTCGATGTCAAGTCAATCTTCGCCATCGCCGAGAGCCCCAACGGCATTGACGGCTGGCGCTTCCGGAACCGCCCGATCGTGATGCCCGTTACGGATGATCCGGAGATGAATGTATATGATATGAGGCTCACGAAGCATGAGGACGGATGGATTTACGGCCTGTTTTGCGCAGAGCGAAAGGATATGAGCAAGCCTGACGACTCGTCGGCTGCCCTTGCCAGCTGCGGCATAGCCCGCACCAGGGATCTGGACCACTGGGAGAGGCTCGATGACCTGAAGTCCGGAGCCGCACAGCAGAGAAACTGCGTGCTCCATCCTGAATTTGTAAGAGGAAAGTACATGATTTACACCAGGCCGCAGTCAGGTTTCATCGAGACAGGTGACAACGGTATCTCGGCCGGATTCTGTGACAGCATGGAGCATGCCGTACTGGGCGAGGAGCTGCTTGTTGACCCCAGACAGTACCACACTGTGAAGGAGGTAAAGAACGGCCAGGGACCAGCTCCTCTGAAGACGGAACACGGCTGGATACACCTGGCCCATGGCGTGAGGAGAACGGCAGCCGGATTGCGTTATACCCTTTACCTTTTTCTTACCTCCCTGGAAGAGCCCTGGAGAGTGATAAAAAGACCCTCCGGCCACTTCCTTGAACCACTTGATGAAGAGAGGGTTGGCGATGTATCAAACGTGGTCTTCAGCAACGGTTGGATTGCCGATGACGATGGCACGGTCTTTGTTTATTACGCAAGCTCAGATACAAGGATGCACGTGGCAACGACTAAAATAGAGAAACTGATTGATTATGTGATGAATACCCCGGAGGATGCCGGACGCACTCAACTGTGTGCTGCCCAGCGCGACCTGATGATTGAAAATAACCTGAAAATAATGGCTGAAAAATATCCATATATCAGATTTTGATTTAAGTTTGCGCCTCAAATTACGGGTGCCGGTTTCGTCATCTGAAAATGAGCGGTGAATAACTCAGGCTCAGACAGGTTATGAAATTGAATACCAGATATTATCAGGCAGTTTGTGTGTGTTAATATCTTTTACCCGGAGGAGAGACCGCTGGTTATCCAATTAATAACTTAGCGGAAATTTTATGAAACTTTTTAATAACTAAAACGAATAATTAACAACCAGAAAAAAAGGTAATTTATTTTACCGAAGTATGAACGCTAACAGAAAAGAGGCAACGGTTACTCATGTTGAGGACCGCCTCATGGGCTGTTCTTCTGACGAAGAACCTGGCGCGGGTACCATGATCTTCCCGCAGATCGGATCCCACGATCGTTTAGTTAGCAACCGGAGTTCGGAATTCATACGCCGCTACTTCCCCCTTGCAAATGCTGAATCCTGGAATGACTGGCGCTGGCAGCTGCGCAACTCTTTCACCACTGCCGAGGCCTTGTCACGTGTCATGACTTTGACCGATGACGAGATACACACCCTCAACAGGCTGAAAGGCAGGCTGCCACTAAGGATCACTCCGTACTATCTGTCGCTCTTCTATGACTCTGAGCCATGGTCGCCTCTGCGACGCACCATGATCGCCACCAGTGATGAGCTTGGTATAACAGAAGCCGAGAAGGCTGACCCGCTCAACGAGATGGGAAGCAGTCCCGTTCCGGGTATTGTTCACCGTTATCCTGACAGGGCACTCTTCACCGTTACACAGTTCTGCTCTTCATACTGCAGGTACTGCACCCGGTCACATTCGGTGGGCAAGCTCGGACATCTTACCAAGGGTGAATTGGAAAGGGCTTTCGAGTATCTCAGGGAACACACTGAGATTCGTGACGTCATCATCAGCGGTGGCGACCCCCTGACCATGAACGACAGCAAGATTGAATACCTGCTCTCCAACCTGAGAGCCATAAAGCATATTGAGATACTGAGGATAGGCACCAAGGTACCTGCCGTGCTGCCACAGAGGATCACCCCGCAGCTGGTGGCCATGCTTCGCAAGTACCACCCGCTCTTCCTGAGCATACACTTCACCCATCCTGACGAGATGACCCCCGAGACACGCAAGGCATGCGAGATGCTTGCCGATGCGGGCATGCCGCTTGGCAGCCAGACAGTGCTGCTCAAGGGCATCAATGATGACCCTGCAACCATGAAGAGCCTCATGCATAAGCTCCTCACCGTGCGTGTCAGACCGTATTACATCTACCAGTGCGACCTGATACCTGGCTCAAGCCACTTCAGAACCACCATTGAAAAGGGCATTGACATCATCGAGAACCTGCGTGGTCATACCAGCGGCTATGCGGTTCCGCAGTTTGTTGTCGACGCCCCCGGCGGAGGCGGAAAAATCCCGATACTGCCCGATTACGTTGTGGAAAGCGGTCCGGAGAAATGGGTGCTCAGAAACTACAGGAAGAACCGTTACACTTACCCCAACAAAAAGTAGGTAAGGAATGAAGATAGGACTGACGTATGACCTGCGTTCGTGGTACCTCGAACGCGGTTATACGATGGATGAGACCGCCGAGTTTGACAAGGAGGAGACGGTGGCCGCCCTCGAGGGTGAGCTTCAACGCCTCGGTTACGAAACTGTGCGCATAGGAAACATCTTTGAGCTGGTTGAAAAACTGGCTGCCGGCGAGCGCTGGGACATGGTTTTCAATATTGCCGAAGGACTTTACGGCGACGGCCGTGAGTCAGTCGTCCCTGCCCTTCTGGACCAGTACCGCATCCCATATGTGTTCAGCGGACCTGTAGTAATGGGCGTCTCACTCAACAAATACCTGACCAGGCTTGTCGTAGGTGCTGCCGGAGTACCGGTGTGTCCGGGCATTATTGCCAATTCAGTGCGTGATCTTGACAACCTGTCAGCCCTTGAATTCCCGCTGTTTGTCAAACCCGTTGCCGAGGGAACCGGCAAGGGCATAACAACCAGAAGCCTTATCAGGGACCGTGAATCACTCGAGGCCCTGGTGACAGAACTGCTGACTGCATATGACCAGCCGGTTCTGATAGAGGAGTATCTTCCCGGCAGGGAGTTTACCGTGGGCGTCACTGGCAATGGCGCAGAGGCTAAGGTGACAGGCGGCATGGAGGTGATTTGCAGGGATAACCTTCCCTACTCTGTTGAGGTAAAGGAGAACTACGAAAATTACGTTAAGTACAGGCTCTACGACGAGGATATGCGAAAGGAGTGCGATGCCGTCGCCCTTGGCGCCTGGCGTGCCCTCGGTGCCGTTGATGCAGGCCGTGTGGACATGAAGGCTGACCGTCATGGCAGGATGTGCTTCATCGAAGCCAATCCTCTTGCCGGGCTCAACCCGGTGCATTCAGACCTCCCGATGCTGTCACGCCTCAATGGCATGGCCTTTGGCACACTGATGGAGATGATTTTGGACTCTGCAAAAAATCGTTACGGACTGAAATGATGACCGGAAAGTGCCTCATAATCTACAATGAGCCTGCCCCTGATGCCCTGCCGGATGAGCTGGATGTACTTGACCAGGTCAATTTCATTGGCGATACTCTGCAGACACTTGGATACAGCGTAGAACGCCAGGGTATAACCGAAAACTTCTTTAACGAGATCGCGGCCATCGCTACCGAAGACTTTGAATTCGTCTTTAACCTCGTGGAATCGGTTGGTCAGCAGGCTGAAATTCTCTATTTCATCCCCGCACTACTGAACATGCGCCATATTGCATATACCGGCTGTCCGGTTGAGGCTGCATTCGTCACCGGAAGCAAGGTGCTGGCCCGCCGTATCATGAAGGCATACGGTATTCCCGTTGCAGGAGGATATAAAGTTTCAGAATCCCGGCAGCTTATACAGGGCAGAAAATACATTCTGAAACCCGTTTGGGAAGACGGATCGCTGGGCATAACCGAAGAGTCTGTCTTTACCTTTGAAGGCACCGTTCCTGGTATTTTAAAGGACAAAAACGATCTCCACTGGTTCATTGAGGATTTCATTGACGGAAGGGAATTCAATGTAAGCGTCAAGGCCGGCCCTGATGGTCCTGAGGTACTTCCGCCAGCTGAGATGACATTCATTGGTTACCCTGATGACATGCCGCGTATCGTGAGCTGGAAGGCCAAGTGGGAGGAGGATACTTTCCAGTATGACAACAGCAAGCGCTACTTCCCGGATGACCTGAGCGAAAGGCTCAGAAAGAACATTAAGGATTCGGTACTGGCCTGCTGGCATGCCTTCGGTCTGAAAGGCTATGCCCGCGTTGATATGCGCGTTGATGAAGATGAGAACGTGTATGTTCTGGAGGTGAATGCCAATCCCTGTATCTCCCCGGACAGTGGTTTCATTTCGGCAGCCGTTCATGCCGGATACTCCCATGCCGAAGTAATCAGGCATATCATAACCGATTTAAACAAGTGATAAACCCATGCCTGAAATTTCATTTGAGATTAAACCTGCTGACAGGCCTGCATTTGAAAAAATACTGGCCTCTTCCGGATTCTTTTACGATTTTGAGATCGAGGTGGCACTGTCTCTTGCCGACGAGACCCTTGCCCAGGGTGAAGAGAAGAGCGGATATTACTGGGTAAAGCTTCTGGAAGATGGAGAGGTGATAGGATTTTCCAATTTCGGACCCAATCCTACATCGGTGCATTCCTGGGACATTTACTGGCTGGCTATACAGCAGGAACACAGGAAGAAGCACTATGGCTCTGTTATATTGAGGGAGACTGAGGAACGCATCAGGTCTCTCGGTGGCAAAATAGCCTGGATAGAGACTTCAGGAAGACCGCTGTACGAACCCACCCGCCATTTTTACCTTAAGACCGGTTATGAGCTTGAAGCTACACTCCGCGAATTCTATGGTCCGGGTGATCCTAAACTTGTTTACCGCAAGGTTTTATGAAAGGTTTCTGGTCAATACTGCTGCTCATTGTCTCAAATTCCTTTATGACGATTGCCTGGTACGGTCATCTCAAGTACCAGAACGTATCGAAAAACGCACTGCTTGGACTTGCCGGGATTGTCATGGTCAGTTGGGGTATTGCGTTGTTCGAGTATTTTTTCCAGGTACCGGCAAACAGGATTGGCTACCGTGGCACGGGAGGACCCTTCTCCCTTGTTGAGCTTAAGCTTGTACAGGAAGTGATATCAATCTCAGTCTTCGTTGTATTTACACTGCTGTTCTTCCGCACGGAGACATTCAAACTCAATCACTTCTTTGCCTTCCTCTGCATCCTGGGAGCCATATATTTCACCTTCAAAGGGTAGCAAGGATATCACATGCGTCTTTGATCTGTTCGTCATTAACATCCAGGTGGGTGACCATCCTGATGCTCCTCTCACCTGTTTTCAGGGCCAGGATACCATATGATTTAATCGTTTCCAGGAAACCGGCTGCCGTGGCCGGCGGTTTCAGTGTGAATATGACGATGTTGGTTCCGCCGTAGTGTATCTTTTCCGTGAGACTGCACTCCTTCAGTGCCGCTGCCAGGGCGGCAGCGTTCCTGTGATCATCCGTCAGCCGTGTGACATTGTTCCTGAGAGCGTAGATTCCCGCCGCTGCAATATATCCTGCCTGTCGCATGGCTCCGCCAAAGACTTTCCGGATGCGGGCACCCTGCCTGATGATCTCCCTGTCAGCAATCAGCACTGAACCCACAGGTGCGCCCAGACCCTTGGAAAGGCATATTGAAATTGAATCGAAGAGCGCCCCGTATTCTGCAGGCTTCCTGCCGTCGGCAGCCATGGCATTGAAGAGCCTGGCACCGTCGAGATGATATCCCAGACTACGGCTGTCACACAACTCCCTTATCCGCTTCAGCTCATCAAAGTCCCAGCATGCGCCTGCACCCCTGTTGACCGTGTTCTCCACCTCAACGAGCCTGGTGTAGGCTTTGTGCCAGTCCTCGGGATTATTTATATGCTGTTCCACCACCTCTGCTGTAAAGGTCCCGTTATCCGAATCAATCAGGGCCACCGAGGCGCCGGAGTTGAATGCCACACCTCCTCCTTCAAACTGGTAAATATGTGCCATACGGCTGCAGATAACCTCGTCTCCCGGCCTTGTGTGGGCTTTTATTGCTATCTGGTTGGTCATTGTGCCTGACGGGCAGTAGAGGGCAGCATCCATGCCGAACAAGTCGGCGGCCATCTCTTCAAGCTCATTCACTGCCGGGTCCTCGCCGAAGACCATGTCTCCTACACTGGCTTTCATCATGAATTCAAGCATCCCGGCCGAAGGCCTTGTTACTGTATCACTGCGCAGGTCAATCATATCCGTTTCGTTTTGAGGTTCTAATATAACGTATTTTTGATCCGTGCTTAAGAAAGAATCACAGTTCTGCGAAAAATCAATATATTTAACAGCATATAGACCGTGTGTGGCACTATGGATGTAAAGATCGAGGCAAACTGGAAGGAGAAGCTCCGCGAAGAGTTTGATAAAGAATATTTCAGCGCTCTGACTGACTTCGTTCGCAATGAGTATCGCTCCGCGCAGGTCTTTCCTCCCGGCAACAGGATATTCAATGCATTTGACCTCTGTCCCTTTGACAGGGTAAAGGTGGTGATCATCGGCCAGGATCCCTATCACAACCACGGGCAGGCTCACGGGCTCTGTTTCTCTGTCACTGACGAGACTGAGTTTCCTCCGAGCCTGGTGAACATTTTTAAAGAGCTGAACCGTGACCTCGGAGTGCCGGTCCCGGCATCGGGCAATCTGGAACGCTGGGCGCGACAGGGAGTGCTCCTGCTTAACGCCATACTGACCGTCAGGGCTCACCAGGCACTCTCACACCAGAACAGGGGCTGGGAGCGCTTCACCGATGCGGCCATCGGTGCTCTGAACCGTAACCGTGACAACCTCGTCTTCATGCTGTGGGGCGCTTATGCACAAAACAAGGGGGCAGCTATTGACCCGTCAAGACACCTTGTCCTTAAGACAGTGCATCCCTCTCCCCTGTCAGCCTCCAGGGGTTTCTCAGGTTGCTCCCACTTCAGCAAATGCAATGAATGGCTCACGGCCAGAGGCATGGAGCCTATTGTTTGGTGATCAGCTCTCAAGGCCTCTCCTGATGATCTCAAGCAGGATCCCGCTATCTTCAAATCCGACTGACAGTCTTATCATTCCGGGCTCAGGGTATTTCGTTCCCCAGACAGCCTCCACGGGCATCAGTATTGTATGACTGTCGCCCAGAGTGGGAATAAGTCGTATCTCCGGATATACGGCCGCAATGAAGCGGTCACGGTTCTTTCGCTTCTCTCCCGGATTCGCTCCGGCCAGGTCAAAGGTGATCATCGCCCCGTAGCCTCTTCCCCCGGTCAGTTCCGTCGCTGCCCTATGGGTGTCATGTGACTCAAGCCCCGGATAGAGAATACCGGCCACCCTGTCTGACGACGCCAGCATGGCAGCCACTGCGGCAGCGTTGGAGCACTGGTGACTGAACCGTAACTCATATGAAGCCATCTGTGTCTGCAGCCGGTATGCATCATCGGGTGAGAGCATGTGTCCCACAAACTTGCGGTACTCAACTGCGCTCTGCATCAGTGCTTTGTCATTGCCGCATATCACCCCGGCAGTCAGGTTACCGTGACCCGAGAGATACTTGGTTGCACTGTGTATAACAAGGTCAGCACCGTCATCGAGGGGTTTCCAGAGCATGGGTGTGGCAAAGGTATTGTCAACTATCACCTTCGCACCGTATTTCTTCCCAAGTTTAATAACCCTGCGGCCTTCAGCCACAATCAGCAAGGGATTGGAGATTGTCTCGAAATAGAGTATGTCAGGTCTGATGTTGGAGAGGGCACTCTCGAGCTGGTCATAATCATACCTACCGCCGGAAGGCCTGTAGAAGCTGACTTCCATCCCACGCCTCTTCTGCAGAATACTGCTGATATAGGAGAGAGTCCCGCCGTAAATCTCGGAAAAAAAGAGCCAGTTGCTCTGCCTGCCGGCCTCCTGGAATACCGAAAGCGCTATGTCAATGGCCGCCATTCCCGATTGTGCAAGAAGGGCCCACTTACACCCTTCCAGGGCCATGACGGACTCCTCTGCAGCCACAACCGTAGGATTACGGTATCTGGAGTAGATGTAAAGATCGGGTTCACGCTCGTGATCTGTCTCCGAGGCGAAGGCGCCGGAGGTGATTGCAGCTGTGGGCAGTTCAAATCCGGCGTCACGATAGACCGGCGTCCTCACGCTGTTTATCTCTCTCTTTTTCATATTCTGCGTTGAAGTGTTCTTTAATTGTCTCTTTTATGTTCGGTGGATTGAAGTCGAGGTAAAACAACAGCCGGTCGGCCACAAGTCCTGCAAAGAAAAGTATTGTGGCGATCACGTCAGTAAGCGGATTGCCCGGGTAGATAAGCAGGAATACAAGCGGAAGGGCCATGGCCCTGAAGTAGTAAAGCGTCCGCTGCGGTTCCCCTCTTTCAGCCGATCCGTATCTCAATACAACTGAGATGGCGGCAAGCATTGAGAAAATGATGAACAGGATCCGGGGCTCAGTGAACCAGGTAGCTGCATACAGCGCAGTAAAGAATGCCTGGCCGGTATGCAGGCGCAGGGAAAACCTCCTGTCAGCAGCAAAATATACGAGGTCGATGGAGATTACAGTCAATACTGCAATTGCTGCCGTGACGGGCAGCGGGATTATGCCGGGCTTCAGCCAGCTGATAAGCGCCGCTGCTCCGAGAAGCATCACCATGACTATCTCCCGGCTGAGAGGTGAACTGATTACGTTGAGAACTGCCCTGTGTGACCTTCCGGGTTTTCCCAGGTGAGCTACCGATGCTGCCATCGCGCCAGCCGTCAGTAGAAGAGGCAGCATAGCTTCAAACCCCGATCCGGGTATGAATGAACGTCCGGAGAGTCCGCTTAGGACTAGCATGACTGAAGCTGCAATTACAAGCACCGAGAATAACGCCAGGCTCCACTCCTTCTTCAGTTTGGCGGCTGCGCCTGACGCGGGCCGGTCTGAATATTGATCTTCATCCTCAGGTTCATAAGCCTCACTGTCAGACGGAATCGTATGAGGCTTGTTCACTGGTTCAGCATTCCTGATTTTAAAGGAGGGCCTGATTCCTGTGTCAGGGAACCATGCCGGCAATGTACCGTCAAAATCCTCCGTTTCGGTCATATTAAGGGCTCCTGTCGGGCAGGCGGTTACACAGGCCGGCCCGATGCCTTCGGCAGTCCTGTCGGCACAGAAATGGCATTTCTCGATGATTCCGGTGACAGTATTGATTTTTGGAGCATCATAGGGGCATCTCCATGTGCAGTAACCGCACCCCATACACCTGTCGGGATGATGGATGACAATCCCGTCAGGACCTATTGTATAGGCCATGGCCGGACAGCCTGATGCGCAGGCAGGATCAGCACAGTGGTTGCAGGCCATGGACAGGTTGATTACATTCACAAGCGGCAGTGCATGACCGTTCCACTCGAAGAGGCTGCGTGTGCCGGGCTGAAGGCCGTTTTCGAGAATGCAGGCTGCACTGCAGGCCTTGCAGCTGACACAGAGGACGGCATCAAATGTGAATCCCTTCCTCATGGCGCAAGCTTTTCAATATCTACCCTGGTATTGTGAAAGGCGGCCCCGTGGCCCATATCGGTCTCTGACGGGGCTATGAGCCTGTTCACGCCTCCTCCTTCACCGAGCCAGATACCGTTGGGAAAGACCAGGCTGCCGCTCCTGACGCGCGCAGTAACCTTCACTTTGCCGGTAACCTCACCTCGGGAATTGAATATCCGTACCCCGTCGCCGCTCGTCAGTCCTCTCCTGCGCGCATCACCAACGGATATCTCCCAGGCCGGCTCTTCCACAACACTCCTGATCACAGCCAGATTTCCGAACTGGGAATGGATCCGGGAAGCGATATTTGGTGTCATGAGTCTCAGCGGCAGATGTTCCTCACCGAAATCCTTCAGTGGCTCATATGTTGGCAGAGGGCTTACGCCCCACAGCTTCACGGCCCTGTCAGAGCTCAGTTCTATCCGGCCGGAAGGTGTCTCAAATTTCATATTTCCGTATGCCGGGTGCTCGTTCTGTTCAGGAATGACCGGCTTCTGCATAAGTTCCTCACGTACAAAGCCCGGAGTATGGCTGATGCGTTCCGTGAGCCAGGCGTCATAATCCCCCGGGGCCGGGATGCCGGCGGCACTGCCGTCCAGTCCCATTATCTGCGCCAGTCGCCAGTAGATCTCGCTCTCGGGGAGCACTTCCCCGGGCGGATCAACGACCCTCGGCTTGTACTGGGTATACGGATTCCAGTAAGAGCCCACCACGTCAGCCTGCTCAAAGATCCCCTTTGCCGGAAGAATGATGTCAGCCATGGTGGCAGTGTCAGTCATGAACTGCTCAACGACAACCTTAAAGGGCACTGAATCCAGCGCCTTCCTGACCTCTCCGCTTCCCGGAAGCTGGATGACCGGGTTACCCCTCTCTATCCAGGCCACTTCGATTGCAGGTTCCTTCAGCGCAAAAAAGTCCTGCCCGAAGGTTGCCATAGAGATGGCACGCCTGAATGGCTTGTCGGCGTCAGGATCAGGATAATAGCTCAGCGGCTCCTTTACATCATCGAAGATATAGCTCTGCAGACTGGCAAAATTGAACCCGCATCCGGGTTTGCCGATCATGCCGGTAATAACCGGGATGGAGAGGATTGACCTGATTGTCTGCCCTCCGTTTGTATAGCGCTGAAGCCCGTAACCGGCAACGACAGTAAGTCGTTCGGCACCGGCTGTCATCACTGCAAGCCTGATAATTTCGTCTGCAGGTATTCCGGTGATCTCCTGTGCCCTATCAGGTGTCATCTCAAGTGACGAAGCAAACTTATCAAAGCCCTTAACATGCCTGCTGATGAATTCAGTGTCGGCCATTCCGCGGTCAATTATAACCCGGGCTATTGCCAGCGCCAGGGCGGCGTCTGTTCCGGGCCTGGGCCTGATGAGCAGGTCAGCCTTGTCAGCCGTGAGTGTCCGGCGCGGGTCAATAACCACTACCCTTGCTCCGTTCTGCCGTGCCTTTTCAATGTGGATCATCTCCTGCACGTTGGTCTCGGCGGAGTTCTTGCCCCAGAGGATGATCATGGAAGCATTCGCCAAATCCCATGGCAGGTTGTGCTTCACTTCACCCAGCGTCAGCCTGACAGCCTCGAGGCCTGCCGGCCAGCAGAGATTGCCGTAGGTTGTTGTGGCCCCGCCGAAGAGCCTCCAGAAGCTCCCTGCAATATCATTGCTCAGTCCGGAGTATCCGCTGCCCTTATAGAAAAGCACAGAATGAGGTCCTCTCCTCTTCCTCGCTGCGGTCAGCCTTTCTGCTATGATGCTCAGTGCCTCATCAGTGCCAATGCGGGCAAAGGAGCCGTCAGCCTGCCTTCTCAGAGGATAGATTAACCTGTCAGGAGAGTATTCGCGCTCCAGATAAGAAAGCCCCTTGATACAGGGTCCCTCCGGGGTGGCCAGGTTGCCCTCATACGGCAGGATGCGCTTCACCCTGCCTCCTTCAGTAAAAACCCTGAATGTGCATGTGCTGTAACAGTTGCGCGGACAGACGGTGATGAACTCTTTCATTTTCTGGCTAAAGATCGTCTATGGGCTCCTCGAGGGCTGTCTCTGTCTGGTTATGGATGCGTATGTCCGTCGGCCTCCCGGCAGTGAAGTCCCTTTTTTTGCAGGCTGTCAGCATGACACCTGTCACCAATATAACTGCCGGTAATGTTCCTTTCATCTCCGGACAACTTGATTCCGGGCTGAAAGTTATGAAAAATGTGGCAATGCGATTATATCTTTTCCATGCAGTCGGCCCTGATCCACCCCTTGTTGCCATCGGGGAGCCTCACTTCCCGGAAATCCCCGAGTTCCTGCTCAACGTTGACGGTGGTGCCGGAGTGCAGTACGAAGAGCTCATTTCCCGAATCGCCGGGAGCGCTGCGACCGGTGACGATGCTGCAGGTGATAACAGCCTTCCGGTTATGATTTACCAGAGAGTTGTTCCTGACAGCCAGCGAGATCATCATCAGCGATAGCAACAGTGCAGCAAGGGCAAGCCAGAACGAAAGGAGGCGTCCACGCGCCCTCGATTTGGTCAGGAAGAGCACAGCGAGCAACAGTGCCAGTGCGAACAGAGTAATGGCAGCCACGGCCCAGAAATTTGTGGATGCCAGCAACGAGATGAAATCAAACCACCTCACGAAGAAAAGCTGCGGTACAGTCTCAAACCTGTCGGTAATCCGGCTCCTGGCAATCTGCAGGTTGTAATCAATATCCTCATCGGCCGGGGAGAGCAACTTCGCTCTCTCATAAAAAAGTATTGCCGAGGCATTGTCGCCTGACTTGTAGAAGGCATTGCCCGCATTATAAAACAGGTCTCCGCTCCTGAAGCCCTCCTCGTACAGCTGCCTGTAGATGGCTGCAGCACCTGAGTGGTCACCTGATCCGTACAGTTCACCGGCCTGGACATACCTTTCTTCGGGTGTCTGCGCTGCTAGGTTTAGCAGCCCCGCCATTAAAATTATATGAATCAATATCGTCCTTCGCATCTTCTTCCTGTTTAATCCAGCACGTCATCGAGCCTGCCGATCAGAGTGTCAGCCCGTTTGCACAGTGCGGCAGGACTCTCTCCTTCAGAGACAGGGGCGTACTGAGAGTATTCGGTGGCGTTGAGAATCCTGTTAAGCTCAGTAATGAGATCTTCTCCCACTTTCCTCTCTGTGAGGGCGGCGTTGCACTTCTCCCTCGTGATCTCTGACGGCGGAATACGCAGTTTGTCGCCCAGATAGCCCCAGATTGACCTGGCCACCTCGGTATTCACCAGTTCATTCCTCCTGCTCTTCAGAAGTGCAGTGGCCTTTGCCAGCCGCTTGCGTGCGTTCTTCGCCGCTTTACGGTTTCTCTGCCCCGCGATGTCGGCATTACGCTTCATCTGTTCACGCCTCAGGAGCAGTACCCCGGCTGTGATGAACAGGGCAAGCACAAACCAGAGCCAGTAATAGAGTTTTGTCACCAGCGGCGTTGCTACGGTGGAGAGTCTGCCATTGCCGTTCCTGATAAAGCGGATATCCTGGCCGAGATACTTCACATCCTCACCTGGGATGTAAACAGGAGCCGTACCCTCCTCTGCGCCCGGAGTTCCTGTGACATTAACTGTAAAACCACCTGCCCTCAGGGTCACGTACTTTTCCTGTTGCGGATCAAAGACAGTATAGGATACCGGAGGTATCTCAAATGTTCCCGTATTCCTTGGGATAAGCAGGTATTCGAAGATCTTGCTGCCAGATGATGTTCCTGAACTCCGGATTGTGACCTTCGGATCATATTTTTCTATTCCCTGGGGGAAATTAATGACCGGCTCACCGGCCAGGTTGAGGCTGCCCGATCCCTTCAGCGTAATCATAAGGTTTATTGCATCATTCAATTTTGCTTCCGGGGCGGAGAGCGATGACTCCATTGAGAATGACCCCACTGCCCCGTGGAAATCGGCCGGCCTGGGAAGCGGCAGCGGCTTGACCCTGATGGTAACGGGCTGTGTTGCAATCTTTCTCGGCACCGTGGAGACCGATGAAAAGAAACTGTCAAAGAACGGGTCGTCAAAGAATGGGTCCCTGGCGCCGGTCCGCTCCTGGACCAGCACGGTCATCTCTACCGGATCGATCCGTATATCACCTGAGATCTGGGGATAGAGCACCATCCTCTGCACAACCCCGGTACCGTACTGAACACCGTCAATTACCTCAGTCTCAAGATTGCGCAACGGGGGAGTCTCGATATCCTCCCGGAGAAATCCCTTGAAATCGGGATACTTCAGTTCCTGCAATCCTGACAGGTTGATACGTGTATAAAGTTTAAGAGTCACTGTTATCGGTTCACCGGCATAGACCTCGCGGTCACCGAACAGAAGTCTGAGCGAGACATCCGTCCCTGCGGAAGGGACATCACCTGCAGCCCGTGTTTGTCCCTGACCCTGAGCCTGTCCTGCGGCAGGCGCCTGGCCGGCGGGGACAATTACTATCTTTCGCTCTTCGGAACTGACAATCACCTTCTTCGTTTCAAACTGTGCGGCAGGTATCGTATATGTGCCCGGTTCAGATACCGAAACAAAATAGATAAGCGTAGTTGTGGCCACGGTTTTAACGTCGCCGTTGATCCACTGCACATTGCGGCTGGTTGATTGCTGGGGGCCCTGTACCGTGAATGCCGGGTCAAATTTCGGCGGTGTGAACTGGCCGTCGGTTGAGTTGATTGTATATATCACCCTGAACCGTTCACCGGCAGCAGCAGTGGCTGGTGCATCTACTGTGAGCGTGACCTCCTGGGGCATTGCCGTCAGGCCTGCCAGAAGGAATATCACTATCGTCAGAATGCTCTTCATCTCCGCCAAAATTACCAGTTTTTGATTACCCTGACCTTTGCCTTTGCAGCCTTGTCACGCTGCACCTTCTCCTGTGCATCCTTCTCTCTGGCAGCCAGGGCGTCAAGCAGCCGCTTTGCGTCTTCCCGACTGATTGCGGATTGCTGCTGCTGTTGTTGCTGCTGATCCTGGTTCTTGTCCTGATCCTGCGGGTCGTCCTGCTGATCCCCGTTCTCCTTCTGCTCCTGGTCCTTATTCTGATCCTGCTTGTCCTGCTGATCCTTATTCTGACCGTCCTGGTTCTGATCCTGCTTCTGCTGTTCTTCCTGCTTTTTCAGCTGGTCCTGGGCATATGCGAGATTGTATTTGGCCTGCATATTGTCCGGATTGAGCTTCAGGGAGCTGATGTACGCGTCGATGCTCTCCCTAAACTTCTGCTCCTTCAGAAGCGAATTCCCGAGGTTATAGAGCCCGTCAGCCCGCTTCAGGGAATCTGTCTCCCCGGCCTTTGCAGCACGGCTGAATTCTGCAGTAGCCTCACTGAACCTGTTCTGCCGGTAGAGAGCATCACCCAGGTTGAAGATTGCATCATGCCCTGACCCGGTCTGCTCCTCTGCCCTGCGGTACATCCCTTCGCTGCCTGCATACTCGCCCTCCTTGTAGAGTTTGTTGCCTTTTCTGATATATTCCCTCTCTTCCTGGCCGAGAAGCGCTGGAGAAACCATTGCCAGGCAGATGGTTACAATAATTAGTCTGTATGCTTTACCCATCCCTCTCATATCCTTTCCTGTTTCGAATTCTTTCCGATGATGCCGAGTCTCCTGATAAGATTGTTCTTCCTGTCAGCCGTAAACAGGTCCGCGACGAGCAGCAGGAAGAGGATAGCGGCCGGAATGAGGAACTGCTCATTGTACTCAGTATACATCACGGAATTAATCTCGCTTGTCTTCATTCGACCTATGTCATTGAATATCTCGTTCAGCCCGATACTTGTATTGTTGGCCCTGACATACCGTCCGCCGGTCACGGAAGCGATCTCCTGCAGTCCCTTCTCATCAAGCTTCGAGATAACCGTGTTGCCTTCATTGTCCTTCAGATAGTCGGTTCTTCCTCCCGTGATTACGGGTATTGGCGAACCGTCAGGCGAACCGATGCCTATGGTATGTATTACAATTCCCTTATCTGATGCCTCCCGCGCCTTCTCCAAAGCGTTCTCCTCATGATTCTCGCCATCAGTGATAACAATCAACGCCCTGCTTTTGTCGCTCTCCGGAGTGAATGATCTCATTCCAAGGTCAATGGCTGCGCCAATGTCAGTCCCCTGCTTTGATATGGCATCAGGTCCTGCAGTGGAGAGAAACATCTTGGCCGAGAGGTAATCATTGGTGATGGGTATCTGCGTATATGCATCTCCAGCAAAGAGAATAAGTCCAATCCTGTCTTCCCTGAGCTGGTCGACCAACTGGGAAATTGCCTGTTTGGCCCTCTCAAGCCTCGAAGGGACTATATCTGCCGCCAGCATCGAGTTGCTCACATCGAGGGCGATAACGACCTCTACGCCTTCGCGTTTGACCTCCTCGAGTCTCGATCCGAACTGCGGCCTGGCAACTGTGAGAACAGCCATGACGAAGGCAAGAAGCCTGATGAAAAACTTGACGGTCATGCGAGCCGGCGAATAGTCAGGCGACAGCCTCTTCATCATCACCTCATCACCGAAGCGTTCACGTGCGAGTCGCCTTCTCCTGTTGCCGATAATCCATATTAATGTCAGCACCGGCACCAGGAGGAGCAGGTAAAGCATGTCAGGGTGTGCAAATCTGAATGTATCCATAACTGCGCTATGACATGTTTTTCATGAACAGGTACCTTAAAAGCAGCTCAAGTGTCAGCAGCAGGACTGCGGCCAGCGCCCAAGGCATGAAAGTCTCCTCGCGCTTGCTGTGTTCCCTGGTCTCTATCTTGGACTTCTCAAGCTTGTCTATCTCTGCGTATACCTTCTGCAGGCTGGTGTTGTCTACAGCCCTGAAATACTGTCCCCCGGTCATCTGTGCTATATTTTGAAGCAGGGCCTCATCAATCTCTACCTGCATCTTCTGGTACCTCATACCGAAGGGCGTCTGAACAGGGTAGTCAGCATATCCCATACTCCCCACACCTACAGTATAAACCCTGATGCCGAAGGTTCTGGCAATCTCCGTCGCTGTCACCGGATCAATCGAGCCCATATTGTTAACGCCGTCAGTCAACAGGATTATCACCTTGCTTATGGCATCGGAGTCCTTTATCCTGTTTATGGCTGTGGCGAGGCCCACGCCTATGGCGGTTCCGTCCTCGATGATTCCGCTCTTAACCTCCCTGAGCAGGTTGATGAGCACAGCATGGTCAGTGGTCAGAGGACACTGGGTGAAGCTCTCGCCGCTGAAGACTGTCAGCCCGATGCGGTCATACGGTCTGCCGCTGATAAACTCCGTGGCAACATTCTTTGAGGCTTCAAGCCTGTCAGGATTGAAGTCGCGCGCCAGCATCGAGCCCGAGACGTCAAGTGCCATTATGATATCAATACCCTCCGTGGTTGAGCTCTGCCACTTGTCGACATTCTGCGGCCTGGCGATAACAATGATCACCAGTGCGATGGTTGCCAGCCTCAGGGCGAAAATAAGGTGTCTCAGGTAGTGGCGGAAGGTCTTCCTTCCCTCTGCAAGGAAACCGGCAGTTGATAGTTTTACCGGTGCATTGGCCTTGCCCTGACGGTAAAGGTAATAAGCCGTCAGCAGAGGTATTACCAGCAGGAACCAGAGGAACCACCCGTTTTCGAAAGCGATGTTATGCATGTTGCCCTCCTTTCTCCTTCTCCTTCGTCTTGCCGGCATTCTCCGGGCCCGTCCCGGACTTGCCGCTCTGTCTCCTGTCAGCTTTTCCCCCATCGGCCTGCCCCTCAGGAGTCATAACTTCAGGTTCCCTCGTTTCTTCAACGAACCTGATTGCGTTGTCATGAGTGGCGTCATGGACCCCGCTGTCAGGCACATATTTGGCAAACTTGACCATATCAGAGAGCGACAGCACCTCCTTCACAAGGGCCATCTGCCCGGTGGTTGTCACAGCTGCCTTGTGCAGCATTCTGACTGTCTCATCGGTTGTCAGCTCCGGTGAACTTATTCCATAACGGTTGTCAAGATACCTTCTGAGTATGTCCGATAACCTTGAATAGTACTCCTTTATCTCACCCTTCTGCCACAGCTCTGCCGCTTTGAGCTCCTGCAGATCACGCAGGGCGATCACATGTGCCGGCTCAGGCGGCGGGACAGGCTTCACGAACCTGCTCAGCGGATTCCTGGGAAGGAACCGTGCAAGGAGGTAGATCACCACCGCGGCTATCAACGCAAGTATGATCCACGGAAGGATCTCAGAGATAGTCACAGGAGCACTCCGGGGCGGAACGATGTCAAAGATTACGTCGGTGGTGTCCTGTGGGGTCACATCCGGCCGCAGTACCTTTATGGAAGAGTAATCCGAATAAAACCTTATCAGGCTGTCTCCCGATTCCCTTTCGGCGAAAAAGGGCGGAATAGTATAAGATCCTGAATCAAATGATGTTATGAGATACCTGTCAGTGATTTTCAGGGTGCCGTCAGACAGGAGAGCGGTGTCACGCGGAGTCCTGCCCAGGATGACGATCTTTCCTGCAAGGGTATCAGCGGCGTCGCTGATCTCAGCCGTTACGCCAGCGGGTATCGCTGCAGTTACGGTAAATCCTGTCTGATCACCTATCAGAATGACGGAAGTGTCAGGCTGGGAAGTGACCTTTATCTCCTGTGCCTGAAGGGCCATGGAAAGAATAAAAGCAACCGCCGTTGTTGTGAATACCTTTTTCATATTTCTACCTGTGCCTGAACAGTGATATCAGAGGTTTGATATAGTCTTCACCGGTATTGACAGATGCCACATCAACTCCGCAGTTTACAAAAGTACCTGCAATGGTCTCGTCATGCTTTCTCCATTGTGCCGCATACTCCTTCCTGATGGCTGTCGATGAGGTGTCAATCCAGAGCTCCTTTCCGGACTCAGGGTCTGTCACCTTCATAAAACCGACGTCAGGCAGCTCCTTCTCTCGCCTGTCGCTGATACGCAGGGCCACCACATCATGCTTACCCGACGCTACGCGCAGCGCCTCGGTAAAGGAGGGAGCCATGAAGTCAGAAAGGATAAAGGCTGTACAGCGCTTCCTGATGATGTTGGTGAGATATTTGAGGGGCTCAGACAGGGATGTCCCCGATCCCTGAGGCTCATAACTGAGCATCTCCCTGATGATCCTTAGCATATGACTCCTTCCTTTCTTTGGCGGGATGTATTTTTCTACCCTGTCAGAGAAAAGCATCAGCCCCACCTTGTCATTGTTGGCGATCACGGAATAGGCCAGCACGGCTGCTATCTCGGTCATCATCTCTCTTTTTGTGGTGGCTACCGTGCCAAAGTCGCCGGAACGGCTCACATCGACAAGCAGCATTACTGTCAGTTCCCTCTCCTCCTCGAAGATCTTGACGTAGGGATGCCCGAAGCGGGCAGTGACGTTCCAGTCGATGCTGCGTATGTCATCGCCAAACTGGTATTCACGTACTTCGCTGAAGGCCATACCTCTCCCGCGGAAAGCGCTGTGATACTTCCCTGCAAAGATCTGTTGAGTCAGGCCGCGCGACCGTATCTCGATCTTCCTTACCTTTTTAAGCAGTTCTGTTGTTTCCACTTCTTTAAAGATGCTGTAAGAGAACATGTGTGACCGTAAAAAACCATTCGTCCCGCTTCAGTTTGACAGTTATCACATTCCATCCGGATCTGTAGCTCCATTCGTTGACACCTGCAGACTCGTATCTTTCATTCAGTTCCTTAACCCTTGCATCATACCCGCTGATGCCATATGTAATCCTTACCCCGTTGCAGCGGTCCCTGTCGTCCAGGAAGATCAGCCATGTCTCATTGTCGTCTCCCGAGTAGTACTTCAGGTACCTGTAAACCTCATTCCGTACCGAGTTGTCAGGGGTCAGGCCCGGATTATCCCTGGCCATGGTCTCCCTGATGCTCTTCCCGGTCAGGCCGATGAACTCCTGTGCCTCTGCCGGAACCAGCACCAGCACGATGATTATTGACAGCAGCAGCTTTTTCATAGACTACGGAACCTCGACCGTATTGAGAATCTCTGTAATTATCTGATCCTGTGTGATATTCTCGGCTTCTGCCTCATATGTCAGTCCAATGCGGTGGCGGAGCACGTCAGCGCATAGCGAGCGCACATCTTCAGGAACCACGAATCCTCTGCGCCTGATGAAGGCGTATGCTTTGGCAGCCATTGCCAGGCTGATACCGGCCCTTGGCGAGGCACCGTATGCAATCAGCGGGGTGAACTTCGAAAGGCCGAACTTATCCGGCTGGCGTGTGGCAAAGACTATATCAAGGATGTAGTTTTCGATCTTCTCATCAAGGTACACCTCCTTGACCACGCTCCTGGCGCGAATTATATCCTCTGGCTTCAGGATGGTTCTGGCTGTCGGGAACTCGCTTGCCAGGTTCTCACGGATGATCATGCGCTCCTCCTCCTTTTCCGGGTAGGTTATCACCACCTTAAGCATAAACCTGTCAACCTGTGCCTCGGGAAGAGGATAGGTTCCCTCCTGCTCAATGGGGTTCTGTGTTGCCAGTACCATAAATGGTTCATCAAGCCTGTACGTGTTGTCACCGATTGTCACCTGCCTCTCCTGCATGGCCTCCAGCAGCGCACTCTGCACCTTCGCCGGAGAACGGTTGATCTCATCGGCAAGAATGAAGTTGGCGAAGATGGGCCCCTTGCGCACCACGAACTCCTCCCTCTTCTGACTGTAGATCATAGTACCGATGAGGTCGGCAGGCAGAAGATCGGGGGTGAATTGTATCCTGCTGAATTTAGTGTCAATTATCGAGGCGAGGGTCTTGATGGCAAGGGTCTTTGCCAGACCCGGCACACCCTCGAGAAGTATGTGACCATTTGACAGCAGCCCGATGAGCAGTGAGTCTGTCAGATGGCGCTGGCCTATTATCACCTTGTTGATCTCCTGCCTGACCAGGTCAACAAAAGCGCTCTCCTTTTCAATCTTCTCATTCAGGAGCCTGATGTCGGTTGTGTGTTCCATATACTGTTACATTGTTTATACTTCACTGAAAAGCTTCGCAAAGATCATTTCTGATATTAAAAATCCTTGTTAAATGTTGTTAAAGATGTGTTAAAGCTCCTTACTAAACCTGCAATGACTGAAGAGCCTGACCATGATTGTCAGCACCAGCGGTATAAGTGCCGGGTTAATTCCCTGGCCTGCAATGAGTGATACCGGGAGCCAAAGGGTGGAGATAGCAAAGGCCAGTCGGCTCATCTTCACAGCTTTACTGCGGGTGATGAGCATGACGAAGAGTATGGGAATTATAAAGTTGATTCCGAGAAAAAGCAGGTTCAGATGGAGGGCATCATGTTCTGAGAATATATTCGTAAATACAAGCACCAGGGCAAGAACCGAGTAAATGAGGTAGAGGATAAAGTCCGTCGCTTTTACAAGACCTGGCTTTTTGAAGACGAAGGTCACAAGAACCACGAAGAGAAACAGCAGCCACAGGACTGTCTGGGGCATCCACGCCTTCGCTGCAGCAGGTGGTGAAGGCATATCAACCACAATCTCTGCAGGGCCTGCCAGCGGCTCCTGCTCTTTGTCATGAACGATGATTGCGTTTGCAAAGTTATCTCTCAGGAAGATGGGCAGGAACATCTCCCCGGACACAGAAGCCTTCAGGTCCGACTGCAGTCCCAGCAGCATGTCAGCACCAAAATCGAGCCATGGCAGAACCTTTTGATAAGGGTCGATGAGCTGCCGATAGCTCTGTTTCTCTTCCTTTGCCGGTACAATAATGGTGTCGGATGCCGCAGCCATCACTATGTCACGCACCCTTGTCGCACAGTTGTCAAAGAAGAAATCATACCGGTACTTCCTGTTCTCGGGCTTCAGGTTCTCATTGATAAGTTCAAAAAGCTTCTCCTTTTCCGCCGTTGTCAGATTGAGTTTCTGTGACCAGACAGACCTGCCCTCGGAGATATATTCCTGAAGGAATCTCTCATATGGGTATGCACCAAGCAAATAGTCAAGTTTGCCCTTCGCGAAGCGGTAGACAAAGTTGGGTGTTGAAAAGTCAAATATGCCCCAGTTATATGCCATATCGAATTCGGTTCCGCGTATGGCTATACGTATCGCCGTATGGCCATAGATTGTGTAACTGGTGTTTCCGGGAGCGCAGGTGATCATATATACGTCGGCGCTGTCAGCCTGCTGCGTTTTTGCCTGCAGGTTCATGAGCGTTGCCAGAATAATAATCAGAAAAGCTGTTTTTTTCATTTTACGGAGTTATAAAATATCAGTCATATTGCATTCGCCCGGTTGTCAATTCATTTTTCGGGGTCATCAGCCCAGGTGGAAGCGGCCCTGACAGCTCTTTGCCAGCCGCGAACAAGGGATTCCCTCTCTTCCGGCTTCATCCGCGGCGTAAATATACGGTCGACATGCCACTGTCTCTTAACCTCTTCAACCCCGCTCCAGAACCCGGTGGCCAGGCCTGCCAGGAATGCAGCTCCGAGGGCTGTGGTCTCAGTTATTCCCGGGCGGACGACATCGGCATTCAGCAGGTCAGCCTGAAATTGCATAAGACTGCCGTTGGCTGTGGCCCCGCCGTCTACCCTTAACTCACTAATATCCAAACCTGAATCCTTTTCCATCGCAAGCAGCACATCAAGTGTCTGGTAGGCAATGCTGTCAAGTGCAGCACGTGCTATGTGTGCAGCCGTGGCTCCCCGCGTGAGGCCGGTGATTGTACCCCTTGCATGCTGATTCCAGTGAGGTGCACCCAGCCCGGCAAAGGCTGGCACAAAGTAAACCCCGTCTCGTGACTGAGCCTGAGAGGCAAGTTCCTCAACATCTGACGACTGCCGGATAATGCCCAGACCGTCCCGCAGCCACTGCACCACGGCACCGCCGATGAATATACTTCCCTCAAGGGCGTAAACGGTCTCACCACCTAACTTCCAGGCCACTGTGGCAAGCAGCTTGTTCTTTGACTCCGTCGGCCGGTTCCCGGTGTTCATCATCATGAAACAGCCTGTGCCGTAGGTGTTTTTAACCATGCCCTTCTCCACGCACATCTGCCCGAAGAGCGCAGCCTGCTGGTCGCCTGCTATACCTGCAACAGGAATCTGCGAGGTGAACGTGCCAGATGTCAGGCCATAAATCTCACTCGATGAGCGTACTTCAGGAAGAATCGATTCCGGAATATCAAAGAGTCTGAGCAGTTCCGGGTCCCACCTCAGGGTATGAATATTAAAAAGCATGGTGCGCGAAGCATTCGAGACATCAGTCACGTGCAGCCTGCCGCCCGTCAGGTTCCATAACAGCCATGAATCGACGGTGCCGAAGGCCAGCTTGCCCTTACCCGCCATCTCCCGTGCACCCTGCACATTGTCAAGTATCCACTTTATCTTCGTGGCTGAGAAATAGGCGTCAATAATAAGCCCAGTCTTCGGGGTTATTGTACTGACGAGCCCATCCTCCCTTAGCCTGTCACAGTATTCTGCCGTTCGCCTGTCCTGCCAGACTATTGCATTGCAGACCGGCTTTCCGGTCTCCCTGTTCCATACCACCGTTGTCTCCCTCTGGTTGGTTATCCCAATTGCAGCAATATCCGTGCTTTCGACGCCGGCCCGGGTAAGAACCTCAATAGCCACACCCGCCTGGGTAGACCATATCTCCTCAGGGTCATGCTCAACCCATCCCGGGTGCGGAAAAATCTGGGTGAACTCCTTACGGGCAACGGCAACAGGCATTCCGTTCCTGTTAAAGAGGATGGCCCTCGAGCTGGTTGTTCCCTGATCCAGAGAGAGAATAAAACTGTTCTTCATCGTAAACGTGTGCTTTTCCTGATGAAAATCTGACATCTAAAGTAGTAATTTTTGCATTGCGGCAATGTAGTCGTCACCGCCATGGAGGATGCGCATTTGCTCCTCATAAGTTGCCTGGAATTAATTTAAAATGTAAATTTGAGTATGACAAAACCCGGCACTACATGACACAGAGATATGTTATCACAATAGGCAGGCAGCTCGGCAGCGGAGGGCGGGAGATTGGACAGAAGCTCTCCGACAGGCTGGGTATTGCCTTCTACGACAAGGAACTGATACGGATATCTTCGCAACAAAGCGGTCTGAAGGAGGAGTTTTTCGAGAGGGTGGATGAACAGAAGCACTTCAGCCTCTTCCCTGGCCTTTTAGGCATGCGCCCCAGCCTCACAGACGATTTCTTCTCGAATTATTACCTCAGCAACGAGTCACTCTTCAGAATCCAGAGCGACGTGATGAAAAGGCTTGCAGACGAGGGTTCCTGCATATTCGTGGGGAGATGTGCCGACTACGTCCTCAAGGATCTGCGTGACTGCCTTAATGTCTTCATAGGTGCAGATATGGATGACCGGATCCGGCGAATATCAGAGAGCCACAATATCACTGACAACAAGGCCAGGGATATGATTGAGAAGACCGACAAGGGCCGGTCAGGATATTACAATTATTTCAGTGGCAAAACATGGGGTGCTGCTGAATCATACCACCTCTGCATAAACTCTTCGCTCCTGGGCATAGAAGAAACGGTGAATCTTCTCCATCATGTGGCCGAGGAGAGATTCAGACTTTCACCTGATTGTAAGTGAACTGGCAGCTCTTCACCTGAGAGTCACTATGCTTTTTCAGCACAGTTGAACATCCACTGGGTGCCGAATCTGTCGCGGCAGCTGCCATAAAAGTCGCCCCAGAACATATCCTGAAGTTCCTGCTCAATTATCCCACCTTCAGAGAGGGCCATAAAGAGCCGCCTTGTCTCCTCCCTCGTATCAGGCATAACGTTAATGTAAACGCTGTTGCCGGAGCTGACCCGGAAGCCCATCGACTGCGGCGCATCGCTGCCCATAAGTTTGACCCGCCAGTAATTGGGAGCGAGACGTGCATTACGAGGTTCCTGTCCTCATCCGGCAACGGAGGCATTTTCTCTGACGGCGGTACATCGCTGAAACGCATTATACCTCCTTCAAAATCACCACCAAAGATTCTTTTGTAAAAATTGAACGCCTCTTCCGTCTCCCTTGTGAAATTAAGATAAATACTCACTGATGCCATAGTCTTGTTTTTTAGTGTTCGGAATAAAAAAATCCCCTGATATTATACTTATAACAAAAGTGACAGAGGGAATGCTTTTCCTTATTCATGGATTTCAGCACGATTTATTTTATTTTTATCCAAATTCATGAATTCATGGAAAGGACAATGGGGGTTCTTGCACCGGTCGTCATCATAGCCGGGGTCTTTATTCTGAATGCATATCTTTCCGCCCGACGGGTAACAGGCTATATTGCAAAGCCCGGTTCAACAGAGAAGATGAGGTACCGGATCAGGAGCATGCATCCTCGGCCTGCTTCCGCCTGCTGCATCCGAACTGAATCTTAGTCCGCCACCATCAATAAGATCAAACCGGAGATGATTCGGAGATCAGCATAAGGTTGATATTGCCGGCTATTCTCACGCTAATATGATCATTTTAAGTTAAAAAAAAGTCCCGCCGTTTCGGGCGGGACCAAGGTCATTAAATGTACATTATATTGTTAACTATGCAAGTCTTACATTAACGGCATTTAAACCTTTCTTACCCTCCTGGAGGTCAAATGTTACTTCGTCATTCTCCTTGATCTTGTCGATCAGTCCTGTCGAATGTACAAAATACTCTTTCGATGAGTTGGCGTCTTTAATGAATCCAAAACCCTTGGAGACATTGAAAAATTTAACAATTCCTTTATTCATAAATGATGATTTTTATTTGGGTACAAATTTAAACGAGTTTTTGAGATATTTATGTTTTTACAGGCAAAAAAAATGTTTCCTTGAATAAATTGTGCCTACTTTTTCCAGAATGCTTTTGTAAAGAGAGCAATTATAGTAAAAATCTCCAGTCGGCCTACGATCATCAGTATCACCATGGTCATCTTGGCCGTACTGTTAAAATGAGCATAATTGCCCATATTGCCGGAAGCACCCATTCCCGGTCCGACGCAGGCAAGGGATGAAGCGGAAGCGCCTGCAGCCTCAACGGCCGGTATGCCCGAGATGATCATGATGACCATCCCGATGATAAAAATGATCAGAAAAAGCTGAATGAATACTGTCATAAGGCTGTTTATGTTGTCAGGCACCACCTGTCCGTTAAGCTTGACAGGCATTATGGCATTGGGGTGCAGGAGCTTTACGCTGACGTTATGCAGGTTCTTGAGGGCAATCAGATGACGGGCCATCTTTATGCCGCCGGTGGTTGAACCGGTGGATCCGCCGGAAAAGATCAGCAGGAAAATCAGGACCAGGGCTGCCTGGGGCCAAACGGTATAATCGGTGGTTGCATAACCGGTAGTGGATATCGTGGAAACCACCTGGAAGAAGGCGTGCCTGAAGGCTTGCTCAAAGTTCCTTTCGGTTCCCGTGTATAAAATCATCGTCACAGTTACTACTGCGGCAGTAGTGAAGAATATATAAAACCAAAGCTCTTCATTCGATTTTACCCTGGAGAAATTTCTCTTCAGTATGAAATAGAAGACCACGAAGCTGGCTGCAGAAAGGAACATGAATACTCCTATTACGTACTGTATATAAGCTGAATAACCTGAAATACTGGTATTCTTCGTTGAAAATCCCCCGGTGGCAACCGTACCGAACGCGTGACAGAAGCTGTCAAAAAGGTCCATGCCTCCGGCTGTCAGCATCAGAATCAGGACCACAGTCAGCAGCAGATAAATCATAAGGACAGCCAGGGCCACTGATTTGGTGCGGGGGAGCATCTTTTCCTTCAGGGATGATTCAAGCGAAAAGAGGCTGTAACCCCCCACCTTTAGTGAAGGAAGAATGATAATCACCAGCAGAATGATGCCAATACCTCCAATCCAGTGGGTCAGGCTGCGCCAGAAAAGCACCGACTTTGACAGGATCTCAATATTTGTAAGTGTTGAAGCCCCGGTTGTACTATAGCCAGAAACGCTCTCGAATATAATATTTATAATCCCCGTGATCTCACCGCTGAAAAAGTAAGGGAGTGTGCCTGACAGGCCAAGGGTTATCCACCCGAGTGTGACGCTCAGGTACCCCTCCCTCGCTGTCACTTTCTGGTGGAGAGGACTATGAGTCAGAAAGTAAAACAGACCACCCGGTATCATTGTCGTTACAAATGACAGCAGAAATGGCATTACAGGCTCTGAATAGACCAGTGCAACCGGTATGCATAGGAGAAACGATGCGGCTGAGATCATCAGGATAAGCCCGATAATCTTTAATACGGATCTGAAATTGATGGTGTTCATACCACCTTGTCTGTGTCAGACCGGGGCATGTAATCTCCGGTCGTCGTGATTCCGGAGCGACTCGAACGCTCGACCCACAGCTTAGAAGGCTGTTGCTCTATCCAACTGAGCTACGGAACCGTACCACGGTTTCTAAAAAACCGCCGCAAATATAATCAGATTTTTCCGTTTGACAACAGATTACTGCAGGTCTCGTGAGCTTCAGGCTATGTACACCGGGTTAACCGGTCATTATGAGGCCGCACCTGTTCCAGACCACAATCAGGCTGTCCTCATCCAGTTGACCAGCCCTTTCTTCACGATAATCTCCTTCAGTTCCGGTGGCAGCGGCTCGAAGGCGAACTGTTTATTCCCGACCTTCAGTGTGCCTTTGTCAAAGTCAATATCCACCCTGTCGCCCGGCTTATAGGCTTCCACAGCCTCCTTGTGGACTATGAGCGGAAGACCCTGATTGATGGAGGAGCGATAAAAGATTCGGTTGACGGATTTAATTATCACCGCCTTGATTCCAAGTTGAGCCAGACCAACAGAAGGATGTTCTCGGGAGCTTCCGCAGCCGAAGTTGTCGCCGGCAATGATTATGTCACCTGGCTGGGCATTCTTGCTGAAGGAGGGGTCAAAATCGCCGAACAGTAACGGTAGTATGGCAGCCGCATCCGAACTCATTACAGTGTAGGTGTGTTTCCCTGCAAACATCTGGTCAGTGTTCAGGTTATCCACATCGGCATAGTTCCATACGTTACCCTCTCTCCTGCTCTCACCCTCACTGATTGTGTTGGTTTTGCTCTGGGGCGGATTGAATGGGAAGAGTTCGTCGCCCTTCACAATCCTCGGATCAGTGATCACACCGGTAATTGCTGAGGCGGCGACTGTTGCCGGGGAGGCAAGATAGATTGAGGCTTCTTTGTTTCCCATCCTGCCAAGGAAATTGCGGTTGGCAGTTGATATCACCGTGTGCCCGGAAGCAGGAATTCCCTGGCCTGTGCCAAGGCAGGGTCCGCAGCTGGGACTGAGGATATTGGCTCCGGCCTCAATGAGGTCGGTGACTAGCCCCTCCCTGATGGCCTGCAGGTAGATATCCTTCGATGCAGGTATAATATGAAGCTGGAATCCGGGCTTTACCAATGCTCCCCGCAGAACTGCTGCTGCAGTCCTCAGATCTTCAATCCTTCCGTTGGTGCAGGTGCCAATGAGACCTTCGTGCACTACCGTACCGGCTACGGAGGCAACCGACTTGATATTATCCACATGGTGTGGTGCGGCAACCAGAGGGAAGACCTTTGCCAGGTCAATGGAGATGCGGCAGCGGTACTCAGCAGCTTCATCAGCCCATAAGCCGCTCGTATCTGAGCCGATGTACTTCTGGAGAACCTCATCAGCCGGAAAGACAGCATTCTTTGCCCCCATCTCCGAAGCCAGGTTGGCAACAGTCATCCTATCGCTCACACTAAGGGTGGCAACGCCCTCACCGTGGAACTCAATGGACATGTAGTTGGCGCCGTCAGACCCCAGCATTCCGATAATCCACAGCGAAAGATCCTTGGCACTGACACCCGGACGAAGCTTGCCCTTAAGGTCGATCCTCATTGAAGGCGGCACCAGGAACCAGGTCTCACCCCTTTTCCATATTCCTGCTGCCTCTGTGCGGTCTATTCCTGCTGCAAGTGCGTTGAATGCCCCTGCAGTGCATGTGTGACTGTCGGACCCGACAATGATCATGCCCGGACGGGCGTGATGTGACATCATCTGGTGACAGATGCCCATGCCGGAATCATAAAACTTCCTGATGCCCTGTGCGGCAACAATGTTCCGGATGTCCTGGTATTGCGTCGCAAGTTTCGCGTCGGCGGGAGGCGCATTGTGATCGAGGACCACCACCATCTGTTCGGGATCGGAAACCTTCTCCCCTCCCATCTTGCGGAAAGTCTGGAAGATACTGGAGGTGTTGTCATGCGTCAGGATAAGATCAGGTTTCCTGAATACCACCGCTCCCTCGGGAGCGCCAAGCACCTTTTCAACAAATGTCATTGGTTTCATGTTTGATGTATGTTTTTCTTAAACTTTGCCTAACAGACCGCCTCTTTTATATATTTCATACTGTGCGTCGTAGAAAGGATTAATTAAAGTCTTCATTCCATTGCGCTCATTGACAGCCTCACCGGTAAGAAGGTTGACAGAGATGACATCCTGGTCTTTCAGATCGATGACATCAAGTGAGTTGCAGGTGAGCACCGGGAATGCAGCGTTAATAGCATTGCGCTCGTAAATAGCCCCGAATGAGCGGGCAATCACTGCCTGAACACCCAGTGACACGAAGCAGTCGACCGCCTGCTGGCGTGAACTGCCGCTGCCGAAGTTCCTGCCGGCGACGATGAGGTCACCTGCCTGAGCCCTTTTTGCGAAGTCCTTGTATCCTTCCAGGTTATCGAGGGCATACTGCCCCATCTCGCGTATGTCGGTGATGGCCAGGTAACGGTTATGGAAGATCATGTCGGTATCAATGTTGTCACGGTCTATCAGCCATACTCTGCCCCTGATGAGGGTCGGCCTCTCTACTGTTCCGGTCATTTTAGGTGCGGAGGCAGCCAGCGGCTGTTCGGAGCTGTACCTGGTCTCAAGTGGTGAAGCCGGAACAGCGTCAGGCGTGGTTATGTATCCGGCAATTGCCGATGACGCCACCACTGAGGGGGATGCAAGGAAAACGCTTCCCTGCCCTTGTTTGCCGGGGAAATTTCTGTTGCCAGTGGAGATGGTCACCTCTCCCTTGCCATTCTGTCCCACCTGTCCGGCGGCACAGCCTGCACAGCCTGCATTTGAGACCAGCGCGCCGGCATCCTTGAATACCACCATGAGTCCCTCGTCAAGGCACTGTTTCCAAATGGCATCCGTAGAGGGCACTATCTTGAGGACAACACCAGGAGCGACCTTCTTTCCCCTGAGTATCGCAGCCGTCATACGCATATCCTCGATCCGGCCATTGGTGCAGCTGCCGATGAAGGCCGAGTCAATCCTTGTAACAGGTAACTCCTTCACTCCCACAGTGTCATGCGGTTCACCAGGGCGTGATACCATCGGTACAAATGTAGTGACGTCAATATCGGCCGTGATATCATACTTTGCATCCGCATCTGCATAAACAGGCTCAAAGGGCGACCTGGCTCGTGCCCTGCAATAATCGATAATCCCTGGTGTAGGCGGGAAGAGGATGATTATTCCGCCCATCTCCGTTGCCATGGAGGCGATGGTGATGCGCTCATCAAGGGTCATCTGTTCAGTGGCATCACCGTAGAGCTCAATACTGTATCCCAGCAGGGTATTGGCGCCATAGATGCGCAAAAGATTCAGGATGACATCCTTTGCTGTTACGCCCTCCGGCAGTGTGCCGTTAAGGGTCAGCTTCACCGAGGCCGGAACCTTAAACCATACACGACCGCTGTTCCATGCCGCGGCGATGTCCATATCACCCATCCCCTGGCCGAAAGCTCCCACGGCTCCGAGAATGTTGGCATGCGAGTCGGTCGATACCGCCGTCGAACCCGGCCAGACATAACCCTCTTCCATGAGCAGGTGGGTGCCTATTCCGGCATTGATGTCGTAAACCTTTATGCCGTTGTTACGAGCATATTGCCTGCATATATGCTGGTTGACCGCATACTTCTGATCGGAGCCCGTGGGATTGCAGTCGAAGGTAAAGAGAGTCTTCTCCGGATCATCAACCTTCAGTCCGAAATCGTTCAGGTTCTTCACCACATTTGCGCCGCCGAAGTCCCTGGCAGCGCGGGCGTCAATGGTTATGTCAACAATGTCACCCGGCTTAACTGTATCGTATCTGGAGTGAGCGGCAATGATTTTTTCAGTTATTGTCATTCCCATGGTCGTGAGGTTTTTTGTTGGTTCAGAGGCAAATTTAGCAATACGGATCAATCCCCGTTATGAAAAATATCATGCGTTGGATGCAGATTTAAGAGAGAATCCCCCGGAAAATCAGTTCCTGTACTGCGCCCTGTAATCGCGGGCCGACATTCCGGCATGCTTCCGGAACTGCTTATTGAAGTTTGAAACGGTGGCAAAGCCGCATTCGAATACTATTTCATTTATCTGGTGGTCTGTTTCACGAAGCAGGTAGCAGGCTTTGTTTGTCCGTACCTGGTTGACATAGTCGACGAAGCCGCTGCCGGTGCTTCTTGAGAAGAAACGGCTGAATGAGTGCGAACTCATTTTTACCACGGCAGCCACCTCCTTCACTGGTATTGCCCTGTAGAAATTGTCACTCACAAAGGAACATACTTCTGTCAGCCGGGTGTCAGTAATGGTGCTTTTTCCTTCCGGGCTCTCCCCTGAAAGGGTCTTGCTCCTTGGAGCGGAACAGAGTATGTCCAGAAGCCTGAAGAGACTTACCATTTTCTTCATTCCCGTTTCGGAGAGCAGCCTGCGCATCGGCTCTTCTGCCGCTTCGCCGGTCTCAGGCGGGAAGGCTATCCCCCTGGCTGATCCGTCGAGGAGCCGTCTCAGTTCCGCCAGTTCGAACTGCGAGAGAAGATTGTCACCGAAAGAATCGCGCCTGAAATGCACCATTATGGCGTGACGCCCCTTATCATTCTCATCCTGCCTGTGAAAATTCCAGAAATGCTTCAGATCTGGTCCGAACATCACAAGATCATAACGGTCAAAAATCTCAACCGAATCACCCGCCACACGGGTGCCGTTACCTGTAATGTTCAAAACTATCTCATATTCAGGATGCAGATGGAGAAAACTGCTCTCGCTATCCATCCAGGCGGCCCTGAACCCCGATCCGTCGTCATGCCTGATGCTGATGATTTCAGGTATCATAGTAAAAGATTTAATGTCAGGATTATGAATGATCCAATATTCAGTTTAAAAGTAAACATTCCTGACCTAATTAACAACCGGTTAAATTGGACTGCATTTTTTTTTCAAAACATTTGCATAATATTTATTTATGTATTACATTTGTTCAAACGTGAAATAAAAGAGGAGAGTAAGGGTTACTTGTGGGAATCAATAGGATTGTATTGCAGACATTGACTTTCACATGGACCTATAGGCTGACTACCATAGGTTACTTCCTTTTATCAGACAGTAGATTCCGGGATTATCTCATAAGCCCGTTCCTTAAAGTACCACGGTAGCCCTCTCCTCTTTTTTCTTTTGTATCTGCCGATGAAAACTTTCCTCCGAAGATTTGAGAACAACAGGGATCTCGTTATACTCTTCGGCACCTGGGGAATAGATGAAAAAGCCTTCTCAAACCTTTGCACTGACAATCACGACTTCATACTGTTTTACAACTACTCAGCTGACGAGCCGCTGATCCTGCCGGAGATGAAGATCTACAGGCAGGTTACTGTCATCGGCTGGTCCCTTGGTGTCTGGGCGGCGGAATACTACAGCAGGAAACTCGGAATCAAGCCTGATCTTACAATTGCCATAAACGGTACTCCTGTTGCTGCTGACGATAAACATGGGATTCCCCTCAGGATCTTCGAGGCAACGCTTGACAATATCTCCAACTACAGCATGGCGAAGTTCTATCTCAGGCTTTTCGGCACCAGGAGCCGGTTTGAGTTAAACCGCAATCATATACCCACCCGCTCGGAAAAGTCGCTGCACGACGAGCTGAGATGGCTTTACAACCGGATGATGGAGCCAGTGCAGACCGGGTTCATCTGGGACTATTCGCTCATTGGCTCCGAGGACAGGGTCTTCAGGGCATCAAATCTTATAAACTACTGGTCTGAGCATCCCGAGACACGACAGATCATCGTGGAAGCACCACATTATCTCTTCGATAACTGGAATTCGCTCGAGCAGCTGATCAGGTACGTGAGACGCTTCCGCCTCTCGCCCTTTCGCAATAAATGACGGGCTAAATATCCCTCAGAAGGACATTGGTTTCAGAAGTGGCAATCAGGCTCTCAAATTTCGTAAGTGCAGCATCAATCTTTCTGTAATCGGAATTGTTAATTACCACCTTATGCTGCGATCCTGGTGAATCAATCTGTTCAAGTATGAATGAGAGTGTCATCCTGTTGATGTCAGTGGCAGGCTGGTAAACGTATTTTTCAAGCTCTTCATTCCATACTTCGGTAACGATCGATGATTCATGAAGGATATCGAGGCAGTCATGCACCGTCCTTACCGGCAGGCTGAGTTCAAGGGAAATCTCTTCAGGTGATCTCGGCTTGACCCCCTTTACAAAATCGTCTATCAGCGAGTGCATTACCAGCAGCGAGAGTCTCTTCTTCTGCTTAGGTGAGACTGTCTGGACATCAAACTCAAACTCATACCTCGTGATGTTCTGCAGGTAGTAAGAGAGCTGAGCCCCCATCAGCAGAATCACCCAACTCATCTGGATCCATACCATCAGAAGCGGTATGGCTGCAAAGCTTCCGTAAAGAGCGCCAAGCCTTGTCAGTCCCATCTGTGATTCCACATAGACTATCTGGAGAACCTGCAGCGCAATACCTGCCACCAGGCCGGCCACAAGGGCAGTGCGGAACTTGACCCTGGTGTTTGGCATAGCAAGGAATGCCGCTGTGGCGAGCGTGCATAGCAGAATGAATGGAATGAGCTTAACAAGAAAGGAAACGACAGGCTTGAGCCCCTCCAGCATGTCCGAACTGCTCAGAAGTTCATTGAGCCGTGTCGTGGCAAGCACAGTGGCACTGCTTGATGCAATGAAAAGTGCTGGAACCAGGATGATGACTGCCAGATAATCTGTCACCTGGCGATACCATACCCTCGTCTCTCCAACCTTCCAGATTGAGTTGAAAGTATTCTCAACGTACCTGAGCAACTGACCGACGGTGGAAAACAGGAAGGCCACACCTATCCCGGCAAGCCATCCCCCGCTGGTCTGTTCAAGGGTGTTATTTGCGAAATCAAGAATCCAGTTCATCACCTGTTCCTGGTTGTGAAACTGCATGATTATCTGAGCTCTGAGCTCATCATGAAGCCCGAATCCCTTGGCTATGCCAAAGGCAAGGGCAACCATCGGAATGACGGAAAGTATTGTAAAGAAAGTGAGTGCGGAGGCTTTTATGTAAATGTTATCCCTGTTTATTCCCTTGTAAAGCAGATAAAAGATGCGCTTCTGACGAATCCAGAAAGGGACAGACCTCTTCAGTCTTTCTGCAAAAACCTTGCGGCTCAGGACTGCCCGTTCCTTTAGTGATTGTCTTATCGTTGATATGGGTCTCATCAGACTCTTTGATTTTTACAGGAATACAAATTTAAGAAATGATCTTCAAACACTATTATTATATTCACACTTTGAAGAATACAACATGGACATCACAATAAAGGAGTTCATCAAAGGGGCGCAGGAGGCTCAGGGAGTGACGGTTATAATCGATGTCTTCCGGGCCTTCAGCACCGCATGCTATGCCTTCGATGGCGGTATCAGCCGCCTCATGGACGTTGCAACCCCCGCAGAGGCATTTGCACTAAAGGATAAACTGAAGGCTAATGTAATTATTGCTGGTGAACAGGATGAAAAGAGACCGGCAGGATTTGACTTAGGCAATAGTCCTACAGAGATGCTTACAGGCAGTCTGGCGGGAAAGACGATGATTCATTGTACCACCGCAGGCACCCGTGGCATCATGAATGCAACGAAAGCCTCGGAGATAATCGGTGCAGGACTTGTCAATGCAGGAGCAGTGGCCTCATACATCTCGATGCTCAGACCGGAGAAGGTCACCCTTGTTGCAATGGGGTACAGGGCAACAGAATCAGCCGAAGAGGACCTTCTCTGCGCCCGCTACATAAGAGACCTGCTTCAGGGCAGGGAGACGGAAATCACAAAAGAAACAGAAGCCCTCAGAACAGGTTCGGGTAGCAGGTTCTTCAAACAGGAAAACCTTGAATTCAGTCCTCCTACCGACTTCTTCCTCTGCACTGACCTGAACAGGTTCAATTTTGTCCTGAAGGCGGTAATAACGAATGCCGGATATGCCGAAATACTCAGGCTCGATATGGACCACTGAATGGCAGGAAAATTGTATTATGGTATTTCCTAAACAGATCCGAACATGAAAATCAGATATTCTGCCCTGGTACTCATTTTAGTGCTGGCCTTCATTCCGGCGCAGGCAACCGGACAGACCGGTCACTCGATAACGGTAGCAGCAAAAGCAGGTCCTGAAACCAGTTTGAGACTTGCATATCACGTAGGCAATCAGCAATATGTCAAGGACAGCCTGACCACGGATAAAGAAGGAAAGTGCCAGTTTTACGGCAGTGAGAAACTGCCTCAGGGAGTCTATATGATCGTCCTTCCGGATAACAGGTTCTTTGAGTTCCTTCTGGGGGAGGACCAGTATTTCGACATACAGTTTGACAAAAATGACCCGGCCGCAACCCTAACCTTCACCGGGTCGGATGAGAACAGCCGCTTCCTTGAGTATCAGAGGAAATGGAAGTCTCTCCAGGAGGAGGCAATGAAGATCAGCAGCAGGCTTAACGGTTCCCTGCAGGGCAGCCCTGAAGCCGCAGCAATCAGGAAAGAACTCACGGATCAGGAGGCCAGGATGAAACAGTACCTCAGGGAGACAGCCGAGACAAACAGGGGAACCCTTCTCGGCGCCATCGCCAGGTCCGTGATACCGGTGGACACCCCCGCCCCTGCAGTTCCTCCCGGCACCCACAATCCCGACTCTGTCGCACGCCTGCTCTCATACCTGTATTATAAGGATCATTTCTTTGACAACATCGATTTTGCCGAATCCGGCCTCATACGCAGTCCCGTTCTCGGAGGCAGGCTCGACCAGTTCTTCAGACAGGTGGTGATACAGATGCCGGACTCAATCATAATGGAGACAGACAGGCTGCTGGAGAGGAGCACCGTCAATGATGATGTCTTTCAGTATGTTGCAGTATGGCTCATGAACAAATATGGCTCCAGTGAGATAATGGGTCACGATGCCGTTGTGGTGCACATTGCCGACCGGGTTTACCTTGCCGGAAAAGCTCCCTGGGCTTCAGAGGAGTATCTCACCGACCTGAAGAACAGAATCGAACGACTGAGACCCAACCTTATAGGCGAAAAAGCTTCCGAGCTCCTCATGGGATCATTTGGCGGACAATATGTATCTCTCTATGACATTGATGCTGAGTTCACTATTGTCTACTTCTGGGAACCCGACTGCGGACACTGCAAGGAGGCTACTCCTATGCTGAAGGAATACTATGACAGGAATAAAGCCTCCGGCATTGAGGTCTTCGCGGTCTGCACCCAGAATGAGAAGGAAAAGTGGGAGAAATACATCGTTGACCACGGTCTGACCTGGATCAATGGCTGGGATCCGCAGAGGATGAGCAGGTTTGATTTCTATTACAATGTTGAATCCACGCCACTGATCTATATTCTAGACCGTGACAAGAAGATCATTGCCAAACGATTGGCTGTTGAGGATATAGCCTCATTCATTGAATCATACCGTAAGTTCCGGGCTCACTGATCCCCTGAAGGCAGGTGTGTTACGAGATCATAGAGTGATCTGTACCGTTCCACATTGACACCGTCGGTAACTGTCCACTCTGTTTCCCCTGCACTGTCCGCAACCTTCACGACAAGGAGTGCCTGAGGATCCGTTGTGTAACCGCATCTGGCCAGTGCCCTGGCGGTCAGTTTTGCCGCCTTGCCTCTCCCCTCCAGGGCGATACCTGTCTGCCTGCTCCTGACGAAGCTGAATGTTCCGTCACTGAGGCTGAAGGATAGCAGCGGACTCTCGAAAGCCCTTGCCAACCGGCCGGTAAGCATCAGATCCTCAGGCGCTCCTTCGGTGACGCCATCACCTGTCATAAGCCAGATCCTGTCAGCCTCATTGATAGCTGTATCGAGGTCATGCGTGGAATAGATGACACATTTACCCTTTTCACGTGTAAGCTTACGGAGCAGGCTGACTATCCCGTACCTCGAGGGCAGATCCAGAAAGGCTGTCGGCTCATCCATGACCAGCAGTCCTGTGTCCTGCGCCAGTGAACGGGCTATCAGTGTGCGCTGCCTCTCACCGTCAGAGATGCCGTCGATGCTTCTCCCGGAAAGACCGGAAAGACCGGTTGCCTCCATAGCTACCTTAACGGCTTCCTCATCTGCCGCCGAAAGAGTCCCGATCCAGTTGGTGTAGGGGAAACGGCCCAGGGAGACCACTTCGCGCACCTTTATATTGTGCATTAACACCGGCTCCGTGGAAACAAAACTTACTATCCGCGGGAGTCTCGATAAGCTTATGTCATCCAGTGCATTGCCGTCAAGCATGATCTTGCCTCCCAGCGGCGGAAGCAGTCCCGTCAGCGTTCGCAGCAGCGTGCTCTTGCCAGTTCCGTTCCGGCCTATCAGTGCCACGAGTTCGCCCCTGCGAGCCTTCAGAGAGAGGCCCTGCATCACCTTAAAGATCCTGTCACGGTTGCGGTAACCAATTGCCAGGTCTCTGGTCTCTGCTATGATTTCATCTATTCCCATCAGAATCTCCTCCCCAGTCCGGTCTTGCCAAGTATGATCCAAAGCACCACTGGTATGCCTATAAGTGAAGTGACAGTGTTTACAGGTATTATATGTCCGCCTCCGGGCGCATTGGAGATGATATCGCTGAGAAGCATTATAACAGCTCCGCAGAGCGCCACACCTGGCATAAGAGTGCGGTGATCCGTGGTGCCAAAGAGCAGCCTTGCGATATGAGGAACAGCCACCCCTATGAAGGCAATCGGGCCGCAGAATGCGGTGACACTCCCTGCAAGAATACTTGCCGATGCAAGCATTACTATCCTGGTTCTCTGCATCTTCACCCCCACCGTCCTGGAAAAGGTCTCTCCCATGAGCATGGCATTGAGCGGTTTAACCATAACAAATGCGATGACCAGCCCCGCCGCCGTGGCCAGTGAGAGGGCTCTTACCTGGGGATAGGATATGTTACCGAGGTTTCCCATCGTCCAGATCACGTAAGTCCTGAGCATGGCTTCGTTGCTGAAATACTGCAGCAGGCTTACCACTGCCGAGATGGCGCTGGACAGCAGCAGTCCAACTATGAGCACGGTCATTATATCGCGCATGCGGGCTGATACGGCCATTATTACCAGCATCACGGCGCCGGCGCCGGCCCATGCCGCCAGTATCAGACCCCAACCCGCAAGCAGGCTTCCGGCAGGGAGGGTGAAGAGGGGTGTGAGCGTCAGCAGCGTCAGCGCCACTCCCAGACCGGCTCCGGAGCTGACACCAAGGACGTCAGGGCCGGCAAGAGGATTGCGAAACAGGGTCTGCATCAGTAATCCGCTTACCGACATGGCTGCCCCGGCAAGAATGGCAGTTATCGCTTTGGGAAGACGGAACTGCATGACTATAATCTCATCACCGGGGTTACTCTGCCCGAAAAGAGCTGCCATCACATCGGCGAAATTCATATGTGTGCTTCCCAGTAGCAGATCAGCCGTGAAGAGTAATATCATCAGCACTGTAATGCCTGCCATAATCAGCGTAACTCTTGTCCCTCCAGCACTCATTCCAGTTTCCTGTAATAGTATTGCACATAACCGGGCAAAAGTTCCGGGTGAATGATGGATACCAGGTCACTGAGCAGCAGATCAGGCCTCACCACAGCACTTTCCCAATAGTCGTTCCCTCCCCCCGGAGTAATCCTTTTGCGGTTATTCCATACACGGCCACCCGTGAACAGCGGAAGTGCAGCCATCCTTTGATCCGAGGCGACTATCTCTGACAACATGTCCGCAGTGCCGGGATTGATCCATATATCGGCCTCTGCTGCCTTGCGGAACACCGACTCCACAGAGAGAGGCACCGAATGAGCGCCGGACATGTCACTGTAGATGTAGTGTCCGCCGGCGTCTTCAATCAACCGGCCCATGTATGAGTTGCCGGGCGAGATATACCACACATCCTCCCAGGGGGCGCCTAAAAGCACTGAAGGTCTTGCTGCAGCTGACGAACTGACCATCGCCACAAGTTCACCGTATGCCTCTGAAACACTCCTGACAATACTGTCTGCCAGCGCCTCCTTTCCGGTAAGAAGGCCGAACAGACTCAGCCACCCACACCTTGCAAGAGGGTGCTCCTCAAGGTAGTCAGCATTGTATAAAACCTTCACCCCCGTATCCGCCAGCCTCGCAGTACTTCCCGAGGAAGGATCAGCAACACCGTAGGCCATCAGAAGATCAGGATTCAATGAGATGATCAGCTCCCTGTTCAGGTTTCCCTCATAGCCGACATCCTCTATCCGGCCACTTTTAATGCCCTCAAGGATCAGGGAATCATAAACAAGTGAAGATCCGGATATACCCACGATCACACTCCCGGCATCAAGTGCCCGCAACATTGCAATGTGAGTGGTAGACATGCACACCATCCTGGAGACCGGTACACGGATTGTCTGATCCTCTCTTATGTCACCGGGAACAGCAGAGTCGCGAGGTACAAGGTACCATACAAGTTCTCTGCCAGCGGAATTCTGCCAGGGGTCCCTTATTGTAACCCTTGTGGCTCCCTCCACCTTTTCCAGTTTGAGCCTGCCCTCCGCTTTTACTGTTTTGTCAGCATACTGTCCGGCATCCGGAGGATTACCCCCGCGGCGGCACGAACAGAAAAGAAGTAAAATTGCAATAATCAACTGAAGGATCCTGCTCACTGCTATTCGGTCTTTATGATGGTACCGGAATAAAAGACCGTGTCGGCGCGAAGACCGTAATGATAGATGCCCGGAGCCAGACCGGGCAGGTCAACGGGCAAGACACCCGGAAACACATCCCTGTACTCGGCGGCTGACACTGTCCTGCCTATGTTGTCATAGATCGTAATAGTGACCGTATGCACACCTGTTTCCATCCTGAAATTAATACCGTTGCTGAAGGGATTTGGAAAAACCTCCAGAAACGCAGCACTCTGTCCCGGGTCCTCCAGTGTGTTCAGAACCGAGTTTTCAACCATCACAGCCTTGATCCCCAGTGAGACTGACATCGGGTAAGAGGGATGCAGGGTAAAAGGTTTCCAGGCCGATCCGTCGTGAAAGTATGCTGTATTCTGAGCAGAAGTGGGCCACTGGGCGGAGTGCACCACGGCGAACTGCGGCTGAGGCTGGATGAGCGGACTCCTGTAGAAAACAGAATAGCCTGCGTAGAAGGGACCCGTTACCTTCACGGTCCTTCCGAAGTCAACCTCCAGGAGCTGACCACTTCGCGTCTCTGTCAGCCTTAGCTTTCTTGATGCCACAACTGCTCCAGGCTGTGTTCCTCCGCTCCAGATATAGAATCTCACCGAATCTGCTGTTGAGAGAAAAGATGAGGCTGAAATCTGCAACCGGAGCCAGGCGATCTCTCCCGTACCGGAGAAGGGCATGTATTCAGCATATCTTATCAGACCGTCGGAGTTGTTTCCGGTCGAAAGTCCCCATCCGGGAGAGGAATAAGGATTTGTAGAGCCTGGATCTCCTGAAGACAAGCCGCCAAGGGTGTCCGATCTGGAGAGGTTGTAACCATACGGATCGCGACCGTTTACGACTGTAGCGCCTAGTCCTGAAGGATCAAGCCATGAGCTCAGGTGGCTGGATGGTAAGGTGGTTATATTAAACATCCTTGAGAGCTTGGCGAAATAGTCGTTTGACGGATCACTGCATGTGGCGCCTCCGCCGGTGAGTGTTCCACGCAGCCTGCCGTTCTGATCATAGAGTGGCCCTCCCGATGAACCCGGCTCAGTGGTCCCTGTCTCCCACCTCAATATACGCCAGAAACCATTTGCAACGTATCCCAATGGGTAGGAGGCTGAAAGCGGAGGGTTATCATCAATAGTAATCTTCATCATATCGCCTTCAGGATGATGAACTGTATAGGTATTTGTGGGTGTGGTGGAGGTGATATCCCATCCTGAGAAGTATGGCCTCAAAACAAGAGAAGGAAACTGGTTCAGTTCCACAAGGGAAAAATCGATGTCAGGATTTTCAGCCCGGAGCAGTGAGCCCGTCAGGGTGTGCATGTTTGACATGTCCGGCCCGTCGCACCAGGGGCTCAGATAATTGAACACGAATATGGTGTTTTCGGCATGATCACCGGATTCAATGCAGTGGTTCGCTGTAATAATATAAGCCTTGTACTCGTTCCCGGTGTTGTTGACCATCACTCCCGTACAGAGTTCTGAGCCTGCAACGAGGAGCCGGACCGTTGAGCGGGAGGCTCTGATGTAATTGGGATTGGTTGAGCAGTTGAGGTCCACTTCACAGGCATCAGACCTTCCGTAGTAGAGATCTTTGATACCTTCGGGACCGAAGAACCCTGCGAAATCATGAGCCACCTGCCTGACTCCTATGGAGTTCGGCGGGATACCTGTACCAGGGAAATGACATTCAAGAACAAGCCTCTCACCGGGCAGAGGCATGACGGGCATGGACCGCGTAATTGCCGTGCTCTCACGGGTAAAAGCGCCTCTGACTATCTGCCTCTGCAGATCATAAATATAGACATAGGCCCCGTCCGGAAGATTATAGGGCGAAAGAATGAGATTGAGGGAGAAGGCTCCTTTGGACGACACAGGCAGCACCCATACAGTCTCGCTGCCGTTTTTAACAATGAAACCAGAATTACCCGGATTTAGAGAGACCTCAACCGGTATGGCAAACTGCCATGGCTGACTCTTATCCTGTTTCACCGCACGCAATGCTGCTGCATGCTGTGGATCCACGCCGATCTCATGCCACCGTTCAATGGCCGGAAAGAGAGGATTTCCCATCGGGAACTCGGGCTGGCCGTGAATCAGAACCGTGGAAAGCAGAGAGAGGATGGATATGAGTATTCGTCCCTTCAATATTTTCGGGTTACAGCGCTAAAATTAGTCAAAAAGTGATTAGTCATGCATATGGAGCATAAAACCGGGTATTATTCCTGCCTGCTCAGTGTCAAGAAGCTGTCCCAGACGGTCATACACAAGGAAATCGCCCTTCTGCATGTAATCTTTTGCATCGGTGACGGCGATATTCCCGCCGGGACAGACAATCAATCTGTAGAATCGCCTGTCATCCTCACCTATAAAAGCCTCCGACGGGAGAGCCGTCGCTGTCACCGGCATTCTCCTGACTCCTTCATCGAGGTAATACAGGGTGTCACCGGCAGCATTGATTGTCAGTGATGAGGGATTGTCATCAACCGTCCTGAAGAAGAACTCCGTCTCCTTCTCCAGCGTGACGGTATTGATCCTTGCCAGCCTGGGTATCTCCTCTCCATTCCATCCTCCTGTGCAGAGAACCCATATCCTGCCGTTTTTGTCGAGAACCATGCCCTCCGGCTCCAGTCCTGTGGTGATTGAGGTGATCACCTCCCCTGAAGCCAGATCACTTACAACAAGACTTCTTCCTCCCGACCAGTGCGCCGAGAAGAGCCTGCCTCCGGATATGATCATTGCCTCTGACGTAAAACCTATATCCATGCTGCCCGATTTCTCAATCCTGTCGAGATCAATAACCGTCACCTCCTGTGAATTCAGGCTGCTCACATAGCCTTTTCTTCCGTCAATGACCATCTGCCTTGGGGAGCCGAGGCCGGTGATGGTGCCCAGGCTCTCCATGGTTCGGATATCCACAGCCTCCATGGTGCCGGAGTTATTGACAATGATAAAGCCCCTGCTGCCGTCAACAGCTAAAAATGAGGGAATATCACCGAGAGCCCTCATGTTTACAGCCCTAAAAAGGTCATTGTATATCTGTTTCGTTGCGAAACTGTAAAACGAAACCGATCCGTTACCTGCATTGAAGTTACCTTCATTAAGGATGAATATGCCCTCTCCTTTCGGATAAAGCAGCGGATCATCCTGGGATTCACAGGAAACGACAAACGTAAGGGCAAGAACTACGAGGATATTAATAAGGTTTTTCATCTTTTTTCTGATTATCTGACAATGTCAGGGTGAGTTTGATTTTAAAAGTTCTCAGCGGCATAGGATAATTGCGGACGCTCTCAGTGGCAGTGCCGAAGATGTTGCTGGCTTCAAACTCCGTTCTCAATCTGACAGCTCCTGCTTGAAGATCAGCTCCGGCGGAGAGGTCAGCAAGGAATTCCTGGGGCAGCCATTCACTGTTATCGGATGTGGTATACCGTCTGCTTTCCCATGATACTGAAAGGCCTGTTCTGAACCATTTCCGGGTAGCGCTGAGGTTCAGGTTTGCATGATTGAGCGGTGCATAGATCAGCTGTCTGCCAACTGCATTGTCGTTGGCAACGGCATTCGATTCAGCGATAACCGATCGTGTATATGCGTAATTGAGTATGCCGCGCAGGTTCCAGTTGCGGATAAGCAGCTCAGTTCCGGCCCTGGCTTCCGCACCGGTTACATTCACATCCCTGACGTTCTCAGCATTCCATAACCCGGACGCTCCGGGCATCCACTGGATGAGATTGCTTACTGCCGATGCGTGGAGGGTAAGGTCCAGGCTGTTACGTGTACCTGACGGGGTCACCCTGAGGAAAGACCACGAGGTCTCTCCCCCAGCAGCGCTCTCCGGCATCAGGTCGGGATTGCCGCCGGGGACCCAGTAAAGATCATTGAGGCAGGGGAGTTTGGTATTACGGCTCACACTCGCCTTGAGAAGATGTTCTCCGTTGTGTGAGAGCATCCATGATGCTCCGGCAGTGAACTCCGGCGTCACCCTGATACCGGTTACGGCAGTCTGCCGTACCTGTAACAGCATGTTCAGCCTTGGCAGGGGATTCGATCTGCCTGCAACAGATAGCGAGAAGGTGTTTCTCTCTTCCTCTCCTTCGTAGCTGAGAGTACGTGCTTTCTCAAAAACATCGCCTGCCCGGATCTCCAGCGTGGTCTTACCTGAGAGTCGGTATCCCAGCCTTGCACTGATCATTGCGGTGGATGAGCTGTTGTCACCGTTGTTCGAAGGAACCTCGTGAAAATACCTGTTCACATCATATGATCCTCCGGTGGTGACATCAGCGGTGAGCTTCCGGTGACCAGATGAATACTTCATTACTCCCCTGAACGACTTGTCAGTCTGTCTCTCGCCGAAGTTCTGCTGAACAGTCGTCACCGGTCCCGGGAGTTCGCGGTCTGAGTCGTTGTACCAGAGGTGAAGACTTAGCTGAGAATCTTTCATGCGGTACGCCATGTCACTCATGATGCCACCGGTGGAGAAAGCAGAGTTACTCCTCCTTTCATTCACCGGACCGCCGGGGGCGTCCCTGTTTTCGAAACGAAAATCATTGTGTGCCCTGCCTTGCCATGCTCCCAGCCTGGCATATGTGCGTTCCCCGCCGAATGCTACGGAGGCCGTCGAGGCATACTCGTTATAGCTCCCGGCACTCAGGCTTACGGAAGCCTCCTTACCCGTACCAAACAGCGGATCATTGTCAAGTTCAACCTTGCCGCCGATATAGCCGGTAAGATCGTCAAGATCAGAGCCCCCTGAAGTTATACGCACGGATGTTGAAGCCATCATCGGAATGATGGCGAAGTCGCTGTAACCGTTTCCGGGAGTATTGATTGTCAGTCCGTTCCATGTCACCAGCGTATGGCTGCCTGACATCCCTCTGACGGATACAGATGCCAGCCCGTGATTCCCGTAGCGTTTGACGTAAAGCAGGCTGGCCGTCTGCAGCAGGGTAGCGAGGTCGTCTCCCTCATGGAACGAGACAATATCCGGTTCAATCCTGACAACCGTGAAGGGTGAGAGGCGTGCAGCAGCCCGTGCCGTGACGGTGACGGCAGAAATGTTTATGGTGTCTTCAATAAAGCTGTCCTGAGCCGGGCTGCGGGCCGGGAGGATCAAAAAGAACAGCATGACAACCGCTGAAAGCGGCAGGCGGCTCAATGACGCACGGATAATATGGGCAGATGACCTTACAATCATTACTTTTATTCCCGAAAGCTCCTTGTTACAGGATACGTTCTGGCAGGTCTTCTGACTCATCCCTACTCGCCGGGCCTTCCCGTCCGCCAGATGGCGAACAGTGGCGGGAATTCCGGCTGTAATGAACCGCCTTTTGGCGGAACGGGCTTCACAGCAGCGGGTACTGTCCCTGATTCTGACAGGGTTCCCTTTTCACTGCCGGAGAAAACCGGCAGCACCAGAATGAGACAAAGGTAATGATAAGGAGCGTCACTCCTCAATGATAATTATTAACAAATGGTTGCCAGGCTGTTTATTTCATCACGAACCGGAGCTCCCCTCCGGCCATAATCTCCTCATAGGTGATGTAGTTACGTCCTGGCTTCTCACCGTTGAGAAATAGTTCGGAAACATTCTTTTTGTAAGGTGAATTGCCTTCTGCAACAATCCTGAAGGTTTTTCCCCCGGGAAGCGAAAGTGACACTTCGTCCAGGACCGGGCTGCCTGTAATGAACCTGCCGTCAGCCGGATTGACAGGATAGAATCCCATGGCTGAAAAGACGTACCAGGCTGACATCTGGCCACAGTCTTCGTTGCCACAGATGCCGTCCCTTGCATCGGTGTACATCTCAGACATGATGCGGCGGACTGTCGATTCTGTCTTTTCCGGAGCACCTGCCATGGTGAAAAGGTAGGCGATATGGTGTGAAGGCTCATTGCCGTGTGCATACTGGCCTATGAGGCCGCTGATGTCGGGAGAGGCGTTTTCACCCTTTACCTCCTCTGACACCCTGAACAGCGAATCAAGCCTTTGCAGGAAGACCTCCCTGCTGCCGAAGAGTGATACCAGTCCGTCAACATCATGCGGTGCCAGCCATGAGTACTGCCACCCGTTCCCCTCGGTGAAATCCGAACGGGTATGGTGCGAATAGAGCGGGTCAAAGCCGGGGCGCCAGCTGCCGTCACTCATCCTGCCCCTCACGAAGAATATTGTGGTATCAAAAATGTTACGGTAGTTACGTGACCGTGCAAGAAATTGTTCAGCAAGCTCCGTCCTGCCCATATCGGAAGCCATCTGTGAGATGCACCAGTCATCGATTGAATACTCCATTGTCTTTGCCGCTGATTCATTCTCGAGCTCTGAAGGGATGTAACCATAATTGCGGTAATGATCCAGTCCCCTGAAATCGAGTGAAGCCGAATGGACTGCAGCCTCAAGTGCCGACTCGTAGTCAAATCCCGAGAATTTTTTGTGCATTGCATCGGCTATCACCGGTACCGCATGGTAACCAATCATACAGTTGGTCTCGTTGCCGGCAAGAGACCAGACTGGCAGCTTCCCCTGCTGTTCCTTTATGGCAAGCATAGTGTTGATAAAATCAGGTACCAGCTCAGGAACCGTGATTGTAAAAAGCGGATGGGCAGCACGGTAGGTGTCCCACAGTGAAAAGACGGTATAATTGGTAAAATCCCCGGCGGCATGAATTTTCCTGTCAGTGCCCCTGTACCTTCCGTCAGAATCACTGTAAAGATTGGGAGCAATCATTGTATGATATAGTGCCGTGTAGAAGACCCTGAGAAGAGAACTGTCTCGGGACTCAGCCCTGATCACTTCCAGACGCTTCTGCCACGCCTGGCGGGCCGAGGCGGCGACGCTTCCGAGGTCCCAACCCGGCATCTCTGAAGCCAGGTTGCCCTTCGCTCCAGCCTCATCCACCGCGGATATCCCGGTGCGCACGATAAGCTCCTCTCCCTTTTTAATATCAAATGAGAGAATACATGCAATGTTACGGCCTTCCGCTTCAGCAGTCCCGGTAACTGCTCCTGCTTTTACCATGGTTACTGACGCTGGTTCTGAGGAGAACTCCGAGAAGAAATGGACATACTGTTCCTCAGCCCATCCTGATGAGATGCGGCTGCCTGAAAGCGCCTTTCCGTCCCACGATAGCCGGCAGTCGACCGGCCTGTCCCAGTTGACGGCAAAGCCAAGGTCAATAAGAACATGCATGGTACCGTCAGTGACGGCGGTATATCTCTGAATGCCGCAGCGGGGCGTGGTTGAAAGCTCGACATTCACACCGTTGGCAAGAGCCACGGCATAATAACCCGGCCGGGCCTGTTCTGCCTCATGTGAAAAGAGAGTCCTGTTGAGTTTTGCCAGTGAAGCGGTGCTGTCAGGCAGTGAAATGCTAAATTCACTCATCGATGGCAGAAAGAGAATGTCACACAGGTCACCGATACCTGTCCCGCTCAGGTGCGTGTGACTGAATCCGGCTATGAGGGAGTCGGAGTAGTTGTATCCTGAACACCAGTCCCATCCGGAGGTGCCGTTATCGGGACTGAGCTGCACCATCCCGAACGATGTTGTGGCTCCGGGAAAAACATGGCCATGGGCAGCAGTGCCGATGAAAGGATCAACAAAAACGGTGAGGTCGCCGTGTGAAGGGGCGGTGCATGACGCCACGGTCAGCATCGCTGCCGCAATAAACAGTAATACACTTTTCATAAATGATTATTCTTTGATTTTTTTCAATATCTTCTGACCCGTCCCAATCCGGTATCCCTCTGAAGAGAAGAGGACCTCTCCGGCACTGTTGCAGCACAGTACAACGGGCATAGGTCTCGCCTGAGAACCGGTGCCGGGAAGTGACCGCAACAACTCCAGCCCGGGATCAGTGGCAAAGATCGAATTCCCGGGAGTGCCGCCGACCGACTCCGGGGTGAAACCTTCCGGGGTCCTGTCAGGATCTGTAAGGAACACGAACCATCCTCCCCATGCGTCAAACTCCTCCTTCAGTACGGGCAGGTCGTTGAGCAGGTGTCGCGTAGGCTCACTGCCAGGCTCAATCCACACCAGGACCAGCCCTTTCCCGGAAAGAGAGCTGAGGCTGACTTTTTCGTCGCTGAGCAACTGTACTGTAGGCTCAAGGCTTATTTTCACACCTGTAAGAGTACTCTCAGGAAGGTCACGGAGGATGACTTTCACCTCGAGTTCCTCACCCGGCTTCAGATCAAGGAATGAAACTGAGGCCATAACGTTTCCGTTCTCATCCCTGTCACCAGTGGTGAGCATGTATAGACCGGGATCAAGCGGGATCCGCCCGGGAAGGTCGCTTATCCTGACACCGTAGCCGTAATCGAGAGTACTGAACCTTCCGTTTTCTACCCGTGCAAGAGTAAAATGAACGTGATATTCAGGTTCCAAACGCTTCCCGTCTTCATTGCCATCCATAAAGGTAACGTAAGCGGGAGTCCCGGATGGTTTTACTTCTCCCGTGAACCACACATCGTGCCACTCGCCTTCAACGTGATACTGTGGTCTTCCTGTTCCCGGTGCCAGCCTTGCAGGGATGCCGGCGCCTCTGCAGAGAGCCACGAAAAAGATATCCCTGGAATGGCTGTCTGCCATGCGAAGCCTCAGCACAGCCCCGGGGATCAGGGGTACTGAATAGTGGTTTTCAGTTTCCGTTACAGCTATGGTGGTGTCAGTCCACCGGACGGCGGCCCCGGGATCTGTCCTGAACGACTCCATCAGATCGGCGGGGAGAGCTGCAAGGACACTTCTGAAGGGCGACAGCAACTCGTTCGATATCCTCGGCGACAGTACATATCGGTCATACAGTGCTGTATCGGTCCCGGGAGCCTGAACAGGTGCATTGACCAGATGATCTGCAAGGACCTCTGCCGGTGTGTCACGCAGGTCTTTTTCAGAGATGTTATCAAGGATGCGAAGCGCCAGCGCGGACTTTTCTCCGGCTCCCCGGATAAACCCGGTTATGGCCCTGTAGTTGCCCATGGACGATTTCATAATTCTTCCGACGGCTTCAGCAGGAAGTCCGGCCTCGCGGGCAATATCCTCAGCGCTGACATCTGCCATCCAGGTGCTTATATAGGCTTTTCGTATGCTGTCTCCCTTCTTCAGGAGCAGGTTGTTCATCTGCACCAGGCCGGGATCCGGGCCCGGGAAGGGCTCAGGAACAACAGGTGCCTGCAGATCGGCCTCAACTATCCCTGCAGGTGCACCCATTGCAAGTGACACTTCCACCAGAGTGTCAGACGGAGAGGCCAGTGAAAAGCCGAATCTGTTTCCGTCGTCAGCCCAGATAAGCAGTGTGCCGTATCCTGTCATGAGGGAAGATTCGCCACGGCTGTCGCACTCCAGCCTTGAAAGGGGGTAGAACTCCGCATAGTTGTAAAGCATATATTCCACTGAAGCACCCGGTACGGGAACTCCCGTTCCGTCTGTCACCCTTACCTTCAGTACTTTCGTCTCCGCATACCTGTCGAGGGTGTTTATTTCAGTGAAAAGGGCTTCTCTCCTGATAACCTTTTCATTTCCCTCATACCTCCCGAATGCCTTGGTGTGGATAAGCATGGCACGACGGGCAGGCTCAGTGAACCAGCCTCGGTCAGGCACCGGCTCGGGTTCGCATGCTCCCAGATAATGCCATGAACCGTCAACCCAGAACTCCACCCATGCATGGTTGTCATCGGTATGAGCCCACCGCGGGGTATAGACCTGCCTGGCAGGTATGCTAACCGCACGCAATGCTGATACGGTGAAGGTAGACTCCTCCCCGCATCGCCCGCGTGCTGAGAGAATGGTGGCAAGAGGCGACGAGGTACGGGAGTCGGCACCCTGGTATGCGACCTTCTCATGACACCAGCGGTTAACCTCCAGGGCAGCCTCCATGGCACCCAGTCCCCTGACACGTTCACTTAATTCACCATAACAGAGATTCCTGAAATTGTCTGGATTTTCATTATTGATTCTTGTCGGCAGTACAAAATTCAGGAATATGCCTGAAGGAATGGCCTCCCCCCAGGGCATCTCTCTCCTGGCACGCAGGGCTGCCGAAACATTTTCAGCCAGGTAACCCGGTTCACAGACGGCCATGTCACTCAGTGGCATGTATGCCATCAGGAAGGTCACGGCTTCACGCAGCGCCCTGTCACTGATGGTGTCAGCCATGCCAAACAGGTCGCTGCGCGTGCCTCCATGGATATCAGACCTTGCACTGTAGTCTCTGACTACTGCTTTTCTCAAAGGTTTGTCATCAATAAGATGACCACTGCTGCAGGAGAGCAGCACTGCCATGAGCAAAAAAGCCGGCAGCCTGATGATCCATGTCATTATTTATTACTTTAGATAAGAGCCACAGCTGCTCCTGACAAGCAGTTCAGGAGTCATGTTGACCTGGCGCTTATATTTACTCTTGCCCTGGTTCTTGACCTCGGACCAGATGATGTTGGCCACCTTGAGTGACATGGCCGCGAGGGGCCTGCGCAGCCTGGTGACCGGTGTGGTCAGCAGATCAAAACCTATGCCGTCTTCCATTGATACCAGCGCCACATCCTGAGGGATACGTATGTTCTTTGCCTGAAGTGCGAGGTACAGAGGGAAGACAAGCGGTGAATTGAGCACGATGATTGCATCACTCCTGTGCGGCGGCCTGAGAAAATTCTCAATCGCGGCAAAATCAAACTTCTCCCCTGCCTTGGGAAGACCGGCTACGGTGAAGTGTACCGAGTCGAAGTTTTTAGATTTCTTTGTCGAATTTCTGAGCTCCTCAAGCATCTCCTTATCATAGGAAGCTGTATCCTCGCCTGAAATTACCAGAAGGTTTTTCAGTCCCAGCGAGGTAAGATGCTGTGTCATGACAGCAGCGCCGGCTGTCCTGTCGGAACAGACGGTGTTCAGCCTCATTCTCTTAATACTCTTTTCCAGCAGGACAAGCGGGTATGAATCACGGTTCAGGGCCCTTACCATACTGTCATCGGCAGCGTTGCCAACAAGGATCATCCCACTGAAGAACTTCTTCAGAGAGGTTGTCAGCCTGTTGAAACGCATGTCATCCGGATCCCTGGTAAAGACTGAAAAGCCAAGACCTATACTTGAGAATGCCTTCTGAAGGTACGGAGTGATCTCGTAGATGAACGGATCATTCATCGAGGGAACCACCATACCGATGATTCCGGGTTTCTCCTCTGACGGCGCTGCCTCCCTCTTTTCGGCAACAGCATTGAAATACCCCATCTGCTTCGCAACCGCGAGCACCCTCTCCTGTGTCTCTTTCTTGATTCCGTGCTGATCAGCCTTACTGTTCAGCACTAACGATACTAATGTGCCCGAAAGACCTAGTCTTGCGGCAATGTCTTTGTTCTTAACCTTTTTCCCCATTTCATTTAAAATTAAAACTCAAAATTAGTTTTAATTTTTTAGTAAGCAGAGTTTTTTAGTGCAATAATGTTAAAAATGCTGAAAAGCATTTTTTTCAGGCTATTTTTTAGGCAGGGGCCGGCCGCTCTTTTTGGCTGCCGCTTCCAGCCGCAGCTGCCATTTCGTTTTCTTCACAGGCTTCTTCTTGTTCTCCTCCATCTTCCTAAGTATCTCACCTTCATCAACAAAACGGCGAGAGACCTGGGTCTGGATGATTGTGATCACGTTAGCAAGGAAATAGTAATAGGTAAGACCTGCCGAGAAATTGTTCAGGATGAGCATGAACATAACAGGCATCATATACATCATTGTCTTCATTCCCGGCATCTGCTCCTGACCTCCTGCCGGACTGGTGATCTTGGTTGAAATGATTGTTGAGGCGGTCATGAGAAGCGTGAACAGGCTGACATGATCACCGTACATCGGAATGGTGAACGGCAGGTTAAATATGCTGTCATAGGTGGAGAGATCCTTGGCCCAGAGAAATGCCTGCTGCCTCAGCTCTATGGACGTCGGGAAGAAGCGGAACATGGCAAACAGGATTGGCATCTGGAGCAGCATGGGCAGGCACCCGCCCATCGGGCTGACCCCCGCCTTCTTGTACAGATCCATTGTAGCCTGCTGTTTCTTCATCGCATCTTCCTGCTTGGGATACTTTTTAGCGAGTTCGTCGACCATAGGCTTCATCACCCTCATCTTTGCCTGGCTGGTGAACGATTTGTGAGTCAGTGGGAAGAGAACAATCTTTATAATCAGGGTAAGGATAAGGATTATCAGCCCGTAGCTGACGATGAAGTTATCAAGCAGGTTGAAGATCGGAATGATGACGAACTGGTTGATCCAGCGGATGATATTCCTGCCCAGGAAAACAAGCTCTTCAAGCTGCATGTCATACTTCTTCATGAGCGTGAAGCTGTTGGGGCCAAAATAGAACTGCATTTTCACGGTGCTTGTGTCACCGTAGGTGAACGGTACACCTATTTCCGATTCGAAGAACCTGAGATACCTTGATGTAGGATCGGCATTTGTCGATGAGACTGCGGCATTGATGAAGAAGTCATCGGCAATGATCACTGATGAGAAGAACTGATCCTTGAAAGCAATCCAGTCTGTCTTCATCAGGCTCTCTGACACCACATCCTTCTTCTGCCTCTGCATCCTGGTTCCTCCGAGGTCTTCAACACCCTCCTGGTAGACCTTGTACTTCAACCCGGCATACATGTCTTCATTCTGCCTGCCCTTCTCCTGTTGCGGGATATACATCCTCCAGTCAAGTGCGAGCGAAGTGGTGTTTGCCGGGATCACTGAGGCAAGCGAGCTGAACCGTGACTCAAAAGTGATCATGTAATCGTCAGGAAGAATCGTATATATGTAATCTATATATGCTCCGCCGGCAGCCTCAAGCCTCATCGTCAGGCTTGCCGGACCTCCGCTGGCAAGAATTGGCCCGGTGTAACCAACAGGGGTGAAATAGAGCTCATCTGTTCTGACAGGTTTGTTGTCCACAGTAAAGAACTTGTACCCGAACACGGTGGAATCACCATCAAACAGTACGACAGGACGTCCGTCATGGGTGGTGTATTCCTTCAGCATTACAGAATATATCTTGCCTCCCCTGGCTGACATCTTCATGACCATCAGGTCGTTTTCAAGGGTATAGAACTCCTCCTCCCCGGTGACCCTTGCAGTGAAGACTCCATAGGCATTGCTGTCAGCTGCAACAGCAGGACGTGATGCCGGAGATGCCGTCAGACTGTCTGAAGGTACCGTCACGGTTGCCGGCTGGGGAGCCACGGTTCCAAGGCCGAGCTTGCTGTTCAGATCAATGACCTTATCTTTTGTGGCCTGGTCCTTGGGCCTGTAGTTGAGTGCCCTGATATATGCCTCGCGGGCTTCGTCATAATTGCCTGTTGCATAGAGAGAGTCGGCAAATTCTGTTTCAGCCTCGAAAAATTTTCCGGTCCTGTTATTATTGTAAAGACTGAATCCGAGAAAGATCAGAAAAATCAGAATAATGCCTGTTACTGTATTCCTATCCATTTGTGTATATTCCCCTTTTTAACTGTTGTTTAGACTTTTGATGCAGGCCCTGACAAACCCCACGAAGAGTGGATGAGGTTTCAGCACCGTACTGCTGTATTCCGGGTGGAACTGCACGCCAACGAACCACCTGTGAGACGGTATCTCAATGATCTCAACAAGCCCCGACTGCGGGTTGGTGCCGCAGGGTATCATGCCTGCATTACGGAAGTCAGCAAGGTACCTGTTGTTGAACTCATACCTGTGGCGGTGACGTTCCGAAATTTCCTCTTTTCTGTAACACTTCCACGACTCTGATCCGTGAAGCAGTTCGCACTTATAGCTTCCCAGCCTCATGGTGCCGCCCTTTTCCGTTACGCTCTTCTGCTCCTCCATCAGGTCAATTACGGGATGCTTCGCCTTGGGATTGATCTCAGTGGAATGTGCACCCTCCATGCCAAGTACATTGCGTGCAAACTCAATCACGGCACACTGCATGCCCAGACAGATCCCCAGGAATGGAACATCATTGGTGCGGGCATAACTGACAGTGAGGATCTTACCCTCAATGCCCCGTGACCCGAATCCCGGAGCCACCACGATACCGTCAAACCCTTCCAGCTTCTCACGGTAGTTGCCTTCAGTTATCTCTTCCGAGTGGATCATTGTCAGCTCAACAGCTGTCTCGTTTGCTGCTCCGGCATGAACAAAGGCTTCGGTGATGGACTTGTATGCATCAGCCAGCTCCACGTACTTTCCGACCAGGGCAATCCTGACCCTGTGCGCCGGGTTCTTCAGCTTGCGAAGGAACTCTTTCCATTCCTCCAGTTCAGGTTCTGCCCCTGGTGAGAGTCCCATCTTACGAAGCACGGTCTGATCAAGCATCTCTTTCTGCATACGGAGGGGCACCTCATATATGGTGGAGACATCTATCGACTCCACTACTGCACCGGCCTCGACGTTGCAAAAGAGGGCAACTTTCTTCCTCAGGTCTTCCGTCAGGGGATGTTCGGTGCGCAGCACCAGAACATCAGGCTGGATACCCTCCTCCAGCAGCATCTTGACGGAATGCTGGGTGGGTTTTGTCTTAAGCTCGCCAGAGGCATGAAGGAAAGGCACCAGTGTGAGGTGAATGACTATGCAGTTCTGCGGGCCCAGCTCCCAGCGCAACTGCCTCACGGCTTCAATATAGGGCAATGACTCGATGTCGCCTACAGTTCCGCCAATCTCGGTGATTACTATCTCGTAGCTCCCCCCGGAACCGACCAGCTTAATGCTGCGCTTGATTTCATCAGTTATGTGAGGGATGACCTGGACTGTCTTGCCAAGATAATCTCCCCTCCGCTCCTTGTTGATTACCGACTGGTAAATCCTGCCGGTGGTGACATTGTTGGCCTGCGAGGTGTGGACGTTCAGAAACCGCTCATAGTGACCGAGATCAAGATCAGTCTCAGCACCGTCAACAGTCACGTAACACTCACCGTGCTCATATGGATTGAGAGTGCCGGGATCAACATTAATATAGGGATCAAGCTTCTGAATGGTGACGGAATAACCCCGCGCCTGCAGCAGCTTGGCCAGGGAGGCCGAAATAATACCTTTGCCCAGTGAGGAGGTAACTCCGCCGGTCACAAAAATATACTTTACGTCAGTCACTGTTGATCCTGTTATTTTATTGCCGGAGAGAAGAAATCTAATCTTCGTACATTGAACTGTCAATCAGCTTCACCTTCTCCTCAAGGAGCTTGATATTCCTTTTGGCCTCGGCAATCTTCTCCTCCACCTCCCGGATCATTGTGTCAGCGTTGGCCGACTTGGCGAAGAAGCCGATGTTGTTCTCCCATAGCACTATATCACTCTCGAGCTGTTTGATCTTGCTATAGAACTTCTCACGTTCGCTTCTCACCTTCCTTGCTGCACGCGGGTTCGATTTCGCGCTGTCAACCTTACTCCTGTACCGGAGGATATTCTTGTCCTCGTCACCGAGCTTCAGCCTGTCAAACTGCTTATTGAGGGCCTCCTTATAGCGGCGGGCAATCTCCTCTTTCCTGTTAAAGGGAACATAGCCAATCTCTGTCCAGCGTTTCTGAATATCCTTGAGCTTTTCAAAGCCGGCCCTGAGGTCTTCTCCGGGTTCAAAACCCTCGAGCTCCTCGAGGATGGTAAGTTTGGCCTTGAGATTATCCTCGTATGACGTGTCTCTGCCGGCAAAGTACTCCGATTTCCTCGTAAAGAAGGTATCGCACGCCTTGCGGAAACGCTTCCAGACCTTTTCAGAGTATTTTTTAGGCACCGGTCCGATCTCCTTCCACTCCTTCTGAAGCCTGATGAGCATCTCGGAGGTGTCCTTCCAGTCACTGCTCTCCTGCAGTGCCTCAGCCTTGAGGCAGAGCTCGGTCTTGAGCTGCAGGTTCTTTACCTGTGTCTCCTTGTTCTCGGCGAAGAAGGCACGTTTCTTCTCGAAGAACCTGTCACATGCAGCCCTGAAACGCTGGTATATCTTGTTATTGTGTTTCTTCGGCGCAAACCCTATCGTCTTCCAGAGTTTCTGGCATTCGAGAATTGCATCTGATTTTTCCTTGAAATCGGCAAATGTAAGTATCTCGCCTGCAGCTATCTCTTCGACCTTTTCGCAGAGGGCGGTCTTGGCGTCGAGGTTGTGCTTCTGGTCATCCTTCTGCTTTTCAAAGAACTCATGGTGTCTCTTGTTGACCTTGGTTGTGGCTTCGCGGAATCGTTCCCAGACATCATTCTTGTTCTCATGGGGAACAGGCCCTATCTCACGCCACTGGTTGTGATAATCCTGCAGCAGTTTGAAGGCGTTGACGGCATTGGGCTCCATCAGAAGCTCCTCGGCTTTCTCGCAAAGTACAATCTTGGCCTCAAGATTCTTTTTTAGGTCAAGGTCCCTTAGTTCACGATTTATTTTGATGTAGTCATAGAAGATCTCAACACTGTGATGGTAATTCTCCCACAGATCCTTGACGGCCGACTGCGGCACGATGCCCGTTGCATGCCATTCGTTCTGCAGATTGCGGAACTCCTGGAAGGTCTTGTTTATTGCTTCTTCACGGTTGACGAGATCCTTTATCTGTTCAATTATCTCAAGCTTCCTATGCAGGTTCTCCTGCTTCTCGCTTTCCTGTATCCTGTTGAAGTCACTTCTGCGGCTGCGGTAGGTATCGAGTATGATCTTAATCTGGTTCTCAAGTTCATCCGGTTCAGGCCTGAAATCATCAATATTGCCACCCTCCTTTGCATAGTTGAGTCGCTTTTCATTGAATTCGGCCTTGGTCTTTTTATAGAACAACTCCTTAATCCGTGTGACATCGTCCACAATCTCCGCGGGGGGCCTGTTCTCCACGATGAGAACCAGCGTCTCCACCAACTCCTTGCGTGAGAATCCGCTGTAATCTACCTGCGGAAGCTCTATGTCATCATAGTTAATCTTCTCCTCTTCAGCAGCTGCCTTCACCTCACGGGGCTCCGCCTCTCCGGCCAGTTCCCCGGTTGCCTCAGCAACCTCCTCTTCTTCAACAACTTCTTCAGCAGCCGTGGCAACTTCCTCTTCTTCAGTCACTTCTTCAGCAGGCCTGTCAACTTTTTCTTCTTCAGCCACAGCAACTTCCTCTTCTTCAGCAACTTCTTCCTCAGCCATGGCCACCTCCTCCTCAACGGTATCAGGTTCCTGTTCGCCTTTGGTTTCTACCGGTTCTTCGGCAGTGGTCACTTCAGCCTTAACGGCCTCTTCGCGGATGTCATTCTCCGGGGCAGTGACAGAATCATCTGCCACCACCGGAGCATCATCCAGGTTGGTTTTCTCTTCCGCAGATTCGGTGGTCTTTTCAGTACCATCGAATTGTTCATCATGAACAGAGTCTTCCGGATTTCTTGTTGTCATCATTAATCCTTTTTCTTCAGTGCTTCATAAAAAGGCGGATGGCATGCAGCTCACCCCCTTTTTTTCAAACCACGAAAATAATGGATTATTGGTAAAACTCAAACCATAACCTCATTTAAATGAAATGCCTCATCCGGCAATTGTCAAAATGTTTAAATTTGTCGGCTAAGTTTCATGACAACGAAAAATGGAAACTAAAGACATTATCATTTATTCTGCAGTTATTGCGCTTGTAGGTTACTCTCTTTATCGCAAATATGTAAAGAAACAGGGTGAAGGCAGCCCTAAAAAGTCAACCGGAATTTTTACACCCAGGGGTAACCTCAGGGATCAGCCTGATGATTACGAGCCCTATGGCGGGAAGAAGAACGGAGAATAATCAACTGCCCAGTTCCAGCTGGTCTCTGATGAGACTGTAGTAGATCCCCTTAAGAGAGGTGAGTTCGGCGTGGGTACCTGATTCGGTCACTTTCCCGCCTTCCAGTACCACTATCCTGTCAGCATGACGCACCGTGCTAAGCCTGTGCGCAACAATTACCACTGTCCTGCCAGCCAGGAATCCTGCAAGTTTTTCCACAACAAGTCTTTCGCTTGAGGCATCGAGGGAGCTGGTGGCTTCATCGAGCAGCACCAGCGCGGGTTGCTTGTAAACCACTCTGGCAATCAGTATTCGCTGTCTCTGTCCCTGGCTCAGACCGTGTCCTCCCTGTCCGATACGGGTCTGAATTCCTGATGGCAGCGTATCGAGCAGAGGTTTCAGACAGGCTGTCTCTGCGGCCGTGGCTACTCTTCCCATGTCGGGATTATCTTCCCCGGGTGCAATATTCCCCAGGATTGTATCGGGGAAGATATAACCCTCCTGCATCACGGTGCCGGTATTCCTTCTCAATGAGGAAATACTGATATCATCCAGTCTCAGGCCTCCCATCTCCACCGAGCCTTCAGCAGGATGATAGAAGCCCATCAGGATCTTCAGCAAGGTTGTCTTTCCCGATCCGCTCTCTCCCACCACGGCGGTGATTCTGCCGGCAGGTATACTCAGGTTAAGGTTTCGCAGCACCCATGGTGACCCCGGACCCTCATACCTGAAAGAAAGATTCCTGATTTCAATGTCAGCGCGCGCCGGCAAGGGAGCTCCGGCATCGGGTCCGCCAGACTCCTCCGGATCCATGGCATGCACTTCGGACAGGCGCTCCAGGCTGATCCGCGCATCCTGTGTCGCCCTCATGAAACTGACAATCTGGGATACCGGACCGTTGAGCTGCCCGGTTATGAACTGCACCGCCAGCATCATGCCAAGGGTCATAGAACCGTTTATAACCAGCGTGGCTGAGATGACAGTGATGATTATGTTAACTGACTCGTGAATCAGGGTTCCTCCTGCCGTCTGGAACTGAAGTATCCTGAGCCCTCTGACCCGGGTGGCATAGATCTCCTTCTGCAGCATCTCCCATTCCCTCCTGTTGGTAGCTTCGTTTCCCGCCAGCTTGATCTCCTGCATGCCGTTCACGATGTTTATCATTCTGTTCCCGGCTTCGGACATCTGCATGAACCGGATGTTGTCAAGTCGCTCACGTGCAGGCATGAAGAGTGTAACATACAATATGTAAAATGTCGTCCCGGACAGAAACACCATCAGGACCGGGATGCTGTAGATGCCAAGCACCACCCCGAAAACTATGAAATTGAATAGCGAAAAGAGGATGGCAAGACTCGACGAGGTAAGGTAACTCTCTATCCTGCTGTTGTCATCAATCCTCTGTAATATGTCGCCGTTCAGCTTCGTATCGAAGTAGGCTATTGGTAATCCCATCAGCCTTGCAAGGAAATCGGAAACGATCCGGATATTCAGCCTGGATCCCACATGCAGCAGAATCCAACCCCTGCTGAATTCAACTGTCAGACGGCCGGCAATGAGAGCCAGCTGTCCAGCCAGGATCAGGTATATTAACCTTACATCACTGTTGGCAATACCCCTGTCAATGATTGCCTGTGTCATGAAGGGGAAGAGGAGCTGGATGGCGCTTGACAGTATCAGACCAGCGATAAGAAGCACTATCTTCTTTCTGTAAGGTCTAAGGTAGGGTGCCAGGAACTCAAATCCTCCCCTGGAAGGCGGATCATCCTTAAGTTCCGCAAATGACGGGCCCGGTTCAACAAGCAGAGCCATCCCCGCCGGTTCACCACCTGTCTCTCCTGATAGCCATCCCTGCTTGAACTCTTCATGGCTCATCCTGAGACTGCCGATGGCCGGGTCACTAACCCATACTGCCCTTTCGTTCACCCTGTTTACAACGATGAAGTGGTTCTGCCGCCAGTGCACTATACATGGAAGCGGAGCACCCTCTATCAGCCTGCTGAACGGAATCCTGACTCCTGCCGCCCTGAAACCAATACTCTCTGCAGCTGACTTTAATCCCAGCATGGAGACTCCCTCACGTGTTATCCATGACCTCTTTCTGATGGTCTCCAGGGAGAGACGCTTACCATGACTGCGTGCTACCATGCTCAGGCATGCCGGTCCGCAATCCATTGCATCATATTGCCTCACAAAAGGGTAGTTCATTGAACAGGCATGATTGGGAGTTTTACAGCATAAATATATCCATTATTTACCCACTTCGGGTGCAGCTACTGAAAATGTGCCGGGTAGCATTTTTCAGAAATCGATTGCGGAAATTGTATATTTGCCAATTAAACCGCTTGTTTGGGATTATTCAGAAAGTATTCGGACACTGACATCATAGATGGAATCAGGAAACAGGACAACAGGATTCTGAACTGGCTCTATGATTCCTGTTTTGAGATGATCCGTGATCACCTCAGAAAAAACAGCGGGTCGGATGATGACGTGCATGAAGTCCTCCAGGAGACTGTGGTGATATTGTACAAACAGGTTACCGGTGATGGGTTCAGTCTCACAACCGATCTGAAGGGATATGTCTACGGTGTGGCGCGCAATGTCTGGAATGCCCAATTGAGATACCGTTCGCGTCTGGTGGCTCTGGAATCCGATCCGGCAGATCATACGGCTGCGGAGGAGATGAACGATGCTATTCTTGAGAGGATTGTTGCCCGCTCCTTCGCTCTCCTCGGGGAAGACTGCCAGATGGTGCTAAACCTCTACGGCGAAGGTTCATCCTATGAAGAGATAGCCCGAAGAATGGGATTCAGGAATGAGACCTACGCAAGAAGGAAAAAGTACCTCTGCAAGGAGGCTTTGATGGAAATCATCAAGACTGATCCGGAATATCAGGATCTGGGTCCCTTATAGACCAATCCCATAATAAGTGTTGCCACCAGCAGGAAGGCGAGCAGTCCTATGTACAGTTTCACCCTGTTAAACCAAAGTGGCGTGTCATCTCCGTATATCACCAGAGCCGACCAGTAGTATGGATGCGACCTGCCCTGGTAGGCAGTTCGGAGGTATTTCAACCGTGCGTTGCGCAGTGCGGAACTCTTTGTCTGGCCGCTTCTCATGTTCTTGTAAAAGGAGTGTATCACCTCTGATGCGGAGATGTCATCTACCGCCCACATCGACATCACGGCCGAACGGCTTCCGGCATAGAGAAAGCCCCGTGCCAGGCTCAGTATTCCCTCTCCGCTCACAAGCATACCAGACCCGGTGTTGCAGGAGCTGAGCACAACCATCATTGCCTGAAGCGGGAGGCTGTAGACCTCGTAGGTATTGAGCATACCATCGTTGCTGCCGCCGCCGCCACCCGTAAAGAGCATCCTGGAGAAGGCAGGCCGGCTGTCGTCTACAAGTGTATGCATTGCCAGGTGAAGTATCTTGAAGTTCCCTGCTTCCCGCTTGAAGGCCTCTTCGCTTGCCCCTACACCGATGTAGGCCTTCCCTCCGCACTGGTTGACTGCATCTTCGGCCTCCAGGATGGCATATGGCAGGTCACGGATCTCTCCCCTCAATGCAGGCCAGTCAATCAGCAGCGAATCATCAATCTGCACCCCTTCATAACTGGGTGCAAAGGCAACTAGCCTGTTGTTCAGACTCCTGCTCCTCTGAATGGTCTCCGACGAGAGAGTCACACTGTAGATATAAGAGAAACGGTATTTCTTAAGGGCAAAAGGAGCATCACGGTATAAAAGCCCGGGACTCCGGAACTCCTCCGTCACAAGGGCCTCGAACGGCAGGTATGAAAGGATGTTGTCAGGTGAGATCACTATCTTGTCACCGATGAGGTAAGGCTCAGCCGGCTCAATCAGAATCCGGTAAAGGCTGAGCGCCAGATCCATGTATTCATTGAATGGAGCACGTGAGCCACTTGTCGCCGGCGCAGTTGACAGCATGCTGCGGAATCGTTTCAGTGATGAGAAAAAGCTTGAATCGATGTCGCGGGTGATCACTTCACTCCTCCTGTGGTTGGCAACAAATATATACAGCCTTTCATCCGTCAGGACATAGCTTAAGAGGTTTGCCCTGCGGCCGATAACGCTGCTGACCTTGTTCAGAGGCGTCACCTCACTCCTGAATTTAAGGTTATAATAGGCCGGGTAATTATTCTCAAAGATTCGCACAAGAGAGTCACGCGATCTGAGCAGCCGGAAAGTCACTCCCTCCCAGGTGGCCAGTCTCTGAGTGTCAGGCACCGCTTTCAGCTTCTCCTTAAGCATAAGATCCTTGTAGAATCCAATCTCTCTTCTGATCTCTCCGTCAAGTTCTGTCAGCTCCCCGGGCAGGGAGAAGCGTGCGGCATTGAGCTCCCTCATGGAAGTAAGGAACCCTGCCACCTTGCTCCTTTCTGAGAATTCAAAAAGGCCGGCAAGCGACTCGCGGTCATGGTCCGCCTCATATAGTTCTGCATAATTGTCAATGATGCCCGTATATATATCCCTGGAGTAGGAGCTGAAGCTTGTCCTGCTCTCCTCCTCGCTCATCTCCAGCCTGCGGCGGTCATACAGCGAGGTGATCCTGCTTCCGGCTGCAACAGCCTGCCTTAGGTAGTCCATATTTCTTTCTGACCGTGCAAGAGCGTTCAGGGCATCGTATCTCAATTCAAGAAGACGCAGGTCTTCTTCAGAGATGCCGTTGATCTCACCGTCATCACGGTTGCCCGGTTTGGCCGGCTCAGATGAAATGGCCATTCCCTCAGTGATAGCCAGCACCTCCTCATACCTGCCCGCATCTGTCAAAGCCTGGGCATACTTGACGGTTACAAATTTTCTCATCGAGACATCCCACGGATTTCTGCGCACATAACCGAGACACTCATCGTAAAGCGCAAGCGACCGGTCACTGTCACCAAGACTGTTGGTAATAAAGTCAGCGACCGAAACCAGCATAATGAAATATTCCCTGCTCTCCGGCCCGTAAGCGCTTCTCACCCTTTCCAGTCCTTCTTCCAGGACTTTTTCTCCTTCCTGTATCCTGCCGGCGTGAGCCAGAAAAGCTGAATAATTGATATGAAGCAGAAATTTGTCATGAGTATTCTGCCCGTCCCTGATGGCCAGTCCCATCCTGAACTGCTCCTCTGCCTCCAACGGCTGATCAAGCCTGCGGTGCACCTGGGCCATGGTATTGTGCATCAGTATCCTTGAATCAACACTGGCGGCAGGATCCCTGTCATAGATTCTGAGTGCCTCCCTGCAGTAAACAAGTGATTTGTTGTACTCCAGCGTCCGATAGAGGCTCAGCCCTATCACGTGGTAGAGGTCAGCCTGTATCTTCGACGGAATCTCATCAGGGTATAGCCTTGAAATTTTCAGTCCTGACTCTGCCAGCTCAATTGCCTGGCCGGCGTCATTCAATTCAAGGCATATGCTGGCAAGATTGAGGTAGTTGGTTGCCAGCCCCGACGAGTCACTTCCTGAAACGGCCCTTTTGGCTTCCAGACCCCTGACTCCAAGCCCGTAGGCATGCGTATAATTCCCCAGCCTGTGGAGTGAGACAGCCATATTGCTGAGACCGTTGCCATACCTCCTGTCATAAAGAGAAAGCCTCTCCCGGAAGCTGGTGGAGACGCTGAAACAATCATAGGCACGATCGAACCTGTTCGACTGGTAATGCTGAACACCCACAAAATAATAAGCATCCGAAAGCAGAAGGGTATCCATGATAAGTGTACCGTCAATGATTATTTCGATCTCCCCTGCCATCCTTTCCGCACCGGATGAATTTGCCCGGCGTTCAAGAAGAACGGCAAGTGAATCACTCAGCTCCCTGAGCCTCAATTCCCCCGAATCTTTCATTTCATTGCCCGCAGTGGCTTCTGAGCCAGATCCCCGGGCCAAACCAGGAGTTCCGCTGATAACCGCAAAAAACAGGTATGAAACAATGAGTATGTCTGCCCTCAGACTCATCTGTATGGTTCTTCTTTCTTCCGCCGGTAAAAGTATAAAACAATCCGTTACAGTAACAGCAACTTTCCTGTCGTTATACAGCCCTGTTCTTCAGTATGTTGCATTTTTTTTGAAAAAAAGTCGATTTTTTCGTGTCACAAAAGGGCACTTTGTGACATGTACGGTATAAATGACAATTAAACCCTGATTCATTAATAAAACCCAAAAAAATGAAAACCCTGAAAATTGAAAACTTCTCTGATTTTGTTCTTTCAAACGAGGAAATGATTAATGTACGCGGCGGAAACGGCGGCAAAAACGATTCGGTAACTGATCCAACCAGGCCTCCGGTGGTAATAGAGATCTGAATTGAATGACAGAGCCGGTTTTTCCGGCCAGCATATATAGCATAACGGGGGCAGATCTGCGTTAAGCAGAGATACCCTGTCATCCGGCAGCGTGCGCGCAAGCCGGTGCAGTGCCCGGAACGGCATGCAGATGATTGTCAGCAACTATTTGGTTGATAATTTATAAGTGTGAAATAATAATATACAAGATGAAAACAAGGAATGTTAACAATGCCATTGAGGATTGGCTCGGCGGTCAGACAGACAAGGCCGGGGAGGAATGGCTCATCAGAGAGATGAAAAAAGACCCGGCGCTGGCAAGGGAAATCACTCTCAGGAGAAAAACAGATGAAATCCTGGCTGAAAGGCAGGTGATTGATCTAAGGAATATGCTCACGGCCATAGAGAGGAAAAAACGCTCTGCAGGCACACTCCGCAGAACTATGGTGAAGAGTGCGAAGTATGCAGCTGCAGTTGCGCTTGTTGCACTCATCTCATCAGCTCTATACCTGGGACTGAGGCCGGGTGCATCACCTGATGAACTGTACTCTTCCTATTATTCCCGGTACGAATCACCTGGTGCCGTGAGGTCCGCCGTCAGTCCGGGCAACACATTGATGGAGAATGCCATCGCCTCCTACTCTGCAAAAGAGTATGAAAAGGCTATCATGTACCTTGAACAGGTGATAAACACCGGACAGGAAGGAATGGAATCGGTCTTCATGCACGGTATGGCCAACATGGAGGTGAAGAATTATCCGGTGGCGAGCAGATCATTCACCCGCGTCATCGAACACAATGACAACCTGTACCTCGAAGATGCCGAATGGTACCTGGGCCTGTGCTACATGATGACCGGCAACAAGGAAAAGGCAACGAAACAGTTTGCTGCAATAGCATCCTCCGGCAGCAGGTACAGCAAACAGGCTGTCAGACTGGCACGAAGGATTAAATAAATCCACAAACCGATAAAGACATTCATATGTTCGAGATTCTACGCAGTGCCTTCAAAGAGACGGGTATGACAGCAGCGACAGGCCATGAAAAACTGAACAAGATGATCAACAGACCAAATATACTTGCAGGCGTTTCTCATGAGGTAAGAACTCAGATGAACTCAATCGTCGCCTTTTCATACCTGATGAACAATGAGAGGTTCAGTGACAACGAAAAGCGTGAGTTCTCAGAGCAGATAATTTCATCATGCGAACAGCTGATCGGATTGTTTGAAAATTTCTTTGACACCGCCTCCCTTGAATCAGGGTCAACAAGGGAAAATCTCCGTGAGACAGACATTACAAGACTTTTCGAGTCCCTTACCTCAGAATTCAGGGTTTTCATGAGGAAAAAGGGACATGATAATGTCGTTCTCATCCAGGAAGACAACCTCCCGGACAAGCTGATGCTGAAGCTAGACGTGGCGAGGATAACAAGAATTATCAGCAATCTGTTCAGGGACGCACTCGACAGTACTTCTTCAGGGTTTATAAAAGTCGGGTGTACCTACAACGATGAGACAATAACATTTTACGTAAAAGATTCTGGCCAGGGTTTCCCAAGAAGTAGCAACCTGCTGCTTTCCGACAATCCTGAGATCCAACATTCCGAAAGTCAGGATACCTATTCCGCTATGAATTTAATCCTGGCCAGAAATCTTATTCTCGCAATGGAGGGCAATATCAGGGTTGAGCCCAACGATGCCGGAGGAACATCTGTATTCGTCTCTTTACCTGCCAGGGAGTGCTCTGGCTTGAAAATACTCACCGGTACCTCTTCAGAGAGTAAAATCGCAATCTGATTTTCTGAAGGTTATGACTGTCTGATGTGAAAAGTCAGGAGGGTGGCCCAGGGCTCCCTCCTTTTTCCGGTTTTCCGGCGAGCCAGCTCAGGCTATCCTGTTAAACACTTGTTGTTACTTGTGTATCCCTTCTGACAGGACGGTGATCTCAGTGCGCCTGTTGAGTCTTTTGCCGGCAGGGGTGATATTGTCAGCCACTGGCGAGGTTTCGCCGTAGCCGTGTGAGAAGATACGGTCTTTGCCAATGCCTCTCTTTATCAGATACTCCCTTACCGAATTTGCTCTTCTTTCAGAAAGCCGCTGGTTATGTTCCTCACTGCCGTCTGAATCGGTATGACCGCCTATTTCAATTACCACTGAAGGATTGATCTGCATGAATTCCAGCAGTTGCTCAAGTTCAGGCATTGATGATTCAAGCAACTCCCAGGAGTCGGTGTCATAGAAGACGTTGTACATCCTCATGAACTCCCCTACTCTTACCCTGTTCAGTGGAATGGTCTTCATGAAAGGTTCCGAAGAATCGTAACCCTCTGCAAAATCAAAGTTTTCCGAGAATATCATGTAGCCGCTGGCGGTAACATTCAGTCCGTAGCTGCTGCCCTGGGGCAGGCAGACGAAAAACTCTCCCCCGCTGTCAGTGACAGAACTGATGACATCCACTCTGTTTGTGAGATCACTCAGCTCATATTTTGCAGTGATCGGCTGCCCGGATGCCTTATCGATTACAGTGCCCTTGAAGTACAGGACAGGCTCCGGCTGAACGACCTCCGGCAGGTCAAGATAAAAGATATCCTTTCCCTTTTCCTTATCCCGGACCGAAGAGAAGTAAGCTCGTTTGCCGGATGACTCAATGACGAGTCCTGTTTCATCCGCAGGCGTATTCACAGGTGGACCCAGGTTCTCAGGGGTGCTCCATGTGGAATCACGGTTCATTGTTGTGACGTAGATATCATGCCCGCCAAATGATTCCCTGCCATTGGAGGAGAAATAGAGTGTTTTCCCGTTGAAATAGATGAATGGCGAAAACTCATCGCCAGCTGTATTGACAGCCTTTCCCGGGTTAACCGGTTTGCGCCATTTTCCGTCGTTGCTGCGTGTGGAATACCAGATATCCATCCCTCCCAGGCCCCCGGGCCTGTTACTCACAAAGAAAAGCATCCTTCCGTTCGGGCTGATGGAGGGTTGAGATTCCCAGTATGTTGAATTCAAAGGTGTGCCGAGGTTTATCCCCGGTGACCACCGGTTGCCGTCATATGATGAGAAATAAATGTCACATCTTCCCTGCCCGTCACTCCGGTCACATGCCGTGAAATACATGTATCTTCCATCGGATGAGATGGACTGTGCTCCTTCGTTTCCGGCTGTGTTAAGGGGTGCTCCGGCATTGCGGGCTGTTCTCCAGTACCCGTTGACGGCCCAGTTGCTGATATAGAAATCCTCCTGACGGTCGCGGCCGTAATCCCTTCCATAACCGGTGGCTCTCTTTACTTCGCGCGTAAAAATCAGCTGTTGGCCGTCACCTGTTACCGAAGGCCAGTATTCGTCAAGAAGGGTGTTTACCGAATCGCCTGCACTGACCGGGTCAGCATCAAAGAGGGAACGCGGAAAAGAAAGTGCAAAACGGCAGCTGACGATCATCTTTTCCGCCTCGCTTCGCAGCCTCGCCGTGGCTCCCTGCTGGCTCAGGTAGGCCTCAAGATGCTTCATTGCTTCGAAATATCTTCCCATCCTCATCTCAGCCTTTCCAAGACTGAAAAGAGCTGGCGGAAAGTAGAGTGAATCGATTTCCACTGCTGCACGGTAATGGGTCACCGACTTCTCCCAGTCGCCAGTGTCAGAATAGAGCTGGCCAAGCAGTATATGTGCCTCGTAAAACCTGCTGTCTTCCCTTACTGCCAGCCTTAAGTTGCTCTCCGCCCTGTCGTAATAGAGCAACTCGTAATCCCTCTTTCCCTGATCATAGTATTTAAGTGCCCTGTTGGAACGGGTGTGCAGTGACTGGCCCGTGACTACGCACTGGCTCAGAATGATCATCAAAAGCAGGACTGTAATGTTTGTTCTTACTCTCATTCAGGGAATATGCATGAATTTATGTGCCTGAAGGGAAACTCTCCATCCGGGGTTTTTCTTTACGTATTCTGTTATTTCCGCAATTATCTCACTGTAACGGCTCCACTCAGGTTGCAGTAGAAGCTGGCAGCCTGGCTTCACCTTCTCTTTATATATCTCGGCATCCTCAAAATCAGTGCCACCCTGTATTACCACCTTTAGCTCATCTGCCAGGGGCAATATCCCCGGGAGCGGAGGAGAGCCCCTTTTAGGCGACAGGGTGATCCAGTCCCATGATCCCGTAAGGGGGAATGCACCGGAAGTCTCAAGGTATGTCTTGATTCCCTTTGATCTAAGCAGTTCGCATAACGGACCCATATCCCACATCAGAGGTTCACCGCCGGTGACCACAACCGAATCGGCCCCTGCCGCAAGGACGTTCGACGCTATGACATCTATCCCCACCATAGGGTGCAATCCGGCATCCCATGAATATTTGGTATCACACCAGCTGCAGCATATGTCGCATCCGCCAACCCTGATGAAATAAGCGGCCTTGCCAGTGTTGCACCCCTCGCCCTGGATGGAGTAGAATTCCTCCACAAGTGGCAGCCTGTGCCCGTCAGTAACCGGACTACTTCTTTTCATCTTTTCTTTTTATCTAGTGAAAGCAGCCTGTAGAAATTGTAAAACAGTTCCGTATTCTCCTGTATTCCCGTGAATGTCATGGCTCCGGGCCCGTATGCAAACACCGGGACCATTACGCCTGAGTGTCCGGTGAAGCTGAAGGCTCCCTTAACCTCCCTCTTTTCAAGATCGCCTCCTGTTATGCTCATCCCCCCTGTCTCGTGATCAGCGGTGACAACAATCAATGTTTTACCGTCTTTATCCGCGAATTCACGGGCCACAGCTACAGCCCTGTCCATATCGAGCACCTCGTCGGTAACCATCTTCGTTTCATTGCTGTGACCGGCATCGTCAACCTCCGATCCTTCAACCATCAGCACAAAACCCTTTCGGTTGCGTGACAGCACTTCAATGGCCTTTGCTGTTGCCTTCGCAAGGTATTGAGGATCTCTCCCCTCAAACAGCCTGGGCATGTCATCCTGCGACATGAGTCCCGCAATACGGGTTGCCTCTGATGCTACGAACGATTCAAGGTCATAGGTGACATCATAACCTGCCCGTGACAGCATCGAAACCACATCCTCCGACCGTTTAAAGCTGCCTGCAGAATCTAATTGCGCCTCGAAATACTTCCTGCCGCCGCCTATGAAGACTTCTGCGGTTCCGCCTGCATACCAGGCTGCAATGGCACTGTAATCATAGCGCTGAGGGACGTGCGCAGAGAAGGCTGCAGGAGTGGCATCAGTAAGAGAACTGGTGCAGACTATGCCGGTTGATTTTCCCGCAGTACAGGCATGTTCAAGAAGAGTCACCAGGACAGTGCTGTCAGGTCTCACTGAAATCATCTTGTTGTTGGTCTTCTCACCCGTGGCCAGCGCAGTGCCGCCGGCCGCCGAGTCAGTGGAGTAGCTGTTGGCCGAATGTGTCCTGCTGAAGCCTGTAACCGGGAAGGCGGGGAAGGTCATACTGTTACCTGAGACGGTCATCGCCGCATAAACATGTGACACACCCATGCCATCACCAATGAACAATATCAGGTTAAGGGGCTTCTTCCTTACACTGCCAGCCGATGTCAGTGTCAGAATGACAAGTAAAACGGCAGTAAATCTTAAAAATATCTTCATACGAAACAATCGGTTCATTAATTGCCAAAAAGAAGCTTTCTCTCGCGCTTCTCTGCCTCCGCAGCCCAGTCAGCCGGAACAATGCTCCATTCACTCATGGGAGCGGGACTGATCGTTCCCTTTGTCCGTATCCACTCAGTCATATAATGCCGCAGGTCGCGTTCGGTTGCAGAGATGATTCTTCTCTCCAGCTCCTTCCCGGTTATGCCGGCTGCGGGGAAATGCCCGCCACCGCCGTTTGCCCTGTAAGAGTTCACTGCCACGGTGTAGGTGGCACTGTGGCTGAAAGGTGTGCCGTCACTGAGAGATGTGATATTCACCCTTGCGCCCTGGGGTTTGCTTACATCAACCGTATAACGAATACCCATTGCGGATTCGAAGTTATAGGAGGGGTTCCGGAGCCTGGCCGTACCGTTGATCATGACGGGCGAGCCGCTGTCATCAAATCTGTAATTCAGCATGTAGTCACTGCTTTTCGACATGGTCCCGAACCACTGCACTGCTGCATGCTCCAGGTGACGGTCAATCTCCCCGCCCGTCATGTTCACGGTGTAGAGAAAATTCTCAAACCGGTAGAGGCGATACATATCCCTGATCCTCAGGTCACCCTTATCTATGCTCTGGTCAAAGGAGAGCGGGGCGGCCATTGATATCTGCGCACCGGTTAACTCGATCTGCATGAGATGGATCAGATCAACGAAGGCCGAAGGTCCAAAGAATGCATCACGTGTTGTGGCCGTGGCTGTTGAACGGCCGATGACCTCCGAGGTGTACTCGCTGAGCCTGTCAGAAACACCCCTGTACTTCTTAAGGAAGGCAGCCGATTCAGGCAGGGTGTTCATTGGTATGATCCTTCCGCTTAATTCCGGATTGAGACTTCCGTCTTCCTGCTTCTCAAAATTTACCGTAACATTCATCAGTGCACCGGCACGGCTGCCGCCGTCAAGAACCAGAACATTCTCCCCGGCGCTGTTGGTTACCTCTTTAACCTCTTCCCTGTGGTCATGGCCGCAGAAGATAACATCAAACCCTGGCACATTCATAGCCACGGAGAGGGTGCTGTTCTCATCATCCCCCCTGTCTCTCTCATCACCCATGCCCGAGTGAAAGAGACCGATAACCAGGTCTGGCTCCTCACCAAGCATGACCGGCATCCACTTACTGGCAGTGGAGACCATATTCTCAAACCTGATACCCCGGTAGAGTGATTCGGGCAGCCAGCGGGGGACTGACGGAGTGATCAGGCCGAATACCACTACCTTAATTCCCTTCCTTTCAATCACAGTGTAGGGCTCGAAGTACGGTTCTCCGGTTCTGATATCGACAGCATTGGCGGCCAGCATCGGGAATCTGTACTCCTTTCTTACACGGTCATAGACCTCGTGGCCTGCCTCAATATCATGATTACCAACGGTGGCTGCATCATAGCTAAGATGGTTCAGAATATCAGCAATAATATGGGGTTCCGAGGTCTCAACGAAGTTATAGTAGTATGCAAGGGGATCACCCTGCAGTATATCGCCATTATCAAGAAGGATCATATTTTCCTTGCCGCCGGCCTCCACAATTGATGCAAGATTGGCAAGCGACCGGTCTGTGGCTTCACCCTCCGTGTTATCGAAGGGAAGCAGCATACCGTGAAGATCGGTGGTGGCATAGATCTCCAGCTTGTTCTCATTACTTACGCATGACAGGGTCAGCAGGCCGGCCAGCACAGCAATCAAAAAATGAGGTGAATATTTCATATTGTACAGTTCATTTTGTTTTTACAGCTGCAGGAACACTCATCATCTTCCTGCCGTTTTTCATCCTGGTAAGCATAAACTGGTCGGCCAGTTTACCCGAAGCGTCGTAAGCACTGTACTTAAGCCTGGTCCCGTCTACTGTCACTACCTGCCACAGCTGGGTGTTTGTAAGACCGACCTGCCACCATTGCTTCGCATCCTGCTGATACTGCTTGGAACCGCTTACGGAGACCACATAGACAGGGCCTGCCTCGTTGCCCCTCATTTCCCTGCCTTCAGGCATGATCATTCCCCTGGCATATGTATGGTCGTGCCCCGTTAGTACCAGGTCTACCCCGTACATGTCAAAGAGCGGCTTGAGATTCTCCCTGATTACCTTGTTGTCTCTCCTGGCTGATGTCGAAAAGACCGGGTGATGGAACATTGCCACGGTCCAGTTGCATGGATTGTTACGCAGAAGTCCTTCCACCCATTCCGTCTGAGCCCGGGCAATTGCTTCATTTCTGATCATCTTATCAGAATTGATAATTATGAATCTCACTCCCTGATAGTCCACTGTATATGCCGTCTCCTCCAATCCTGCCGGGCCGTTTTCGGGGAGAGTGAATCCTGCTCTCCAGTACCTGTTAAGATCTCTCTTCTCCCTGTCCGCAGGGTCATAAAACTCATGATTCCCCGGTGTGGCCAGCACTGGCAGTACCGAGGTGATGAATCCTGCTGCGGCATGCCAGTCGCCCCACTCATCGTTATGTAGTGTTCTTCCCGATCCGCCGTCAACAAGGTCTCCGGCAAAAAGCATCAGGGCTGCATCAGGTGTTGACCTGAAAGCCTGTCTGATCACCCTGGCGTAGAGCGATTTGCTTCCAATCTGGGAATCGCCGAAATATAGAAATGTTAATGGAGCGGCGCCTGTCTCTGCTGTTTTGAAGGTGAACCACTCGCTGGCGTCCGGGACTGAACCGACGCGGTATGCATAGGTTGTCCCTGGTGTCAGCCCGGTAAACCGGACGGAATGAAACCTTCCCGTAACTCCGTCACCTTCTGCATCCTGCCACGTGCCTGCCACAGTAGTAGCTGAGTCGGCAAGGAATATTGTCGGCAGATTGACCGTGATCTGTGCCAGGCTCTCCATCACTGTTGTGTCCGTCCTCCAGGTAACGGCCATTGATGTGGCCGGGTCTCCGTTGAGGTTCAATACAATCCTGTCAGGTTCAGGTGACGGAATATACTTTGTTGTCCTTTCCTGCGCAGTTGCCCGGAGGCTGAACAGTGCAACAACAATAAAAGTTATGCTTAAAAAATGCTTCATAATGTTTTTTCAACGTTAACAAACTACCGGCAGCGGAGGCTGTAAATATATTGAATATTTCCTTGCTGTATTGTAACGAGCCCTTGCAGCCGCCGCTCTTTTAACTATTTTTGCATTGTATGAAAGTGCTTTCCGGACTAGATGTTATCTCCCGCAGTCTGCCTTCAGAACTCCGGGGCAAAAGGACAGGCCTTCTGTGCCACTCCTCAAGCATCGCTTCAGATTACAGACATATAACCGAGATCTTCGCTGACGGTGCCGGTTGCGAGCTCGCTGCTCTTTTCGGACCACAGCATGGCCTTTCCGGCCAGACGCAGGACAACATGATAGAGTGGGAAGGCAAGGTTGATCCTCATCTGCAAATTCCCGTCTACAGCCTTTACGGATTGCACCGTAAGCCGACGCCATCAATGCTGAACGGGATCGAGGCCCTGGTAATTGACCTGCAGGATGTTGGAGCCAGGCTCTATACATATATCTGGACTGTAAAGCTTTGCATGGAGGCATGCGTCGAAGCGGGCATCGCTGTGTGGATTCTCGACAGGCCAAACCCTATTGGGCGGATACAGGTTGACGGACCGCTCCTGAGGGAAGAGTACTTCACCTTCGTGGGAGGAGCATGCATACCCCTCTGTCACCGCATGACCATCGGTGAGATGGCCCTCTGGATAAAGGAAAAATATTTCCCCCGCTGCGAGCTTCATGTTATCAGGGCCGAAGGCTGGAGACGTAACTCTTTCTACAGCGAAACAGGACTGCCATGGGTTCTCCCCTCTCCAAACATGCCTACGCAACAGACTGCTGTAGTCTACCCGGGAACAGTACTCGCAGAAGCCCTGAACCTCTCGGAGGGAAGAGGTACTGTCATTCCGTTCGAACTGATCGGGGCTCCCTGGATAGACGGCCGGAGACTGCTCGGAGAGATGCGCAGCCGGAACCTGCCGGGGTGCCGGTTCCGGATGCACGACTTCATTCCCACGTTCAACAAATATGCAGGGGAATACTGCAGGGGAATCCAGATTCATGTCACAGATTATTCAGTTTTCAGACCAGTGGCTACGGCGCTGCACCTCTTTGACGCAATCATCCGCACATCGCCTGAAGGCTCCCTGAAATTCAACCCTCCCCCCTACGAGTACGAATACAATCTCATGCCCTTTGACATCCTGTCAGGCGACGACCGCATGCGCGAAGTGCTGACGAAGGGGCTCTCCATCACGGAAGAGACAGAACGCTGGGAGGCATCGGCATCAGTCTTCAAATCCGAATTCAGGCAGATTGCTCTATACGAAGAATAGGATGCTTACCCCCATAAATATAATTGCACTCTCATTAATCATCTTCATCGCATCCATTGTCAGGGGGTTTACCGGATTCGGGCTGGCGCTGGTTGCTGTGCCACTGATACAGTTCTTCATGCCGGTTTCAGACACAGCGGTATTTATCGCCTTTATAAACGCAATCTTCTCAATAATCTATTTTCGCAGGTCCAGGGAGATAGTGAGGGATCAGCCCCTTGGCAGGATGGCGTTATGGACCGGTATAGGCGTGGCATCCGGCACTCTGATTCTGAAGTTCACTAATCCGGTATATATTCAGCTGGTGTGGGGTGTGCTCATAATCTTTATTGTGATAGCGCTGGTCAGGGGTGTCGACTTCAGGATCAGATCCGATACCTCCGCCATGACCCTGAGTGGTCTGCTCGGCGGTCTGCTAGCCGGAGCAACCGGCATTACCGGACCTCCCGTGGCAATAATTCTCTCCTCACTAAAGACTCCGAAGGAGAAATTCAATGCCCTGATCTCTGTCTTCATCCTCTTTGCAGTCTCATATGCACTGGTGTTTTACCTGATATCAGGACTCGTCAGGACCGAAACCTTTCTGCTTTCGCTATGCTCTGTGCCCGCACTTCTGGCAGGACTCTATACGGGTGACAGACTGGTTTCAAGGATAAGCCAGCAGACTTTCACCCGCGTGGTTTACATCGTTCTGATCCTGATGGGAGTAATCACACTCTTCAAGGGTGTGAAGGCGCTTATTATAAATTAAGACACTATATCTTCGTTGACGTAATGCTCTTTTCAGATACATACAAAACAATTGACAATGAGGCGAAAGGACTCTTCAAGGACCGTGGAAGCAGGTTTATTTCACTTGCCATCCCGGTTTCTTCTCAGGAGGAGATAAAAATCAGGCTTGCCGGGCTGAGAAAGGAGTATCACGATGCCAGGCACCACTGCTATGCATGGGTGCTTTCACCCGACAGGCAGATATGGCGTGTCAATGATGACGGAGAACCGTCAGGAACTGCAGGAAGACCTATCCTGGGGCAGATCAACTCGCGCGAACTGACGAATGTACTTGTTGTGGTCATAAGATATTTCGGCGGAACCCTTCTCGGTGTGAGCGGGCTGATAAACGCCTACCGGTCCGCCGCCGCCGATGCTCTGGACCACGCTCAGATGGTGGAGAGACACATCATGGAAAGATGGCTTCTCACGTTTCCCTATATTTCAATGAATGACGTGATGAAGGTCCTAAGGGATGACTCATGCAAACAGACGGAACACAACTACAGCGGCAGCGATGTCACACTTGAGATTTCCTTCAGGTCCTCCTCATCCGGACAGGTGACAGGAAGGCTGAACAAAATACCCGGCCTGAAGATGAAATGGCTGGCAACAGTATGAGCCGGCTATTTTTTTAAATAGTTTTAAACATGCGGGAAATTGCAGGGGCACTTATAATAACTTTGTCTCAGTTCAGGTACCTAAAAACACAACTTAATGAAGACCAAAAGCTTAGTCTCAATTGATGATCTCTCCACGGAGGAGATCACAAAGATTCTCAAGCTTGCCGCTGAATTTGAAGAGAACCCAATCCAGGACATTTTGCACGGCAAGGTTGTGGCAACACTGTTTTTTGAACCGTCAACCCGCACGCGGCTCAGCTTCGAAAGCGCCGTCAACAAACTCGAAGGCAGGGTAATTGGTTTCACCGACTCTTCCAGTTCGAGCGTCACCAAGGGTGAGACGCTGAATGACACTATCAGAACAGTGAACAACTATGTTGACCTGATAGTCATGCGCCATCCAATTGAGGGCAGTGCACGCTATGCAAGTGAGATATCTGCAGTGCCGGTGATAAACGCAGGTGACGGTGCCAACCAGCATCCCACACAAACTCTGCTTGATCTCTATTCCATACTCAAGACGCAGGGCACGCTGGATAATCTGAACATCTGCATGGTGGGCGACCTGAAATATGGCCGTACGGTTCACTCGCTGCTGATGGCAATGTCCCGATGGAAAACATCATTCAACTTTGTCGCTCCGGAAGAGCTGAAGATGCCTGATGAGTACAAGCTCTACCTCAGGAACCTGGGCCTGGATTACTATGAGACAGCCGACCTGAACGAAGTGATCAACATGGCTGACATAATTTATATGACTCGGGTACAGCGCGAACGCTTCTCAGACCCGATGGAGTATGAAAAGGTAAAGAACGCATACGTCCTGCATTACCATATGCTGGCGGATACAAAACCGGGAATGAAGATCCTTCATCCCCTGCCACGCGTAAATGAGATCAGCACAGATGTCGACTCCAACACGAAGGCATACTATTTCGAACAGGCTCTTAACGGTGTATATACAAGGCAGGCAATCATCTGCTCCTTACTCGGATTAAAATAAACGACCATGAAAAATATAAATGACCCGAAGCAGTTGCTCGTCAGCGCCATCGAAAGCGGAACAGTTATAGACCATATCCCTGCAAGTACCCTCTTCAAGGTTATTAAAATACTCGGCCTCGACAAAATCAGGAACCAGATTACATTCGGCACCAACCTCGACAGCAAGACCGACGGCAAAAAAGCAATCATAAAGATCGCCGGAATTTTTTTCGAGGATGATGACATAAACAGGATCGCCCTCGTGGCGCCTAACGCAAAGCTTAACATCATCCGTGATTATAAGGTTATAGAGAAGCGTGTGGTGGAGGTTCCGGATACAATCACAGCCATCGCCAAGTGCATGAATCCCAAATGCATAACAAACTTCGAGAAGGTGACAACCCGCTTCAGGGTCATCTCAAAGAAACCGGTGGCGCTAAAGTGCCAGTATTGCGAGAAAATTACTGATCAGGAGAGGCTCGAGATCATCTGAGCCGGTCATACGACCTTACCCTGATCTCATCCTTCAGTATGGCACGGTTTGCAAGCCATGCAAGGATTGAGCAGATAAGCGGGAACACCGCTTTGATCTTCCAGACCACCGTAACGTCTATCTTACGGTCAAACGTCAGGATATAAAATGCTCCCAGGATAATTGTGCCGAGGGAGAGTAACAGTACAAGCATTGTCAGCCTCATCTGAAGCGATCTCTTTTTGTAGAAAAAGATCGCCACAAGCGCCAGCACCGGCACCAGTGCCAGAATAACCGCCAACGGCCAGATACGCTGGATCACCTCTCCTCCATTTTCAGTCAATCCCCGAAAACCGAGGCTGAAGACAGTCCCGCCTTCAGTGTTGAGACTGATCAGGTCGCCGGTCAGTAAGAGTCCCGAAAGAATCGCCACTGCCAGGAGAAACAATGTCTGTATTCTCTGTATCATTTTGGTTTTTAATTAATTGGTCTTGAACAACTTTCTGAAATTCTGGTAGTCAAGGTAGTATAAAATTTTCAGAGAAATGCTGTTTGTCTGGGGGTTCGACAGGAGGTCACCGAAATTCTCAAATCCGTCACTGATAATTACCTCCCCTTCCGACCAGATGGCGTTCTTCCATACCAGTGACAGCTCACTTCCCGGGGCAAAGCGCCAGGTGTACACCATATCAATATTCAGGAAGTTGGTGTTCACGTCGCTGTTGTTCACCGGGGTGGAATAAATCCTGTCAAGGAGACTGCCGTCAGACTGCAGCGTCAGGTAGTTACCATCATAGTCAGCCCTTGACCAGTAGTGTCTTCCGCGCAGTGTAAGGTAAGAATTGGCTGAGAAGATGAAGGCTCCCGAGACGGTGTTCGTGATAGTTGTCAGATCACGTTCACCGAATGTAATTCCCTCAGTTGGATGTGCCATCACGAAACCGATGTCGTTGAAAATCTTCTCCACACCAATTGAGTAATCAAACGAAAAGCGCCTGTTTACCTTGAACTCAGGCTGGACAGACCACATGTAACCGTGTTGCCCGTAGTCAGACCAGGCCTTCATGTATTCTGCATTTCCCTCGATATAGAACCTCTTGCTCTTGTCGGTATCGCCCCTGAAACCCACTTCCACAGCCGGCGGGCGGTGATAAAACATGGACATGTCCGGAGTGCGGGGCTCAAAATAGTCATCCTCGCCCCACGGTGTGAACTCCAGATCAAGTGAAAGCGACCAGTAATTCATCAGGATGAGCATGGCGTCAAGCTGTATTCCGGCTGTGGTGAACGCCCTCGGTCTGAAGAGCTGACCGTAGCTTAAATCGAGTGATGTCCTTGTGGACATGATATTACCGAAAGGCTCGTAGGTGTTGTAGGAGATGTCCAGTGAGTGGCTTATGCCATTGTTTCTCCTGAGATAACCCATGTCATTGGGATCATACGTATCACTCAACAGGGAGAAGTTGTAGTCGGTTCTGAACTTACCTCCTGTCCTGCCGGCATTGAAACCCAGCGAGTGGCCCAGTCCCGTCTGCGCGGAGTTGTAGTATTTCTGGCTCAGCGAAGCTCCAGCAGATGCTGACCAGAGCCTGTCGGCGGTCTTTATCATGGCCTCGAAACCGGTAACGTTTGCCGTGTAAAAGTTTTCATCCTTCTCTGCAGCCCTGATGACACTTGTGTTCATAAGGCTGACGTATGAGTCGTTCTTAAGGGTCTGATCCAGTACCAGCATATTGTAATTAGTAAGGGGCTCAGTCATGATTTGCCTCCTCTCCCCGGTGACCGTATTCTCTACCTGTGCCCAGGTGGTATTGGTCACGGCGTTGAAAAGGCCGATGCCAAGTCCTCCGCCCGTCCTGCCTGATATCTTCGTGGCGTTAATCAGGCTAACCTCCGCCGGGTTATTGGTAATAACCTCATTATCACCAATCATTGAGTGAACACTCCTGACAAGGTGAGGAGTGCCGCCAATTCGTCTGGAGTAAAATATGTCACCCTTGTTGAATAACTCCGTCCCCTCCATGAAGAACGGCCTCTTCTCATTGTATTTGACCTCATACGGGGAGAGGTTCAGGACATGGTCGTCTGACTGAACCTGCCCGAAGTCAGGGATGAGGGTGGCGTCAAGGGTGAAACTCTCAGTAAGTCCTACCTTGAGATCCAGCCCCCCGTTGTATGCCGTGCCCACACCCGGCTCATCCGTGACATGCTCAAGATAGCCTGAGACATATGGCACCAGCGAAAGCCTCAGCGGGGGCTTCACATCACGTATCCCGGACAACTCTCCCATATGGGCAATTGTGGCTCCGAACTCCTTGGTTACGAAGTTCCATGATGATGTCTCCCTGACACGTCTCACCTCACGCCAGAAGTTAATACCCCAGAGCTGGGCGGCCGACCGGGGAAAGCGAAGTGCGGAATAAGGTATCTTAATCTCGGCAATCCACCCCTCCCCGTTTACAGAGGTACGGCTCTCCCAGACTGCATCCCAGGTGTCATCATGGCCCCAGTCGTCTCCGGTGGAGAGCTTGTTGTCTATCTGTACATTTGATGCGGAAACCTTGAACATCTCCCCGTTCAGTCCGTCATTGAAAGGCGAAATCTCCACCCAGAAATGGTCGGCATTGATGTCCCCCTCATCCCGCTGGCCAAGCTCAGTGAAGATGCTGTCAGGAGAATTGTCATACATTATTGCACCAATATACAGTGCATCATCATCATAGAGAAGACGAACATCTGTCCTGTAATAGGAAGGCACCCCGTTGCGGGGGTTATAGATTATGAAGTCGCCTGCAGGAGAGGCATTCTGCCATGACTGTTCATCAAGTTTACCGTCAATACGAATATTTTCAGGAGTCCGTACAGCCTCCGCCCTCTTCTTATCCTGCGCTGAACCCCGGAGAGCACCCGGGCTGAGAAAAAGAATCAGTGTCAGTAAGAGCAGGCTCCTGAGAGCTTTTTTGTTGCGGACCAGGTTATGCATCAGTCTATTTTTCACGTCTGAAGGCAAAGATATCTCTCCAAACCTTTCGATAACCCTGCAAATATCAAATTAACAATTATTAACTGCATTCAGTCTGTTGCACGGGCATGACTTGCAGATGACATTTTTTGTATTTTTGCAGCTTATTATTCAGGTCATGAAAAAAACAGAATTAATTACCAACCCGGACGGGTCAGTGTTCCACCTGCACCTTCTGCCCGGTGAGATTGCCGACAATATAATTATTGTAGGAGACCCCGGAAGGGTTGAGATGATAGGTGAGATGCTCGATTCGGTGCGCGTGCGGAAGAGCAACAGGGAGTTCAGCACCGTCACGGGAAGCTACCGTGACGCGGAGGTGACAATTATATCATCAGGGATAGGTACCGATAATATAGACATACTGGTCAATGAGCTTGATGCTCTTGCAAATATTAACCTGAAGACGGGTGAGATTGCTGAAGAGCCGCATTCACTCTCCTTCATCCGTCTTGGAACTTCCGGCGGTCTGCAGGATGATCTGCCCGTTGGTTCCTTCATCGCAACGTCGAAGGCGGTCGGTTTTGATGGTGTGCTTCATTTCTATGAAGGATATGAATGGTGTCTTGACCATATGCTTGCCGATGCCCTGGCTTCCCATCTCGAATGGCCTGACGTGCTTGCATACCCCTATGCTGTTGATGCTGACGCCTATCTTCTCGAGAGGCTGGCCTCAGGAATTACAAAGGGTATCACCATCTCCACACCCGGGTTTTACGCTCCGCAGGGACGACGCCTCAGGCTCGAACCATTTGACAGCGACATCAATGAAAACATCACATCCTTCCGTTTCAGGGGAGAGAGAGTCACCAATTATGAGATGGAGAGTTCAGCCATCTACGGACTGGCAAAACTTATGGACCACAAGGCACTGACAATATGTGTGGTGATAGGCAACCGGGTGACTGGCGAATTTCTGAACGACTATAAGCCTGCAGTAAGGATTCTGGCAAAACAGGTACTTGACGGGCTCAGCTCCTGAAGACTGCCAGTATCTCCTTCATTATCGTTATTGCCGCCTTGCCGTCTCCGTAAAACCCGGGATACTGCAGTTCACTGCCGTTGGTCATGAAATATTTCCAGGCCTCCCTGATCTTAACAGGGTCAGCATCAGCAAGCTTCACAGTTCCGTTCCTGACAAGTTCAATCCATTCTGTCTCCTTCCGCAGAACAATGCAGGGACGTGAAAAGAAATGGCTCTCCTTCTGCACGCCGCCGGAGTCGGTTATAATCATCCGGGCCTTTTTCTCCAGCAGTATCATCTCGAGGAAGGAGACCGGGGGTATCACCCTGATGAGAGGATGGTCGGAGAGTCGGGCATAGAGCTCGGGAACACGGTTTCGAAGTGCAATCATCGTTCTCGGGTGCAGAGGCATGACCATCGGCATCTCATTGGCCTCAGACAACTCCTTCATGGTGCTGAAGATGGCATTAAGCCTTACCGGGTCATCGGTGTTGGAATCGCGGTGAATGGTCACCAGCACGAAATCCTTGTCAGCAAGTCCGAGTCCCTCAAGGAAATCCTTCTTCTTCCTCTCCGCCAGGTCGGCATAGAAGAGGCTGTTGTCATACATTATGTCTCCCGTCAGGAAAACCCTGGGGTTATTGATTGAGTATGGTGCCACGTTTTCGGGACGGAATCCCTCTGCCATCAGGTTCTTAAAGGCAGCGTTCGTTGGTGCAATAAGGAGGGTCGAAGCATGGTCGGCCACGATACGGTTCAGCTCTTCGGGCATAGTCTTGTTGAATGACCTCATGCCGGCCTCGATATGCACTACGGGAAAATGCTGTTTCGATGCAGCGAGGGCGGCAGCAAGAGTTGAGTTCGTGTCTCCGTAAATGACCACACAGTCAGGTTTCTCATTCAATATCACATCCTCGATACGCTCCATGATCATGCCCGTCTGCCTGCCGTGCCGGCCAGACCCCACCTGGAGGTTATGGTCCGGTTTCCTTATCTCCAGTTCATCGAAGAAGACTTCAGACAACTCCCTGTCATAATGCTGGCCCGTGTGCACGACAACCTCATCGATGTCATCGGCAAACTCCCCTGCAATCGCCCGGCTGATGGCAGAGGCCTTGATTATCTGAGGTCTGGCGCCGACGATGTTAAGGATCTTAAGTTTTTTCATTATTTGGCGTAGTTTACGGCCCTTGTCTCCCTGATTACGGTGATCTTGATCTGGCCCGGATAGGTCATCTCATTCTGAATCTTGCGCGCAATCTCAAAAGAGAGGTTCTCGGTGTCCTTGTCCGACACCTTGTCAGCTCCCACAATAACTCTCAGTTCTCTTCCTGCCTGTATGGCGTATGTTTTAGTCACTCCCGGGTAAGAGAGGGCAACCGACTCCAGTTCATTAAGTCTCTTGATGTATGACTCTATGACCTCGCGTCTGGCTCCGGGGCGTGCTCCTGAAATGGCATCGCAGACCTGCACTATGGGCGCTATCAGTGTGGTCATCTCCGCTTCGTCGTGGTGTGCCCCGATGGCGTTGATCACCTCCGGCTTCTCCTTGTACTTCTCCGCGAGCTTCATCCCCAGCACTGCGTGCGGAAGTTCCGGCTCATCATCGGGCACCTTTCCTATGTCATGCAGCAGCCCTGCCCTCTTGGCCAGCTTGGGATTGAGGCCCAGCTCGGCAGCCATGATTGATGCCAGGTTTGCAACCTCTCTGGAATGTTGCAGCAGGTTCTGTCCGTATGAGGAACGGTACTTCATCTTGCCCACAAGCCTGATGAGCTCGGGATGGAGGCCGTGTATGCCAAGGTCAATGGTAGTACGCTTGCCAATCTCAACTATTTCCTCCTCAACCTGCTTGCGCGTTTTCTCCACTATCTCCTCAATGCGGGCAGGATGGATCCGGCCGTCGGTCACCAGCTGATGCAGCGCCAGACGGGCTATCTCTCGGCGTACCGGGTCAAATCCCGAGAGCACTATGGCTTCCGGTGTGTCGTCAACAATTATCTCCACCCCGGTGGCAGCCTCAAGAGCCCTGATGTTGCGTCCCTCGCGACCGATAATACGACCCTTGATCTCGTCCGAATCGATGTGAAAAACAGTAACGGCATTCTCTATTGCCGTTTCCGCGGCTACACGCTGTATTGCCATAAGGACGATGCGCTTAGCCTCCTTTGTGGCAGTCATCTTGGCATCGTCGAGAATCTCATTTATGTAGGACATGGCATCCGTGCGGGCCTCCTCCTTGAGAGAATCGATCAGCTGGTTCCTTGCCTCCTCTGCGGAGAGACTGGAAACAGCTTCGAGCTGTTCAACCTTCTGCCGGTGCAGTTTGGAGACTTCTTCCGATTTCTTTTCGAGCAGTTCCACCTGCTGCGTCAGGTTCTCACGTACGGTATCTACCTCATTTTTCCTGCGCTGAGCCTCCTCCAGTTTCTGTGAGAGGGCAAGCTCCTTCTGCTTGATCCGGTTCTCTGCCTGGGTGATGCGGTTGTTGCGCTCGTTGATTACCTTTTCATGCTCTGCCTTGAGCTGCAGAAACCTCTCCTTGGCCTGAAGAATCTTCTCCTTCTTGATGACCTCGGCCTCTGCTTCCGCTTCTGAAATTATCTTCTTCCTTCTGTTCCGCAGCATCAGTTGCCAGAGGTAAAATGACAATCCTGATCCTGCAATCAGGGCTGCCCCGGCAATGGCGAGACAGACTCCTGGTGATATAGCTGCTATGATCATATGTTTATAATTATTTATATAAAAAAACCCGCAGAGTTCCTCCAACTTTTAAAAAACCCCATATCTACATGGCTGAAGCGGCCGTTCTGCTTCGGGCTTCTGCTGTCACGCGAACGTGATCCCGGCGAACCGGGCTGCAGCCTGTCCTAGGCAAACCAAGACGTGCTCCAAAGTTAAAAATGTTGAGTTTCCAAAACGAATAGAGAAACAATGCGGGCAATATCCTGCTATTTTAAAGAACGCGTATCTATCTTTTCGACAGACAGAGGTTGATTTTTTCAGTCAGTTCATTCAGTCCATCCTCCAGTGTTGTGTCCTCCTCCTTATCCTCTATCTCTATGAGCCTGATCACATACTGGAGAGCTGCCATCGCCAGAAAATCCTGCGTGTCCTTGTCAACGTAGCGCTGCTTGTATTGCAGAACCTTTTCATTGATCAACCGCGCCGCTTTCCGGATACGTTCCTCGTTCTCACTCTCAACCTTCAACGGATAATACCTGTCGGCCACATTAACCCGGATCGAAAGCTTATCATCCATTGCTATATAATTATCTGTCTAAAAGAGCAATACATTTATCTATCTCCCGCACAAGTTCACTCACTCTCCTTCTTGCCGTAACGGCATCCTCCCCGCTCCCGAGAATGGTTCCCGAGAACTTAGCTCTTTCGTATCTTGCCTGAAGCTCCTTTACTTCTTCGTTTTTTTCTGTCAGCTGCCGCCTGGCATCTGACAGTTCGTTTTTCAAACCGGTTGTCAGCTCAACCAGCTTTTCATGCTCTGAAAGCAATGCCTCCACTGCTCTTTTGAGCAAAAGATACTCCTCATATCCTTTTGCATTCATGGCTGACAACTATATTACAAATATAATATTTGTTTTGCTCTTTTCAAAAAAAGCCGGCATTAAGTTTGCTCTTTCAGGGCAGAACTTTAGTTTTGCACATCTGACTCTGCCATGAATAAAAAGATTATACTGTTTGCCGTTGCTATGACAGCTACAAATGTCATTGGTTCACAACCTTCCGCTGAAAAACCCCTTGTCAGCCCCCTGCGCGAGGCACCCTCTCTTTCTGCCAGCTTCGCGGAGCTGAGAGCCGACCACTTTCATACCGGAATCGATTACCGCACGGGGGGTGTCCAGGGAAAGGATGTACTTGCCATCGATGAGGGATATGTCTACAGGATTGCCGTAAGCCCCACAGGATTCGGCAAGGCTGTCTATGTAAGGCATCCTTCCGGGTTATCATCGGTCTATGCCCATCTGAGAAGTTTCCGGCCTGACATCGAGGAGTATGTGATGCAAAACCAGTATAGCCGTAAGAGCTTCAGCGTCTCCCTCTTCCCTTTGCGAAACCAGTTCACCGTGTCACAGGGCGAAGTGATAGCATGGTCGGGGAACTCAGGAGGATCATCCGGACCCCATCTGCACTTCGAGTTGCGTGACTCGTCATCAGAAGACCCTGTAAACCCGCTGAGCCATGACTGGCTGGATATAAGTGACCATATGAGACCGGTCATCGACAAGGTGATTCTCTACCCTCTCACACACCGCTCCGCGGTAAATAACAGCCACTCCAACCTGACGCTGAGAACGGTGCCTTCAGACGGCTCCTATGGGGTGTCCACAGCCTCAGTGCCCGTAATACATGGAGAGACTGGAATCGGAATAAAATGCTGGGACACGTTCGATAACAGCACCAATAAGTGCGGTGTCTATTCAATTGAACTGTTTGCTGACGGACTTAAGGTATTCAGTTTCACTGCTGACCGCTTTTCATACAGTGAGACAAGGTATATCAATGCTCATATCGATTACGCGGCCCGGATCAACTCCGGTGAATACATTCACAGGCTGCACATTCAGCCGGGCGACAGGCTCTCAATGTATGACGGACATGTGGGCCGGGGAGTGCTGCGGTTCAATGACGACGGCGAGCACGAGATAAAAATCCTGGTCACTGACAGCCATAAAAACAGGTCATGGGTGACATTCCGCGTCAGGTCCGTCTCCAAACCACCCGTTGCTCCGGCGGAGCCGGACTGTAGCAAGGTTATACCATGGGGCAGGGCATCTGACTTCACTGCCGATGGCATCAGGATCCATTTCCCGGCGGGATCCCTCTATGACACACTCTGGTTCAGCTACACAACAAGGAAGAGTACTAACGGATTCCTCTCGCCCATTCACTCCGTTCATAATGAGACGGTGGCACTTCACGACAGGATCCGGCTCTCGGTCAGGCCGGATACTCTCCTCCCCGGCGTCGGGGAAAAGCTCTGTCTTGCGCAGATAAACAAGAAGGGAGTCGTGTCCTATGCAGGGGGAGACTATAAATATGGCTTCGTAAGCGGGGAGGTTAACCGGCTGGGCGACTACACAGTCACCATTGACACTGTGCCGCCTACAGCCAGATTCTCCTTCGCCAAAGGCGCAAACCTGACCGGAAGATCCCAGTTTACTGCCACCATCCTCGACACTTTCTCAGGTGTGAGAAGCTATGAGATGTTGGTGGACGGTGAATGGATACTGGCGGAGTACGACGCCAAGAACAACCTGCTGATATGCAGGCCGGGCAAGTCAAAGATCAAGGAAAACACCCTTCACACAATTGAACTCATGGTCACTGATAACCGTGGCAACAATACAGTGCTGAAGAGTGAATTCCGGTGGTAAAAAAAACGGGAGAGAATAATATCCTCTCCCGGCTGAGTCGTATATGTAATCCCTTCTCCTAGAATAGTTTTTCAGGATAAAGTCCCTCGTCAACCATCTTCCTGATGCTCTCTACCACAAATGGCTTATCCTCCCTGTATGTTACCCCGAACCAGTGGCTGTTGCTCCTGAGGATATGGATGGTTATCTCTCCCTTCTTCACGAACTTGTCGAGCGAGGTCGGTATGTCAAGCTCGGCCTTCGGATCGGAGATCCTCTCGTTAAGGAAGTTGCTGAACTCGATGTTCAGGTATTTGTAGACTGAAGGTTTAAAGCCGAAGAGGTTCATTGAGACGATCTCGTCACCGGTATACTGGTTGATCTTCCCTTCCGCATCAGGTGCGAAGACACCGTCAGGACGCTTCTCTATGCCACGGGTCTCTGCTATATGCTTAAGGAAACCCTCCTCGCTCACCTTGCATATCCCGCGGTTGACATGACCGTGATCAGAGAGGGTGTTGCCCAGACGGTAACCCACAATGCTGAAATTTGTATCATCCTTGTCCTCCGTCAGAAATTTGTACAGCACCTTGAAGGCGTCATAACCGTAATAGTCATCGGCATTTATTACTCCGAAAGGTTCATGGATTTTTGGTTCGGTAACCAGGATGGCATGGCTTGTGCCCCATGGCTTCTGACGCTCCTCAGGCACCTTGTAGCCTGCCGGAAGATTTCCAAGCTCCTGGAAAACGTAGTCTATCTCTATTACATCCTTGAGTCTCTTAACAAAAGTCTCCTTGAACTGCTCCTCAATATCACGCCTGATCACAAATACAACCTTGCCGAATCCTGCCCTCTTAGCGTCATAGATTGAATAGTCAATTATTGTTTCGCCGGAGGGACCGACCTGGTCAAGCTGCTTGTTGCCGCCGTATCTGCTGCCCATCCCGGCAGCCAGTACCAATAGTGTAGGTTTCATCTGAGTAAATGCTTTAGATCACACAATATTATCTAAATAATATGTACTTTCAAAGCCTCAAAGAAAAGAATTGTCTCTTATTGTGGAAATATGTGCCGACTCCGTCGAGTCGGCCATCGTTGCCGAATCAGCCGGGGCCGGGAGGATCGAGCTCTGCTCTGCCCTTGTCGAGGGAGGGGTCACTCCCAGTGCCGGACTGATTGAATCGGTCCGCCGCAATACCGGCATAAAGCTGCATGTCCTGATAAGACCGAGGAGTGGTGATTTCCTATACAGTGACACCGAGTTCAGCGTCATGCGGCGTGACATTGACATGGCCGGGGAACTAGGCGCCGACGGCATTGTGACCGGCATCCTCAACAGCGACGGCACAGTAGACGCTGAGAGGACAGCTCTCCTGGCAGAGTATGCCACCCCGATGAGCCTTACTTTTCACCGCGCATTTGACCTCTGCAGGGATCCGAAGAAGGGCCTCGAGGATATAATGGCAGCTGGTGCGGCAAGAGTGCTTACCTCAGGCCAGGCAAAAAGCGCAATTGAGGGAGCAACACTTATCAAAAGCCTGATAAAGGATGCCGCCGGGAGAATAATAATCATGCCGGGAGGCGGAATAGACGAATACAATATTGCTCTTCTCGCCGTCAGCACCGGCGCCCTGGAATATCACCTCTCCGGCCGCAGACAACGTGAAAGCGAAATGACTTTCCGGAGAAGAGGCATCTATATGGGTGACCCGCGCCTGCAATCGGAATACGTCCTTAAAAGTGCCGATGCGGAGCGAATCAGTTCGGTAATTATGATTTTAAAGGGTATTGTTTTTTGATTAAAGATGCTATTTTTGAAACCTGCCCGGTTCGTAAAGCGTTGAGCCGGCACAGTAATTAATTATATTACAATAATTTAAATCAACCTGATAAATATGAAGAAAATCACGTCAATTATGCTGAGCCTTCTTTTGATGATGCTCATGATCACAGAGAAGAGCCACGCCTGTACAAACTTTCTGATAACAAAGGGAGCCTCCAAAGATGGCTCGACAATGATCACCTACTCGGCTGACTCGCACGTTCTTTACGGAGAGCTTTATTTCTGGCCTGCGATGAAGTACAAACCCGGCACTATGGTGGATGTTTATGAATGGGATTCGGGCAAATTCCTCGGAACCATTGAGCAGTCCCCCGTCACCTACTCGGTTGTGGGCAATATAAACCAGCACCAGGTGGCAATTGGTGAGACTACATACGGCGGCCGCAGCGAGCTTCATAACCCGGACGGTATCATCGATTACGGCAGCCTGATCTATCTGACCCTACAGAGGGCAAAGAATGCAAGAGAGGCTATTCACACAATCGTTACACTGACTGAAAAATACGGTTACTGCAGCTCGGGGGAGTCATTCTCAATATCAGACCCCAACGAAGTATGGATCATGGAGATGATCGGCAAAGGCCCCGGCAAGAAAGGCATGGCATTCGTTGCCCGCAGGATTCCTGACGGTTACATTTCTGGTCATGCCAACCAGGCAAGGATACAAACCTTTCCCCTGGCCAACGGCACTACATCAATTACCTCCGTCGAGATAGACAAGGTCTTCAACCCCGAGGTTGAAACCGTTTATGCAGCTGAGGTCGTGGATGTGGCACGCGGTTTCGGATGGTTCAGCGGAGCTGATGCCGACTTCAGCTTCAGCGATGTCTATGCACCGGTCGATTTCAGCGGTGCACGCTTCTGCGATGCTCGCGTATGGTCAGGATTCAACAAGGTGAACAGCACCATGGGAGCTTATCTCAATTATGCCATGGGATACGATCTTGACAACAGGATGCCTCTCTGGATCAAGCCTGACAACAAGCTTGGCGTTGATGAAGTGATGGGCCTGATGAGGGATTACTACCAGAATACCCCGATGGACATGACGAAGGACGTGGGCGCAGGCCCTTACGCCAACACCGTCAGGTGGAGGCCGATGAGCTGGCAGGTAGACGGCAAGATGTACCTGCATGAAAGAGCCATAGCCACACAGCAGACCGGCTTCTCGTTCGTCACACAGTCGCGCTCATGGCTTCCAGATCCTGTTGGAGGAATCATATGGTTCGGCGTTGACGACACCTACTATACCGTATATACTCCGATGTACTGCGGCATGACCTCTGTTCCCCATTCCTTTGCGGTGGGCAACGGCGATATCATGACCTATAGCGATAATGCCGCATTCTGGGTCTTCAACGAGGTCACCAACTTCGTCTACAGCCGTGCAAGCGTAATGACACCTGACCTGCAGGCTAAACAGAAGGAACTGGAAGAAAAATATATTAAAGAGACCGCTGACATCGACGCCAAAGCTGCTGAACTCTTCAAGAGCACGGCCAAAGGCTCCGCAAAGAAAGGAACCGATCTCATCACCAGCTACTCGGTCACTGCCGGAGACAATACTGTAAGAGAGTGGAGAGAATTATACAAGCACCTCTTTACCAAATATATGGATGGCAATGTCAAGACCCGCAGAGCTGTTCCTGAAGGACATAAGTATGTCGCTCCCGAGGTTAAACAGCCCGGATACCCGCAGGATTGGCTTATGAGAATCGTCATTGATGCAGGAGACAAACTAAAAATGCCTGACGGCGCAGGTCACTGATCTTTACTGCAATTGCAACAAATAATTTGCAGATAATAAAATATTATTTGTACCTTTGCGACCTGTTTTAAAAGAGTAAAGATCACATAAATCATATTTGCGCGATGGACTTAATGAAAGTAGTTGAAAAGGAGTACGCCACCAGCAATGAGTTCCCGAAATTCAGGGCAGGGGACACTGTAACGGTACATTACAAGATCAAGGAAGGTAACAAGGAAAGGATACAGCAGTATCGCGGTGTAGTCATCCAGAGATCAGGAGGAGCCGGTATGACGGCTACCTTCACCGTCCGCAAGATGTCAGGCAATATCGGAGTTGAAAGGATTTTCCCGGTTGCATCGCCATTCATTGACAAGGTAGAGGTGAACAAATACGGCAAGGTGCGCAGGGCGCGCATATTCTACCTCAGGAACCTCACCGGCAAGAAGGCCCGTATCAGGGAGAAGATCTTCTAGACCTTCAGAAATTAGAAAAGAGCCACTGCAGAGTGGCTTTTTTTTTGCTCCATATGTTATCCAGTTCAACCTGAGAAAAGATGATTACAGCTGTCCGGTACAAGCACAAAAAAAAGGGGTACTCCGGTGCACCCCTCATTTCAATCGGGTTGTCAAACCATCAATAGGACTAGTAAACTGTATTCTGCGGGTCCCAGTTGCACCATCCGGATGTCCAGTTCTGTGATCCAAAGGCCCCCCTGTACGTGGTGGATGTGAAGAATGTGTCGGTAAGTCTTGCATTTGTGAATGAGGCACCTGTCAGCAGCGGTGAGCCCACAGCCGGCAGAAGGGTCGGTGATGTGAGGCTGATAAAGCTGCTGCCAATTATATCTGCAACAGTCAGATCGTGTGAATTGCTTCTTGCAGCGGCTTCAAAATAGGCCGTATGCTGGGCAGCGGTATAAGGTACTGCCACAGTCCCTGTCTTCTCAACAAAGTTGACAGTCATACCTGCAAGTATTGTATTTTCAATCTGCAGATCATTCTGGTCAGCTCGCGTCGGGGAATTGCCCTTCTGGCCGTCAATGGAGAGTCCCTGGGGGAATCCTGCAAAAACGGAGTTGTAAACCGAGGTCATTGTGCCTCTCCTCAGGTGTAGGGCCTTTTCATGCTTTGTCTCAGCAGGAAGGGCGGCCGTCACCGTGAGCGGTCCGAGGGCTGTTATGTTCGAAAAAACAGGCGATGTCACGGGTGTAAGAAGTGATCCGTCTGCGTCATTGTCGCTTTCGAAGGCATTTGAGCCAGACTGGTCTGATTTAAGAGGATCCTGGATGATGAGTCCGAACTGGATCTTTCCGCTGAAGCCGTTGTCAGTATCGAAACCGTCATCAAGACCGCCAAGTGCCACAAGATACTTCAGGTTGACGTTCCCCCCGAACCATTCGAAGGAGTCATCACCCGAATATGAGACCTGTATGTGATCCATGACAGTGGCTTTTCCGACAGAATAGAGCGTCAGCCCGTTTATCTCACTGTTTGCCGTAGAGGAAAGGGGAATGCCCGGGAACTCTATCCTGACAAACTGAAGCACACCTGAGTTGTCATTGTCATCGGTCCCCCCGTATTTTGATCCGATGCCACCTTCAGCGATACCTACGCCTTCACCGTCATCATGCTTGTTAGTATTTGCCTTCCCGCATATTACCAGTCCGCCCCAGTCTCCAGTGGCTCTCTGTCCTGCCGGCTTGTCAGAGGTGAAGACAATTGGTTTCTCAAGCGTACCTGCAGCCATTATCTTTGACCCTCTTTCAATGATCAGGGTAGCCTTTGTATTTGAAACACCCTTTATAACAGTGCCGGGTTCAATTGTAAGTACGGCATTGTTCTTCACGTAAACATATCCTGATAAAAGGTATTTGGCCTGTGCGTACCATTTAGTGTCTGAGGTGATATCTCCTGACACGGTTATCACCTGGCCGGTGGATGGCTCCACCGTAATAACGCATGTGGCTGTAAAGAGAGGATTCTCATCCGATGTTGCAGTGATGTTGGCTTTACCCAGGGCAATACCGGTTACCACCCCGTTTGCAACCGTTGCCACGGAGGCATTGTCAGTTGTCCATGTCACACCCTGGTTTGTGGCGTCAACCGGATCAATGACAGGCATTATTGCTAATGTGGCACCCACCTCCACGGTGGCTTCCTGCCTGTCAAGCGACAGGGCCGTTACCGGTACATCCTTCTCGCATGATACTGCCATGAACAGGGCAGCAACAAACATCAGCACCTTAAATGTTCCTGAAAAAATGTTCGTTTTCATAATTTGCATTTTTGTTTAAATGATTACTTCCTTTAGTTAGAATCTGACCGAAAGACCAACTGAATACTGCCTTCCGGGATAATATGATTTTGTATCCTGAGTCCTGTCAAATGCTTTGGTGCCGTCACCGCCGTAATTGGACATATCAACGATACTCTTTACATTCTGCTGAAAGACAACCTTTTCCCCGAACAGGTCCTTGATGCCTGCCTTGAGCTCGAGCTTCTCCCCTATCTTTTTGCTGACGGCAATATCTGCCTCGTTCCGTGGCATCTCGTAGATGTCAGGGATGCTCTCCCAAGCATTTGGAGAAGGCCTTCCCACGGCAATGATCCTTTTACCGATTCGGTTATATACAAGACTTGCCATGAAGCCCTTTTCCGGTTTCTGGTAGAAGAGGCCGAAGTTTACGATGTAAGGCGACTGTCCCTGAAGGGGCCTGTCAAAGGCAACCGAGCTTTTAATGAGAGAGAGGTTAACTACTGCAGTAAACTCTTCAAGTCTGTCACTGAGGAAACCAAGAGATTTCCGTGCCTCAGTCTCAAGTCCGAAGCTGTAAGCCGAACTGATGTTATCGAAAGAGAACTGGGTGGGGTTATTACCCCTTATGGAGACCTCGATCGGGTTACTGAAGTCCTTAAAGAATATCCCTACGTTGAAGGTCTCATTATTGCCCGGGTAAAGCTCATAACGAAGGTCAAAATTATGGATGTAGGCCTCCCTGATATTTTCGTTTCCGTAGATCCCGGCATTCTGGTCAAAGTCAACGAAGTAGAACGGGGCCATCTCCCTGAATTCGGGTCTGTTAACAGAGAGACCGTATGTGAATCGCAGGAGACTCTTTTCAGTCAGGTTGTATGCAAGATTCGCTGAAGGAAAGAGGTTGACTGTATCGCGAATCACCCGCACCGGGGTTGTGGTGCCCTGCCTGTAGCTTGAGAGTTCCTGCCTGCTTTTCTCAATTCTGAGACCCATGGAGAGATCAGTGCGAACGCCAAACTTCATCCTCAGATTCAGGTAACCGGCCAGCACGGAGGCGCTGGCTTCATATGAGTCGGATAATGCAGTGATCTCCTTCAGCTTGATGCCATCAATAAGATTTATGTTTTGTGGGTTGAATATCTCTGTTATTGGCAGAGCCGTTGAGGCAAATGAGGACGCCTCGCCGACAGTTGTATATCCGAAGTTGCGCGCTGTAAATGCCCTCTCTCTTGTCTCTGCCAGAAGACCGGTCTTGAACTCGGTTTTAATAGCACCTATCCTGAATTTCTGAGTGAAGTTCATTAATCCGGACAGGTTTGTTTCATTAAGGTTGAGCCACATCCTAGAGATAGAGGAAAGATCCGGGTTGTCTCCGAAGAGAACGATGTAAGGTGAGGCCTCACCGTCATTGCTGATATACCTGTATCTCCGTATATCAGGCTCATCCTTTTCAGACAGTGAGTAGCCTACCGTGAGGTCGATGACCGTCTTTCCCTCATTGAATAACTTTTCACCAGCCAGTTGCCCTGAGTAGATGAGCCTGTTGCTGTACTGCGTCTCGCCTGATTTTACGAACCTCCCGTTGTTGTACCAGTCACGACCCTCCCTGAGAGTCACCTTTGAGCCGGAGGTGCTTGTAAAAAAATTCCTGAACTCCAGTTTGAGGCCTTCAACTGGGTACAGGGTCCAGTTGTGCATGAGACCTACCCTTGCACCGGTTCTGTACTGCCTGTCGGTGAACTCGTCAAGTATACCGGGAGTGTCATATGCATAATTATATATTGAATAGCTGTTGTTCTGAACCTTCGTGAAGGAATTGGAGTAGCTATAAGTCAGCGAGGTGACATTTCCTGCAATAAAATTTCCTTTCCCGAAACGCCTGCTCAAGCCGATTGCAGCCTTCTGGTCCGGCAAGGCTGTGACCGGAACGGATTCCCATGAGTTATTGAGGCTGCGCCCTATCTCTGTCACCCTGTTAAGGATATCGGGATTGGTTGCGCTTTCGTACAGATCGAGGTGTGCGGGCATACCGTCAGGAAGACTCCTGTGTCCCGTACCCAGCGTGAGCCAGTCATTAGGGCTGCCCTTCTCCTTCATGAAGCTGCTGAAGGTGGAATATTGCCTGAATGCTGTTCCGTACGAGACAAAGAACTTGTTCTCCGACGGGATTCCCGTTGTCGCAATTTTGATGAAACCTCCCGAATAGTCAGCCGGCAGTTCGGAAGTAGGGGATTTCAGTATAAAAATATTCTCAATCATTGAGGAGGGGATCAGGTCAAAGGAGAATGAACGTACATCGGCTTCCAGGCTCGGGGCCGTAGAGTTGTTTAGCCAGACATTGTTATACCTTGATGAAAGACCCCTCACCACGATGAACTTGTCATCGACGATTGAGACTCCCGGCAGGCGCCTTACAACGTCGGAGGCATCCTTGTCCTGTGTCCGTCCTATCAGCTGTGCGGAGATGCCGGAAACAACAACCGGGCTGCTCCGGATATTCGTCATCACTGAGACCTCACTGTCATTGCGCCTTGTTGCCACAACAACAATGTCTTCCAGTTCAACAGACTGGTCAGCCATGGTTGCATTCACCTCCGTGGCAGCTCCCGCCCTTACCTCTATGCCCTCAACCGCCAGAGGCTTGTAAGAGATAAAGGTAAAAATGAGTTTGTACATTCCGGGTTCTACCGCAGATATCCTGAATTCACCGTCAGCACCGGTTGATGCACCTCTCAGTGTACCGTCGATGACAACATTCACACCGGGCATCGTTTCTCCGGTTGCACCGTCACGTACCACCCCTGTGATTGTTCCTGTCAGGGGCTGTGCAGTGGATTTCACGGAGAGAGCTAAAAACAAAATGAGTAAAATTTTAATTGTTAAACTTTTCATCTGATGGTTGACTTGATTTTGATGCAAAAGTCATCCTGAATTGTTACAGTCGGGTAACAAAGCGATTACTAAACGATGACATTAATATCACAGGAATGTTACGTGTAGCAGTATTGTAACAAAATGAAAAAGAGGTCCTTGGACCTCTTTCATGAATACGGGTTTTAGCGTTCCGGTTATTTCAGCAGCTCATCAGCCCTGGCTTTCGCCTCTGCAATGATCAAGTCTGCTTTGGCATTTGCTTCCGAAACAAGCCTTGTGGCTTGCCTGTCAGCCTCTTTGTTAAGCGCATCGGCTGTCTTTTTGGCTGCCATGACTGCTATTGCGCCCCTCGCCTCCGCATCCTTCACGAGATTCTTTCCCCGGAGGTCTGCCTCTTCGCGTATAGCCCTGGCTGACGATTCTGCCTCTTTACGCAGCATATCCGCCTTCTCCTCAGCCTCCTTGATGATTCTGTCGGCCTGCTCCCTGGCAGCCTCGTTTACCTTCTCAGTCACCTCTTCCGTCACTGCGGTGGTAACGGCGCTGACAGGACTGACTCCCTCCTGACCGCCGGCGCCACCTGCAAATACGGGAGTGATGACCGGGTCTGTGAAGGTACCTCCAACCTTAAGGTTAACCTTGATTATCTCCGGAGGGGTGATGCTGAGACCCAATGCCGCAAGCTGGGTGGAAAATGCCCCCATAAGGGCTGCCGCAGACTCTCCCAGCTCAGCACTGGGTATCTCCGTTTTGACAAGGTAATTGATGGTACGGTCAATCCCCTGGTCTCCTGAGACATTCAACTTTATATTGCCGAGCTTCGTGTCGAAGGGTTTGACAAAAAGACGCCCGTCGTTGATGATAAAGGTCGCCCGGAGGTCCTTTAAAATATTGGTGTAAGCCGGATTGATCTTCAGCAGGCTCTTCATCCTGTCAAAGGATTTTGATTCAAGTATCTGAACCGATTCAGAGGTGAGCTCCCCGCTGCCTGAAATTGTGTTCAGCAGAGGCATCATGCTGCTGTTCAGCAGGCTCCTGAAATCCATCCTCACTGTCACGTTGCCTCCCAGTCCTGCCGCTGCCGGTATAAGTTGCCGGACCGTATTGAAGGCATTGAATGTCTCTTTGATCTTGACGGCGCTTATAAGCATATCTGCATCAATCTGCGGCTTGAGCGAGTCACGCGTGTCATAGGATGCGTTCATGAGCATCGTGCCCCCAAGCGCCTTCATGCCTGTCTCGCTTAAGGTCACAACGCCGTCACGGACGAGAATATTCCCCGTAACATCATTTGCTGCAAGCCTGCCATAGGTCAGCCTGTCAACGTCAGCATCAAATGTAAAGTCGATGTTTTCCGGAATCTGAATGACTTCCATCACGGTTGTGTCTGTATCCAGGGTGTCTGACGGAAATATATCGAGGATCTCATTCAGGTCAACCGCCTCTGATTTCAATGACATATTGCCTTTCAGTATTCCGTCAGAGAAGAGATAAGGTATATAATTCTCCAACCTGCCTGAAAGGGTGAAATCGCTCTTCTCCCCCATCATGGCTGTCATGCCGGTAATCTCTGCAAATGCAGGACTGAATACAAATGCTGCGCTGTTTATTTTGATGGCTGGCATATCCGTCATCGTCATAGCCATGTCTGATATTTTGAGGTTTCCCGCAGCCTTGAACTGGTCGTACATTTTATTCTCCAGCATTGACATCCGGCCTGCCATCTCAAGAGAGACGTCAATCAGTCCGTTAAGGGTGATGCTGTCAAGCGGGATGGCCTGCTGCAGTTTTTCCAGGTCGATCTTTCCCCTGGCGGCAGCGGCTACTGAAGGATCACTGAGTGGTGTTGCCAGTTTCATTGTCATGTCGAAGGGGTTGCCTGCCAGTTCGAAGTGGAACCGGCTGACATCGACGGTGGTGTTGTCCATCTCCTGCCCGTCAGTCTGTACTTTGGCGTTAATATTAATAGCGGTGATCTTTTCCGGGAGATCGGGATAGCTTATCACACCGTCCATCACAGCAAGATTTGCAGCAACATCAGGCAGGGTGCTGTCGGCGGAGCTGTAAATGCCCTTGACGGTACCGTCAAATGTGAAAGTTCCCGAAGCCTTTAGCTCCTCGAAGCCCTTCATATAAAAGGCTGGAACAAGTGAAAGCAGCGATTTGAATGTGGTCTCCGGAGCATTGAAGAGCAGGTCGAGGTCAATATCATCGCCTGGCATAGCAGCCGTACCCGAGAGGTTGAGTACTATATCATTTATAGTTAGCCTGTTATCCCTGAGGGTGAACTTCATTGAATCAGTAAGGGCATCAACTTCAGCCTGGAATCCGACCGCTGCGTCGGTTAGGTAAGAGATATCGTCCATCATGAAATCCACGCTTCCGGCAGCGAGATCCATTGCAATATCAGTCCTGGCGGCACTCATATTTCCGGAGAGATTGAAATCCAGGTCCCCGATACTGGCTGCCATATCCGACTGCATGTCGTTATAATGAATCCGACCGTCACTTATAATGAATTTATTCAGTGCCACCTTCAGAGATGACGGCTGCTCAGTGGCTGTTGTATCCTCAACCTGATCCGGTGTCTCTTTCATGATATCCCAGTTTGCCATCCCGTCCTGGCGGACGATTGCATTAACCAGCATGTCATCAACTGTAACGGATTTGATTTCATAACCGCTGTCACCGAACAGGCTCCTCAGGTTGAATATCAGGGAGAATGATTTCACCGCTGCAAGGGTATCGCCCTCGAATTGGTCCATTCCCGTAATACTCAGGCTATTCAGTGTAAATGAAGCATTTGGGAATGCCCTGAAAAGGCTTAGCTTGTAGTCTGAAAACGCCACCCTGGCATTGACCCTGGAGTTGATTTCGCGTTCAACCCTGTCCTTTATTTTTTCCTTGAATATAACCGGAACGATTAGTCCTGCTGCAACGATCAGCACCAGCAATGATCCGATAATAATACCGGTGATTTTTAATCCCTTTTTCATATTTTCAACCTTTTGCACTTATCATTAACAGAGATTCCCTTTTCTTGATTTCAATCTTCTTTCCCGAGACTGATATAATTTTATCCTTTTCAAATTCAGCCAGTATGCGGCTTACGCTCTCCCTGGAAGAATCGATGAGGTTCCCTATCTCTTCCTGACTGATGGGAAGGGTGAAGCTGTCAGAATCATAAATCGGCCCGGCCATTTCAAGAATGACATCGGCAATCTTCCCCCTGATCTGTTTCTGGGAACGGTTTACACATCTGTTGTAAATCTCGAGCTCATTACGGCAAATGTCTATTATTATCTCATATGAGAAGTCGGGGTTTGAATAGAGAAGGTTCCTGAAGGTTGTAATGTCTATGAAACAAGCCTCAACTTCATCGATGGCAGTGATTGAGTACTGGTTGATCTTGTCTCCGAAGGTTGTTGGTAATCCGAGGTAACCGGGTGCCTTGACGATCCTGACAATCTGGTCACCGTAAGGTCCCTCGATGTGCAATTTGATCAGCCCGCTCCGGAGATATACCACGTTCGTTGAAAGCATGCCCTGCTTGATGAGAACATGGCCTTTCTTAAAGCTTGTCAGTGCGCAGTTGAAGGAGAGCGATTCAGTCTCCGCATCCTTCAGCTTCTTTGCTGCCTTGGACTTGACGGAACAGTGCCTGCATTCATTTCTTATCATTCAGATGAGTTTAAAAAGTGTGATCCAGATCACAAACTTACATAATAGACCTCACACCCGGAAGTGAAATTCTGAAAAAAAGAAAGGCGTTATTTGCCTGATCACAAAACCAAACCAAAACCTCATGGAAACAACAGACAAAATTGTAGTCATTAGTACTACAGGACCTGAATTTCAGGAAAAAGCCACTCTGCCATTCGTTGTTGCCACAGCTGCTCAGACAGTGGACACGCATGTTGTTATAATTCTGCAGGCGTCAGCTGTTCTGCTGGCAAAAAAAGGAATCGCGCAGAATGTGAACTCCCCAGGCCTGATGCCGCTGAAGCAGCTTATGGACACATTTATTGAACTTGGGGGAGAGCTCCTGATATGCAATCCATGCATCAAGGAAAGGCATATCACCGATGACGAACTGGTACCGGGTGCAAAGCCCATTGCGGCAGGAACGGTAGTGACCGAGGTGCTGTCTGCCAAGGCCGTCCTGACCTACTGATAAACATGAAAACATATAAATCAAACTATATTCTGTGATGCAAACGGAACTCACCAGTGAAATAAAAGACCTTAAATCAGAGATCGAAAATCTGAAGGCACAGATTGCCAGACTTGAGGACTCTCGCCAGGATCAGCTCTCCATTGCTCTCATTGCAGGTGATCTTGACAAGATACTTGCAGCAATGATAATCGCCCTTGCCGCTGCAGCCCAGGATACGAAGGTCAAACTATTCTTCTCATTCTGGTCGCTTTCTGCCCTCAGAGACAGGAAAAAGACAGCAAAAGGCAAGGATTTCATCTCAAAGATGTTCGGCATAATGCTTCCCAAG
>DHGW01000011.1:0-15737 GCA_002402965.1 Bacteroidales bacterium UBA4788
TCTTGCGCCCGGGTTTGATGCCCGGGATGAAGCCGCCGTTCTTCTTCATGTCTTCAGCCATCTGTACCGGGTTGATTGTCACCGCAGTATAGAAGTAAGTGAAGAGGATGATGAGGATTGCGGTTACCAGGTTATACCAGAAACCGTACATGTTGGTGAATGCCATCACAAATCCGGAGCCTGATTCACTGAATCCTGCCAGGATGATAGGCAGCATCATGATCGCCTGCGCGAAGATGATGGGCATAACGCCTGCTGCATTCACCTTGAGAGGTATATACTGTCTTACGCCGCCGTACTGTTTGTTACCTACGATTCGCCTCGCGTACTGCACCGGAATGCGCCGCGTGCCCTGTACAAGGAGCACCGATCCGAGTATCACGGCGAAGAGGAACACGATTTCTACCAGCAGTGCCACCAGGCCGCCTGAACCGTTGATGCGTGTACCGGCTTCAAATATGAATGCCACCGGGAAGCGGGCGATGATACCAACCATGATTATGAGTGATATACCGTTGCCTATCCCCTTGTCCGTGATCCTCTCACCGAGCCACATCACGAAGATGGTTCCGGCAGTAAGGATGATCACCGAAGAGACCTGGAAGAACCAGCCCTGGGTCACGAATGCCTCAGGAGGCAGTATTGCATGAAGGTTGGCAAGATATGTGGGTGCCTGCAGTATAAGAATAGCCACTGTCAGGTACCTTGTATACTGGTTCATCTTGCGCCTGCCGCTCTCACCCTCTTTCTGAAGCTTCTGGAAGTAGGGAAAGACGATGCCGAGCAGCTGTATAACAATTGATGCCGAGATATATGGCATGATACCGAGGGCAAAGATGGAGGCCTGTGAGAATGCTCCGCCGGAGAACATGTCAAGAAGACCCATAATACCTGAAGAGGTCTGGCTTCTCAGGTTTTCAAGCATTGAAGGATCGACGCCGGGAAGCGTGATATATTTACCCAGACGGTAGAGTGCAACGATGGCAAGAGTGTAGATGATCCTGGCTCTCAGATCCTCAATCTTGAATATGTTCTTTATTGTCTGAAAGAATTTCATGCCTTACAGTTTAACTGCGGTTCCCTGATTTGCTTCGATTGCTGCCTGTGCCGACTTGCTGAAAGCGTGGGCATGAACCTCAAGCTTTCTTGTAAGCGTCCCTTTGCCGAGTATCTTGACCAGTGCGTTCTTGTTCACAAGACCTGCAGTAAGCAGTGTCTGGAAGTCAATGCGGTCAGTATCGAGCTTAGCTGCGAGGGCTTCGATAGTGCTCAGGTTGATAGCCTTGAACTCCACACGGTTGATATTTTTGAATCCCGATTTCGGTACCCTTCTCTGGAGTGGCATCTGGCCGCCTTCAAAGCCTATCTTCCTGCTGTAGCCTGAGCGTGACTTGGCGCCCTTGTGGCCTCGGGTGGATGTGCCGCCATGGCCTGATCCCTCACCTCGTCCAATGCGCTTTTCTCTCTTGACCGAACCGGGGGCCGGTTTCAAATTGCTTAAATCCATTGTTGAAATATATAATGCTGTTAATACCTTAGAGTTTCTCTACCTTGACCAGGTGCTTCAGCTTGTTGACCATACCCATAATCTGCGGCGTATCATCGTGCTCAACAGTCTGGTGCATCTTTCTTATACCGAGTGACGCGAGAATTTTCTTCTGTGACTCGGGCTGGCCTATCTTGCTCTTTATCTGGGTTACCTTGATTCTTGCCATGATGTCTGAATATTACTAACCGTTAAACACTTTTTCCAGGGTAACGCCTCTGTGGTCTGCCACTGTGCTGGCATCACGCAGTTCAAGCAGAGCGGCTATGGTTGCCTTTACCAGGTTGTGGGGGTTTGAGGAACCCTTTGACTTGGCAAGCACGTTCTTCACGCCAACGCTCTCGAGCACGGCACGCATTGCACCTCCGGCCTTGATACCGGTACCTTCTGTTGCAGGTTTGATGAAGACATAGGCGCCTCCAAACTTGCCGTACTGCTCATGAGGTATGGTAGCCTTGTGCACCGGTACCTTGATGAGGTTTTTCTTGGCGTCTTCGATGCCCTTGGCGATGGCGGTGGTCACTTCACTGGCCTTACCCAGACCGTGTCCGACAATGCCTTTCTCATCACCCACTACTACGATGGCTGAAAAGCTGAAGGTGCGTCCTCCCTTGGTTACTTTGGTTACTCTCTGGATGCTTACCAGCTTGTCGGTAAGTTCAAGATCGCTGTTTTTTACTCTCTTTATTCCGTATGCCATACTGATTAGAATTTTAAGCCGCCTTCGCGTGCTCCGTCAGCTAATGATTTCACTCTGCCATGATACTGGTAACCGCCTCTGTCAAAGACAACGGTCTCAATGCCCTTCTCCTTGCATACTGAGGCAAGACGCTTGCCAACAAGGGTTGCCACTTCGCTCTTCTTCTTTCCGGTGACGGAGGCAATCTCCTTCTCCCTCGAGGATGCGGCTGCCAGGGTTACACCGTTAACATCGTCAACAGCCTGGGCATATATCTGTTTGTTGCTGCGGAACACCGAGATCCTTGGTTTTTCGGCTGTCCCCCTGATCCGCTTGCGGATTCTCAGTTTAATCTTTACTCTCTTTTCTGTCTTTGTTAAAGCCATGACTTCACTATTTAATCATGTTAAACACCAGCCGATTTACCGGCCTTTCTCCTGAGCTGTTCGCCCACGAATTTGATACCCTTGCCCTTGTACGGCTCAGGCGGACGCAGTGACCTGATCTTAGCTGCGACATGGCCAATGAGCTGCTTGTCGATGCTTGAGAGCATTATGACGGGATTGCTCCTCTTTTCGGTCTTGGTTTCAACCTTGATCTCCTGCGGCAGTTCCATGATGATGTCATGGGAATAGCCGAGGCTCATCTCAAGCCGCTGACCGTTGGCCTCGGCACGATAGCCTACACCAACCAGCTCCAGATCTTTCCTGTAGCCTTTTGAAACGCCTGCCACCATGTTTCCAATGAGCGCACGGTAGAGGCCATGAAGCGACTTGAGGCGCTTCTCGTCATTGGGCCTGGAAAGAATTATCTCATTGTTTTCGACCTCCACTTTGATATCACTGTCAACCTTCTGTGACAGGGTTCCCAGGGGGCCTTTAACACTGACCACGTTGTCGTCACTCACCGTAATGGTGACGCCTGATGGCAGGTTTACAGGTAATTTTCCTATTCGTGACATTTAATTTCCTCCTGTTTAGTAAACATAACATATTACTTCACCTCCGACATTCTCCTTCACTGCCTCCTTTTCGGTCATTACTCCGTGTGAAGTGGAGAGGATTGCTATTCCCAGCCCGTTTAGGACTCTCGGGAGTTCGTCAACGCCGGAATACTTCCTGAGGCCCGGACGGCTTACTCTCTGTATCTGTTTGATAGCAGGCAGCTTGGTCTTGGGATGGTACTTGAGGGCTATCTTGATCTTGCCCTGCAGTTCATCATCCAGAAACTTATAGCTGAGGATGTATCCCTTGTCGTAAAGTATCCTTGTGATATCCTTCGTCAGACCGGTAGCCGGTGTCTCAACCACTTTGTGGCCGGCCATGATGGCATTCCTTACCCTTGTAAGAAAATCTGCAATTGGATCTGTCATCTTATATTATGATTAATTGTTTATTTTCGGTTATTACCAGCTTGCTTTTCTTACGCCCGGGATGAGGCCCTTTGAAGCCATCTCCCTGAAGGTAATCCTGCTGATGCCAAACTGTCTCATGTAACCTCTGGGCCTGCCTGTAAGTTTGCACCTGTTGCGCTGCCTGATGGGGTTTGAGTTGCGCGGCAGTGTACTCATGGCAATGTAGTTTCCTTCAGCCTTGAGTGCTGCTCTTTTGGCGGCATATCTTTTGGCAAGTTTTGCGCGTTTGACTTCGCGGGCTTTCATTGATTCCTTAGCCATATTCCGATCTGTTTACTTGTTTTTAAAGGGAATTCCGAATTCTTTAAGCAGGGCATAAGCCTCCTCATCACTCTTTGCGGTGGTAACGAAGGTGATCTGCAGGCCCATTATCTTTGCGATCTTGTCGAGGTCTATCTCGGGGAAGATGATCTGCTCCGTGATGCCCAGGGTGTAGTTGCCGCGGCCGTCAAGCTTGGCTCCCACGCCCTTGAAGTCGCGTATGCGCGGCAGGGCTACTGATATAAGCCTCTCGAGGAACTCGTACATGCGGTCCTTGCGAAGGGTGACCATAACGCCGATGGGCATGGCCTTTCTCAGCTTGAAGTTTGATATGTCCTTCCTGGAGATGGTCTGCACCGCTTTCTGTCCGGCGATATCGGAAACCTCTTTCTGTCCCATTTCAAGCAGTTTCTTGTCGGCAATAGCCTGACCCAGTCCCTGGCTGATAACGATTTTTTCGAGACGGGGCACCTGCATCACACTGCTGTAGCTGAACTGCTTCATCAGTGCAGGCGTTATCTCACTATTGTATTTGGTCTTTAAAGCAGGCGTATACATTACTTGATCTCCTCTCCTGATTTTTTGGCATAACGTACCAGTTTGTTCTTCTCATTCAGCTTGCGGCCTACGCGTGTGGGTTTGCCGCTTGCCGGGTCAATGGCCATGAGGTTCGAGATATGGATGGGAGCCTCTTTCTTGAGGATTCCGCCCTGGGGTGCCTTGGCGTTGGGCTTGGTATGCTTTGATACCATGTTAACTCCTTCCACCAGGGCTTTGTTTTTATCCCTGTCTACCTCGAGGACACGACCTTTCTGTCCTTTGGATTCACCGGCAATGACAGCCACTGTGTCTCCCTTCTTGATGTGTAATTTCTTCTGCATCGGGTGTCAGTTTAAAATATTATAACACTTCAGGTGCAAGTGAAACAATCTTCATATACTTGTCACGCAGTTCCCTGGCGACGGGGCCGAAGATACGGGTGCCGCGCACCTCGTCCGTATTGGTGAGCAAAACCACGGCATTGTCATCAAAGCGGATATAGGAACCGTCAGCGCGGCGTATCTCCTTCTTTGTTCTTACCACCACAGCCTTGCTAACTGAACCTTTTTTTGCTTCACCGGAGGGTAAAGCGCTCTTGACGGAGACAACTATCTTGTCACCAACGCTTGCGTACCTCTTTTTGCTTCCGCCGAGCACCCTGATGCAAAGGACCTCCTTGGCACCGGTGTTATCGGCAACGGATAACCTGCTTTCCTGCTGTATCATAATTACTTAGCTCTTTCAATTATTTCCACCAATCTCCAGGCTTTATTTTTGCTGAGAGGCCTGGTCTCCATTATGCGTACCGTATCACCAATGTTGCAGGCGTTCTCCTCATCGTGAGCCATGAGCTTCTTCGTCTTGTTGACGAACTTGCCATAAATGGGGTGCTTGACCTTCCTGTGAATGGCAACGACGATAGATTTGTCCATCTTGTTGCTGACGACAACACCTGTACGTTCTTTTCTAAGATTCCTTTCTTCCATGCTGATTACGGCTATTTTGTTTTCTCATTCATCTCTCTCTTGCGCTTCTCTGTCATGAGCCGGGCAATTGTCTTCCTGCTTTCCTTGATCTTCTGCGGATTTTCAAGGGGGGAAATTGCGTGGTTGAGTTTCATGCGCACGATTGCGGTCTTCTCGTTGTCAATACGTTCGAGAAGCTCCTGGCTGCTTAATTCTCTTATCTCTGAACTTTTCATCACTCTGATTTTTTATTCCTCTGTGTAATCACGGCGCACCACGAATTTTGTTGCCACGGGCAGTTTGCCTGCTGCGAGGCGGAGTGCTTCCTTGGCCACATCGAAGGGTACTCCTTCAGCCTCAATGAGAATGCGTCCCGGGGTTACAGGCACCACGAATCCTTCGGGTGCACCTTTACCTTTACCCATACGCACCTCGGCAGGTTTCTTGGTTATCGGTTTGTCAGGGAAGACGCGGATCCAAATCTGACCCTCACGTTTCATGTGACGGGTGACAGCCTGGCGTGCAGCCTCAAGCTGACGGCCTGTGATCCATGCCTCCTCGAGGGTTTTGATGCCAAATGATCCGAATGCCAGCTGATTGCCTCTCTGGGCATTGCCTTTCATCTTGCCCTTCTGGCTCCTCCTGAACTTGGTCTTCTTCGGTTGTAACATCGCTATATTATATTAAACAGTTATATACTTATCTCGATTCCTTCTTGTTTCCGCGGTCGCGGTCACGGTCGCGATCACGATCACGATCACGATCACCGCGATCACTCTTCTTCCTGAAGCCGCCGGTGGGAGCCTTACCGCCCTTCACGTTCTTGGCACCGATGTTCGGGCTCAGATCGCGCTTGCCGTAGACTTCTCCGTTGCAGATCCAGACCTTGATTCCGATAAGACCCACCTTGGTAAGTGCTTCGCCAAGGGCGTAGTCAATGTCAGCGCGGAAGGTATGGAGAGGAATTCTTCCATCCTTGTAGGTCTCGTTACGGGCCATTTCTGCGCCGCCGAGTCTGCCTGAGATAACAACCTTGATACCTTCGGCACCCATGCGCATCGTGGAGGCGACGGCCATCTTGATGGCGCGGCGGTATGATATCTTGCCTTCCACCTGACGGGCTATGTTGCCGGCAACTATTGCTGCATCAAGCTCCGGGCGCTTCACCTCGAAGATGTTTATCTGGACCTCTTTCTTGGTGATCTTCTTGAGTTCCTCCTTGAGCTTGTCAACCTCCTGGCCGCCTTTACCGATGATGATACCGGGGCGGGCCGTGTTAACGGTGACGGTTATGAGCTTGAGGGTACGTTCAATGATGATCTTTGAAAGACTTGCCTTGGCAAGCCTGGCATTCAGGTATTCCCTGATCCTGGTGTCTTCAACGAGCTTCCCTGAGAAGTCATTGCCACCATACCAGTTAGAGTCCCATCCCTTGATGATTCCTACTCTGTTGCCTATCGGATTAACTTTTTGTCCCATTGTTTACTCTGAAATATTTTCAACTTCCTGTTTCCTGCTACCCAGCACAAGGGTTACATGGTTTGATCTCTTGCGGATACGGTAAGCCCTTCCCTGGGGGGCAGGCCGGATACGGCGCAGAATGCGGCCGCCGTCTACCTTTACCTCTTTCACGTAGAGGTTGCTGTCCTCAAGGCGTTGACCCTCGTTCTTGGCCTGCCAGTTGGCGATGGCCGAGAGGAGAAGCTTCTCCACCCTGCGTGATGCCTCCTGCTTGCTGAACTTGAGGATATCAAGAGCCCTGTTCACTTCCTGGTTCCGGATAAGATCGGTAACCAGCCTCATCTTGCGCGGGGAGGTCGGGACATTGCGAAGAACGGCCTGAGTCCTCTCTTTTACGGCTTCCTTCCTGACGCCTGCGCTTATTCTTTTTCTTGCACCCATTTCTGATTCTTTTTCAGTTTTTATGGAAAATTACCTATTTCTGTTTCCCACCATGACCGCGGAAGGTGCGGGTAGGGGCAAACTCACCCAGCTTATGACCAACCATGTTCTCGGTAATGTAAACAGGTATGAATTTGTTTCCGTTATGCACTGCCAGTGTGTGTCCCACGAAGTCGGGAGAAATAACTGATCTTCTTGACCAGGTCTTGATCACAGTTTTCTTTCCGCTATCATTCATTGTATCCACCTTTTTGCCCAGGTGGAGATCGATGAAGGGGCCTTTTTTAATGGATCTGCTCATCGTATCAACTATTTTTTCCTTCTTTCAATAATATGCTTGTTCGAATACTTGACCTTGCTCCTGGTCTTGAAACCTTTGGCGGGCATACCGCTGCGTGAGCGCGGGTGGCCTCCTGAGGCTCTTCCCTCACCACCACCCATGGGATGGTCAACCGGGTTCATTGCAACGCCCCTGGTCCTGGGCCTGCGGCCAAGCCAGCGCTTGCGGCCTGCCTTACCGGATATCTCCTGATTGTGGTCAGTGTTCGAAACGGTTCCTATTGTTGCGCGGCATGAGGTAAGCACCATCCTGGTCTCACCCGAGGGGAGCTTGATGATTGCATACTTGCCGTCACGGGCAGCCAGCTGTGCAAAAGTGCCTGCACTGCGGGCCATCGCTGCACCCCTGCCAGGCTTCAGCTCGATGTTGTGAATTATGGTACCGAGAGGAATGTCTTCAAGAAGGAGAGTGTTGCCAACCTCCGGCGCTGCCGTCTTTCCTGACATGAGCTCCTGGCCGACCTTCAGGCCGTTGGGGGCGATGATATAACGCTTCTCTCCGTCAGCATAGGTGAGAAGAGCAATACGTGCCGAACGGTTCGGATCGTATTCGATCGATGTGACCTTCGCGGCAACGCCGTCCTTGGTCCTCTGGAAATCGATCACCCGGTACATCTTCTTGTGGCCGCCGCCAATGTACCTCATGGTCCGCCTGCCATCAACGTTCCTTCCCCCTGACTTCTTAAGCGGCGCGAGCAAGGATTTCTCCGGCGTGTCACGGGTAACCTCCTCAAAGGTACTCGCGATCTTATGTCTCTGACCTGGTGTTACAGGCTTGATCTTTCTGACTGCCATAATATATTAGATGTTGCTGTAAAAATCAATTGTCTCTCCTTTGGCGAGGGTGACAACAGCCTTCTTTGTTGCTGCTGCCCGGCCCTTCATCATACCTGATTTGGTATAGCGGGTCTTGGTCTTGCCACCGTAGTTGAGGGTGTTCACTGACTCAACGTTCACGCCGTAAAGTTCCTCCACTGCCTTCTTGATCTGCAGCTTGTTGGCCGTACGTACCACCAGGAAACCATACCTGTTGAAGGCTTCGCCCTGACTGGACATCTTTTCGGTCACTATGGGTTTAATCAATATTTCCATAACTCTGCTCCTGGTTTATATAGTTGACTGTAAAACATCAACTGCGCTCTCCGTCAGCACTAGAGTTGAAGCTTTCATAATATTGTAAGTATTTAAATCACTGATAGTTACAACTTCAACTCCCTGCAAATTTCGAGATGACAAATATATGTTTTTATTTTGTTCCGGTAAAACAATGAGCGAATTTTTCTTGGCAAGGTTGAGGTTTGCGCTCATCCCGGCCATTTTTGAAGTCTTCGGAGCCTCCAGTGAGAAGTCTTCAAGGACTATGATTTTGTTCTCTCTGGCCTTGTATGAAAGGGCCGATTTTCTTGCCAGCTGTTTTACCTTTTTATTGAGCTTGAATCCGTAGAATCTGGGTCTGGGGCCGAAGATACGGCCGCCACCTCGGAATTCAGGGTTCTTGATGCTGCCGAAGCGTGCCGTTCCGGTGCCTTTCTGTCTCTTGAGCTTGCGTGTGCTGCCCGTGACCTCTGCGCGTTCCTTGGCTTTATGAGTTCCCTGCCTCTGGCCGGCCAGATACTGTTTGGTATCAAGGTAAATAGCGTGGTCATTGGGTTCAATGCCGAAGATGGTTTCATCCAGGGTGACCTTTCTTCCGGTCTCTTTGCCTTCTATGTTAAATACTGCTATTTCCATTACTTTGTTATTATTACGTAACCACCTTTGGGGCCGGGGACGGCTCCCTTGACAAGCAGCAGGTTTGATTCTGGCATGATCTTCACAATCCTGAGTTCTGTTTCCTGCTGTCTTCCTCCGGTCTGTCCTGCCATGCGCATGCCGGGCATGACTCTTGAAGGCCATGATGAGGCGCCCACTGAACCCGGGGCCCTGAGCCTGTTGTGCTGACCGTGGGTTGTTCCGCCAACGCCGCCGAAACCGTGACGCTTGATGACGCCCTGGAATCCCTTGCCTTTGGTCCAGCCTCTCACATCAAGAAATGTATCATCATTGAAGAGATCGACAGTGATGACGTCGCCTCTCTTGTATTTACCATCCTCAAATCCCGAGAACTCGGCAATTTTTCTCTTGGGGCCGGAGCCTGCCTGTTTGAAATGTCCTATCTCAGCCTTATTGCTTGCCTTTTCCTTCTTATCGTCGAAACTAAGCTGCAAAGCCGCATAACCGTCAGTCTCCACAGTCTTGACCTGTGAAACAACACACGGGCCCACTTCCAGAACTGTGCATGGAATGCTCTTACCGTCCTCGTCGAAGACAGATGTCATTCCAACCTTTTTTCCTATTAATCCCTGCATAATTCAGTATTTTTCCGGTTTCACACTTTAATTTCCACTTCAACTCCGCTGGGCAGCTCAAGTTTCATCAGAGCATCGATGGTTTTGGGTGTTGAACTGTATATGTCAAGCAGGCGCTTGTACGATGACAGTTCGAACTGCTCTCTTGATTTCTTGTTGACGAACGGTGAACGGAGCACCGTATAGATTTTCTTATGGGTGGGCAACGGTATGGGACCGCTGACAACTGCACCCGTCGATTTGACTGTCTTGACAATCTTCTCGGCCGACTTGTCGACCAGGTTGTGATCGTAAGACTTCAGTTTGATGCGGATTTTCTGACTCATCTCTTTTAAAGAATTTTTCCTGTTGTTACTTCAATAATTTTCTTCGCTAATTCTGCAGGCACCTCTTCAAAGTGCGAGAACTCCATCGTAGATGTAGCCCTGCCGGAGGTAAGGGTACGCAGTACTGTAACGTATCCGAAGTTTTCTGCCAGAGGTACTTTTGCTTTAATTACCCTTGCACCTGCTTTCGATTCCATACCTTCCACCTTGCCCCTGCGCTTGTTGAAGTCGCCCACGACGTCACCCACGTATTCTTCGGGGGTAACGACTTCGGCGTTCATCACCGGCTCGAGCAGTACCGGGCGGCATTTTCCCGCCGCATGGCGGAAGGCCTGCCTGGCTGCTATCTCGAACGACAGCGAGTCAGAGTCAACGTTATGGTACGAACCGTCTTTGAGGATAACCTTTAGGCTGTCAAGCGGGAAGCCGGCCAGCGGGCCGTTCTGCATTGCCTCGCGGAATCCCTTTTCCACTGAAGGGATAAATTCCCTGGGCACGTTGCCTCCCCTGATCTCATTCACGAAGGTCAGTCCGGGAACACCGTCGTCGGCAGGCATGATCTCCACGGTTATATCCGCGAATTTACCCCTGCCGCCTGTCTGTTTCCTGAAGAGCTCCCTGTGCGTGTAGGATGTCGTGACGGCCTCCTTGTATGCCACCTGGGGTCTGCCCTGGTTGCATTCAACACTGAACTCTCTCTTAAGACGGTCAATAAGAATTTCAAGATGCAGCTCACCCATGCCGCTTATGACTGTCTGTCCGCTGTCAGGATCGGTCTTCACCCTGAAGGTGGGATCCTCCTCGGCCAGTTTGCCGAGTGCAGCGCCCAGACGGTCAATATCAGCCTGCGTCTTCGGCTCAATGGCAATCCAGATAACCGGTTCCGGAAACTCCATTGACTCGAGCACGATAGGCTTATTGATGGCACAGAGAGTGTCTCCTGTCTTAAGGTCCTTGAACCCGACGCCTGCACAGATGTCACCTGCATAGACGGTTTCTATCGGATTCTGCTTGTTTGCATGCATCTGGAAGAGGCGGTTGATCCTCTCCCTCTTGCCGGTCCTGACGTTCAGCACTGTATCGCCTCCGTTGAGTGTCCCTGAATAGACTCTCATGAAGACCAGTCTTCCCATGTACGGATCGGTAGCTATTTTAAAGGCGAGGGCAGCGAAGGGCTCATCAATATCGGGATTGCGCGTTATCTCCTTCTCGTCGCGAGGATCATGGCCCTTCACGGACCCGACATCCATCGGCGAAGGGAGGTAGGCGATCACCCCGTTGAGGAGGCGCTGTACGCCCTTGTTTTTGAATGCGGCGCCGCAGAAGACCGGGACTATAACTCCCTCTACAGTCTCCCTGCGAAGCACTGACATGAGTTCATCAGCAGTGATGCTCTCATGGTCATCGAGGTAACGCTCCAGGATGGAGTCATCCATCTCGGCGCATGCCTCAACCAGTTTCATCCTCCACTCAGCGGCCTCCTCCTGCATGAAATCAGGTATCGGCTTTATGGTGTAGTTCTGAAGCGGATCAGCGCCATCCTCAAAGATGATGGCATTCATCTCAATCAGGTCGATGAGTCCCGAGAAATTATCCTCTGAGCCGATAGGTATCTGGACAGGTACCGGGTGAGCCCCGAGCTTGTCAATCATCTGCTGCACCACACCGTGAAAGTCAGCGCCGGGACGGTCCATCTTGTTGACGAACGCGATGCGCGGCACACTGTATTTGTCGGCCTGACGCCATACGGTTTCGCTCTGCGGCTCAACGCCACCCACGGCACAGAAGACCGCCACGGCGCCGTCAAGCACGCGCAACGACCTCTCCACCTCGACTGTGAAGTCAACGTGACCCGGAGTGTCAATGAGGTTGATCTTGTAGAGCTGATCCCTGTATTTCCAGAAGGTGGTTGTGGCTGCCGAAGTGATTGTGATCCCTCTCTCCTGCTCCTGCACCATCCAGTCCATAGTGGCATTACCGGAATCGACTTCGCCGATGCGGTGTACACGGCCCGTGTAATAGAGGATGCGCTCGGAAGTGGTAGTCTTCCCGGCATCAATGTGGGCCATAATGCCAATATTCCTGGTATATCTGAGATCGATGTTCATCTTGGGCTGCTGGTTAACCACGCGTCAGTCTGATCAGAACCGGAAATGAGCGAAGGCCTTGTTGGCCTCTGCCATACGGTGAGTATCTTCCTTTTTCTTATAGGCTCCGCCCTCATTATTGTAGGCGGCCATCACCTCGGCGGCAAGCTTGTCAGCCATGCTCCGGCCGGTACGCTTGCGTGCGAAGAGAATAAGGTTCTTCATGCTTATGCTCACCTTGCGGTCAGGGCGTATCTCGAGGGGTACCTGGAATGTGGCACCACCTACCCTGCGGCTTTTCACCTCAACATGCGGGGTGATATTGTCAAGTGCCTGTTTCCAGATCTCGAGCGGACTCTTCTCTGCATTCTTCATCTTGTCAGCCACTATGTCAAGTGAGTCGTAAAAAATCCTGAAGGCAACGGTCTTTTTACCATCGTACATCAGGTTATTGATGAAACGGGTAACGTACGGATCGTTGAATTTCGGGTCCGGTAAGAGGATCCTCTTCTTTGGTTTTGCCTTTCTCATATTGTGAATCCTTTAACTGTTACTTCTTTGGTCTTTTTGCTCCGTATTTTGACCGTCTCTGTCTGCGGCCATCAACACCGGATGTATCTAGAGCGCCACGGACCAGGTGGTAGCGGACGCCCGGAAGGTCTTTTACCCTGCCGCCCCTGATAAGTACTATGGAGTGCTCCTGCAGGTTGTGTCCTTCACCCGGGATATAGGCGTTGACCTCCTTCTGGTTGGTCAGCCTTACCCTGGCAACTTTTCTCATGGCTGAGTTAGGTTTCTTTGGCGTGGTAGTATATACGCGAACACATACTCCCCTGCGCTGCGGGCATGAGTCAAGAGCAGGTGCCTTACTCTTGTCTACCAGCTTCTTGCGGCCTTTTCTAACTAACTGCTGAATTGTTGGCATAATTCTCTTTTAATTAATTTTCCTTTTTTATTCTCTTATGCAAAAAATCTGTTTCTCACTTACCACCGCGCAAAAGGCGCGAAGGGGCTCATATTATCCGTTGCACATTCCGGCCGTCATTACAGCGACAGGCCGCCTCCGCGCCCCGGATCAAAGTCTTCTGAAGATGTAACTTATGGTTTGTAAGTTATTCCAGGATTTTCTTCCCGACCCCTCCTTCCGACAACTTTTGTATACTTACAGATTGACGAAGTGACCGGTACTCCTGTTTTCAAAAAACCGCCGCAAAGAAAGTAATTATTTTTCAAACAGCCATCACTTTATATGCAATCTTTTGAAAATTTGTTATTTTTGCGCTCCCATACTGACGAATTACACCATATTATATATTAACAACATCCGAAGATGAAGACATACTCAACAGACCACCTAAGGAACATTGCTCTGCTGGGAAACTCGGGCTCAGGAAAGACGACTCTCGCGGAAGCAATGCTTTTCAACGGCGGGGTTATTGAGAGACGGGGTACAGTAGAAGCAAAGAACACCGTCTCAGACTACAAACCGATTGAGCAGGAGAACCGCAACTCCATTTATTCAACAGTGCTTTATGCAGAGTTCAGGGACAAGAAGATAAATATTCTTGACACCCCGGGCCTTGACGATTTCTCCGGCGGGGTGATCTCTTCAATGTACGCTGCTGACACAGCTATGCTGGTGATCAACGTGCAGAACGGCGTTGAGGTGGGTACCGAGATTCACTTCAGGCATGCCGATAAGTTCCACAAGCCACTCATAATTGCCGTCAATGGCCTTGACCATGAGAAGGCTAACTTTGAAAAGACGGTTGAGATGCTGTCTGAGCGCTTCGGCAGCAATGTCACCCTTGCACAGTTCCCGGTGAACGAGGGTTTGGGCTTCAACACAATCATTGACGTCATCAGCATGAAAATGCTTCGCTACGGTAAGGACGGAGGCAAGGCCGAAGTGCTTGACATACCTGCGGAACATAAGGATAGGGCCGACGAGCTGCATGCAGCCCTCACGGAAAAAGTGGCCGAGAGCGACGAGGCGCTGATGGAACTCTTCTTTGCCAATGACAAGCTCACTGAAGAAGAGATTGGCCGCGGACTGCGTCAGGGACTGCTGAAGAGAGGCATCTTCCCGGTATTCTGCATCTCCGCAAAGGGAAACGTAGGCGTTGACAGGCTGCTCGATTTCGTGGCTGTCTCCGCCCCTTCACCCGCAGATATGCCGGCAGTAAAGAACTCAAAGGGCAACGAGGTGGTATGCAATCCGGCTGGCCCGGCATCGGTTTTCATCTTCAAGACAACCCTCGAGGAGCACATCGGCGAGATCAACTATTTCAGGGTGATGTCAGGCAAGGTCAGCGAGAACTTTGACGTTGTCAACACCAGTAACGGAACCAAGGAGCGACTGTCTCAGATCTTCGCATGCGCCGGAAAGAACCGCACACGCATCCCCGAGATACAGGCTGGCGACATCGGCGGCTTCGTGAAACTGAAGAACACCAAGACAAACCATACACTCAATGCCCCGGGCAACGACTGGACCTATGAGAGCATGAGGTTCCCCGAGCCCAAGTACCGCACTGCCATCAAACCTCTCAGCGAGAGCGATGAGGAGAAGATGGGCGAGTCACTCAACCGCATGCACCAGGAGGACCCGACAATCATAGTTGAGTACTCCAAGGAACTCAAGCAGATAATCATACACGGTCAGGGTGAATACCATCTCAATATCATGAAGTGGCACCTTGACAATATTTATAAGATCGAAACGCAGTTCCTTGCGCCAAAGATTCCTTACCGTGAGACAATCACCAAATCCGCGCAGGCCGATTACCGTCACAAAAAACAGTCGGGCGGTGCCGGTCAGTTCGGTGAAGTACATATGATCATCGAACCTTATGAAGAGGGTTCGGAAGCCAAGACGATGATGAAGATTGCCGGCAAGGATGTCAAGCTGGCCAACCGCGACAAGGAGGAGATTGAACTCCCGTGGGGTGGTAAGCTCATATACATGAACTGTATAGTGGGCGGCTCCATTGACGCACGTTTCATGCCTGCTATTCTCAAGGGTATAATGGAGAAGATGGAGGTTGGTCCTCTCACCGGATCCTATGCCCGCGACATCAGGGTTTATGTCTACGACGGCAAGATGCACCCCGTTGACTCAAACGAAATTTCATTCCGCCTGGCAGGCCGTAACGCCTTCAGTACCGCCTTCAAGAACGCCAGTCCGAAGATTCTCGAGCCCGTCTACGATGTTGAGATCATGGTTCCGTCAGACCGTATGGGTGATGTGATCAGTGACCTTCAGGGGCGTCGCGGCATGGTTCTCGGCATGTCGAGTGAGAAGGGTTTTGAGGTCATCAAGGCAAGGGT